>CAYPIE010000036.1:0-39113 GCA_964410665.1 uncultured Alcaligenaceae bacterium
TCCCCGCAGCGCAAGCGCTTCTGCCTCTTTCCCCGCAGCGCAAGCGCTTCTGCCTTCTGTCTCTTGTTTCGCTCGAAGTTCGTTATCTGCCTAAGAAAGCTAAGCACACCCATGAATCGCTACTTGACCACGTTTGGCTCCAAGCAGACGCTCCACCAATTCACCGACGTATTGGTGATCGGAGCAGGGATCGCAGGTTTACGCGCGGCCTTGGAGATTGCCGAGCCGCTGGATGTGCTGGTGGTAAGCAAGGGACCGATCCACGAGAGTAACAGTGCCTATGCTCAGGGAGGGCTGGCGGGGGTGCTGGACCCATCGGACCAGTTCGAGAATCACATGGAGGATACCATCACCGCCGGAGCCGGCCTGTGCCATCCGGAGATCGTGGACATGGTGGTACGCGAGGCGCCGCGCCAGATTGAGGACCTGATTCATTATGGTACGCACTTTGATCTGATCGATGGTCAGCTGGCTCTCACTCGTGAGGGGGGCCACAGCCATCGACGGATTGTGCATGCACTGGGCGATGCAACCGGCTATGAGGTGATGCGCGCGATGCTGGCGACGGCCCAAGCAAGCTCCAACATCACTTTGTGGGAAAATACGTTCACTCTTGACCTTCTTACCTACCAAGATCGTTGTGTCGGTGCCCTGGTTTGGCGCGAAGACACCGGCAAACTATTACTCTGGGCCAAGCAAGTCATCTTGGCTTCGGGTGGTGCCGGGTGCGTGTATCGCGAGAGTACCAACCCCCCGTTGGCCACCGGGGATGGGATCGCGATGGCCTATCGGGCGGGAGCGGAGCTACGCGACCTCGAGTTTATGCAGTTTCACCCGACCGTGCTCTATCTAGCCGGCTCATCGCGTCATCTGATCAGTGAGGCGGTACGTGGCGAGGGCGCCTATCTGCGCGATGTCCATGGTGAGCGGTTTATGCCGGCTGTGGATCAGCGTGCGGAGTTGGCGCCGCGTGATGTGGTTTCGCGGGCCATCTTTCACACTATGGAACGCACGCAGCACCCCAACGTTTATCTGGACCTGTCGCATCTGGATCCGGCCAAAGTTCTCGAACGATTCCCAGGGATTAACCGGGTGTGCCGCTCCTTTGGGCTCGATATTACCCAGGATCTTATCCCGGTACGGCCAGCTGCCCACTATATGATTGGCGGGGTGACGGTGGATGCGGTGGGTCGGACCACCGTGCCTAACTTATGGGCGGCCGGCGAAGTAACCTCCAGTGGTCTGCATGGGGGGAATCGGCTCGCTTCCAACAGTCTGATTGAGGGGTTGGTCTATGGCACGTTGTGTGGCCGGGGTGCGGTGGCGGCCGCCCAGCAGATGCCCAGTGAGTGCATTGCCTGGCCGCTGCGGCACCTGATCCCGCCCATGCTGACCACGGAGTCCTTTGATGTGGCCGATTTGACCAACTCGTTGCGGGCCATGATGGGTCGCAACATGGGGATTGTCCGCGAGCGCGAGCGGCTCCTGGCCGCCCAGCAAAGTGTCGACTTTTGGTGTGGCTATGTGTTGCGTCATGAGTTTACGACGATCGCGGCCTGGGAAATGCAAAATCTCATGACGGTGGCCCAGGTAATGATCGCCGCGGCCCTGGAACGAACCGAGTCGCGAGGGACGCATTTCCGGGCCGACTTCCCGGAGCGGGACGATCTGCATTGGCAGCGGCATATTCCGCTCAAGCGGGTGGAGGCCAACCGGCTGCGAGCTTGACTCGGCAGCCGGTCGACTGCTGACCCCAATTAGTGGCCCGTCCCGTTGAGGCCGATGAGCTCGCGTACCTCTTGTTGGCCGAGACGATGGCAGAAGTCGCCGAAGCTTTCCTCACCCTGGCGACTTGCTTTAAAGTGTGTCAGCAGGGTCCGCAGCATCGGCAAGATCTGATCCCGGGGCACAAGATCTTGCAGCTCATAATTGAGTCGAGTGCCCAACGTGCTACCACCCAGATACAGGGTGTACTTGTCGCCCGAGCGGCCTACGATGCCAATGTCGCTCTGGTACGGACGAGCACAGCCATTCGGGCAACCCGTCATCCGCACGCTGATCGCCTGGTCGCCCAGTCCGAGATTGTTGAGTTCGGCTTCCAGTTCATCAATCATCGCCGGTAGGGCACGCTCCGACTCTGAGATCGCCAGTCCACAGGTAGGGATTGCTGGGCAGGCCATGGAGTAGCGTTGTACCAGTGACAGATTCTCTGGGCGTGGGATGCCATATTCGTTGAGCAGGCTATCAATGCCAGCCTTATTGGCGGGGTCGATGTCACACAGAATGACGTCCTGCTGTGCGGTAATCCGCATGGGGGTCTGGTAACGCTCGGCAATCGCCCGCAGCCCCGCTCGCAGTCGCAACTCACCCGCATCCTTGATCCGGCCGTTCTCGACACTCAAGCCGAGAAACCACTTGCCATCCCCCTGGGCATGCCAACCGTGGTGCAGGTCCATGTGCGTGATGGCAAATGCTCGCGGCAACTCGAGGGGCACGGGGAGGTAATTCTTGAGCACTTCTCGGAACTTCTCGACCCCCCAGTCGGCGACCAAATACTTGATGCGGGCCCGTTTGCGATTTTCCCGATTGCCATGATCGCGGTACAGCTTGACCACCGCTTCGGCGGTTGCGATCACCTGGTCGGGGGTAACAAAGCAGATCGGCTGGCCCAGATGAGCAAATGTTTCCGCCTTCCCGTGGGTCCGACCCATCCCGCCGCCGACGAGGATGTTGTAGCCAACGGCCGCACCCTGGTCGAGAATGGCTACAAAACCTAGGTCTTGGGCATAGATGTCGATGCAGTTGTCATCCGGCCGAGTCAGGCCAATTTTGAATTTCCGCGGCAAATAAACTTTGCCATAGATCGGTTCGAACTCCTCATCCAGGCCATCGACGCGTTCACCATTGAGCCAGATTTCGTGATAGGCCTTGGACCGCGGCGCTAAGTGCTCGGCGATCTGATCGGCCAGCTGTTGCATCTGTTGCCGCACAGGATCGGCCAGGGGCGCGGGACAGGCCATGACATTGCGGTTCACATCGCCACAAGCGCCCAGGGTCGTGAGCAGACAGTCGTTGATGCCGGCAATGGTGTTCTTGAGATCGCCTTTCAGGATACCGTGCAGCTGGATGCCCTGGCGGGTGGTGAAGCGGATGGTGCCGTTGGCATAGTCACCGGCGATCTGATCGATGGCCAGGTATTGGGCGGCGGTCATCTTGCCACCGGGCTGTCGGGTGCGGACCATAAACATATAGTGCTTGCTAGCGCCCTCTTTTTTGCGGGCCTTGCGCGCATCGCGGTCTTCTTGTTGATAGCTGCCGTGAAACTTGAGCAGTTGCTTCTCGGTCTCTTGAAAGTGATCGCTTGTTTGCGCCAGTTCCTCGGCGAGCTCCCCACGTAGATACCGACTCTGGTCCTTGATCCCCTCGACGGGCGAGAGCTTCGGGCCCGTCGGCTTCGGAGGGGTTGAATCCGTTGCCATGATGAATATCCTCGCGTCTTCGCGAAAGGTCCCGAGAGTACCCTTGTTCCGGATGATACTAGTTGCCTTTTTAACAAACTCGACCCGATTCGCCAGCAGGAACTGCCGTGGTACAAGTGTTAACCGTGGTCGGAGCATCCTGGGCAACCTTAACGGTTAGCGCGATTCCCCTCTCAGCACGGCTTCGTCGTGAACGGGTTCGGCGAAGGGCATAGTGAAGCCGCCGGGTCGCGGCACCGATGGCATTGTGTGCCTGACTTCATTGGATGCCCTGCCCAAGGAGACGGTTACTGTGAATCCCCCTTCTGGTCCGACGACGTTGACCATCGGTTTCCTGACCATCCTCGAGGAAGGAAACGGGGTCCAGGGCGGCTATCTGGTCACCAATGCCTGGGGTCGACCGGTCGAGTTTCGTATGAGCACGGCCGTGCAGCCCAACCGTGTGCAGCAAATTCTTTATGCGCATACCTTAAGGCCTTATTTGTGTGCTGAATTGATTGGCAAAACGCTCATCGAAAAGTCCAGCACGCCGATCCAACTGCTGGTCGCCAATGACCCGGCCGTCGTTCCCCTGCGTCACCATCTTGCCTTGCCCATTCTGGTGCTGCAATCCAGCGAAGTGGCCCTGGACCCGCACCATTGGATCCAGGTTCCCCATGCTCCCACCGCGGGCCAATTGACTTACGCCGCCGAATGCGGCAGCGATGGCTCGACCATCGCCGAGCTGCTCAGCCTGCTCGATTCCGGTCTCGATCTGAGCGAGCCATTTAGCCGCATCCGCGAGGCCATGACCGAGGCACGCAAAGTGGGGGTCTCCAATCGCGTGGCAGCTTGACCGGCTGGAGGCTAGCCACCAACCTCAGGATGAGGAGTTCAATCTTGAGCATTGACGACGCCACGAGCCCAGAGGACCTTCTTGAGGTTTGCCAGTTCGATCTGGGAATCGAGCCGAATGTTGGTCCGTTGCCGCGTTTTGACCGCCCTCTGACCGTGACCGCCCGATCGGTACGCTTGCTCACCGAGCTCCCCTGGGCGCGCGGCTTGGGACAGCTCGAACCAACGATCCGTACGCAGGGTTGGAAGTTTCCGGCCCCACCCATCGAGAGTCTGCCCCGCGCGAAACCCGAGTCGGAGGCCATCACCCTCGAACCAGCGCTGGCTCCGGCGAAACCCGAGTCGGAAGCCACTCCGCCCGAACCCGTGCTGGCCCCGGATCTGCCGGATCTGCCTCCCATCGAACCACGCAAACCCTCGCGTTTGCGGCCACGACCGACTGCGGATACGGTCGTCTTCAAAGATCGCTTGCTCTACCTGCTGCAACCGCCCATCGATGATCTGTTTCGTGGCAAACAGGTCGAGGTGCCCTTCCAACCTTTCCCGTATCAACTGGAAGGGATCGCGTTTTTAATGCCGCGGAATGCGGCCTTATTGGCCGATGAGATGGGCTTAGGCAAAACAATGCAAACGATCCTGGCCATCCGTCTGCTGCTGCAGGCGGGGCTGGTTCGCCGAGTGTTGCTGATCTGTCCAAAGCCCCTGGTGTTCAATTGGAAACGCGAACTGGAACTCTGGGCCGCGGACTTGCCCCATGAAATCATTAGCGGCGATGCCAACACCCGACGTAGCAGCTGGCTCGTGACGAATACGCCGTTAAAACTCATCAACTATGAAACGCTCACCCGGGATGAGGCCTTCCTCCGGGAAGAGCAGGCTCAGTTTGATTTGGTGGTGCTCGATGAGGCCCAACGCATTAAGAATCGGAATTCTAAAACCGCCCAGGTGGTCAAGAGTATTCGCCGCGAACGCAGCTGGGCCTTAAGTGGCACTCCCATCGAGAACCGACCCGAAGATCTTCTGAATTTATTTGATTTTATTGATCCAAATCGCATCCCCGAGGAAACCCCGGCCCGGGAGATTCCCCGGTTGACCGCGGATTGCATCCTGCGGCGAACCAAAGAAGATGCGTGTAGCGAGATGCCGCCCAAGTTATACCGCGATATCTGTCTGGAGATGACCCCCGCCCAACTGGAGTCTTACGAATTAGCCGAGAAGGAAGGGGTTGTGCGGCTCAATGAGCTGGGCGATACGATTAGCGTCCAGCATGTGTTTCAGTTGGTCATGCGGCTCAAACAAATTTGCAACTTTGATCCGCTCACAATGCAAAGTGCCAAGCTGGAACAGCTCCTGGCCGATATGGTCGAGGTCGCTGAGAACGACCGCAAGGCGATCATCTTCTCCCAATGGGTCGAGCCTTTACGCATTCTCGCCGGCGCGCTTGAGGCGTTCGGACCGCTGGAGTTTCATGGGAAGATTCCTTCCGCGGAACGACCGGGCATCCTGGATCGCTTTAAAGCCGATCCGACCAAGCATGTGTTGCTGATGAGCTATGGGACAGGAAGTGTCGGCCTGAATCTCCAATTTACTAACTATGTGTTTTTATTTGATCGTTGGTGGAACCCCGCCATCGAAGATCAGGCCATCAACCGAGCCCATCGCATTGGCCAGCAACACCCGGTTACGGTGACCCGCTTCACTACCGAGAATACCATCGAGCAACGTATTGCCGAGATCTTGGAGGTCAAACGCCAACTATTCGCAGAGATGCTCGCGCGCAATGACCCGCCACCGACGATCGGACTCAGTGAGGAGGAAATCTTCGGCCTATTTGACATCCGCTCCCGACCCCGCAAATCGACCGGGGGGTGAGTTAGTGCGCAGGTCGTCTCAGCCACCAGATAGGACGCGGGTGGCTTCTTCGACCTGCAACGGATTGATCAGGGCTTCACTCGTGACTTCGACTTGAAAGCGCGCATCGCCCGGCGTCTGGGCTTCGGCTTCAATGATATAGCTCCGTTCATCTCCGGGTTCCAGTCGATCGGAATGTCGAAAGATCACCTCTTGGTCGGTGAAGGTTGGTTGCAACGGTCCCCTCGCCCGGTTGATGCGCAATTGTGCGGGGAGCACACAGCGAATGACATTGCCACTCGCTGCGAGCGTTCCCACATTCCGAACGACCACGGTATAACGTACCCGTTCTCCCACCGCGACCGGGTCCGGGTCATCGTGGACCTGTACGGTCAGCGCGGGCACGCCGAGAATTTGTACTGGCACGGTCGTGGTTTGCCGCAAGGCCGAGTGCGTGGTGGCTGTGCGACCATCCGGTACGGCCAAATCCGGATCGGCGGTCACTTCGACCGCGAGCTGGCTGCCGCTGCCAAGGCGGATAGCGGTCGCGGTCAGTTCGACGACCTTCTCTTCGCCGGGGTTGAGCCGCTCGAGTCCCCACTGGACCTGCCTACGGACCACCTGGCCGGGCGGGGATACCTGCGGAGACCCCAGCTCAGGGGGAAGGGTGGCATCGAGCAAGGTGCGTACCAGCGGCACCTTCCCGGCGTTGCGGATGCGGAATCGCCAGGTGCCGGCTTGGTTCAAGAAGACATCCGGCGGTCCTTCCGCGGACAGCATGAGTTGTGCATCCTGGACATCAATGGCCAGCGGTTCCGCCTGGGCGGCGATCGCTTGCTCATCGGCCACACGTACCTGCACATACCAGCGTCCTGCTTGACGTGTCGTCAGGACAAACTCCACCGACCGCGATTGGCCCGGATCGATACGATCGACGGTGAGCTCCAATGGGTTGCGTTGGTCGGCATGCAGTAGTCCGGCATCGTATTGTCCGATCAGTCGCACGGACTCGACGGGGGCAGTGCCGAAGTTTGTGATCTGGACGGCAACCGGAACTTGTTCGCCGACGACCGCGACTCTCGGTGCCGTCGCTTGGATCTGCAATTGCGCGGAGGTAATCTCGGTGATCGCACTCTCTTGGACGGGAGGCTGATTCTGCTGATGGATCGCGGCCAAGATGGTATATTTTCCAGGCGAGGGTGTCTGGAACTGGGTCTGGATCAACTGCTGGTGCTCTGGAGGCAACGCCGGGATCTGCCAGCGAAGTTGCTCACCGGTGGCAGGGGTTTCGGGGTTGGCCTCCGTAAGGACAAAACTGCTGGGCACCGAGAGTAACAGCGCTACTGGTTCGGAGGTCACCTGCCCTTCGTTGCGTACCGAGAGCGTGATTGGGAAGGCTTGCCTTCGTCGCGCTTGTGGGGGCGTACTGAGACTGAGCACCACCTGCGCGGACTGCCACTCGATGGTCGATTCTGAGCTGCCTACCACCGTGTCGACACTTCCTGGCCGTGACGGGTCGGCAGGACGGACGGTTTCGATCCGAATCCGTGTCTGCCCCGGCACCGGTTGCAACGGCACTACCCGAACACTGGCCTGGCCATCGCGGTCACTGGCGAGGGTAAGATCCGTTTGCCCGTCTGCGCGTAACGCAGTCGCTCCTTCGGGCATGAGACGGACCGGTGGCCCTTCCAAGATGCGATAGCGGATTTGGTAGCCTGCCAACGGTTGACGGTCATGATGCCGCATCACTTTACTTGTGAGCAGATGGGCAGTACCTGCGGGCAAGACCGCTGCCTCCGGGAAGGCACAGGCGGCATTGACCCAAAGGTTGCGGACCACCACCTTGTTGCGGCTCCAGTCGGAAATCGCCGGTACATAAGCCGTCAGGACCGTCTCACCCTCGACGGCCGAGCGGACGACACACCAGGTTTGGCCTGGGCGGATGACAAAGTCATCGCGTGGATCCGGGGTGCCGCGGGTGATCGTATGCTCGAAGTAGTCGGTATAGCTGACCGCGTAGTGGTTATCCACCTTGTACCCACGCCCCGCGAAGTAACCACTTTCATCGACTTCGATCAGGTTCCCACTACCCTCCAACAGCCACTCGACCCGTCGTTTGCGAAGAGGGTGTCCTTCGGCATCATAAACGGTGGCGATGAACACCTTTTCGGTGCCAATCGGACACGCACCATCGCCAGGTCGTAACACCAGTCGGTGGGCGTAGGGGTCGAAGTTGGCAAAGTAGCCAAAGCCAGGAGGTTTGGCATGTGTGCGGATGATATCCCCGGCCGGTAGAAGATAGGGGAAGTAGCTGGGGTTTTGCGTCCCGCCTAGACAACCCAACAGCCAGGGGCACAGGAGGATCAGTAGTCGCAGCCCTCGCGCGAACCTTCGGCCGAAGGCGGTCTCCGTTGCGGTACCTCCCCCTGGAAGCCGATCGGTGGTGCGAGGTCGCTGCCGGTCTACGGGATTCATGCTCATCATCCCTCCGTTCCATGCCCACCGTAATCCGCCTTGCCATACCCGATCCGCCCCCTGTCGAACAAGATCGCTTCCAGCCGAGCCCGTATCCCAGTGTGGGCTTGATTTGTTGGATAGAAGGTTCTATCTCCGTTTCCCCTGCCATGTCGGCACTTCAACCCGATCGACCTATCGATGGAGGTACCTGCCAGCGCATGAACCGCGTGTTACCCTTGGGCACTCCCCTAGCTATGCTCCTACAACTGCTCCTTGCTCTTGGCTGCGGTACCACCCGCTCCACGGATACCAGCCGGGCAGCTACCGAGATGCTGTTGATTTCCCATTCGATTGATACCGCGGTGGCTCAGCTGGACTTCTCTCACCTCGCAGCACGCAAGGTTTATTTGGACCCCGCTCCCCTGAAGACCGTCACCGACAAGGATTATTTGATTAGCAGTCTCCGCCAACACCTGGCGGCGTACGGTTGCCTTCTTCAGGAGGACCGGAACAAAGCCGAGATCATCGTCGAAGCACGCTCCGGTGGAGTGGGTACCGACCGGTTTGAGCTCATGTTTGGGGTGCCGCAAATGAGTCTTCCGATTGTCCTCGTTCCAGGACAGCCCAGCTCCATCCCCGAGATTGCCCTGGCGAAAAAGACCGATCAGGTCGGCATGGCCAAGATTGCCCTCTTTGCCTACCACCGGGAAAGTGGGCAAGCGGTGTGGCAATCGGGTGTAATCAAGGGCATCAGCGACTCGAAGGATACTTGGGTTCTCGGGGCCGGCCCCTTCCGCCGCGGTTCGATCCAAGAATCTCCCTCGTTGGCTGGACAAACCATCCCGCTGCCAAGCATTCCACTCCCGCTCAGTATGGGTGGCACGCACCCCAGTGATGAGGAACTGATGGTCACCCCGACGTCACCGGCCTACTGGGTCGAACCACCCCCGGGGACGCCGCCGGGACAAACGGCCGGCCCGATTCGCGTTCCCTCCTCCGAAGTAACCGGAGACGGGCGACTCCGCCTTGACCAGCGCAATCAGGCCATGGAATTGGTTCCGGTCAGCTTTCCAGAACTGGAAGACCCGCCCGCCACTGCTCAGCAAGAGACGCCATCGCCGACGCAAAATGCGGGCTAGCAGGAGCGGATTTGAGCGATTGCCACCCGTTCGTGGTGGCAGCGCATGAGGCGTCGACGTTGGTAGGCCAATTGCTCTTGATGGAAACGCCACCTCGGCGTATCAGCCGAAGTCGTGGGATGGGAACAGCGATGCCAACCTCCACGACCGGCGGAGGATCATGATGCACGGACGCTTCGCGAGCTGGCTAGTGGTAGGTATCGTCCTATGCCTGACGGGCTGCGTGGAACGCCGCTTCGTGATCCAGACCGATCCTCCCGGGGCGCTGGTTTATCAGAATGGTCGGCCGCTTGGAGCATCGCCTGTCGATGTGCAGTATACTTATTATGGCGATTATGCCTTCACGATCGTCAAGGACGGGTATGAAACCCTGCATGTGCTGGAAGAGGTCCGCGCACCGATCTATGCCTATCCGCCTATCGATTTTGTTGTCGAAAACCTCTATCCAGGCAACATTTGCGATGTTCGCCGACTTCATTACGTGCTCCGGCCCCGTCCTCAGCCACGCTTAGACGATCTGTTGCAGGCGGGTCAGCAATTACGGCTCCGTGGGCGTCAACTTCCCCCACCGAGCTCACCCACCGCCAACCCAGCCACGCCCACGGTGGTCACACCCGCGCCGAGCACCCCGACGCTTCCAGCTCCAGCGACACCTCCGGTCCGCATCCTGCCACCGGTCGATCGCTCGCTACCGGATCCAAGTCCGGTGCCGATTACTCCGCCGCCGTTCGTTCCAGAGAACCCGTAATCTCGAGCAGCGCGGTTTCCCATTCTGCACGCTGGTCCCAGGGGCACTGGGCGATCGCCAGCACATGCTGTTCACCCGGAGGAAGGGCGCGCAGGACAAAAAAGGTGGTCTGCTTGCGGGCCACACTATTGTCAGCACGCAGACGGAGTATGTCCATCTCCTCGCCGCCTTCCAAGGGGCTGAGTGTCATGGTTGCCCCGGTCCCCTGGTTGATCTTCTCGAGATAGCTCTGGAGAAATGCCTGCCCGGCCTCAAGGCCTGTGTTGTCGGCCACCTCAAGCTCGACCAGCCATAATTGGGCACGCCGGGGTAAGAACGAACGACCATCCTTGACCGGCTCGGTGGCTTCGAGTACCAGGGTGACTCGAGGATCCGGTCGAGTGAGTTCTAGGTCTAATGGGGCCCAGCGTTCCTCTCCATCAGTTACCTGATAACTCGTTCCATCGGGACGGAATGCCTGCCAGTTGAGCCGTCGTGGCTGCCAGTTGCGTGGCACCAGGGCAAAACGATCGCGCATATCGACGAGGTCTTGCTGTACTTGCGCATTAATCGTCTCCCCGGGCGCCCACAGCAACATCCAGTAAGCAATCCCATCGGCGTGGATCGCACTACACTGCCCGGACATAAACACTCCCTGGATGTCGCCGACGAATTGGTAGGTAATCGCTGACTTGCCTGCCCAACGAACCCCTGCCACTTCTTCGGTCTCCAGATTGCGAAAGAACGCTAACCGCTCGCGAATCCCCGCACGTAATTCGCTCTCGCGTGGTTCACGATCCTTGAAATCCTTGGCTGCCATGGCGAACCACGCCGTCGGCGTTGCCCGGTTGGCTTCGAGCCGGGCATAGGCCATCAGATTGGCGCTGACTTCTTTGCGGAGCAAGGGAGCACGCTGCCATGATGCGGGGGGGTAGTCGAAGGTAAATGAAAACTCCGAGGAAACAAACCGCCCATTGGAGCCATTCTGGAAAGCCAAGCTCCCGTCGCGGTTCGCAAAATAGATTCCCAGCACCGTCGCGCTGACCAGAACGAAGAAGCCACCGACCAGCACCAAGTACGAATTCCAGACTCCCGACTGGGAGCGTCGCACCGCTGAGCGGGCTGCCAGGGAAGGTTCCGAGGTGAAGGCGAGGGGCTCTTGCGCAATCGCGGGCGCGGCGACATGCGGACTGCGTAGGGCAAAGGTGGTCCGACAGTTTGGGCAAGTCACCGCCGTCTGATCGGGAAACTGGTTTGCGTCAAACCACTGCTCGCATCCTGGCATGGGACAACGAAATCGATTGGACATGCCATCACCTTCAACATAATATGATATGATATGATGATTCAATTGTGCGAGAACGAGCGACGGCGATCCTAGTTCTACGTGGGGTTGGAATCGGTCATTTCCAATGGAAAGTCGCGGCGTAGATCCTGAACACGGATCCAGCGCCGGCCTTCGAGCACCGCCTGTAACTCGGGAAGAACATGTTGACGCCGCCAGCCACGCATAAGCGGCGATTGCTCGGAAAGGGGTTCGTTGAGCGCGGTCGCCCGGACCAAACCGCGGAGATCCTGTCCGGAGGCAACCAGGGTGGCGGTGAGCTCATTCCGCGAGCACCAGTCGACCAGCACGGCCGAAAGGAACGAGGAAACCAAGCCGATCTGCGGGGTGTCCCACTCGCGTTCTTGCGGGGATGGACATTGCTCAACGGGGAGTTCGCGAGCCAGGCGAACTTGTTCGACGAGCCGACGAGCATCGAGATCCCCTAGACCACGTAGACTTCGCAAATCATCTTCGCGGGTTGGATTCCGCTTGGCAATCTCCACGATCAGATCATCGCGAAGCACGCCGCGGACCGGTCGATTGATCCGACCCGCTTCCTGCTCCCGCCATTCGAACAACCGGCGAACAATGGCCAGACGCCGTCGATCCAAGCTTCCCACACCCCGCAACTTCCGCCATTTCTCGGTGGTGCTGGTCTCGGCCAGGGCTTGCCGCGTCAAAGTGGCTACCTCCTCGGTGAGCCAGTTGAGGCGAAGTCGCTCCTCCAGCCGGTTGGCCAGATTTTGCCACAGGGGGAGCAGATAACGGACATCATCAAAAGCGTAGCGTAGTTGAGCGGAGGAGAGGGGCCGGCGGCGCCAATCGGTAAGGGTTTCTCCCTTGGACAAGCGAACTTGCAGCACCTGTTGCAGCAGGGCGCCATGGCTGAGCGGATAGCCCAAGCCCAGCAATCCGGCGGCGAGCTGAACGTCGATTAACTGTTTCGGCACGGCCCCTCCGTGCCGCTGACAAACCCGGATTTCTTCGCGGCCGGCATGGACGATCACTTGGCGTTCGGGCGTCATAAGACTTGACCAGAACGATTGTAGATCATCGAGTTGCAACGGATCGATCAGATAAAGGTGATTCGGCGTCGCAATTTGAATGAGGCAAAGATCGGGATAATACGAGTCCTCACCGACAAATTCGGTGTCCA
The DNA here is from genome assembly GCA_964410665.1 of uncultured Alcaligenaceae bacterium. GTDB lineage: Bacteria > Planctomycetota > Planctomycetia > Gemmatales > Gemmataceae > CAYPIE01. The sequence continues at coordinate 12,971 of CAYPIE010000036.1, forward strand.
GTCCAATCACGGGACAGTGGTGCAACTGTTCCAGGCAGCGGCCCAGCGCAGGGGGGTCCGCAACAATCACTTCAGAAGGAGCCGACATACTTGCATCCATGAATGGGCAACAGGTCTCTGGACATCGTCGCGGTCGTGTTGTGGATCGGGATGCCACACCGCTAAAGCGCAGCGACCGGAGAGAGCACAAACGAAACGTGACATGGGACGCCCAGAGGGTGGGACGGTTGACCCAACCCTGTCAGGAATTGCAAGATCCTGAGGTAATCCTATCGTCTCGCAGTGATGAACAGAGGTCAAGGCAAAAATTGCCTGGTGCGTCAATGCAGGCGGGGGCTGCGGGCGTTCACCATTGCGAGGCCGGTCGGCAGCCGCTAGAACTTATAGATGATCTGGCTGCCGGAGAGGTGACCGAGAGGCCGAAGGTGCGGCACTGGAAATGCCGTGTACGCCAAAAGCGTACCGGGGGTTCGAATCCCCCTCTCTCCGCTGCTATTTCTTATCCCACCAGCATTTCCAGCTACGCTCATCTACCCCGGGCCGCCGGCCAGGCAGGGCGTTTTATCAACCCAATCTCCCCGTTTTACTCCCGTACGGTTTACGAAGAGGTTTACAAATCCACAGCGACTGACCTATCATTGCTGTGCGACATTCGTCCTTGACAAATATTCAGTCATAGGAGGGGTTTGCTGGTGGCCAGGAGGCTGCTGATGACCTGGGTCCCGGTGGGGACAACTCGTCACTTCGGCATGCCACACGGCAAGCCCTGCAATCCTTGGGTGGCCAGAAGCTCCGGTCGGTCATCACATCCCAATTATGGTCATGCTCCAGGAACGAACGAGTCTCAGAACTTCAGACTGCTCCCGATCCACCGTCGGTTAAGGGAGCTCCCCATTTGCGATCGGTCGTAAACAATATATCGACGATGGTGGCAACGTTCGTCTCACAGAGTGCCCGGTGCGTCTGTTCCCGAACGGCGTCGAGCTGGCCCAGCCCGTCGGGGCGGTAATCCACCGGCAGAACGACGTGGACCAGGACCAGCCGCTGCCTGCCCGGCTGGACCACCCGGACAAACCGTTCCCGAACGGGCAAGCCGGCAAGGCCCCTGTCTACGATGGCTGTTACCCGCTCGATGATGTCGTTGGTGGGAGCCCGGTTCAACAGCGCCATCAACGCGTTCCAGGACATTCGCACCGGGACGCCGATTGAGATCAAGACGATCGTGAGCACGACAAACGGATCGACATAGGGGACAACCCTCTTGAGTTCGAGCAGGTCCAGGACGAAAATGCTCGCGAAGGCCAGCAACACGCAGGATGAGATCGCAGCGTTGACGACCCAGTTCTCCGCATCGGCCTCCACCAGAGGGCTGCCGGTCGCTCGCGCTCCGCGTCGCATGATCAGCGCAATCACCCCGCAGGTGAGCGCGGCAAAAATGCCATAGCCAATGGCCATCCCCGCCGCGATCGTGCGCCCGCCTCCGAGCAACGCCTCGACCGCTCCGACCAGGGCGACGACCGACACGCCCAGCACCAACACGCCCTTGATGCCGTTGACCAGCGGCTCGAAGTATGCGTAGCCGTAGGGAAATCGCTCATCATCCCCGCGGGCTACCAAGGAGGCGACCTTGACGGTGAACAGGCCAGTGGCGAAGTAGCTCAGGTTGAAAAGTCCGTCCAGCATGATCGCCTGGGAGGAGCTGAAGGCCGCCGCGCTCACGGCGACGCAGCCGATCAGGATGTTGCCCAGGGCAGAGGTGATTAGGTAACGCTTCTCCAGATTCAGGGCGGTTGTCTGCATGTCGGACCAGATTGCGATGAAGGAGGTGGATGGTTGCCTTTGCCAGTTGAGTGTATTGGCGTCTGCCTTCATCGTCCGGTCCGATGCATTGCCCGCCAGTCGTTCCGTAACCGTCTTACAAAGTATACCTTGTGGGGACCGGGCGATCGCACTTTTGCGGGAGCTCCACGCCCGCTTGGCGGAGTGCTACACGGCCACGGGCCGCAGTACCGAAGCCCTCGCCCTGATCACGCCGGTCTACCGCTTCTTCCTCCACTCGGTTGGGCCGGATCACTCCGAAACGAGAGCTACCCGCCAGATCCTGGAAGGAGCCCGACGCCCGTTCTTTCGGGAACTCGAGGGAGCCCTCGAACGGCGTATCGAATGGTTGCTCGGTTGCCGCGGCATCCGCCAACTTCTCGGACGGTGGACCCCGCCGCCAACGGACCAGGTCGGGGCTCGCCCGAACCGCTGACACTCTCGATGGACCGACTCAGCGCGGCCCTTCGCTTTACGGATCGCATTTCCAAAACTTCCTCGATTCCGCTTCGGGTTTTTCCGCTGAGCCGTAGGCGTCTGGCGAAGTGTAAGCGTCTTCCGGGTGCCGATCGCACCAGTCCACGACGACCGACGCCATTCCAGGTAACTGCCCAACCAGAATCAAGTGCGAATTGCCCAGTCAAACTATTTTATAAGTAAAATAGAATATGTTGTGTGGTCGGATGGGCTGTGCACGATCGGTCGGGTAGCAATTCGCCAAGGCGATCCGTCGGCGGGAGGCGGTGCCGCTACTCGAGGCGTTCGGGGAGTGGTTGGCGCAGCAGGTCGCCCAGGCGTTGCCCAAGAGCCCGCCGGGCCAGGCGATCGCTTACGCCCGCAACCAATCGCCGGACCTGCAGACGTAACCCGGGACGGAGTGTTGAGCATCGACAACAACCGGGCCGAGCGGAGCCTGCGAGCCCAGGGTAAGCGTCTAACAAATCACCTATTGTATGGCTTCATCAGACGCTTACTTTGATCTGGGTCGCGGCGAACTAAGCGTAGCGTCGACGCAAATGAGACATGCTGCGATGGATGCTTCCCCCGATTTGATTTGTAATGCGAGCACGGTAAGTGTTTGATCCTCAGAAGGCCGAACCACCAGGAAGAAGGAACAATGAATACTCTATGTCGCAGGTATACAGTAACGACTCATCTGGATGGCGGCATGATCCGCAGCGTTGCCGCGATTGTCATCGCAATCACTGTTTTCACCCCACTCCGCGGAGAGGCTCGGAAACCGAACATCGTCCTAGTCATGGCCGATGACCAGGGCTGGGGACAGGTCGGTTACATGGGCCATCCCTACCTGAAGGACCGAACGCCCAACCTGGATTCCATGGCGGAGGCCGGCATCCGCTTTAATCGCTTCTATGCAGCCGCGCCAGTCTGCTCACCGACAAGGGCTTCCGTCTTAACGGGGCGCGTTCCCGCGCGGACGGGGGTGCCCGGTCTTCACAAGCGGCTCTGCCTACAGGAAAAGACCCTGTCACAAGCTCTTAAGAATGCAGGCTATGCCACGGGGTTCTTCGGGAAATGGCACCTCAACGGAGTAAAGGGGCCGGGCATGCCCATCTTGCCGGACGACCCGAACCACCCCGGTCACTACGGTTTCGATGTGTGGTTGGGGTGCAGTAACTTTTTTGGCATGAACCCGCTGATGACTCGGAACGGTACATTTGAGTACCTGAAAGGGGAGTCTTCCGAGTTGATGGTCCAAGAGGCTCTTACCTTCATCAAGGCGCACAAAGACAGTCCCACCTTTTCGGTCATCTGGTACGGGTCCCCACACTTTCCGTTTACCTGCAGACCCGAAGACCGGGTGGGTCTTCCCGAAGGAAAGCATGGTGATCATCTTGGGGAAATCGTGGCCATCGATCGGAGCATCGGGATGCTTCGCCGGGGCCTACGAGAGCAGGGCATCGAAAAGGACACCCTGATCTGGTACACCAGCGACAACGGGGGGCTTACGACGGATCCCGACTCGGTCGGCCACCTCAGAGGCAACAAAGGCAGCCTGTACGAGGGGGGAATCCGAGTTCCTGGAATCATCGAATGGCCGGGGCGGATCAAACCCATGGTCACGGCTTTCCCGGCCTCCACCCTGGATATCATGCCCACGATTGTCGACTTGCTCGATCTACCGGAGGACTCTCAGTTGGCGGTGCGAGACGGGGAGAGTCTTTTGCGGTTGTTCGAAGGGAAGACACCCTCACGAACAAGGCCCATCCCGTTTACAACCAAAGGGACGGCACTGATCGACGGAGCGTTCAAGCTGCGAAAAGTTGGCATAGGGAAGAGAGCAAAGTGGACATTGTATAACCTGGAGAAAGACCCGGGAGAAGCGAACGATATTTCCACAGAACACCCTGAGCGGTTTGAAAACATGATCGCCACAGCGGAGGAGCTGGTTTCCTCCGTTCAAGCCAGCGCGGAAGGCAAGGACTATCCCGAAGGAAAAGTAATCCAGCCTCAGCGAGGAGAACCGTGGTTTGAAATGGAAGCATACCGGCAACACTACCAGACATTTGCCAACCTCAAGCCGGGATGGAATCCTCCTAGTCCAAAAAAGAAATCGAAGAAAAAGAACCGATAGGTCCCATCATCGCGCAGGCAGAAACTAATGAAGTCATTTCATCGCTTCGTTCACCTCAGCACCGTGCTTACCGTGATGGCGGCATCCGGTGCTGAGGGTTCGGAGGCTACACTCTATATCTCTCCGCAAGGCAACGATGCCTGGTCCGGGAAACTTGCCAAACCCAATTTCAAGAAAAGCGACGGTCCTCTTGCAAGCCTGGACGGGGCCCGCGCCAAGGTGCGCGAACAGATCGCCAAAGGCCCTTCCGGACCGGTGACGGTCCTGATCCGGGGCGGGCGGACGACGGTGACGCGGTCCAGCTTCATCGGCAGCTAGAAACGCCTCGGGCCGACCCGTTGGCCGACCGCAAAGAAGTCTTGGAGCGGCTCCCGACGCACCTGGGAGATCGCCTTGGGGAGTTGCTACCCGACCCATCGTTCACGGCCCATCCGAACACGCGAAGCATGCTTGCTTCCTGATGAATATGTTCGGCACGGTCATTCGCATTCGATCCCGGTTCGGCAGTCATTTCGGATCCTGGCTGTTGCCTTGCATTGCTGCGATCGGCGTCCTATAGACGGTTACCCCAACCCGACCCATCCAACGGACCCTGTGGGACGATCAAGGGCGACTCCTCCGCGGCGGTAATGCGAAGACAACGGCAATTCGTCCGTTTCACCACGCTCATGAGCGAACGCACTACGCCCCCCGATTTGCTTTCCCCGAAGGCGCCCGATGAAGAAAGTTTTTCTTTGTCCATGTAACGCCGCTGTCTCTGGCGCAACTAGAAAAGCATGAACACCATCAACGATTTATCGGCAAGTGAGCACGATGAGTTGGTCAGACGCGTGCGAACCGATCGAGACGCCTTCGCGGCACTCTACGATCTGTACTACCCCCGCATCCTGAGGTATTGCAGTCGTCGGCTGCCCTCGCACTCCGTTGGTGAAGACTTGACCAGCGATACCTTCCTCGTGGCCGCAACCAGGATCGACACCTTTCGCGGCGACTCGGATCGGGAGTTTAGCCAATGGCTCTACACCATCGCAACCAATCGCATCAATGAATACCTGCGCAGTTCCGAGCGTCGACGACGTCTTCTCGAATCCGCCGCCCTGTCCAATCGGATCGGATTGACCGAGACCCACGACAGTGTCGACCACCTCGATTTGCCAGCTGTCTATGAAGCGATCCTTGAACTAGACCCGCGTGACCAGGCGCTGATCAGCCTGCGATTCATGCAAGAGCTGCCGCACGATCAGATCGCCGCGATCTTAAGCCTCAAGCCCGGTACGATCCGCGTCGCACTCAGCCGAGCCCTCAAGAAACTCCGCGACCGCTTTGACGCCGATCAAACCCACTTTGCGAAAGGGCAATCCCGATGAGCCACTCCGAGCAAGAAATGATCAACATCATCAAGCAGCTCAACTCAGAGCCAGCGATCAACGAAGAACACCGAGATCGGACACGCCAACAAGCGCTCGAAGCCTATGACAAGCGAGCCGATCGCGGCACGCCGATACGCCGAACCCCCTTCTTCCAATTTAAAGGAGCTTCCGTCATGAGAATCGCCGCGTCCATTGCCATCCTGACCACCATCGGGTTCTTCGCCAACTCGATTCTGAACCCGACCCCAACGCTGGCCTTCGCAGAAGTCGCCCGGGCGATCCTCCGAATCGAGAACGCCAGCTTCGAAATCGATGCAGGAGAGGACGAAACTCACACGTGTATCATGCAAGTCCCTGGTCGGGTCCACTGCAAGATGTCTGACGGCACAGTTTTCATCGCCGACCTCGCCGCCGACAAGATGTTGGAAATCGACCCCGAGCGTAAAGTGGCCGTGCTGTTTGACGGTTTGTCTGTATTAGAAGACACCGGTAAACCCGAAGACTTCCTGATAGAGATTCAGAATCACCTTCGTCGAGCGGAAAAATCCGAGAACTTCGGCGATGTCCACTACACCAAGCTCGGCGAGAAGAGAATCAACGGCAAGCTTACGGTTGGCTACCGCGTCAGCGACCCCGGCGAGAAGGATTTCGATACGGTCGATATCTGGGCGGATCCCAAGACCGCGCTGCCGATTCAACTGGACTACACCGTGGTCATCGGCGAGTCAAAAGTGGTGAGTACCCTCAAGAACTTCAAGTACAACCAGATGCTGGATCCCAAGTTGTTTTCGCTTGAGCCACCCGAGGGTTATAAGCTGCTGAACGAGAACATCGGAGATCCGGCGACACTCGAGGATCTGGCGAACAGCTTCCGCGTCTACGCCGAGCGGACCGATGGGCACTTCCCGCCGGCGCTCGGAATCGAGGTATTGAGCCAGAAAATGATGGAAAGGATCGATGCGATCGGCGAGGCGTGGGTGAAGGCGAATCCCGGCAAGCAATTGCTCGAGGAAGACCTCAACAGGATCGTCGATCGCGAGCTATCCGGCGTCATCGACCGCATGCTCGAAGCGTTCGACTTCATCGAAGCGCTTGACGCGCAGGGCGTCGACTACACCTACGCAGGTCGGGGCGTCAAGCTGGGGGACAAGGACCGCCCGGTCTTCTGGTACAGGCCCAAGGACTCGGATAAGTTCCGCATCGTCTACGGAGACCTCCGTATCCAAGAAGCCAATAAGGCGCCAGCCAAGCCGTAACGAACGAAACGTATCCCACAATGGACCGTGCCGCCAACGGGGCAGCACGGTCCATTTCCGATCACCAGAAAAATGGCGTGGGAGAGCTGATTCCATCGGCCTTAAGCCAGCTGAGGTGAAGGCTGGAGCGCGCAGAGGGCTCACACCGACGCAAATGCGAGTGAATCCCAAGTTTCGTCGGTTGCATCGACCTCCTGCTTTTGCCACCGATGCTCACCGCTGCGACACCTCGAACGCACTGCACAGGTCCGCTGCGTCCTGCGGTAGGCGGCGGCTCACGGCGTTTTTCGCAACACCTCCTGGAGCATCTGCTTGTCCAGGGCCAGTTCGGCGACCACCCGCTTGACCCGCTCGTTCTCGGCGGCGAGCTCCTTGAGCCGCTTTGCGTCGTCGGCCTTCATGCCGCCGTACTGGTTCCGCCAGCGGTGGAAGGTCTGCTCGCGGACGCCGAGCTGCTGGCAGACCTGGAGGATCGTCTTACCATCGCTCTGCAGCCGCTCGGCATGCCGGAGCTTCTCGATGATTTGCGTCGTGCTGTGTCGCTTCCGCATGGGTCCGTCTCCTGCCCGGCAAGGGCTCAAGACTCTCAGAAGAACTGGGCCACTTTGCGGGGAACAGGCCACGTACCGCACTCCGCTGAAAGTGGTCCCACCGGAGAGCGTCGCGTATGCACTCCGAAGGCCGCACATACCCAATCATCTTTTGCGCTTGCTTGTTCTTGGGTCGCTATAACTGACAATCACCTCCGTATCAGGATTAGGGTCTCCATTGGGATCCTTCACGATGTTGGCGGGCATGGAAACTCTTACGATGGGATAACTCGAATCAACAATCAACTGATGAAAGTTGTCATTGTCGTTGACATCGGCAATGGATTTGGGGGTTAGAGGAATCAGCTCTCCATTCTTCTCAACGTAGACCTTATAGAATTGGAAAAGATCCTCTTCGGAAACATTCTTATCAACGGGAGTAATTCCTCCTTCCCAGGCAACCTGAACGACTTGCGCAGTGCCTGAAGGTCGCTCAGCCAGATTGCCTTTGAGAATTTGTGCGAAGAACATCTTTGGCCCCTTCCCCAATGGAATGACCTTTTTTGTGGACGTCCCCTTCAAATTTCTTGCTTCAGAAGGAGCGGATGCTTCGCGACGCTTTTCCTTCGTGAGTAGATCCCCAATGATCCTCACTTCCACTGGTGGGTTAGTCCCGTCATCCCCGAATTCACCAATCAGCAAGACAGTTCGATTTTCGCCATCCTCATCGGCTGGCTTCAAGGTCGCACCAATGGGTTTGTGTTGTGTTCCTTGGCTGTCAATGACGATGAAGTCGCTTGCATCAAGCGTACCCTCATCAATCTCGTCTTTAAAATTGAGCGGCATACCGTCTTGTTTGTATGCTCCTCTTACTAGAGCGTTTGCCCTTCGCGGCAGATCGTTATCGAGGCCGAAAAAGGCACAAACAATACGAGATTTATGTTTATCTGGATCGGAAGCACTCGTGTGCTGAGCATGTGCCGCACAGTTCCCGACCAACCTGAAAAGCAAGAGTGTCGAGATCGCACAAAGTAGGTGTCTGTGCACCAGGAGGCGAGTCGCCATGGGGTTCCTTTCTGGCAGGTACCACGTTTCTTAGAAGCTAGATGTATCGGACGTGCTCCATCGAGCAAGTGCTTCGCTTGCTCATCTTCGGCCTATACATCGGTCAAACGCCCGATGGTACAAGGTAGCCGTCTACTGGACGGGCGGTCCGCCTGCAGAGTCGGCAGCCCCTCCAAGCCATCTTTCAGGTAGGTTAACGGGTCCGCCCCGAGCCGGTTGCACCTGCCGAGTAACGGTCTAACGAAGTCACTCTCGGTGGGCCTGATAGGCTTTCGAGCAAAGGAACCGTCTTGTCAAAGTACGGGCTTGAATTCATCACGAGCACCGGATTGTCCGTCCGGAGACCACCGGATGAGGTGAACGAACCGTCTGGGTTGCATCTCGAAGTTTGTGAGGAACAATTGGCGGAGTTCCGGCTCTTTGGCTAGGGCAGAGTATGCAGACGCACCTCCTACGAGAGCACAAGGCTGCCTGCCTCCCCAGAACGAAGGTCCGATCGCGCGGGCTCGCATGGCAGAGCATGTATTGCCTCATCCGGAATAGGATCTTGCTTCCGTCACGATGTCGTGCGGGTTGTCTCGAATGCCTTGAACCCGAGCAGAAAGACCGCCTTGCCGAGTGATGTCGAGGAGCTGTCTCCAAGTCGGGTTGAGCCCGTCGTTCCGTTCGTCGCTTTTGTTTCCCGTGGCTCAATCGAGCCGTCAATCCGCTTTTGGCTTCAGCCACCCGAGCTTGACCAGGAACATATCTGCCTCGGCCACCGTGAGCTTGAAATACTTGCCGCCGGCCCTTCTATGATTGAAGAATCCGTGGCCCTGCCCCTCCCAGGTCACGATCTTGCAGTCGTTGCCGGCCTCGACGGACTACTGGCGGAATCGTTCGGCGCCGGCCAACAGGCGATCAGCCGTGCCGAAAAACATGACGCACGGCGGCTGCTTCTTGGTTGCATAGGTCAGCGGGAACAACTTCACGAAAGGGCCACGGGTCCGAGGGCTTTCGGGGACCACGGCGTGATCGGCCAGTCCCATGAACGGGTTGAACAGCACCATCGCGTTCGGTGTTGGACTTACCCCCTGATCATCGGTCTTCGCGGTGAGGTCGTCGATCAGCGACACACACGCGGCCAGGTGGCCACCCGCCGATCCACCACTGGAGGCGATGTGGTCGGGATCGATCCCCAGGTGCTTGGCGTTGCCGCGCACCCAGCGCATCGCGGACTTGGCGTCCTCAATGCAGTCTTCGATCTTCACCGGGTGCCGCGACGACACCCGGTACTCCACGGTGATCGCGACCATGCCACGGGCGGCGAAGTGCTTGGAATGGTGGGCGAATTGCCCCGGGCTGCCATTCCTCCATCCGCCGCCGAAGAAGAATACGATCGCCGGCGCCTTTGCGTCGGGTGCGTGATCCTTCGGCTTGTACGCGTACCGCCCCAGGGAGGTGTCACCGACCTTCTTGTATGTGTGCTTCTCGTCGAAATCCGGCGGCTCCGGCGCATTGGGTGAGCCGGTGGCGGACACCCTCTCTTTGCCCAGGCGGTTCCGGAACTCTGTTTCGGTCACTTTTCGGTCGCCGTTGGGGTCGCGTTTTGAGAGCCGCCTCCACAGCTTCTCTCCGGCCTCCTTATGGAAGTAGAGGGGGTCGCCCAATGGCCGCTATCCGCGTTCACGGCAGTCCGGGCCATCCAGGGCTGGTCAGCTTAGGCTGTAAAGGTGTGATGAATCATCGCGGTGAAGCCTCTTCCCAGGATTGTGTTTGCTGTTGGTTCGTCATCGCCCTGATGAACATACCCCCTTCATTTGAGCTTGGCTTTTCTCAGCGTTCTTTTTGGCAGACTCATCCTGGTTTTCGGTTCTGGAAGGGCAGGTCAGATATGGCCGATCCCGGAGGATTGCGTTATCCTTTTATTGATGATGTTCGATCTATAGGGTCATTCTCCTCCGACGATGAGCGGTCTTACCAGGCCAAGCCGCCTCGAACTGTAGCGCCCTAACCCTCAGCGAGGTCTCACACGTGGTCGAATTCAAAGACGCCCTCGCGGCAAAGCAACTCCTCAGTTCCCGACTGCTGCGTGACAGCCTTGCGGCGGGTGTTGTTGGTATGTCGCGTACGATCCTGGTCTCTGCAGCGGTCGCCCGCGCGAGCCGAAACGTGCACGCTATCGGGGTAGGGCGGAAGGCTGTTCAAGGCAAGGCAACGCTGGAGCCTTGCGTTCGGCTTTACGTGATCCAGAAATTACCGAAATCGCTCCTCTCGCCGCGGGACATATTACCGGAGTCTGTCAACGGCGTTCCCACGGACGTGATTGAGTCAGCGCCGGCGTTCACTCTGGCCCGCAAGCGTCCGTCGAAGTCCAAGCCGGCGGACGCCAAGGTCGCTGCCACCTCCGCGTCCCCTTGCACCACCCGAAGGCGGGAACGGCAGCGGCCCATCGTTGGCGGGATCAGCGCCGCCCACCATGATATTACCGCTGGGACAATCGCCTGCCTTTGCAGATCGACCCAAGTCGGCGATGACCCGGACGATGTCTTTGTCTTGAGCAACAACCATGTCTTTGCTGCCGTCAACCTGGGAGCAACCGGTGATGACCTCTACCAGCCGGGCCCGGCGGACGGGGGTAGCTCCGGGGATCATTTCGCCGACCTACACCGGTACGTGCCGATTCAGGTGGGTCAGTCGAGCAATAACAGCGTCGACGCGGCGATCGGTCGGCTGTTGCTCGGTGTCGAGTACGAAATCGAGGTCTGCTCGATTGGGGCCGTCATCGGGACAGCACGCGCCGAGGAAGACATGGAAGTTCGCAAGCACGGCAGGACAACCGGCTACACCGAGGGTTTTGTCTCCAATGTGTCCTATGACGCCCTTGTCGGGATGGACCCTGCTAACCCCTCTGTCGTTGCCCTATTCACCGACCAAATGCGGATCGAAGCGACTCCGCCTCACGCGGCCATCGGCCTTGGCGGGGACAGCGGCTCTCTGGTCTTTGAACGTGGGGCCAACCGCGCTGTGGGACTTTACTTCGCGGGCCCGGTTAGCGGCGCTTACGGGATCGCCAACCACATCGATGAGGTCGTCGACCGGTTAAACATCCAGTTGCTATGAAGGGAAGAAATGATGGAGGAATCACTGCAAGCGGTCAAGGCTCGCATTCGCAATCAATACCTGGGCAAGGCGGGCATCCACGGGCTCGGCATCCGTCAAAAAGAGGGGGCGATCATGGTCCACATTACCCCCGGCGTTGATGGTGGCCGTGAGGAGATCCTTGAAGAGATCAAACGCTCGGTCATCCCCCATAAGCTGATCGTTGTCGAGGAAGAACCACCGACGTCGTCGAATTAGCATTCCTCTCCAGGTGTTCCCAATCGCAGGTGACGCACTGAGAAGACGGAGCAGGCCTGCACGGCTCGATCGGATCCCGAGCCCGAGTCGTCGTGGCGAACCGACCCACCTGGACAGTACGCTTGCGAGGTCTCTCCGAACCATCCTGCAGTGGGGCCCGAGTTCCCCGCAGGACTTCGCTCCCGCTCTTCCCGGTCCTCCGAACATAGAACTCCCCCCGACCTCCTCCTAGATTGAAGCCGGAGCCCAAACGGGTTTCCAAAACGGCCGACAGCCACTTCTTTCCATGTTTTCTCTACGATCTGTTTTTTCGCCATACCCCGCTTTTTCAAATACTCCTCGTTCACTTTGGTTCCAGTTGGCATCTTCTACCTAGACGGCGTAGCGGGCTCCGGTGCGGTTGGGAATCTACACCGAGTCAGCCCAGGCTGAAAGGCTCATGGCAGCGGGGTCATCGCGGATGTCGACATCGAGCCAATGACTGACGGCGGTGGGTGAGCCGGAGAAGATGGCGAGCAGTAGTCCGTGGCCTGCGGTGTCGGGCATCTGGTCCGGGGTGCGGCCGGCACGCTAGACCTCGAAGGTGACGGCATGCCCGTTGCCGCCTCGATCCATGCCGTGCGGGAAGTGTGCTCCGCGGCCGGCTTCGCAGACGTTGCCCGGTCCAGCTGATCGGCGCCACCCGCACCCCCGTGCCACCTGCCCCCGGAGCGATACGACAAGGGGATGCGCCTTATGTACGGCGATTGACCATCGTATGCCATCGATTGGCATGACTATGCCGTCATCGATGGGAACTCAGCTCCCGGGAGGGGCCCAGGCGTCGTAGACGTATTGCCGGCCGGCCACTCGGTCTGCTGCCCGGCTACTGTTGACATAGCAGCGCAGCGCGACCGCACATACCTCGGTGACCGCATTATGGCCGTTGAGTCCCCGACCCTCGTTGACAGTATCTCCGGGTGTCAACATCCGGCATGGTTTACAAAGTGCCTTCCCAATCAACAAAAAACGTGTTCGGTCCGAACGCTTCGGTTCACTGTACTCCTTCGAGTGTCTACTCAGTTTTCGGCCGGACACTGTCTCAAGCACGACAGTGAACCACTTCCACACTGATGCATGCATGTGCCGACTGGATCCCCCGATTCACTGGGCTCTGCAATGGTCCGCTCCACGGTAGCAGGTTGTACGGTACCCTGGCTCCTCGTAGCATACGTACATGTTTGCCCACCATTTCCGCACTCGTAGGAGTGAGCCATGGAACACTCGCTCTAAACCACGGTCGGTGAGTAGACCTTGTCGGCCTCAAGGCAATCGGCCATAGCTTCAACGGGTGACCTCTTGGTCATTCCGGACTTCGAGATCCGGGCCGTGCTCGGCCGCGCTGGGTTTGCTGTTGTCTCCTCAGCTTGGCAGCTCAAAGTGGGTGATCAGCCAGGAGCCAATGTTTTCTGCCCGAATGAGGATCGCGGTTCCCCGCCGCGTTCTTGGAAGGCTATGACCGTTCGAATGTTGAATCGGATTATTCACAACAAGTCGACAATTATTAACCAGTAAGATGCTCGACAGCCATCATGACTCTGGACTATTCGATCGCCGATCAGCGGGTTCGCTTCGCACGGGCGCGAGCTGAGCAGAATACACGGATACTGGATATCGACCGCGTCTACGATGGTTCGCTGTTTCGGGACCAGCGTGGATTGGTGACGGGGGCTAACCGCGGAATTGGGCTGGCCCTCGTTCGGGAACTGCTTGGACGAGGCACGCGGGTGATCGGATCATGCCGCCAGCCAGACACCCATCTCCCAGCGCTGGCACAAGAACATCCGAACCTGGTTATTGCTGAAAACGTCGACGTCACGGACGAGGATGCCGTCGTCAGGCTGGCGAGTGAAATCTCTGAGCCGTTGGACATCCTGATCAACAATGCGGGCTACTTTTACGGACCGCTCGAAACTCTCAGCAACCTGAATTTCGCCGAAGAGCTTCGCATGATCGATATCTGCGCGGTCGGGCCGTTGCGCGTGACGGCCGCCCTCCACAACGCTGCTCGCATCAAATTCCACGGGGGAAAGGTCGCCATGATTACCTCCCAGGGTGGCTCCATCGCCTGGCGTACAACCCAAAACCCGACCGGGCACGATGATGGTCATCATATGAGTAAGGCTGCTGCCAATATGATGTCGGTGTTGCTGGCCCAGGAGTTGAAAGGCTGCGGAATCTCAGTGAGGATCTTGCATCCGGGATTCAATAAAACCGAGATGACGAACAAATACGCAGGGGTTTGGGAAGAAGAAGGAGCCGTGGAACCTGCAGTGGGGGCGAAGCGCATCTTGCATGAAATATTCCAGCAATCTCTGGAATCGACGGGCTGTTTCATCAACTGTGAGGACGGGTTGCAGATTCCTTGGTAGCCCGCCAGGTACTCTCGACCTTCGGTCGGGTGGTTTGTGGTTCGACCGGCCAAGCGTTCAGTTGGCACGGACGATCGTTGGTGCGACCCAATTGCGTTGATTGCACAATTCGACTGGTCGGCAGCGACCGTGGTGCCTAGGAAAATAGGAATCTTTCTAATTCAGCCTATCTCGGACGACAACCTTCCCGATCGGAGCACCCTATGACCGCCAAACCCAAAGTCCTGGTGACCGGTGGCCGGTTTGACCCCGCCACAGCCATTGTCCGAGGCTTGTATAAATACGGTGCCACCGTCCACGTCGCTGACAGCTATAAAATGGCCCCGGCGCTCCACTCGCACATTCACGCGACCACCGGACACGTCGTGCCTTCACCTGCCCGTCAACCGATTCTGTTCGCCGAGGCGGTCGGGCAAATCGTCCGCGATCACCATCTCGATATGGTCATACCGACCTTTGAAGAAGGCTTTTATCTAGCCCGCTACGCCGACCGAATCTCGGTGCCACTGTTCGCCCCTCCCTTTGAGACCATTGCCAAGTTGCACAACAAGGCGCAATTCACGACTCTCTGTTCCCAACTAGGCTTGCCAACCCCAAAGACTGCAACCGTCGCCAGTCGTGATGCGTTGCGCGAAACGGTCCAACAGTTCGGTGACTTCGTCGCTCGGCCCGCTTATTCTCGGGGAGGATTTGTTTATTTGACCAATCATGGGCCTCGAGCGGGGGAAACTTCTATCGACGATTGTGAACCGACCAGTGAAAATCCCTGGCTGGTTCAGGAGTTCGTTGATGGGAAAGATGCCTGCTCGTTCAGTGTCGTCCACGAGGGCAAGATTGTCCTGCACTGCGTCTATGAACCAACCATTGCCGCGGTGGGCGGTTGGTCACTGCAGTTTGCATCGATTGCGGATTTTGGCACGTTTGAGAAGGCAGCCAAGATTGCTGAGCACTTCAAGTACACTGGGTTTCTCAGCTTTGACTACCGCCGTACCCAGCAAAGTCCCGATGGATTTATCATGATCGAATGCAACCCTCGCTCCAGCGCCGGGGTCTTCCTCACACCCGAGGCTTGGATCGGCCCCGCGGTCTTCAACGAACCCGGCGATGTCCGGATGGTCGAGCCCGGGACGCGACGACAGTATGATCTCCATATGTTAGACCCGCATCTGTCCAAGCTGCCGGCACGCCAGTTACTCCACGAATTGTTCACCACGCCGGACGCCTTGCTCAAACCCGATGATCTCCTTCCAGCGTTGTACTTTTATATATGTCGTCGTCACTGGGCTGCCGTCGCGAAGGAGGAGCACAAAACCCTGTCCGATGTCTTCCTAGAGGACATCACTTGGGATGGCACTGCGTTGCCTGAGCAGACCACCACGGGATGATCGTTGTCCGTATGCTTTCGGGGACCGGTTTCCCTTCGAGTTCGGTCTCACCAGCCGCCAGCGTAACGGCCGGTCTACCTGCGGGCAACGCGCAGGGGTTTCAAGTGGAAGTCGAGGAATTCGTAGGTGGCATGGTCCGCCGACACGAGCGTGTCCTCGGTGCCGTGTGTGTTCGCATCAGGGCGGAGTTCTTGTGGATGAGCTTGACCGGGCTGGCCGCGGCGGAATGTTGGGCGAATTCGATAGGTGCCCCCCCCCGATCACGATGCTTGCCCTGTCGTCGGGCCATGGGGTGGGTCTTCGTACAGACCGAGGGGCTGCCCGAGAGATACCCACGCCCTGCAAGAGGGGCTTCGATAAACGCTTACGGCCCTGTCACTTCGCATGAGCTCGCAAGTGAGCAAGAGTTGTTCGGATGGGAAGCAGGCAACGCAACGTTTTGATGATGATCGCGCGGGGCTTTATCGGTGTCGGTGCTCCGGTGTAATCTGGACAACATGGGATCTCGACCGGAGGATCCTAACTCCTCCGTGGATCGACCGATTATCTCTCAACAAGCCTTCGTTGAGAGTGATCATTCCAGGATCGCCAACGTCATCCACGGGTGGGGAAAATAACTGGAATCTCGCCCACAGCCGCTGATTTTGGGCGAAAAGTACCGACGACCTTGCTGGGTCAGCACTTAGCAGTATCGCTCGATCGCCCTGCCCAACATCACCCGACCAACAGGTCTACGACAAAGAAGTACGCGATTGCTAGTCCGGCGGCCAACGGCACAGTCAGCACCCACGATGTGAAGATCTTGCCCAACACACGCCAGTTGACGCGCTCCCTGTCGGCCAGGCCGGTGCCGATGATCGCACCGGTGGCGACCTGCGTCGTGCTCACCGGGATACCCGCCATCGATGCGCCCACTACCGTGCTCGCCGCCGAGAAGTCCACGCAGAAGCCTCGGGTGTTGGTGATGGTGGTCACCTTCGAACTAAGCGTTTCGATGACCCGGTAACCCAACAGCGCGATGCCCGCCATGATGCCGCAGCCCCCGAGTACCAGGATCCACAGCGGCACCCCACCCGAAGCGGCGATCAATTCATCGGTCGGCAGTTGCCCCGACTGGTAGACCAGCCAGATGCCGAACACCGGCGCGATCGCGTTGGCGACATCGTTGGCCCCGTGTGCGAAGGACATGTAGCAACTGGTCCCGACCTGCAGCCGCTTGAAGATGTCCTCCTGCGACTGCTCGGCGTCGGGCATCTCCTTGGTAAACGCCCGCAGCATCCCCTGGCTGACGATGATCCCGTACGGCACCAGCACCGCCGCGAACGCGATGTAGCCGATCGGCTCGCTGGGCCGATAGTCCGCCAGCGGTCCCTTCTTCATCAGAATCAGTGCGAACGCGAACATCGCCACGCCTAGGAAGTAGGGCAGGTAGAATTGCAGCCGGGACATCAGCCCCGGCTTGCCCGATTGGGTGATCACCTTTCGGATCAGCGACAGGATGAGCAGCGCCGCCAGCCCTGCCAGGATCGGGGCGGAGAACCACGTGGCGATAATCTTGTAGACTTCCTCCCAGCGGACACTATCCCAGCCGCCGACGAAGGCGCTCACCCCGACCAGGCTGCCCACGATCGCATGGCTGCTACTTACGGGCATCTTGCCGTACGAGGCCAGCAAGACGAACGTCGCTGAGGAAAGCAGCACCGCGAACAGTGCCGCCATGTACTCGATCTTTTGGTCGAACTGGCTTGGATTGATCAGACCGGTGATCAGCTTGGCCGAGACGACGCCGCCCAGTAATGCCGCGCCAAGGAAGTTCATTAGCCCGGCAATGAGCGTCGCCTGTTGAACGGTGAGGGCCTTCGCGCCTACCGCCGAGGCAAACGCGTTGGCGACGTCGTTGGCCCCGTTGGCGAACGCCATCAAGAACCCGCCGATGCCCACAAGCACCAGCCAGAACAGGGGGTTTTCCATTCGGATCACTCCACATCGGACAGAAGAGGGACGCCGGAAGTGTAGCATTGGCCAGAGGTGATGGGCAAATCGTTCCTGGGTGCAACCCAAGCGTCGGAGGAACCTCCCGAGTGGCTCGCCAGAGGATCGGTGGTGAACCGCTCGAGACCCTCTTGAAGCCCACGCAAGAGTCGTCCACTCAGGCTATTTACCTAGCAATATAGACCGATGTCAATGGAGGCCCAAGGACTCTGACCAGCCAGCGTTCCTCGGAGTGGTGGGCAGAGCCAGAAGGGTGTAACCTGGTGGCATCGAAAGATGAAGGGGCCATCCTTTTCATTGCAGGTGGTTTGGGCCAAACCCTCCCGGACAACTCCATGAAGATCCTGTTCGCAATCCCGCACTACTATCAGGATCGGGGTACGCACTCGGTCCGACACGGCTCGGTGAGTGGCCGCTCTACGGAGCGGTTGGCGAGTTTTTCACAGTGTCTCAGCGCGATCCGACAATTGTTCGGTAGACCACAGTGTTTGATCGATGTGGCCGACCGCACGACCAAACCGGTCAACCAGTTGACTGCCGAGTTGGTGGACGTGATCGTGCATACGACAGGGACGGACCACCTCGTCGATCAGTTGCGGTTGGGATCGGACTATTTCCAGCATCGGGCTACCGCTGCACAACCGGAACTATTGGGTTTTGAATGTCACGCCACCCTAAGGGAACACCTTGGGGAATATGATTACTATTGCTATCTCGAAGATGATCTGGTGATTCGAGATCCACTTTTCTTCGAGAAGATCCGTTGGTTCACACACACATTTCGCCGCGGCTGTGTCCTGGCCCCCAATCGCTTTGAGGTGACGGTCAACGCGATTGTGCACAAAGCGTATGTGGATGGGCCTCTCAACCCCCACGTCACGTGTCTCTTCCAAGACGTGACCGAGCAGCCCAGCCTCGAAGTGGAATTGTTCGCCCGAACGATTCGTTTTATCCGGCCGACCAACCCCCACTGCGGTGGTTTTTTCCTGACTGCCGAGCAGATGGCACACTTGGCTGAGAGTCCGCATTTTCTCGATCGCGACACCCGCTTTATCGGTCCGCTCGAAAGCGCGGCGACCCTTGGGGTGATGCGGACTTTCCGGGTATACAAACCCGCGCCCGAGAACGCCTGCTTCCTCGAAGTCGAGCACCAAGGCGCGGCATTTCTAAACCGTATTCGACGACCACACCAAGACGAACTCACGGCTTGATTCGCTGCAGAATCATCGAGTACGCTCGTTTTCCTTCTCCGGGCTTAAAGTCCTTGGGCCGACTGGCCCCGGGTTCGCCGTAACAAAGTCGCAGTTCATCTCCCTTGAGAGCGTAAATACCTAGAGCTTTTTGGTTTGCTTTGCTCCGGATTAGGTCGATCTGTTTTGGGTTGGCGTTGGGATCCAATTTGAAACGGATCGTTCGCCCTTTCTTGTCACCTGAGTATGCGGTGAAAGAATCCTTTGTGAATACGATCCGCCGTTCTTTGAGCATCTCTTCCGACATGGCGAGCCCGTTGAAGCTCGCGCTGCGAACTTGCCAGTTGCCCTGAAACGAAGGCGCTTGTGCCTTCAGGGAGGCGTTTAGGGTGCTCAGGATACAAAAAACCAGGAGGCAACGACCAGTGTGCATTGGTACTTCTCCATAAACAGAGGGTGGTCGGAATTCACGGCAAAATTCTTCGTGTGGGGTGCGAGGCGGTTCTTACCAGGTCCCCCAGATGATATCGTCTTCCGTGAGGGCGAAGAAACCCTCCAGGGTGATGGTGCGGCCGTTGGGCAAGTAAAGTTTGCCGGTGTCCCGGTCGAAGACAAAGTGGCCTGTTTCAGAACGATCCCCAAACAATAAGGTTGGATTGCCGCTCCATAGGAACTTGAGGGTGTCCTCCGCAGAGAAATCCTTGATCTGCTGATCGGACTGACCTTCGAGGATGTCTTGAAAGAAGAAGGTGTCCATCCCCATACCGCCTGTCAGGGAGTTAGTACCCGTACCTCCACGTAGTTCGTCGTTCCCCACCCCCGCATCGATGGTGTCGTCCCCATGGCCGCCGTCGATGCGATCGTTTCCATGACTACCCGTGATGCTGTCATTGCCGGCGCCCCCGTCGATCCGGAATCCGCCTAGAGCCAACGGCACGCGAATCGTGTCGTCTCCCTTGCCGCCGTCAACCCATTTGCCGGTGGTCCAGCTGGTCACCGCGGAGAAATCGAGGGTGTTGCCCGTGTCGGTACCAAGGATTCGGCTGCCCCCCTCCAGCTGTTGAATCTGGTTCGCGGGGGTGAAGTGTGCCAAGACGATCGGGTCGCTCGTATTGCGTTGTGGGTTCAAACGCAGTGTGTTGAGGTCACTGCCACCATCGATCAGATCGAACACGTGATCCTGTAGGTTGGCGATAAACACATCGTTGCCATTCCCACCATAGGTTTCATCGACTCCTGCTCCCCCGTCGATCAGATCGTCGCCGTGACCAGCCTCGATCATGTCTTCACCGGCATCGCCACGGAGAGTGTCGTTGCCGGCCGAACCCCAAAGGCTGTCATTGCCGGCCCCCCCATCGATCTGGAATCCGCCTAGAGCTAGCGGCACGCGAATCGTGTCGTCTCCCTTGCCGCCGTCAACCCAATTGCCGGTGGTCCAGCTGGTCACTGCAGAGAAATCCAGGGTGTTGCCCGTGTCGGTACCAAGGATCCGGCTGCCCCCCTCCAGCTGCTGGATCTGGTTCGCGGGGGTGAAGTGTGCCAAGACGATCGGGTCGCTCGTATTGCGTTGTGGGTTCAAACGCAGTGTGTTGAGGTCACTGCCACCATCGATCAGATCGAACACGTGATCCTGTAGGTTGGCAATAAACACATCGTTGCCTGGTCCACCATAGGTCTCATCCACGTGTGGACCACCGTCGAGCAGGTCATCGCCGTACCCGGAAACGATCGAATCCATCCCAGCGTCACCGCGCACGGTGTCGTTGCCGTCGCCAGCGCTGATGCGATCGTTCCCTTTCCGGCCGGAGATCTCATCATCACCCGCCGTACCGGTGATCGTGTCATCGTCGTTGGTGCCCCGGATGTCTAAACCCAAGCCGCCGGCGACGGGGACATCATTCACGTAGATGATCCCCGAGAAATCCAGCAGCTTGCCGCCAGAGCCTTCCCCTTGGACCCGTCGGGTACCGTTGTTGGGATTGACAATCGTTAGCCCTTCGATGTGATTGTCTGGACTGAACGTGACGAAGCGGTGGTAGTCTCGGGTCTGAACGATGGTGTCCAGTCCCTCACCGCCGTCGTAAACGTCGTAACGTCCTCGGGCGTACTGGTTGCGGAACATGTCATCGCCGGGCCCGCCGAGCAGTGTGTCGCCGAGATTGCCGCCGGTCAGCGTGTCGTTATCGCCCTCGCCTTCGACCCGAGCCAGTGGGATGTTGCCCCGGATTTCGAGGTCGTCGTTTCCATCGCGGCCAAACACCAGCACGCGACCGGTCGGTGCATCGATAGTAATGATTTGGCCATTGAGATTGATTTTCAAGGTGTCGGGCAGCGAGCCAGGCCGGACAGAAATGGTGTCGTCGCCGCTGGTTCCGATGATCCGGACTGCTGTTTTGCCGGGGTACTCATCATCCGGAATCACATGCACCGATCCGGCGTCGTTCGGGTCGACCGAAATGGTCACCGAGGCCGGTTCTGAGTCGGCTGTGCCGTCGTTGGCGACATAGGTAAAGCGATCGCTGCCTTGAAAGCTCGGGTCCGGGAGGTAGGTGAAACTACCGTCGGAATTCAGGGTCAGGGAGCCATGATCCAGACGGATCTCTTGGCCCACATCGGTGGGTGAGCCGTTGACTTTGCTCACCGTCAATGCCGAGGTTTCGATGTCGGTGTCGTTGGCCAGAACCCCCAAGGTGGCATTGACTACCAAGGTCGTGTCCTGCACCACTGCATATGTATCATTCATCGCCGATGGGATATCGTTCACCGGATTCACGGTGAGCGTGAGTGAATCCGCGTCAGAGCCATCGTCACCATCCTCGACGGATACCGCCAGGAGATCCTCCCCGGCGTAGTGGGGGTTCGGTGTGTAGACCAAACTATTGAGGGTGTTCTCGAGGTCGAGTGAAGTGCCGCTGACCGTAACCGTGCTGGTACCGCCACCCATAACCGTGACTGTAGCTGAGGGGGTCAGCGTTAGGATCCCGTTGGTGACGTTCAGGTTGACCGTCAAGTCGGTTGAATCAACATCCACGACTTGAAAGCCACTAATCGCTAGGTCGGTGTCCTCGTCCGTCACCTGGTCGTTGGGCACGATGAGTAACGGGGCATCGTTCACGGGCATGACGTCCAACGTGAGCCTGTTCGGCGTCGGATCCAGGTTACCCACTCCGCGGGAGTTACTACCGTTGTCAGCAACCCGGAAAGTAAAGTTCGCGTAGCCGATCCCATACGCATTGAGAGCGGGTGTGAACACCAAGGCACCGCTAGCCAATTCGGTCGCATCGATGAATGCGCCAGCCACGACCGGAGAATCGTTCAGGGCCAAGCTACCCACAGTGACCTCGGTCTCGATTTGGATCCCTGCGAAGTCATCGGGCGGAGTGTCGTTCGGATCCGAGAAGCCAAAGTCCGACTGGGAGAATACATACCGTGTATCCTCGGGCATGATGACGGTCATATCACTCCCTTCTGGGGGATCATTGACCGAAACAAGCTTCAGATTGATTGCAATCGAGTCCGTCTGAATTCCGCCCACACCCGAGTTGCCCAAGTCGTTCAGTATCACCGTCAACGTCACATCGTTGATCGAACCAGCAACCGGAGTGTACGAAACCCCTCCGCCGGTGAGCAGTGCGTTCAGATCTGATAGCGCTCCGGTCAAGGTGAGGTTGGTCGGCGTTCCTCCGATGACGACGCCACTCACGGAGTTGGCCGTGAGCTCGCCGGCGTCAACCGAGAGTGTAAGGAGCACGTCTGCGGTGCCGGCATCCACATCCGCTGCAGAGATCCCGCTGAGTGTCGTGATGCTGTCCTCGGTCACCTCTATCGATGCCGGGGCGGAAATAGTTGGCGCATCGTTCACTGGTTGCAAGTCGAGGGTGATGTTGCTCATATCGGTCAACGATCCCCCGGATCCCGCGTTCCCCTGATCGTCGACCGTGACGTCGAGTTGTACATCCGAGGTGCTGTCGTTGACTGGAGTGAAGGTAATCTTCGACGGAGCCGCGGCGAGATACGCATTGAGGTCACTGAGGCTACCGGTAAGGGATAGGGAGTACGGTGTCGTACTTGTAACCGTCACGCCTGAACTACCTAGCCCATTTAGCGTTCCGTCTGTGTCTGAGATCACCAGCGTGACGTTCATCTCGGCGTCACCGACGTCGATATCGCGAATGCTCAGTCCCGAAATCCCCATCGGGGTGTCCTCAATGACGGAGAGCATGGCTTGCGCTATGACCAGGCTTGGTGCATCGTTTACCGAGTTGACCGTAATCGTGACCACTGCCTCGCGGCTATCCACTTGGCCGTCATTGGCGATGAAGCGGAAGCTGTCCGAGCCATGAAAGTGCTCCGTGGGAGCGTAGGTGTACTCGCCCGTTTCGGCATCGAACTCGACGGTCCCGTTGCTCGGCGCTTGGATTAAAGTGAACGCCAACAAGTCTCCATCGGCGTCCGAGGCAGCCAGGGCCGTAAATGCGGTGTCTTCATCGGTGAGGACGGTTCCGTCCAATGCTTCCGGAGCGTTGTTCGATGGAACGATCTGGTCGGTCTGGGTGGCACCGATAATGATATCTTCGGAAGGGTCACCATTGAAAACATCGTCGGCAGTGCCGCCAATCAGTACATCGGATCCTGCACCGCCGGTCAGCACGTCCCCGGGTGCTGCCAGTCGGTCGGTGGCCGCGAAGGGATCCTCGTAGGTGTAGATGAACAGCTCATAGTCGCCAACATCCAGGTCTGCCACCATGGTGTTGGTGAATGTGTCCACCTCGATGAAATAGAGCCCATCGTTTGGTAACCGGATGTCGTGCAATACGGGGTCCTGGTTGTCGATGCCATCGTCGTTGACCGCGGGGCTACCATAGAAGTCCAGCAGCTCTCCAGATGCGTCATAGACCCGGATCACCGGGTCGATCAGCGAAGTTCCAAGCCGTTGCCGCAGAGAGATCGATAGAACCTCGACGTTGAGCAACTCGTCCTGGCGGCCCTGAATGGCATAAATATCATTTTCACTCACCGAACCGTTGAGTTCGATGGTGCCGAGCACGTTTACCGCCCGTACGCGCAAGGGCTGCCCGTGGTTGGCGGCGCTTTCTGGCAAGAGGTTCGGCACCGCCAAGGCCGGGAGCACGTCCAGATTATGATAGGTGCCGAATGGGGCCGCGGTTTGGACGGAAACTTCGGCCTCACGAAGGGATCGGCTCGTATCAGCAAAGGCAAGCTTGATCAGCTCACGTGGTCCAAAATAGACGTTATTCAGGGCGTCTTCAATGGACGTGCTTAGGCTCGCTGGCGAGCCAATAATGTGGAAGCGGGACTCCGAGGCGTCGGCGTTTCCAGGGTACATTGGACGGAATGGGTCAAAAAAGTAGCGAAGCTCGACCTGCGTTACCCCAGGGTCGACGTCTCCCCAGTCAAGCGTTAATTCAGAGAATTCGAGGTTGAAAGTACCCGTCTGTGGAGCCAGTGTGTCTCCTGTAGGAATGAACGCAACCGCACCGTCGGGAAGGATCGTGAACGACGCCACCGGAGTGGCACCCCGATAGATGGTCCCGGAAGGGGCTCGTTCGGGTTGTAAGCGGAACAAAACTTGAGCGAACTGATAGGCTTGTTGACCTGGCGGCAGTCCCTCAGAATTCCCGGGCACCACTTCGGTCCGACTCAGGTCCTGTAGTTCGGGGTTAATGCCGAAGGGTTGTCCAGTCTCGGGGTTGATGCCGATGGGTCCGAAGGCATCGGAATGCCGCAGCCCCAACAGGTGGCCGATTTCGTGAGCGGCCACCGTCGAGGCCAGAGCGACATAGTTGGCACTGCTGGCGGCCGGCTGCCCCGGGCCACCCAGGAACCCGTTCAAATTGATATTCGCTCGGGACGCGGCGTTCACGTTTCGCCAGTCGAGTTCGAACGCAAGGCCCGCAATAAGTGCTTCGGTGTCCTTGAAATCGCCAGCATTGAAAATGATCGCCGAGTAACGTCCAACCGAAGGAGCCGTCTGGGTAAAAGCAATGCTAAACGGGGCCGAAAAGTCTTCCTCTAACCGGGCTTGGATCAGGTTGCGTTCTTCAATGGTGTAGTTTCTCTCCTTGGGCCCGGTGGCTGAGTCGAAATCGAGATAGATCACCTGGGGGAAACTGGCCTGGAGGGTGTCAGCCCCATCTCGGCCATCAAGCACATCAACTCCGCCGCCTCCTTCCAAGATGTTCTGTTCCAGGTTGCCCATGATCGTATCGGCAAACGATGTGCCCCGAATATTCTCAAACATGCCGAGTAATTCAACAATATTTCCTGCTGTGTCGCGGATCTGCTCCGTGGCGCGCTCGAGGTCAATGTCGACGGCAAAGGCCGCCGATGAGATGTCCACGGAATCGATCCCTTGGCTGTCGATCAGCTGAGCTGAACCGATCATTGGCAGCAGATAGGTGTCGTTGCCATTGCCACCGTCCGCCAGGTCCATACCGGTACCGGGGCCGGTTTCCAAGGTATCGGGCCCGGCATTTCCGGTGAGCGAATCATCCCCGGTGCCACCCACGAGGAGGTCGCCAAATCCCCCGCCCACGAGGGTGTCGTTCCCGTCAAAGCCGAACAGGGCAACCGGACCCAAGAATTGTGAGGCGTCGATCAGGTTGTTCCCATCGCCCCCGCCGATCCGAGCGGTCTCAATGTCGTAAATCCGCTCCACTTGGCCACCGATGGTAAGTTCGGTGACGGTCAGGGTGATATCGAAATTACTGATCTCAACCAGACTGTCGAAGCCAATGCCCCCCTCGAAGAGGTCGATTCCCGCTTCACCAGCAAGTAGGTCATTTCCGTCCCCGCCGAAGATAATGTCATCCCCTGCACCACCAACGAGCGTGTCCTCGCCGAAGCCGCCGACAATTGAATCGTTCCCCGAGTCTCCACGGATACTATCTGAACCTTCTCCACCGAGTAGGGTGTCGTTACCGTCCCCGCCACTAAGGACATCATCATCACCTCCCTGAAGGCCCTGAATCGCCAGCTCATCGCCGCCGAAGATGATGTCATCTCCTGCTCCGCCGGTGATGGTGTCGTTTCCGAAACCGCCGACGATGGAGTCATCCTCGCCAATGCCCGGGGCGGGTTCGGTGGCGAGTTCATCGCCGCCGAAGATGATGTCGTCTCCTGCTCCGCCGGTGATGGTGTCGTTTCCGAAACCGCCGACGATGGAGTCAT
>CAYPIE010000036.1:39213-55505 GCA_964410665.1 uncultured Alcaligenaceae bacterium
CGCCAATGCCCGGGGCGGGTTCGGTGGCGAGTTCATCGCCGCCGAAGATGATGTCATCTCCTGCTCCGCCGGTGATGGTGTCGTTTCCGAAACCGCCGACGATGGAGTCATCCTCGCCAATGCCCGGGGCGGGTTCGGTGGCGAGTTCATCGCCGCCGAAGATGATGTCGTCTCCTGCTCCGCCGGTGATGGTGTCGTTTCCGAAACCACCGACGATGGAGTCATCCTCGCCGATGCCTGGTGCAGGTTCGGTGGCGAGTTCATCGCCGCCGAAGATGATGTCATCTCCGGCTCCCCCGACGATCGTGTCATTCCCGAAGCCACCCGCTAACGTGTCTTCACCAGAAGTTTCTTCAAAGGTGACAGCGAGTTCGTCGCCACCAAAGATGATGTCGTCGCCGAGATTTCCGTCGATCCGATTGTTGGCGAGGTTTCCCGTAAACGCATCATTGAACACACTTCCGGTCAAGTTCTCGAATTCGCCGATGATCTCGACGGTGTCTTGATCACTGATTGGTTCGGACGGATTCACCACCTGAGGGGTACTGGTGGTGGATAGGCTGAAGGTGATCCCGTAGAAGGCCCTCTGGTAGTCAATGGTGTCAACTCCGTTTCCACCGGCTTCGCTGAGCAAATCCGCACTACCGGGCACCTGAATATAGGTATCGTCGTCGAGTCCGCCGGCCATGGTGTCGTCGCCAAGCCCCCCGTCGAGCGTGTCATTGCCCGCGCCGCCAGTGAGGGAGTCGCTGCTAGTGTCACCGGTGAATGGATCGACCAGGTCGTAATCCCCTGGGTTATTGCCGACTAGGACATCACCGAGAGCACCGCCGGTGAGGGTATCACTGCCATCCCCGCCGACCAACTCGACCGTGAAGCTCGTCACTGCACTTGCGTCGAGGCTATCGTCACCACCCAAGCCAAAGACAACGACTTGTTCGGGAGCACTTGCTCCGCCGGGGATGGTGATGGGGGTTCCCGCGCCGACGGTGGCTGAGGTGTCCGTCAAGGTAACCGCCTCGCCACCGGCAGTGCCGACGATGATTTGCGATGTATAGGTACTGGAGCCTGCATCATCATCCGATACGGTGAGCGTTGCAGTCACCACCGCGGAAGTTGGCGTGAAGGTAATCGACGGGGTGTCGGTCGCACCAAAGACGGTGGCCCCGGTGACACTCCAGGCATAGGTGATTGAGTCCGAACCACCTGGGTCGGTCACCACACTGGTGAGTGTGAAGGAGCCGGTCGGTACACCCACTGGATTGGCAACGGTCGTTACGACGATCGACGGCGTCACGTTCGACACGGTGACGGTAGCCGAAGAGCTGTCTTGGGGGCCCAACTCATCGATCATCCTCGCCTCAGTGAAGATTCCTGTGGCAACCACCGGGACAGGATCGGCCCCACTACCGTCTGATTGTGACAGCCCGTCGCCCCCGTCGGCGTAGAACACATCCCCTTGGTTGGTTACCCGAACAAAATCGGAACTCGGAGATGTTTCGTTCAGTGGAGCAACCCGGACCAAGTCAAAGGAAACCGCGTCGAACTGGTATAAGCCACGACTAGAGGTCTCAGCAATGACATAGAGATCACCGGCCGGACCAAACTGGATGTCGGTCGGCTCGATCAACAGCGTGTCGCCGGTGCCAACCACACTCGACTTAAATGCTCCGGTAATGCCGTCGAAGCGTTGCACAAACGAGTGGGTCGTACCGCCTGGGGTGGCGTATTCGGTGACAAAAATATCTCCCGCTAGCCCCACAGTGAACGATTGTGGGGCAAAGAACGGCGACCCGGCAACAAGATAGGGCGTGGGCGTCGGGTCGTTGAAAATGCTGTCGCTACCCGGAGGTGCGCCAATGGGGCTACCGGTTTGGTCGAAGCGGATCAGATAGCCTGCGGTGGCGTCCGCAACATAGAGCGTTCCATCCGGTCCGAAGGCAAGCGCGTTTTCCAACCAGAACCCGCCAGAAACGGTAGCAAACACTCCCAAGCTGGCACCGGTCGCCGGGTCGAAGCGGATGATCGGGTTCCCGCCGCCAGAATAGGCGACATAGAGGACTCCGTCCGGACCGACGGCTATCCCAGCGATTTCTTCGGCACCCGATACCCCACTATCGATGATCAGAGGTGTAAAATTCCCGCCAGTCGTTGCATCGATACGCACCACCCGGTCCGGTCCAGGGAGGCTATCGACCAAGAAAATGTCCGAGGTCGCATCGATGACCCGGGCCTGGACTGTATACAAATCCGTAGCAGTGCCGCTAGGATCATCGTCAGTATACTGGTGAGTTGCTTCAAATTGGCTCTTCCCGGGAGTGACGCGAATGGTCGTCGAATTGCCGTCACCCCAGGTAATCACGGCGGTGTGTTCATCGCCGCGTCCGCGGTCGGCGAATGAGCCACGCACGGTCACCGTGCCGTTCTCGTCGATGCTGGTAGCGGTGAGATTGAGGTACTCCGTCGCGTCGAAACGATACACCCGACCAGCATCGACAGCAGTACTATCGTCAAACGGTGCCCCGATGAGAAGGTCATCCTCGAGAAATCCCAAACTTGCTCCAAACGAGTCGCCGCTGACGGGAGTCGGCTTCTGGAATGAGGTCAAGAGTGTGCCGAAGCTCGCACCCATCGGGGCCGCGAGATCAAACAGGAACACCGAGCCTGAGTCGGCAATCGTTGCATCGTCGGATGGAGCAGCAACCAGAAGGCGGTTGCCGGTTGCGCTCAGTGCGGCACCGAATTCACCGGTTCCCGAGTTGGGATTCCGCAGGGTTGCAAGCAAGGTGGTAAACCGAGCTGGGTCAGGGTCGAGATCGAACACGTAGGCCCCCCCAGCATCCGTCGCCACGGAGTCGTCCGATGGAGCGCCGACGATTGCGAGGAAGCCGGTGGTAGCGAGGACACTCCCGAAGTTACTTCCCGCGAAGGATGCATTGGGGTTGTCCAAGGTGCCGATCAAGGACGGAGTACCCGGCTTGAACAAGTGGACCACACCGGCGTCGAGTGCTGCGGCATCATCACCGGGAGAGCCAATCAACAAGGTCTCTCCGGCCAGGCCCAAAGCGGTGCCGAACGCATCACCGGGCGTCGGTGTAGGGTTGACGAAGGTCTGCAGCAGCGCACCGCTGACTGGATCGAAAAGGTAAGCGATTCCTGAGTCGCTACCACCCCCACCAGCTCGCCCAGGCGCTCCGATTAGGACCAGCTGACCGACGCTTAGCACCGAAGTACCGAACCGGTCCCCGGCCATCCCATCGGCAACTGAAAGAGTCCGGAGAACACTCCCTGTAGCGGGGTCGATGACGAAGGCCGACCCAGCTCCAACACCAGGTGCACCGATCACTGCCACGTCCCCCACGATCGCGACAGAAGTGCCAAAGGCTGCTCCGGCCATGGGCACGTCCGCGGTCAGGGTGCGTAAGAACAGCCCATTCGTGTCATAGACTTGCACCGCCCCTGCGTCCACCAAGGCGGTCACATCCGCTGAGGCTGACCCGATCAGAATAACGTCTGCCCCGACGGCAATGCTCGAGCCCAGCTGGTCAGCACTGGCCGCGCCCATCGGAGCAGCCAACGGAGTGCCGCTGCCATAGGTCGTTGGGTTGAGGACGGGGGCGGTGTTGTTGACTGCCAGGGTCGTCTCGAAGGTGTCGCGATTGCCCGATTCGTCCAGGACCGTGAGGCGAACCTGGTAGTTGCCCTGATCGGACAAATCGATCGGGAAGACCGCACTGGTCGCTGAGGCGAACTCCTCACCATTGCGGGTGACGCTCCAGGCATAGGTGAAAAACGTCGAATCGGCATCGCTGACCGACGCGGCCAGGGTCAGCACGTCGCCCTCGGAAATGCTGCCTGAAGGAAAGCCGAGCACCGAAACGGCCGGAGCAGCTTTCTGGTCGAGCGCCCAAACAAACCCGCGTGCCTCCCCACCCGGGTTTGGCTCCACGGTGGCCTCGGTGGGGTCAAAGTCCGTGACTCCCGTAAAGTTCCCCACGGTGATCACACGATCATCATCGCCCACGTCGACGCCATTGCCGTCCGAGGTTCCGGCACTGGTAGCCAGGTCTGCGGCCCAGCGGAATCGGCCATCTGGACCGTAGCGCATCGTAAACGCCCGCACGGAGTCAGTTTCCAGAATGAAGCTTGCCTCGGTCGGGTCGAAGTCGACCGCGTCGCGGAACGAACCGGTGAGATAGACATTACCTAGCGGGTCGGTGGCGATGTCTCGGCCGATGTCCGAGCGGTAGCCGCCAACCGGGCGTGCCCATTGGAAGGTACCGTCCGATTCGAGTTTGAGGGTGAATGCATCCGTCTCACCCGAGCTTAGCAAGGTGAATGCCTTGTCGGGATCGACATCGAAATCGACGGCGAACTCGAAAACACCCGCTGTTAGTGCATTGTCACTAGGATCGACCGTGATGTCATTGCCGCTATCTTGCCCTGGGCCTCCATAGACCCGAGCGAGGACGGGAGTAAAGGAGGTCCCACTACGTGTGGCCTTCAAGACAAAGGCGTCACTCAAGGTGCCAGTGTTGGTCAAACTGGCCAAACCGGTTGTTATGTCGGTGAAGGAACCGGTTAGCCAGACTGCGTCCGCCGAATCGACTGCGACTCCGTTTGCCAGGTCATCTGAAGTCCCTCCAAGTCGCTCAGCTGCCAAGAATCCCCCAGATTGGTCCAGTGCCCAAACAAACCCATCAAGCCCACCGGCCGTGCTGAGGTTGAAGCTAGCCCCAGATGGGTCGAAATCGGGGCTGTCGTCGAACCGACCGGCAACGTAAGCCGCCCCATCGGAGCCCACCGATACTGCCTGGCCGATCTCGGTCCCCGGTCCAACCAGCTCATGGGCCCAGACCAGCCCTCCGGCCGAAGTGAGCCGGAGTAAGAACGCGGCAGTGTTCCCGGAGCCCGCAGGTTCGGTTAACGTAACGGAAGTCACACCGTCGGTGATATTGGCCGATGCGGCAAAGCTGCCGGTCACTACCACCTCTGGAGTTCCCACGAAGGAGGTGTCCAAGGCGATGCCCAATCCGATCGGTGCTGAGCCCGCCACTCCTTCGAGTAAGCGCACCCACAGCAGTGCTCCATTGGGGTCATATTTGGCCACGAACGCTGAGGTCGTACTCACGGTGATTGCAGCAGCGGGACCGCTCGCATCAAAATCGACCGTGCCAGCATAAACTCGGCCAGTGACATAGGCATTCCCATCCGCATCGACGACCACATCTTCGTTCTCAGTGGCGTCCATCGGGGTATTGGTTTGGGTGGTGGCGTAGTGCAATTCGACCGGCGGCACCGGTTGGGTCTGAAACAGTACCTTGGTCAGTTCGTATTCGACGTCGAGTCGGCGTCCCTCCCCAGGTGTGGGTACCTCCAGGGTGGCAAATTGTCCGGTCACTAGTGCGGCGGTCAGCACGTTGAACTCGTCCCCGGGGGCCGGGGTGAATGCGCCTAAGTAGGTCACCCGAGCCGTTCCATCGATGGTGGTGGTGCCGCTAACCCGCAATCGGTCATATTCAGGATTTGGCAGCGTCCCTTCGCGGCCGGCAATTTCGATATCCAGCAAGCCGGCCGCAGTCTGGGTGTAGTCCCCGGTGATGTCGAGGAATCCGGGTGAGCTCCCAGTCGCCACGATTCCCCCGGAGTTGACCAGATCGCCGTCCAAAGTACCGGTGCCACCGAGGGTACCCGACTCGAGAGTGAGATTACCCCTTAGAGAACCGTTGATCCTGGTATTACCACCTGCCTGGGTCAAGGTTCCGGCAGTCAGAAGTGTGAGAGAGTCGATTTCTGCAGGTGTCAGTGGAGTGTTAAATAGGCCAACCTGATCGATGCGGCCCGCAAACGGCTGCGAAGTGCGTTCTCGGTTACCAATCTGCAGTTCGTTTTGGTCCGGGTATTGGTCACCGATCGGACCACTTCCATTGTAGGTGTGCACCAGTAATCCGTTGGCGTACGTGTTCACGACCCCATGGTCATAGGTCAGCGTGATACGCGTCCACTGGTTGAGCGGGGCGACGAAGGCGGTGTTGGTCCAACTCCAGTCTGGGTCTGTGTTGTCGAACCCCCAGCGGATGGTGCCGTCTTCGAAGCGAGCCAGGGTATATTCCCCTTCCTTGGTGAGGATGCTGCCGCCGAAGGTGGTGCTGCCGTTGCCGGTGGGGAAGATCCGGGCGTCGATCGTCAGCGTGTTTGTCGCACGCAAGCCGTCCTGCTCGGACACAACCACTGCGGCATCACCTGCGAAACTGAATGCCTGTCCAAAAACTCCGGTTACGTAGCTGACTCCCCCATTTGGTGCGCCGTCATGCCGACCGGTGATGTCTTCAGCAGTCCCGTCTCCGGACCAGAGTGCGACCAGCAGCGGGTTCGACGAGGTCCGACCCGGTTCGATGAAACTGCCCGGACTTAGGTTCAGCGAACCTGAATTCGTGATATCGCCTGTCGCAGTGATCGATCGCCCGTCTTGCAAGGAAAGACTGCCTTCCGAACCGACACTGGTGAGCCCAGCGATCGCGTCGGAGGTGCCGGTAACCCCAGTGTAAAGGTTCGAGTTGCCGCCACTGAGCCGGACGTCAGCGTTGATATTGGTAATTGCTTCTTGGACACGCAGGGAGCTGCCGGCGAACACCTCCCATACGCCACCTGTGAGCGTGCCCTGGCTCAGGTTGCTTAGCGTCGCCGACCCCAGTTGGACGGTACCCCCGTTGAGGGCACGTATGACGCCTAAGTTGGATACTCGATCGACGGTACTCCGGGAGTCGGTCCCGATGGTTCCGCCCGTGATATCGGACTGAAACGCACCGCGAATCTCAAGGTTCCCGAGCTGGCGGAACAGCGCTGTACCCCCGCGAACGGTCAGATCAGGACCGATGATCAGATCCGGCTTCGGGGAGTTTCCGAACACAACGTTGGTTGCGGGTCCAAAGATGATCGAACCGCTACCGCTGAGCATTTGCGAACCGAACACTTGGAGGAGTGCTGCGGTCTTACCATCGGGGCTGCCCACTTGCAACTCGGTATTGATCGTTAAGCCGTCTTGAATCCGAAAACCAGTCCCGCTGATACTCACCAGATCGATGGGGCTATTGAGGGTATAATCTATCAGCCGACTCTGTGGCGAACTGGAACCGATCGTTAATCGGGCTGCTCCCAAGGCGATATAACTACCGTTGCGGAGTGTGCCACCATTGAGAAGGATGTCGCCGAGGTGATCCTCGTGAGTGAAGTCACCTTCGAGAGTGCCTGTGATGGTCACAGTCCCCCCAGCGCGGACGAGGCCGGTAAGATCGGAATCCTGGAACGATCCAGCCAGGAGTAACTCACCCCCGGTTTCTGTGGTAATGGTGCCGAGACTTGCCCAAGTACTTCCTCCCGTAACGTTCGCACCGCGACCGATCTGGAGGGAGCCATTCGCACCCACTTCCAGCTGCCCCTCGTTGAGAAAAGTCTCCGAAGTAATCGAAATATTCCCCGCGAAGCTCGATTCAGCGCGGATCGTCCCACGGTTGACGACCGTGGTGTTGAGG
Organism: uncultured Alcaligenaceae bacterium; assembly: GCA_964410665.1. Lineage (GTDB taxonomy): Bacteria > Planctomycetota > Planctomycetia > Gemmatales > Gemmataceae > CAYPIE01. Next base: position 46,746 of record CAYPIE010000036.1, read on the forward strand.
AGGGTTGCGATTTGAGCTCGGCCCCCAGAAAGTGTCAAGTCTGGTCCGATCGTCAGAGTGAAGCCGCTGAGGACTTGCAATACGCCACCCGTCGAAGAAGCGTCTTGAGGGAAACGGATGTTTCCGTTCCCATCCAAAACTTGGCTCTCGGCGATATTTACGGTCGAGCCACTGATGTGCAGGGTGCCGTTGACGGTCAGTCCGTTTCGAAGTGTGGCCGCCCCACTGAGAACCTCGACGACCGCATCGGTTGCGATGGTCACCCCCTCTAGGATTGGCGAGCCGATTAAAGTCAATCGGGCGTCGTTGAGGGTGACTACGCTGCCGCCGACAATCGTGCCTCCGGATAAACGCCACGAGCCGAGTCCGCTGACTGCGCTGTCAAGGACCAGCGAGGTTGGGTTACCGCTCACCGGGTTAGTGTTCTCCAGAGTCCCGGTGAGCGACACTGTCCCCTCCGTCGGCAGCCCGGTGGAGTCATTGGCTCGGAGGATAGTGCCAATATCGGCGACCCCGAAGTTGCCGGCCAGCCTTAGTTCGCCAGCCGTTAACGCGATCGTCCCTGTGTTGGTCCAACCACCTGCGAGCTCCAAGATGCCGGTGGCAAGGACCTCCAATTGACCTTGATTGTCGAAATCATCTGCGCTGATCTGGAGAACCCCACCATTCCCATCTTCGGCCCGGATCGTCCCGCGGTTGATCACTTTTGACCCTGCCAGAACGCCAATCGTGCCCCGGCTCCCGGAGACCTGAAGGTCGTTGTCGATGGTCAGAGTCGCACTGTTCCAGACGCGGAAGCTTGCCCCGGCTCCAGCACTACCCTGGACTGGTAGCAACACCTTGCCCACCCCAGCGAGGACTTGGTCGCCGTAAAAGTCCACGATACCCCCGCTGAGGACCTGCAATGTGCCATCCACCGTTAAGCCGTTGCGGATGCTGCTCATACCACTGCTCCCACTGGTGTCGATCTCGACGAGGGAACCGGTTGCGATGCGGACCCCATCGAGTGTGGGAAACCCACGCAGCGTCAACTTGGCGTTGTTCAGAGTGGCCACACTGCCACCGACGATCGATCCACGCAACTCCCATGACCCGTATCCGCCGGCGTCGTCCAGGGTCAGCGTTTGGGGGATTGGGGCCGGAGCATCTTTCTCTACCCGCAACACGTTGGTCAGTGTCCCGGTGAGCTGAACCGTCCCGTCGGAGCCGGTGGGCCCTCGATCCAGTGTCCCGATGTCGTCCGCGAAAAAGGTACCACCAAGGGTTAGACTGCCGGTGTTCAGATCGATTGTACCGGTATTGGTCCAGTCACCCTCGATCGCGAAGGTACGAGTTGTCTCCGGCGAAATATTAATATTCCCCTGGTTAACGAAGCGTCCAACGTTGATGGTCACGCCGCCTCCCGTACCTGCCCCGTTCATCAAGAAAGTGCCCTGATTGACGAGCTGGCCCTGGCCGGATATCGAGCTCGAGGCTGCTTCTAGGTTCAAGTCGCTGCCGATGGTCAGTGCGAATGCTGCTGGGGTAACCAGGTGAAGTAGGATGTTGTCTCCTGCTCGCAAGGTTCCGCTACCAGTCAGCCTCTGGTCTTCCACAGTGCCTGAGCCCGCACTGAAGTCCAATTGTCCTCCGAAGAAATACTGACCCGTTCCATTCAGCGTGAGTCCATTGGTGACCCGTATCCGTTCAGCGATGTCCAACTGGGCACCCACTCCTACCGTCACACCATCAAGGACAGCCCCCTGAGTCGAAGTGACTCGCAGAAGCGTCCCACTTGCCAGGTCTGCGTCGCGAAGCGTCCCCACAAGCGACATCTCACCTGCCACGGATATGTTTGCGCTGGACTCTCCTGGGAGCACCCCCGTCAGGGTCAAGACTGTGGCAGCCCCATCGACCTGCAGGTTTTCCGCGGAGGCGATGCTCGCGACACTGATGTTGGATTGGCCGATGGAGATCGTTTGGTCCGCTCCCGCCGCGTTGATATCTGGGATGATCACTTCATCGCCGGGGGCCGGCACTCGACCCAAGTCCCAGTTCGACGGGACCAACCAGTCCCCACCCGTCGCTGCGTCCCAGATAATCGTCGCCGGGTTGACACGCTCCTCGAGCATATTCAGGACCAGGGGGGTGAACCTCCGAGGGCGTTTCACGGATCGCTTGCTGGACTTCGACGTGCATTGCTTGAGCATGCGGTGGAGCGTGACGGGAAGCATTGCAACCTCTCAGGTGATTCGTGGCGGAAACGAGTCTTGGGTCAAAAGAGTGATGAATCAGTCGGCTTTGCTGATGGCGGTTGGTTCGATCCCTTCGACGAGCTGCCGGAATTGGGGATGACGTTGTATGGCGTCCAAGTCCGGGTCCGTCTCGAGAACAGCCCGGTCCTTCCAGCCGGCTTCTACGAGGTTTCCCAGCGTATTGAGGGCGGCTTCCTCCAGATGCTGGGCACGAGCCGGATCGGTTGATGTGTCCGAAGCGATCGCCAGGCTGCAGGCGGTTTGAAACAAGATCCGCCGGTCGTCGGCATGATCCTTCTGCAAAGCCTTCGCCAGCGCTTCGGCTTCGTCCACGCGGCCGACGCGGGCCAGGATCAGCATGAAGTCGATCTGTGAGCGGGTGTCCTGGTCATCGACCTGGGCTAATGGTTCGCGCAAGCGTAGGCAGGTTGCCATGTGGACCTGGGCCAGCGCAAAGGGGACCGGTCCGGCCGTTATGGCCACCCCGATCAAACGCTCGGCCGTGACCCCCAGCTTGTAATGCCGCATCGCCAGCTCGCGTTGCGCGATCAAGTTCAGCTGATCGCTTTTCAGCCATTCCGCGTACGTCGCTCGGGCACGCTGGAATGCCTTCCAGGCGAGCATGGGGTTGTGTTTGAACAGCAGTTGAAAGGTCCCCGCGGCGGTGTAGGCATCGGCCATATAAAGCTTCAGGGCGAGTCGATTCGGCTCTGTTTTGAGTCGACGGAGACAAATGACTTGCGCAGCGCGATACTTTTCGTAGGCCTCCTTGAGGCGTCCGAGTTTGCACAAGCAGTCGCCCATGCGGAAGACGATTTTGATCCGAGTATCGAAGTAGCCCCACATCTGATCAGCCGGAAGCTTCAGGGCGTTGTAGGCTTGCTCGGCCTGCTCGTAAGCCGCTAGGGCTGGACCAGGTTCGCCGAGCATCAAGCAAGCATCGCCGAGCAAGCCCAAGGTGTTGGCCACCGCTTGCTGGGCGTTTAAATCGTTGGGGGATAGGGAGACCCATTTACGCCGCAGATCGAGTGACTCGGCGTAAAGGTTGCGGGATGCTTCTCCATCGCCAAGACGCATCTGCATATCACCCTGCAGCTTTTTTATGCGACCTAGGTTCGACATGGAGGCTGAGTCGTTGGGTTTTTCTTCGATTTCCGACTGCAACAGTGTGGCCGCTTGATCGTAAAGTCTCGCGGCGTCGCGAATCCGATTCGCCCTTTTGCAGATGTCGGCCAGACGGGTGTAGATCGATGCCTTGGTCCGGTCGACCAATGGATGGTCCTCGACCAGGCTACGGATTTTTTCCAGATCTCGGGTGGCCTGGTTGAGCACTCGTTGACGGATGGGAGCGTAGACCGCTTTGCCGCGCATTTCCCGATCGGTGATCAGGACAATTCCGCGTACCGCGTCCAGAGTCAAGTCGAAGGCCTCGTCGGCTTGAATCCTGGCCTGCTGTTCCTCGCCTCGGGCCGCATTGATGCGGTAGGCCGCCACTGCGAGGATCGTGATGGTGGTGAGCATCAGTACGAAGGCCAGAGCGCTGAGACCGGCAACGGTGGGGTTCCGCTTGGCCCAGCGCCAAGCTTGCTCGAGTGGACCGATCGGCCGGGCCAAGATCGGCCGGTCTTCCTGAAAGCGACGCAGTTCAGCCGCCAATGCCTCGGCCGATCGGTAGCGTTTCTCCGGATCTTTCTCGAGACATTTCAGGCAGATGGTCTCGAGATCGCTCGGCACGGTCGGGTTTTCGGCCCGTGGCGACACGACCAGCTCATGCAGTGCCTTCATCACGACGTCGATCTTATTGTCACCGGTAAATGGCGCGTGGCCTGTCAGCAGCTGATATAAGACTGCACCGAGCCCGTAGACATCGGTGGTAGGGCCAATACTGTCGTTGGCCCAGACCTGCTCAGGGGCCATATATCCAGGCGTGCCAAGAATCGCTTCGGCAGGGGTACTTTCCAGGTCTGCGTCCAACTGCTTGGCGAGCCCGAAGTCCGTCACCTTGAATTGGCCTTCGGCAGTGAGCAGCACGTTGCCAGGCTTCAGATCTCGGTGGATGACACGGACTTGGTGCGCGGCTTGAACACCCTTCGCTACCGCTTCCACCATCCGTGCGGCTTCCTTGGGGGATGGTCGCTGACGTTTCACTCGAGCTGCCAACGACCCGCCCGAGCAATACTCCATGGCCATAAAGGGTTGACCTTGGGATTCTCCATAGTCAAACACCTCGATGACATTGGGGTGTTGTAACAGGGCGATGGAGTGTGCCTCACGGCGGAATCGCTCACGCTGATCGCTGGTCGCCGCCACCCCGCTGAGGATCACCTTCAGAGCGACGATGCGGTTTAAGCCGAGGTGGCGGGCCTTGTACACACAACCCTGTCCGCCAGAAGAAATGACCTCGAGAACTTCATAGCCCGGTGGGACTCCAGGGACAGGTATGCTCGCCTGACCGGTTTCAGGTACGTACGCCCCAGTGCGAACTGCCGAGTCCGGCATGTACGCTCCCGTGCGGATCTCAGAATCCGGAACGTGCTGCTGCTCCTTGGAGTCTGGGGTCGACGCCTGCGCGACATCCTGTACGGTATCGTTGAAAACGGCCAGAATCACCTCTTCCGATGCCGCGAGGCGTCTAAGGTATTCGTCGGGCTGAGGCGTCTCGCCGAGCTGCCGGCGGTAGAAGAGCTCGATTTTCAGCAGTTGGCTGATCAACGCCGAGCTGTCCAAATCGTGATGCGCTTGCAGCACGCCTTCGAGTGAAGGACGCTGCCCGTCCTTCCAGGCTTGTTCATACGCCGCACAAATCTGCTCAATGTGCACGGCCTGTCTGTGGGACTGGGACTGAGAGGTAGGCATCGCTTCCCTTTGTGGAGCATGTGCGCGTCAGGATGGGCGTACGGCTTCCGCTACCATCCGTGTCGGTCCGGTCTCCTCATCACCGGAGCGATTCGTTGGCAAGTCGGTCCCACGCGACCCAGAGTGGTTCAGCGCGAGGAAACCGTTATCGGGAAGAGCAATCATGCATAGGAAATCTCCCCGTGGATCAAGCCCTCTAGGGGATCATCGTCATCTGGTGAAATGACACGTCACGGATCGGGTCGAATTGCCGCAAGGGTTGTTCAGCCGTGCTTGAAAGGAGAAAAGGAATTGCTTCAACCAGGTTGATAATCAGAATATTATAATACCATTGTGCCTCTGTAACGGGAATCGATCGGCTCTGGGCCATTCTATGGGCGTTCCGCGCCGGAGACCCGTGCTATAACGGACCAGGTCACGCTGGACGCCTTCCTTGATCCTTTCGAGACCGGATCATGAACGAATTCTTTCAATGGTTTTTGTCGCTGGTCTTCGGTTCGGACGAGCTCACCCCGTACACCGCGGAATACGCCTGGAGTTCCAACCAGATGGCCCATGCGATGATGGGTTTTTGTTTGGGCGTCTGTTGGCTGTTTTTTGTGATCGCTTTCCACCCAGGCTACACCACCCTGGTTGAGCCAGCGCATGCCACAGGGGTCCTGCAACGAAGCGTCCGTTGGCTTCAGCGTCTCCCGATGGACCTGTATGTCGTGATGCTGTTCGCCGCCATTCCGCTGAAAGAATTGGTGGATATTCTTCTGGATGCCAGCCGACACGCTGGGGCCCCAGTCGATCCGAACCTGCCCCGACTCATCTTTGATTCAGTCACGGATATTGCCTTTTGGTGGTCGGGGATGTTTCTGGCTGCCTTGGTGGTGGGCCTCTTCGTCGAGGGGCGAGTCTATCGGGTGAGCATTCCGCTGGTAGGACTGGTGGCATGCATCGGGTTTTGGTTGTTCTTCGCCGGGCCCGTCTGGCTTCACCAAAAGCGCACCTTTGATCAGTCTGGGATGCCGTTCAACTACACCCGGCTCACCATCCAATCCAACACGGCTGAAGTGGCCTTTGACCCGAAGTCGAGTGTGAAATGGCCAGAGTTGGAGCAGTTTCGCTCGGAGATCGTCGAGCAAGACCGTCTGCCAGTCCACCACTATGTGATCATCGGAGGATCGCCAACTGTGCGTACGCGGTTGGCCGTCGGGATGGGGGCTGAAGTGGCCTTCAAACTGCGCTGGGGGGACCGGAATGTGAAAGGTGCGGCACTGACTCGTGTCAAATATGGCACGGCTGCTCAGTATTTAGAGAAGCCGGCCTTGCTTACGGAACAAACCCAGCTAGACCGCCTGGAGTTGGTCATCATTGATGACTTAGACGTATCGATGCGTCTGCCTAGTTACGTCGTGTACCTCGAAGGCATGCGAAAAGCTGCACAAACCGTCCATGCCGAACAGGTTCCGGTGCCGGACCGTGTGCTGCACCACTTCAATGTTCCCAAGGAGAAGCTGGAGCAGATCGCCGAAGCGCATCAGGACCGTCGGGGCGTCACCCTCGTCCCGCCGGAGAAGTTCGACGCCGCCCGCCGGGCAACCAACCAGGCTGCGACCGACCCCGAAGACCGGCGGATGGAAGAGATCATCCGCCTCGGGGCGCTGACCCAACCCGACCAGGACACCGGTCGCCGGGGCATCAGCACCATCTGGGTCTTAGCTGGGTATGATGGAGGCGATTCCGAAGCGGCCAAGGCCTGGTGGGAGGAGCGGCAAACAAGCTGGCTCGGAGAGATCGCGACGATATTGGATATCGATGCCAATGACTTGCGTGTGATTCGGCTAGCTGACTCAGAATCTTCTCGATAATCAGTGGCGGAGCAAGCCACGGTGAGAGGTTGTCAAACGAAACAGGCCTGTGTCACCGTTCTTGACGGCAGCACAGGCCTCTGTTCCTAACTCGAGTTCTCAATCCGGCTTTACGGGTTCAAGAAGTCACCAAGCTCGATGACACGATCATCCTGATCACCCCGGACGCGGTCGTCATCGTCATCCTGGTCGTCCTCGTCGGCGAAGAAGAGGTCATCTGCTCTCGAACTTCCTTCGAGGGTGTCTTTGATGCCATCATCGAAAACGTTGTTTCCTGGCGTCAGAGAACCGGCAACCAGGGCATCGACGATTTCATCATAAGTAGCAACACCCTCCTCGATCGGTGCGATCCAATTCAGATCCAAAAGAGCCCGCAAGCGATCCGCATCGTTGTCGAGGGTGGTCCAGCCACCGATCAGAATTTCACCCTCCCGATCACCATCGTCATCGTCATCGTCGTCATCGTCGTCATCGACTTGGATATTGTCGGCTCCACGCCCACCGATCAGCAGGTTATAGCCATTGCCTGCCCGGAGCGTATCGTCGCCGTCACCCCCGGAAAGCACATCGTTTCCAGCCGGAGAATCATCGTCATCGTCGTCATCATCATCGCCGGACTTCCCTCCCCAGAGCTTGTCGTTGCCCTCGCCACCAAGAAGGTTATCGTCGCCGTGGCCGCCCTCGATCTCGTCGTTGCCGGCGAGCCCCTCGAGGGTATTGTCGCGGCGGTTGCCTTCGATCGCGTCGGCGAAGACACTCCCGATCACATCCTCAAACGATTCACCGGAGTACAAGGTTACGACCGAGTTGACCGCGGCGAAGGTCGTGTCGCCGTTGACGGTTTGGCTACTCGATTGGCCGAGGTCGATCTCCACCGGACCGATGAAGCCGCTGAAGTCCAAGCGATCCCGCGGATCGTTGGGCTCTTCCGCTTCGACGAGTCGGTCGTGACCTAAGCCACCACCGACAAAGCGGTAGTCGTCGTTGCCTGCCTGACCGTAGATCAGATCATCGTCACGGCCGCCTTCCAGGGTGTCGTTGCCGCCGATCGTCGACTCGAGCAAGGTGATGCCGAAGACGTCGAACGGATCGAAGTCTGAATCATCATCGTCGTCATCGTCGTCATCATCGTCATCGTCGGATGGCGTCAACCCGATGACTTCGCCGTCAAAGAGGTTCAGTTTGGCATGATCCCCGAGCAGCAGGTCATCGCCTTGTTGCCCAAGGATCTCATCGTCCCCGTTGCCGCCGAGGACCAGGTCCCCGTCGTCCCCGGTGGCGATCACGTCCGCGTCGACGCCGGGCTCGACGTCGTCGATGAAGGTGCTGCGAACTTCATAGGGCTGCCCCTTGAACTGGCGTAGGATGCCGTTGTCGCCGACCACCATGTCCCGCTCAAAGTCACCGGTGATGACCACATTGTCCTTGTCGGGACCGCCGACGATTTGCAGGCCGGTGATCGCCGGGCGGTTGGCATCGCTGCCGTTGAGGGTGCGGTCATCGTCGATACGAACCGAGAAGGTGTTACTAGTGATGTCGCGGAACACCACATAGTTGCCGACCCCGGGGTTGTTTGGGTCGATGGAGGTCACTTCGACGAACTCACCCTGGAAGGTGTTGCCGTCCGCATCATCCAAGAAGTAACTGGTGGTCCCGTCGGAGATCTCTCGGACCGAGTTGCCGCTCTTCGATTTGCCATTGTCGGCGTCTACATAGACGTAGACGTCGTAGCTGGTGTAGATCGTACTCAGGCCTTCGAGATCTACACCGATAGTGTTGCTAGTACTGGTGTGCAGGTAACCCTGGAAGAGTCG
>CAYPIE010000037.1:0-53814 GCA_964410665.1 uncultured Alcaligenaceae bacterium
ACCGAAAAGCCATCCAGCTCCAACCCGACGATGCCGAAGCCCACTACAACCTGGGCAACGCCTTCTTAGCCAGGAACCGACTCGACCACGCGATCGACGCCTACCGACAGGCCATCCAGCTCAAGTCTGACTATGCCGAAGCCCATTGCAACCTGGGCCATGCGCTTCGCGAGCAGGGCCGCTTCATGGAAGCCCTCGATAGCCTCCGCCGCGGCCACCAACTCGGCTCGGCCTGGGGGAGCGGCTGGCGCTACCCCTCGGCTCAGTGGGTTCAGCGAGCCGAGGTCTTGGTCGCCCTGGACGCTCGCTGGCAACAGCTTGGGACCGGGGATGCTGAGACTAGAGGGGCCAAAGAGTCGCTCCAACTGGCCGACTTCGTGGTCCAGTTCTACAAGGACGATGCCGCGAAAGCGGTCGCTTTGTATCGGGTCGGGTTCAAGGACCAACCGTCAGGGAGTGTCAACTCGCATCGCTATAACGCCGCGTGTGCCGCCTTACTGGCCGCTCGGAGACCGCCTCAGAACAATAGGATCGGGACGGACCTGCGCGGCTGGTATCGCCGCCAGGCTTACGAGTGGCTCCAGGGCGATTTAGCCGAACTCCGCCAGCAACCTCGTACTGCGATGGTCAAGGTGCTGAGCCACTGGCATCGCGACTCCGACCTGGCCGGGATCCGGGCCCCGTATCCGCTAGCCATCCTACCCGAGGGCGAACGCCAGCGCTGGCTGGGCTTCTGGTGGGAGGGAGATGCGTTGCTGCAGACGGCCCGTGGGGGGTCGACCGCGAAGGGAGCGGCGCAGTGACGGAGTCATCGGCGAACCTAGGTTTTCTAGTCGTTGCTCAGAATCTAGGTTCCTGGGGTTGCTTCGACATTGGGCCCGGGGCAACCTGAAGTTGGTGGGTTGTGAGCTCAGTATGCCTGAGAGATTCCGCGACGCTACTGACGACTTCGCCATCTTGGTTGTTCAAGCGTCGGTGGTAAACGAAACTGCACAAGTGCAAGTGTAAATAATACGAAGAATACTGAAAACCTGGAACAACCCCTCAACCGCCTGGGCACAGAGAAGTGGGAGTGGGTGGGCAGCATTCGTTCCGGTGAGAACTCCTCGTAGAGACCGGTACATCCTATGACCGAACACATCCGGTCGGTGGCTCCCACTCTGGCTGGCCGGACATTGAACTGCGACCTCATCGTCACGTGCGTGTTGCGAAACGTGCCGGTGCCAGCAGAGTTACAGCGGAAAGGGCCATTGGCTGTTGTGAAACCATCAGGTCTTGGTCGGTTCTACAGAGTCTCAGCGATCGATCGGGAGTTTGACATGGCAGATTCGAACCAGGCAGATGACCAGACGTCGCTGATCGCTCAGGTGATTGCTTTTGGCTTGGTCGGGGCGGCCTGTTGCAGTTTGGCAATGTACGCGACTGGCAACGACCCGTGGATAGGGGTCGCGGCACTTCTCGGCCTCATTGCGGGCGCTGGGATTACATGGGTGATACGGCGGACCCAAGGCATCCCGGACAGACCTTCCGCTCCGCAGAAACCTTTCTGGCCGACTGCCGAGCAGCGGCGGGCGCTCTTTTCTGCGAACCAGTGGAACCGAGCGTTCTGGTCGATCGCGATGGTGGCTAGCATTCCGCTGACAGTCATCGTGCTGTGGTCACCGGCGTTGCTGTTTTTCTTGATCTCTGACGGTGACGGGCTCGTGGAGGTGGCCGCGCGGGTTGGGGTGGTGGGGTTGGTCTGCCTGAGCTGGCGGTTCGGGCTCACCCCGGCGGTCCGGCTTGGTAAGCACCTTTTCGCCCATCGCGTGTCCCCGGAACTGGGAAAGATGTACGATGAGCACGAATCTGATCGACCGAGCAGGCTTCGCGGCGTGGCCTTGTTTTGGCTGGTAGTGCTTTCGGTCGGGGCGGTGTTGATCCTGAGCCGGGCGATCGATCTGCCAAAGCAAGCCCCGAAGCGGGGAGGCAAGGCGGCGGCTTTGTTGAACGCTGGGGTGTGGCTCAGACGACACCCGAACACCGCCGAGGTTGGTTCGGTCCTAGTACTGAGCGTGACCAGCGTGGTCGTATACCGGCGGCTCCGAGGTGACAACCAAGAGACACCGAGCACCGCCACGGATGATCCTGCCCGCGACCTGTGATTCTGGGTTCGTCATCAGCATCCGGCTCGTAGTGATGGACGCATCGGGAGAGAACGCAGCAGGCTTGTGTCACCAGTGCTTCGGCGGGTGTTTGATGATGTGTTGCCACAGAAAGCGTTCGACCTGGTCGGCTTCGCGCTTGGTCCGCTTGACCAGGCGGTCATAAGCACGCTGACATTCCGGCGGAGTGGTGGCGGCGCGGGCACCGATGGCGGCCTCACACACGTAATCCATTGCTTGTCCTGCTTTATCCACATGGAGCAACGGATTGTTCGGCAGTGTGATCGGTGAGCGTAAGGCCGTGGCCAGGGCGCTAAGCACATGCATCGCCCCCTCGGTGGCCAGACTCCGCGGCCAGGAGCTCGAGGTGTAACGCAGGCTATCACGCCGAATCTCCAGATTGCGGGTCAGGCTGCGCATCGAGGTGATGCCCCGTTGGGTTTCGACATACCAATCCGAAAGCTGGCGAGTCCAGCCGCAACCGGCGAGCATCACCCGGACTTCGGCGCGGCGACGTTCCTGGCGAAACCGGCAGGCATCCCAGCCATCTTGCCAGGGCACCAGATCCAAGCGGGGGGGACATTGCACTTCCATCGACGCCAGAAAGCCTAGACATGGGAGACGCCAACCTGTGTCCCCTAAGCTGGTGACGATTGCTTCTTCGTGAGCCCAATACGAAAAACGCTGCAGCGACCGGCCGCGGCCTGCGGCGGGCCAGGCCGCAATGGTTTGCCAACGAGGCAACAGGTCTCGCACCAGTCGACGCAGTCGCTGGGCAACGCGTGCTTCGCCGGTGTCCTCAAGCCAATCCGCCAAGACCTCGATGGGCGTGTCGTGGTCCAAAGATTGCGCACAGGCTGTGATCAGCCCTTCCAGTTCATCGCGCTTCATACGCCTCTCTTTTCCTCACTCAAATGCCCGTTTTCTCGAGATCTGCTGCTCAGGAGAGCCGTTCCGCGTTGATTGCGGGCTGGCCAGAAAAAACTTAGCACGCGTCGAACGCCGCGGCGCGAAAAGGTCTCTGCAATAACCCCGTTCTACCTGGGTGAGTTACGACGCTCTATTGATTCATTCGTTACACCTTTCCAATCAGGACAAACCATACCCTTCCGGGGCAAGCGTAACCAATTCCGCTCTGGAATAAGTTTGTACAACATAAGTTGAAATCCTTGCTCGACGAGGCGACTTTGCTCGGTCGGTAGCCACTACCAACTTCGTAGTGATCTTTCGGTGACCCGGTGTGGCTTGGACGCTCTACCGGTGTGATCGAACGATCGAGCTAGGAAAACAAGGACAAACGTGTTGTGATTTTTGACGATAGTATGGTCAGAGAAGCGAGTAATCGCTGAAGTGAGCAAGAAGAAGTTTACAAGTCAATATTATAGCAAAAAAATGATGAATATATTGTCGAGGTAACGCCATGGGTTCACCGTTCTACTCATACCGACTGTCCGAGGCCGAACTGTATTGGGCAGCATCGACCCCGATTTGATCGAATTCCCCGAGCGCTCTCTGGGACAAGTGACTGGGAGGAGGAGTACCGAAAACAAATGGCATCAACGCTTCCTTGGTTGGAAAGGGAGCTCGTGCCAACGAAGCCATACAATCACGCTGGATGCCACGGCAACCACCCAGGCGAGGATAAACAAGAGTCCACCATCATCCCCCCCGGAGCTGGGATCAGGGATGCGTACGCCCAACAAGAACAGGTGGGCCATGATCGCACCGCTGATCGTCGTCAAAGCCAACAGCGCGCCATAGATCGCTGTACGGGGGATCAGCAGCAGAATCACTGCCACCAGCTCCACCACCGCGCTGGCGGTGGCCGCGGGCCGACCGCCAAGTTGAGCAAAGATGGTCTGGGTTTCCGGAGCATAAGTCAATTTGAAGAAAAGCGTTTGGGCGAGAATGGCTGCGACGATAACTTGGGCAATCCAAGCGATGATTTGGGGCATGGCTGAGAGACTCCTCGATGGTCAAAGGTTGCAACCCCATAGGGGTGGAATGGTCGTCCCGTGGACGTCGGTTGGGATGGCGTTGATCGACCAAACGTTTCGTCTAGGCAAGCATGGGTCGAGCATGCCGGCGTGTAACGCACGGCTGCGAAGGACATCCAATCGCTTTGACAGCCTGCTTCGCAAACCCTGGAGAGCGACCATGCCCGGTGCAGATGGTTCGGCATTCTGCGGACTGTTGGACGGATGGACGGAATTGCTGCACTACCTCACCGATGAACAGTACATATTGCATTTAGATGTTGTTGGTGGCAGCATTGGCCAACATATTCGACACTGTCTTGATCATTTTACGGCACTTCTGGACGGATCCATTGACGGACGGATCGATTACGATCAGCGGGTTCGGGGAACCGCCGTGGAGTTCGTGCGCCTGGAGGCCTTGAACCGGATCAGCCTTCTCCAAGACAGACTTCGCAACTGGACGGTTGCTGATGATCGCCCACTTCGGCTGCGCTACTTGCCCGGACCACACCAGCCGGTCCGCGAGGTTACCACCAGCCTTGGCCGCGAGCGGGCGTTCGTGCTGAGTCATGCTGTGCATCATAATGCGTTGATCACGGTCAGTGCACGCCTACTCGGTGTCCGTCTACCCCGCTGGTTTGGCTGTGCTCCCTCGACCATCCAGGCGGCGACCGTAGCATGTGTACCGTCAGCGTGATCCCATGGTCGGAATCCCGATCCAACCCGCCCGGCTATCGACTAGTGTGCAACCGCGATGAGGCTCGTACCCGGCCGCTGGCAACGCCTCCAAGGAGGCATCAGCTGGCCATGGGCCAGGCCATCTGGCCGACCGATCCCGCTTCCGGTGGCACCTGGATTGGACTACACGAATGTGGCTTCACGGCCGTTCTGCTCAATCGCAATCCCTGGCGAAGCACGTCCTGGAAACCCGTCACGCCAGCCCCCTCCAGCCGGGGTACGATCATTCCATGGCTCATGGCGGCCACAAACCTCGCGGGGGCCCTTGACCGGGTGGCCAAGCTGCACGGGCCTGACTTTGCTCCATTTCGCTTGTTGCTGGTCGATGTCCAGGGAATTGTGGAGATCCGTTGGAATGGCGGGCTTTTCCGGCAGCGGCAGTGGCCGCTGGACCGGCCACGTTGCTTCACGTCCTCGGGATTGGGCGATTTCCGGGTGCAAAGGCTACGTCTGCAACTGTTTCGCCAGCTAGTCTCGGGGGAGCGGGCGTCCTTGCCCGAACGCCAGGATGCCTATCATCAGCATCGATGGTCCCGCTATCCAGAACTCAGCGTCTGCATGGAACGCATCGATGCACGAACGGTCAGTCAGACCTGGGTTGTCCGGGATGATGCCTCGATGAACGTTGCCTATCGACCATTGGAAGCCCACGCAACGACACTCGGTGGAGGCACATCCTGGCAGTGGTTAGGTCCAATCCAGGTGGGGTCATGAACCGACTGCGTCGTTGGTTGCACCGTGAATTTTGGCCCGCTTGGCTGTTCTATCTGCCTCTAATCCCCTGGCTGGCCTATCTATCCCTTCGCTACCGAGGCATGCTTGTGTGGACGGCTGCCAATCCAGGAATGGAAAATCATGGAATTGTAGGCGAATCCAAGTATGCCATTCTGGCCCAACTCCCAGCGTCTTGGGTGATTCCCAGCGGCTGGCTGGGCCCCGATGAGCTCCCCAAACGACTGGCCAAGTTTCGTGACTTGGTGGAGCTCCGCGACTGGAGCTTTCCGTTGATTCTCAAACCGGATGCCGCGCAGCGGGGTAGTGGGGTACGTCGAATTGCCGATCTGGCCCAAGCCCGGGCTTATCTGGCGGCCCATCCAGATCCTACCTTGGTCCAGCCGTACCATCCTGGCCCGTATGAGCTCGGGATCTTTTACTACCGCTTGCCAGGGGAATCGCGGGGTCGGATTTTCTCGATTACCGATAAGGTCTTCCCGGTGCTGGTGGGGGATGGACGCCGCAGTTTACGCGAATTGATCACCCAGCATCCGCGTTATTCGCTTCAAGCAGAGGTGTTTTTGCAGCGACATGCCGCACGACGCGACCAGGTCCTAACGCGGGGACAACATTTTTTTTTGGCGTTGGCGGGAAATCACTGTCAGGGAACGCTGTTTTGCGACGGCCAATCGTGGTGGACGCCTATGCTCGAAGCCAGGATTGACGCCATTGCTCGGGAGCATCCGGGTTTCTTTATCGGTCGCTTTGATGTGCGTTTTCATGACCCTGAAGCTTTGCGTCAGGGCCGGGCGTTCGCCATTGTGGAATTGAATGCCACCAGCAGCGAGTCGACCAATATTTACGATCCCGCCAAGTCGCTTTGGTGGGCATATCGGGTGTTGTTTCGACAATGGCGCCTGCTTTATCAGATCGGGGCTGCCAATCGCCGGTTGGGACATCGACCGGTGACGGTGTGGGCCATGGCAAGGTTGTTAAGACGATATTACAAGCAAAGAACGGTGGACCCTTTGTCGGATTGAACCCCCTCAAACGGGCTGGGATGGCAGCGGCGGTGACGAAATGGGGAATCTTTGTCGGCCGCAGCGGACTCTATTCCGGTATCTCATGCCGGTGGAGGCATGCTTTGACCACAACCGCACCGTCCTGGAAACCTCCAGGCAGGGAGTCCGTCATGGTGGGCGATCGCCAAATGCCTTTGGAGGGAGAATCTCCTCCTTGCTTGGAAGATTTGCTCCAGGACTGGCGAGCACGCCGTCAGCGTGGCGAACCGGTCAGCATCGATGGCTATGCCCAGCGCTACCCGGAGTTTGCTGGAGTGCTACGCGAGTTGCTTAGCTTCCTCGAGCAACCCCATCCGACACCGATGCCGGCTTGTTCCAGCCGCAGCACCCCTCCTGGAATCCTGTTGCCTGGTGTTCGGATTGGCGAATATCGGTTGGTCCGCTACCTCGGTCAAGGAGGCATGGGCATTGTTTATCAAGCGCATCAGGAATCTCTAGGTCGCTCGGTTGCCATCAAGCTCCTCTGGCCCGCCGACGGTGCTTCGGCGAGTCGCCGGGCAGACAAGCGCTTTCGCCGCGAAATTGAGACTGCCGCTCGACTGCGGCATCCGAACATTGTGCCGATTCTCGACTCTGGCCACTGGCAGCCGGATTCACACACTCCTGCCCTGGCGTACTATGTCATGCCGTTGATCGACGGCGAACCCCTCAGTCGGGTGCTAGCCCGGGAGGTGGCCGACCACCGACTCACCCCGAAAGTGCGTCGTCGGGTTGACCAAGGCGTCGTGTCCTTGGAGCCGCAGCGGAAGCCGGGAATGCCGCTCGACCGGGTGGTCGACATTGGCATTCAGGTCGCTGGGGCCATCGACCATGCCGCACGGGCGGGCGTTTTCCATCGCGATATCAAACCGGGGAACCTCTTGATGGATGCGGAGGGGAATGTCTTGGTTACGGATTTTGGCCTCGCACGCGCCGCTTGGCATGACAGCCTGACACATTCTCAAGAGGTGGTCGGAACCTTAAGGTACATGGCCCCGGAACGCTTTTGGGGTCAGCAGGATGTGCGTAGTGATCTGTATGCCTTGGGGCTGACCTTGGTGGAGCTCCTCTCAGCTCAGCCGGCCTTTGCTGGGCGCGACCGGGCTCAGTTGGTGCAACAGGTGGTGCATGGCCCACCACTCCGGCTTGCCAAGCGAATCCCGCATTTACCGGGCGACCTGGTCCAGATCTTGGAAAAGGCCATCGCGAGGCGTGCCGAAGACCGCTACCCCAGTGGTGCGGCACTGGCTGCTGACTTGCGACGCTTCCAAACTCGCCGCCCAATTCAGGCCCGTCCGGTTGGACCCCTCGGTCGGATCCGGCGCTGGGTACAGCGTTACCCCTGGGCGGCAGGCCTCATGGGTTTTGCGGTGATGAAAACCATGGCATTTGTTTTGACCGTGATCGTCTTGGCCCGACCGCAATGGCTGGGGCTGGACTCGTCGATGCCACCGGCGACTCAAGTATCAGACCCTGTGCAACCGTCAGGAGGAACCGATGTTCAACACGGCTGAGCTACTGTCCAAACATGGACCGACCCTGCGTGCGGTTGCGCGGCGTTATCTGCGGGATGAAGATGAATGTGAAGATGCGGTCCAGGAAGCGATCCTGTCGGCACTCCGCCACGGCAAGAACTTTCGCGGTGAATCTTCGTTGTCGACTTGGCTGTATCGAATTGTCGTGAACGTTTGCCTCATGCGCTTGCGTTCGCGCCTACGCCACCCCACAGTACCGTTACATGGCGAGCTCGACGATTCCAATGACCGGCTGGGTAGCTTCGCTCCCGTCGATCACTCGCTTCCTTCGGCACCTCAGCAGTTGTCACAACAAGAACTCGGCGAGCGGGTGAGAAACTGCATCAACCAACTCCCAGAATCATATCGGCAAGTGTTGGATCTTCGCTGTTTGCAGGAACGCAGTACCGAAGAGACGGCCCAAGCACTGGGTATCACCTCCGGGGCAGTCAAGGTCCGCTTACACCGGGCCCGACAGATGCTGGTCGACTACTTTACCGAGGAGTTCCGCGACGATAGCGAGTTGCTGCCCCGTTCGCTGGCCGAGGTGGCCGGTGCCCCAAGTCCCCGAGTGATCGCCGGGAACGATGGGGTCGAGGCGGAGCAACCATAACCCATGGTGAGCGGGGTCAGTTCCGCAGCGCTCATGTTGGACCGTACGCTTGGACGAAGGCCGCGCTATCGAGTCTTTTGGATCCTGCTGAACGCTTGGAAGCCCTCGCGCTGGCGCGGCAGTTCCGGAGTGATGATCTCACGATAGGAGCTGAACCCCGCGGGCGTTACCACATAGTCCGCCTGATAACGGACCTGGAACTGGATGTCGCGGTCCAGGGCGGCACTGAGGCGTGCCTGGGTGGATTCGATCTCCTCAGGCTTGGGGGACGTAGGCCCGACCACCTGGGCAAGGATCCTAAGGACGTCATCTTTCTGGTTGAAATGCACCCCGGTGACCCGACAATCGGTCGCGCCGTCGATTTCCTTGGCGACCAGCGACCTCCAATTGGGAATCTGATCTCGTTCCTCGGTACTCAGATCGCGAACATTATCCCATAAGAAGTCCCACTCTCGGCCACGATACCAAACATCGGTCCGGGCATACTGCAAGGCGAGGTGGAGGTCTGGCATATGGAGCCGGTGCTTGGTGAGAGTCTCGATTTCCTGGACTTCACTGGGGACTAAGCCGCGGAACAGCTTAATTCGAGCGATGATGGCGGGTTTGCCATCCCCTTGGATTCCATACTCGACCAGATCGAGCTGAAAGCCGGGCTCGTTCTGGAAATACTCATAAAGAACCTGAGACGCCAAGCGGAGTTTGTCGGCTACCTCGGAGGTGTCCTCGGTGAGCAGGGTGCCGTTAAGATCCGGTTTGGTGGCACGCAGATTCGAGCCAGTCGGGGACACATCTTTGGCCAGGCGGGTGCGGACAACGAGGTCGGTTGGCATCCCCACGGCATTGGTCAGTCGGTTCTGGATCCTCTGGACGAACATCGGTTCCAGGGATTCCGGACCGCGGATCGAAGCGAGCACCTGAAGACGTTCCCGCCCTTGGTGATGTTCGGCTTTGACCAGTTGATAGTCATCCATTTTCGCCAGTTGCTGCATGAGTTCTTGGCGTATTTGGCTGGAGAGGCGCCGCTCCTGGAGGATGCCGAGCAGCGAATTCGTCAACACCACGGCGATGGCCACAAAGCCGACGATCGAAGGCAGAAACTTGGTGACCAGCCAGGCCCACGACTTGCCCTTGGTATCGATCGCCAGGCCACCGAGCAGAAACATCAACGAGGCGACCAATAGGATCGAAACCAGGTTGGCCACAAATAACAGCATCGCCCCGGCTGCTCCTGCATAGGCGCCCAAGGCAAGACAAAGACCGACCGTCGACAGCGGCGGAACGATCGCCACGGCAATGGCGACTCCCGGTAGTGCGGGACTCACCCGCTCATTTAAGTAAGCGAACGCACCGGCAAAGCCGGCAAAAATGGCCACAAACAGATCGAGTAAGTTGGGTTGAGTTCGCGCGAGCATCTCGGGAGTCGGTTCGACGGTGAGGTCGAGCATGCCAAAAACAAAGGCGGATAAGACGGCCAAGACTACGCCGGTGAGTTCCGCCATCAACCCGCGGAGAAACAGCCGGTTGTCACCACGCAACAGCCCGAGTGCGATGCCGAAAATGGGGGTCATCAGGGGAGAAACCAGCATCGCGCCGATAATGACGGCTGTGCTGTTGGCCACCAGGCCGAAGCAGGCGATCATCGCCGAAGTCATCAACAGGATGAAGAATCGGCTTTGCGGTTCCGAGCCGTCGTAGATTTCTGCGACGATCTTCTCCGCTCGTTCCGGGGAAACCCGCAGCCTCTCGAACATAAATGCACCCTCCCCAGCGTACTCCTGAGGCTCACCATCGGTTATCCGGCCCCGTCAGACCAAGCGTAGCCGAACGGATTACGTTTCTCGCATGAAGGTACGGTCAACCTTCCCCGGTTATGCGTGAAGTCACAGTTTCCCGACTTGCCGCGGGGCGACTTCTCACTGGATCTGTGGGTGTCGAGGGTGAGGTTGCTACCTGTTCAGGAGGTGGAGTCCGATCCATTATTTCAGTATACCATCGTGCTCGCGTTCGCTCGACCCAACCACTTGAGCTGGAGTTCGGCAAAAAGCTTGAACGTGTCCTGCAGGGCCAACACAATGCAGCGAGTCTGCACCAGCGCTTGCTTGGCGGAGTCCATCAAGCGATTGGCCATGACAGGGTGCCTGAGAGGTTTCGATTTGATATATACTAATTGATTAGGATGATAATGACCCTTCTCGATGGATTCGCGCTTTTTGTTCTCATCGTGTTGGCAGCAACCGTGGTCGGTGTTTATGTGACGCTTACCATTCTGCCGGGCAAAATCGCTACCAGCCGGAAGCACCCGCGCGCCGCGGCCATCAAGGTCTGTGCCTGGTGGGGCTTCTTTACCGGTGGGCTACTCTTGCCCATTGCCTGGATTTGGGCATACACACACCCTAAGGGTGCTGAAGAGGGAAGCAATCCAAGCCCTCAAGGGGATGCTCCCAGGCACGAATCAGGGGGTTCGTGATGATTGTCTTTCTCACACTGTGTTATGTCGGGCTGTTACTACTGTTGGTAAAGTTCGGAGTCATCAAAAAGCTTACCTTGGGGTGGGGGCTTTCGGTCATCGGCTGGATGTTGGTGTTGCTGTTGGTGTTGTTCATCCCAATGCAGTTCTATGCTCCGTCTGGGGAAGTGCGTGTGTTCCGTTATGTGGTGCAGATCGTGCCGCTGGTGGGAGGAAGGGTCATTGAGGTGCCGGTGCAACCCAATGTGCCGATCCAACGTGACGCCGTACTGTTTAAGATTGACCCGACCCCCTATCAAGCCGAAGTGGATCGGCTGACCGCCCAGGTGGCCGATGCCCGCCGTCAGGTTCAAGAGTTGCAGGAACAAGCGTTGGCCGCAGAGGCCGAGTTGGCCAAGACACGCCAGGAGGTCGACATCGCCCGCGCTGCCGATGAGGGAGCCAAGTCGGAGGTGGCCGCGGCCATGGCTGGGGTGGCCGAAGCGAAGGCGGGTCTCGACGCGGCCATCTCGGATGTCACCTCGCAAAAGCTTCAAGTAAGTCTCGCCGAAAGCCGCCTACGCCGATTGGAGAAGCTGACGCAAAGCCAAGCTGCCAGTCGGGATGAATTAGAGGAAGGGTCCCGCCAAGTCGAAGTGACCAAGGGGAAACTCACGGTCGCGCAAAACCTGGAGCAACAGGCACGCGAAACCGTCCGCCGCGTCGAAGCGAAACTCGCCACGGCCAAAGCCGCCGAACGCTCCACTGCCCAACGCGTCGAGCAACTCGTTGAATCGGAAATCCCGCGTGTCGAGGCCTTAGTGCGTCAAGCCCGGATCGCGGCCGACGCGGACATCGCAGGTGAACACCCGTTGGTCGCGAACTTCACCGCTCAATTGGACAAAGCCAAGTTTGACCTAAAGGAAACCGTTGTCCGCGCGCCTGCGGATGGTTTTGTTGTCAACTTGCAACTCCGGCCTGGTTCGCGGGTGGGCCGCCTACCCACCGCTGCGGTGATGACTTTTGTATCCAATGAAGACACCATGCTTGGGGTGACGATCGCACAGAACCAGCTACGACACATCCGCCCAGGGCAGGACGCCGAACTCACCCTACCGATATACCCCGGGCGGACCTTCGCTGCCAAGGTAGAAACGGTTGTTGCTGCCACCGGTGAGGGCCAGCTAATCCCAAGTGGTACCATCCCGATCCCGTTCGTTACCGAACAGCCTCGAGGCGGTTTTTTCGTTCGCTTGGAATTGCCTGAGGATTTTGACTCCAGCAGATTACCGACGGGTGCTGGGGGAACGGCAACGATTTACACCCCCTACGGCAAGCCTACCCATCTGATCCGCCGAGTCATGATCCGGATGGAAGCTTGGTTAAATTTTATCATATAATACAAATATTTATAGAAGGACGGCTCCCTTGACAGTCTTTTTCTGGTTACCGAAGCGCTAGATTCCTTGGGGGGACAGGGATGATCGTCGGAAGCGAGAGAGCGTGGCGAGCTATGAAGCCCAAGCAAGTTTTTCAATGGATGGGCACTCCGTTGGTCCTCCGTCTCCTGTTGGGTTTCGGAGTATTCACAGGATCTTGGAGTCTCGAAGACTTGTCGATCCAAGCAGCCGACCCTCACCCTCTGAAGCCACCGGACACTTCGAGTCCCAAGGCGACCCTCGACAGCTTTACCCGCAACATGAACGAGGTGTACCGCCTGGTCAAGGACCAGGACCGGGAGGTCGATCTCGAGCAGATGAGCATCCCGCTTGACCGGGCGGTCCGCTGCCTCGACTTGAGCGGCACCGACCTGGCTGCGGTCGAGGACCTGGGCGAGAAGCGGGCCTTCCTGCTAATGGGGATCCTGGACCGGATCGGCATCCCTACGGACGCGGCACCCGACGCACCACAAGTCAACCAGACCAACCTGCGGCGTTGGCGACTGCCGAACACCGAGATCGCGCTGGTGATGATGGATAGTGGTCCGCGTCAGGGGGAGTTCCTGTTCTCCACCGACACCGTGAGCCGACTGCCGGATTTTTACGAGCGGGTCAAGGCCCTGTCGTGTCGCCCGGACACGGTCCTGGTCGATGCCTATGAGAAGATGTTCGCGGTCGGCCCGGTCGACGAGGGACTTGACAGCCCGCTGAAGCCGGCCGACACCTCCAGCCCACGGGCGACCCTGAAGAGCTTCCTCGACAACATGAACGAGCTGGCCCGGGTGTATCAAAGCCTCCGCCCGGGGACGGAGTCGCCCCAGCGGTTGCAGGACGCCTATCGACGCGCGGTCCACTGTCTCGACCTGAGTCAGGTCCCACCCAACGCGCTGCGACGGACCGGACGCGAGTCCGCGGTGATGTTGATCGATATCCTTAACCGCATTGAAGTCCCGCCCTACGACCAGATCCCTGGGCCCAGCCAGCTCAAGCGAGACGACTTGGCCGAGTGGACCCTGCCCAACTCCGAAATCAGCATCGCCCGCGTCCAGGAGGGGCCGCGACATGGCGAGTTCTTGTTTTCCCCCGAAACCGTCGAGCGGTTGCCCGACGACTATGCCCGCGTCCAGGCGATGCCTTACAAGGAAGAAACCCTAGTACAGGACTTCTACGGGATCTACCTGCAGTCCACTGGGCCGTGGATCCCCCTGTCGTGGGTCCTGCGCTTGCCGGCCTGGCTCCGCCAACCGGTTCTGGGTACGCCCGTGTGGAAATGGTTCGCGCTGGGCGGGGTGCTGCTGCTGGTGATCTTTGGCCTGCTCCTCGGCTTCCGCCTCGGCTCGCGCAAGAAAGAAGATGCCCCACCGGCGCCGTTCCTGTGGCGCATCGTCTTCCCTCTCAGCGGCATTGGTCTGGCCGTGCTCGGCGAGGCCGCGCTGGAACAGATTCGCCTGGTCAACGCGATTGCCGACAACGCCTCGTTGTTGTTCACCCTGATCCTGGCTTTCAGCGTCGCTTGGCTGATCACCATGGTCAACAACGGCCTGGCTGAGGCCATCGTCGCCTCGCCGCGGATCAACGCGCAGAGTATTGACGCGCACATGGTACGCACCGCCTTCCGCGTCCTCAGCCTGGTCGGCTTCGTCATCGTCATCCTGAAGACCACCGACAGCCTAGGCATCCCGCTGACCCCGGTGCTGGCCGGCCTCGGTGTCGGTGGCGTCGCCATCGCCCTGGCTGCCCAGAACAGCATCGAGAACCTGATCGGCGGCTTCACCTTATTCGTCGACCGGCCGATCAAAGTGGGGGACTTTTGCCGCTTTGGCGACAAGCTTGGCACCATCGAGGAGATCGGCCTGCGTTCCACCCGAGTGCGGACTCTTGATGACACGGTGATTGCGGTCCCCAACGGCAGTTTCTCCAAGATGGAACTGGAGAACTTCTCCAAAAGGCGGAAGCTGCTCTATCAGTGTCGGATCCAGCTGTCCCGGTCGGTCACCCCGGACCAGATCCGCTTCGCCTTGGTGGAGATTCGCAAATTGCTTTATGCCCACCCGAGGATTGACCCCGCGCCGGCGCGGATCCGGTTTACGGAGTTCGGCACCACGTCGTTCGACCTGGAGATCTTCGCCTACGTGCAAACCTCCAGCTATGACGATTTTCTGGAAGTCGTCGAGGATTTGAACCTACGGATCTTGGAGATGCTTGCGGCCCACCAAGTACCCCTAGCACTGCCGACGCAGCGTACCTTGCTCGAACCGGGCGACCGGGCCGATCCGGAGCAGGTTCAGGAGATTGAAAAGCAAGTGCAGCACTGGCGGGATAACCATGAACTCTACCTCCCCTCGTTCCCGGACGAGGTAGTCGCGCAATTGCGGGAAACCCTTGACTATCCACCCAAGGGCTCGGCTCTGAGTCCGCTGTCGGAGTAGACTCACGGCCTTTTCGTCAGGGCTGTTGGACGCACTCTACGTCGTAGTGCAGCCCTGGCGGATATGCTCCCGCTAATCCCGAGTGCGTGGAGATGATGAGGCGATCATGCGGAGTGAACCAGACCCAGCTGCCTTGTACCCCCTCGCTTACGCGTTCACCCCCTTTGAATCCGTCTTGACCATTGGGCAGGAATGGAATGTCTTATCAAGCATATATTGGCGTCTCTACATTACACCGACCACTCATGGCCGCATGGTGCACATCTACGACGACCTCGGCACTCCTCGATTCCGCTCCAGCTACTCGGAGTATTCCTCGGAAGACGTCCCGCGCACCTACCGCGAGTCCTGGTATCACCCTGATGCGACTCGGCTCCAGGTCGAGTTGCTCCTCGACTGGCTGTCCGACCAAGTGGCCATTGACCTGCGAGCCTAGCCTATCTGCGGTATGATGGTGGGGTAGCACTCCTAGGTATGTTGGACCGATGCCTTTCCGAGCGGTGGGTGTGAACCCGCCGAGCGTTGCGCTGGCTTATCGCAGGTGGATCATCCGTCTGCGGACGGCCCCGGGGGTATCCGCCAGCGCGGCTCGTCGGGTCCTGCCCGCCTGACTGACTCCGGGTAGTCATCGCAAGTCCGCTCAACGCTCGGCGGGTTCACACCCACCGCTCGGAAAGGCACACTCGCCACCCCGACTCGGGTGACACACGCGGAGTATGCTCCGAGCAGGTTCCCTCAAGTCACCTACCCAACCAGATCGATACAAGCGATATGACCAGTTCCACCCGTGTGATCCTGGGGAAATGGATGACTCGTTCTCGGCTGGCCTGCATCAAGCACCTGGCGCTCGCTCTGGTAGGACTATGGATCGCTTGCTCGACCGGTTGCCTCGGTCCGCAGGGGCTGTCGGTCAGTCGAAAACGCTATAACGATGCGATCGTCCGAACCAACACCGAGGAGGCGCTGCTGAACTTCGTGCGACTACGTTACCTGGAACAACCCCTAAACTTGCCCGTCTCTGGAATCACTTCGCAGTTCGAACTCTCCGCCGGGGGTGAGCTGACCGTAGGGCAGGACCAAGGTGACCCGACCGAGCTGTTCAAACCCAACGTCCGCTTCGCCGACCGGCCGACGGTGGTGTTCAACCCCAACGTGAGCACCGAGAACTCGAAGCTTTTCTACACCCCCCTCCTCGCGGCGGAGCTGGACTTGTTGCTGGGCAGTTTTAACGCGGAGCGGACCATTCGGATTTTTGTCTCCCAGATCAACCGCCTAGATAACGCCTCCCGCGGCGACGGTCCCACTCCGCCCACTCCGCCACAATACGGGGATTTCCATGAGGTGGCGGATTTGATCGCCCTGCTCCAGAATCAGCACGCCATCTTATTCCCACTGGAAGAGCGGGAGGAGGATGTCGAAGATCTGCCCCCGGTTGCGAATCTCGACCCTCAGGACCTCGTCGCATTCAAAAAGGCAGGGTATGGGCTTCGCAAGTTGAAAGGTGACAAGGAAGTCTATCAGTTGACCAAGTCCACTGTGGTGCCGACGGTGCAATTTCGTGATACACCGCAGTCACTCCCGAATGTTGTGCGGCTTAAACAACTGCTTCGGCTGGATCCGCGGAAAAACAGCTTCGATATCCAAACGGTACCGAAAGAATTCTCCGTAGCCTACCACACACAGCTTGCGGGCCTGGAGGATACCGTCCGCTTCACGCCCCGGTCGTTGCTGCAGGCAACCTTTTTCTTATCCCAGGGGATCGAAGTCCCCCCAGAGCATATCGCCAAGGGCCTGGTGCAGTTTACCCGCAACCCCGACGGTAGCTTGTTCAACTGGGGGATGGTCCTGGAAGACTTGATCCGGGTCCACTCGTGTAAGCGTCGCCCCAAGAATGTCTTCGCCGCGGTCCGCTACCGGGGGTACTGGTTTTATATCGATGCCACTGACATCGCTTCGATTAACACGATGTTGATCTTCAACTCGGCGCTACGGCTCGTCCGTCTACGTGGTGGCGACATCCAGTCCGGATCGCCAATCCTCACCCTGCCTGTGGGAGGATAAGGAACCGGTTATCGTCCCTCGGCTTGTGAGGTGATGGGAGGTCATCGAAGGGTCTAAGGTGACAGTAAAGTGACACCTGGGCATCTCGAAGAATGTGGTGAGCAGCCCCAAGTGCAGGTGTGCATCGAGGGTTCGGAAACGGCGATTCTATCCGAGCGGCGGGTGTGAACCCGCTGAGGTTGCGCTGGATCCCACCTGGGTCCCAACTGCCAGTGGACAGCCCCGGGTGGACCCCGGGGCTCGGCTCGGCAGGTTCACACCGGCCGCTCGGAAAAGGCACATCTGACAATACCTACTGGCAACTGCCGCACTCACCCGGGCCCACAGCCTCTCCCACGGCGGGTTGACACCCACCCTTCGGAGAAGGCGCACCCGCCACCCTGATTCTGGTAGTACTCCTGGAGTCTGCGACAGGCGTTGTCTGTATCTGCTTGACGGCAGTGATCAATTCCAGCGTCCTCCTTCACCGTTCAGGTCCGAGCAGGTTCCCTCAAGTCTCACGGGCAGCCAGATCGATACAAACGTTATGACCAGGGCGATCCGTGTGATCATGGGGAACTGAATGATTCGCACCCGGCCGGCCTGCATCAAGCACCTAGTGCTTGCTCTGGTAGGACTGTTGATCGCTTGCTCGACAGGCTGTCTGGGGCCGCGCGGGTTGTCGGTGAGCCGCAAACGATACAACGAAGCACTGGTTCGGACCAACGCCGAGGAGGCGTTGCTCAACTTTGTGCGGCTACGTTATCTCGAACAACCGTTGAATTTACCGGTCTCTGGAATCACCTCGCAGTTCGAGCTCAACGCTGGGGCAGACCTGGTGACCGGGCGAGATTTCGGTGACTCGACCGATCTGTTCAGCCCCACGGTCAGCTTTTCCGATCGGCCGACCGTGACCTTCAATCCCGTCGATAGTGCTGAGGACTCAAAGATCGCCTTTAGCCCGATCCTTCCAGCCGAGCTCGATCTGTTGTTGGGCAGTTTCAACGCGGAGCGTACGTTCCGCATCTTCGTGTCCCAGATCAATCGACTGGATAATGCCTCACTGGGCAATGGCCCGACACCCGCGGTGCCGCCTCGGTTTGAGGCATTCCGACAGGTGGCCGCACTGGTCGGCTATCTGCAAAGTCAGCAGGCGATCTCGTTCCCGGTGGAACAACGCCAAGTGGACGTCGAGGAGCTAACGCCAGTGGCGAAGGTGAACGCCCAAGATCTCGCCCAGTTGAACAAGGCTGGCTATGGGATTCGTCGACTGGAGGGAGACGCAGAGCTTTACCAAGTCACCGAGACTGATTTGGTATCCACGGTTCGTCTGCACGAATCCCCGCACACACGCCCTGCCATCATGGAATTCAAGCGGCTGCTTCGGCTCAAACCGAACAAAAACACCTTTGATTTCGAATCGGTTCCTCAACAATGTCCACTCTCCTACCAGGAACCATGCGAGGAACGCGAGGACAAGGTGTGTATCACCCCCCGGTCGGTCACCCAAGCCAGCTTCTTCTTGTCCCAGGCCGTCGAGGTGCCACCCGAGCACATCGCCGCGGGCATGGTGCGGCTTACCTACAACCCCGACGGCAGTCTGTTCGATTGGGGCCTGGTCATGGAGGATCTGTTCCGGGTCCACTGGTGTAAGCGGCGTCCCAAAAATGCCTTTGCCGCGGTCCGCTACCGTGGCTATTGGTTTTACATCGATTCCGGGGATACCGCCTCGATCAGCACCATCCTTCTGTTCAATTCGGCCCTCCGCTTACTCAGCCTACCGCGCGGCCAGGTCGCGTCCGGGGTACCACTATTAACGCTGACGGTGGGCAACTGACCCGCAGCACTTTGGAAGTACCGCTCTAGCATGTCGCTCTCCCAGAATTTACCTGGGAAAGCGCTGTTCGAGCTAGAGAAATTAAATATTTGGATAATTATTTCTAGCGTCGACAATTTCCCCCTAAACCCAGCCGATCTACGCTTTTTTGACTTGTTGGGCTGAAAAGAGTGGGTTAGCGTGAGTGGACAAACTCCGTTCACCTGTCCGCCTCGGAGCTTGCGTTTCTGAATCCATCGACTTGCATCGGGAGCTGCGCCTTGTTTCGAAGTATCAAATTCCAACTCGTTGTGGTGGCACTGAGCAGCGCTGCACTTGGCTACACGGCAGCGAACGATGACTGGAACGGCTTGTTGTCGGCCGAGGTCACGATCCCTGAACAGGCAACGGCTACGCCGGCCTGTCCGATGAAATCCACCGCTCAGACCGGTTGCACAGTGTTCAACGGGCGAGGGGAGATCCTCTCCGACCAAGAGGTGGCGGAATTCGTCTCGACCACGGCCCAGGACGGAAAAAAGCCGAACATCCTGGTCATCTGGGGCGATGACATCGGAGTGCACAACATCTCGGCGTACAACCACGGGATCATGGGCTACCAGACCCCCAACATCGACCGCCTGGCCAAGGAAGGGGCTCTGTTCACCGATGCCTACGGCGAACAGTCCTGCACCGCAGGCCGCGCCGCGTTCATCACCGGCCAACACCCGTTCCGTACCGGGCTGCTGACCATCGGCATGCCTGGTAGCGAACACGGTATCCCCGACTTTGCCCCGACCATCGCCGACCTGCTCAAGGAACACGGCTACATGACCGCTCAGCATGGCAAGAACCACCTCGGCGACCAGAACAAGCACCTGCCGACCGCCCACGGCTTTGACCAGTTCTTCGGCAACCTGTACCACCTCAACGCCGAGGAAGAGCCCGAGACTTACTACTACCCGAAGGATCCGGAGTTTCGCAAAAAGTACGGTCCCCGCGGCGTCATTAAGTCCACTGCCGGCGGCGCGATCAAGGACACCGGGCCGCTGAACCGCAAACGCATGGAGACCATCGACGAGGAGATCCTCGCCGAGAGCCTGGCGTTCCTCGATAAGGCCAAGAAGGAGAACAAGCCGTTCTTTCTATGGCACAATGGAACACGTATGCATGTGTGGACACGTTTGAAGAAGGAAAGCCAGGGCAAGACCGGTATCGGCCTCTACCCCGACGGCATGGTCGAACATGATGGGCACGTCGGCCAGCTGCTCGACAAACTCGACGAACTGGGTCTGGCCGACAACACCATCGTTATGTACTCCACCGACAACGGCGCCGAGACCTTCACCTGGCCTGACGGTGGCATCACCCCGTTCAACGGCGAGAAAGGCACCACCTGGGAGGGCGGCCACCGGGTGCCGCTGATCGTCCGCTGGCCGGGAGTGCTCAAGGGCGGCAGCAAGATCAACGACGCGATCGCACACAACGACTGGCTGCCAACCTTCCTGGCCGCGGCCGGCGAGCCGGACGTCAAGGAGAAACTCCTCAAGGGCTACCAAGCCAACGGCAAAGAATGGCGGGTGCACCTGGACGGCTACAACTGGCTGCCATTCTTCAAGGGCGAAGTCGACAAGTCTCCTCGCAACGAGTACCTGTACTTCAGCCAGGGTGGCGAGTTGAACGCCGTGCGCTATCGCGACTGGAAGGTGAACTTCGCCTCAATCGAAGGCAACATCGCCACCGGGACCCGCCAGGTGACCGGCTGGCCGCTGATCATTAACCTGAAAGCCGACCCCTATGAAATCATGTGGAAGCACGGCGAAATGGGCTACATGCGCTGGTACGGTGACAACATGTGGATCTTCGTGCCGATTCAGGAAGTCATCAAGGAATTCTTTTCCGACTATACCAACTATCCGCGGCAGGAAGGCAGCAGCTTGAACGCGGCCGGCATTAACTACCGCACGATCAAGGCCGCGCAGATCCTGAAGAAACTGCAAACCTATGCCTCGCCGCGGAACTAACCCGCGGTGATTGTCCGGCGGTGGCGACTACGGATGCGCAGGAACGCAACGCGATCGAGGTCGTCCTGCCGGGAACGCAAATCGATTCCGGTCCTAGCGGACACACGGTGCTCGGGATTGATGTGTCAGACGACCAGCCGTTCGATCACGTGGTGGTCGAACTCCGGCTCCCCGACCGGGTTCCGATTCCTCCCAAGACGGGGATGATCCGGCAAGGTAGGGGAGAATAACAAATCGATAATAATAGATTTATGAGGTTTTTGGTAATATGACGGATCTATAGAACTGTCAAGCTCGACCAGCAGGGGCAAGACGCCGCTCGATAAAGGCTCGGCTGTTGTGCGAATAGGGTCCTCCACCGTATTGTGCGTGGTAGAGGCGTTCTGTAGGGCGGGCTCACACCCCAACGAGGAAAGGCGATCTCGAACGCGATCCCTACATTCTTGCGGATTTGAAGAAGACGTGTAAAAACAATTGCATATGACTAGAAGCTCATCTCGAATCGCGCACCGACGACCAACGCATCCGGGTGAATCCCCGACGGGCTGAGAATATACTGCAGGTCTGGTTGGAAGGTAAGGCGGGACGTGACCCTCGCTTTGTAGAACCACTCGAAAACGGCTTCCTGGCCGGTCCCGCCTTGAAACAGCTCTGCCCAAGCGACGCCGAAGCCCATGACGTCTTGGTCCCGCTGTGGGATCAGTCCCGTGTAGACGAGGCCTGCCACGACGCTGTCGCCGATAGAAGTGTCGGTGACTCGCTCACCCGGAAATCGCGGGTAATACCCGGCGAACACGGCGAGCCCTTGGCGGCTTCCGTCAGCGTGTTCTTCCGCGTAGACGACCTGTTCCCACTGAAAGATATACTCGTGGACGGCTGAGATCTCCACGCCGTCGACCGGCCCCGCGCCCTCGTACGCTGCCCCGACGGTCACGATGCCGGGGAGCCTCCCATCTGCCAATGCATAGTTATACTCTAGCTCGGTAATCACCATTACGGAGTCGTTGTTCGAAAACCCCCAATTTCCCCCCGAAGAAAACGCGTCCCAAACCCCTGCTTTCAGTCGGAATTGGTCATTGAGCTGTAACAGTGCCACCGCCCCCATGGATTGGTCAGGGTAGGTGGGGAACGCCGTGGACGGGGAAAGTCCGAAGGTCGACTGGATGAAATCGCTTGCGGTATCGATGAACAGGAACTCCGTGTTCAAGTCTTGTTTGCCAAGCCGGATGATGATGTCGTCGTCGAGGATTCCGAGCTCCCACCAGTACTCGCCAACCTGCATGATGTTTCTGAATGAATCGATATTGCTGACCACCAGTGTGTCCCCGACAAAATCGTCGGTGAGTCCACGGCCCGAGGTGTTCTGGGCAAGCAAGAAGAACTTGCCCCCCACCGGCAGCTTCAGCTTTTCGAAGTCGAGCAGCAGTGGTAAGTCGAGCAGGCCTTGGTACTGGGTTGCATCCCGCGTCGAAATCCCGCCGCGGGCGTTGGTGAAGACTTCGCCGTAGTAGACCGGTGCGACCGTGATTCCGCCATCTTCCTTCGACAGGGCTTCGAGAAATGAAAAGCCACCGACGTCGTCGAGCTCGGGTGGCTCGTCGGCATCATCAAGCAAGCTAGGTTCGGGTTCTTCATCGGTTGAGGAACGATCCGATCCATCGGACTCTGCGTTCAGATTCTCTGCAGGTGGGGCATTGACCGAGTTCGAGTTCTGTGCGTTTGCGGATTGATGGTGTATGTGGCTGAGCAACAAAAACACCCAGATCAGGGTCCTGAAGCAGAGGATCGAGCTCCGCGAAGTGGTCATTGAGCTACCTTTCTCGGAACAAGACTCCGATCGCGTGGACTACCCCCACGTCATAGGCAGTAACGACGAAATCAGCCTCTTCGTTTCCTGTGTTCACTCGATTAGAAGCTCAGAACTTGATGTTCATGCGCACACTACCAATGTGCGCGGTATTTGCGATGGCACCGGCTTCCGGTTTGACGATCTGGAAGTCCGGGTTTACCGGCGAACACGACCACTTCTTCGGAAAGGGACTGCATCAATAAGAAATCCGTGATGTATGGCATTCCGGGGTCGTTGAGTCGTGGTGGCAGATTGGCAGTAAAGATGGGCAGAGGGAACGCACCAGCGTTCAGCGTGACATTGCCAAACTCCCCAAACCATTGCTCAGCTCGGATGAGAAGAGTTCCCTGTGACAGTCCACCGAACTTTTCCAGATCGAACAGCAAGTTAGATGCGTTGCGACCGGTGTATCGGAAAAGGTCTCCTAGGCACAGCGGGGGAGGGACCGGGTGGTTGATCCCCCCGCTGAGTCCAAAACCAAAGTGCGTTGAGCGGCCTGAGAAGGTTATGCCGGCTTCTTGAAGATCGGTCCGCAGTCTATGCCAATCACCGGTGAGGGTAGGACGCGTGAAGATGCTCGCGGTGTCTGCCTCGCAGTCGAGGCATGGTTCGGTCTCCAATACTAGGGCCGCCGCTACCGGGGAGCACTCCGTGCATTCCTTGCCGTTCTCTGAGTGTGACTCCTGTCCCATCACCGGCGCGACCATGAGCAGAAACCCGATGATCGCAACCATTCTTCTGCTCGCGGCCATGGGCATCAGAAGCTCCTTTACAGACCCGATCACATTTGACTTGCTACTGACATCGGGTATTGTCGTCATGATTCACACTGTTCGTGCAAAAACGAAAACCAACAACACGTGGTCAATCCTACGAACCCACATGGTTTATCCAGACCAACATTTTGCCAAACGGTCGTGTCTCCGCAATGTCTTCGGGCGTTTTGATCCGCGCGCATTGAAAACTAGCGAGGATTATTCTATTTCGCGAAACGGTCGGATTTCCTATGAGAGTCAGGAAAGATTTGCCGATTAAGATGATGGTTCTTTGGGTGCTCGCGTGACGGCTTGATTCGATCCAAACGGGGGTAACGTATGACCCTATTGGGCAAACCCGTCCCCTGGAAGTCGGTAAGCTGGTTCACCCCGATTGCCGCGCTTGCAATCGTGTTTACCATGATCGCTCAAGGAGACTCGCTGGCTCAGACGACGCAGCCTAAGCAGCCGATGAGTCCGGTTCCGATCCTCCCCGTATCCACGGGAACGACGCTCCCACCGCCGCAACGACTCGACTCCCACCCCAACCCGACCAACCGCGAACTACTGGAATTGCTCAAAGCCCAGCAACGTCAGATCGACGCCCTCCGCAAAGCGCTCGAGCAACAAAATACAGGGAAGCCACCCGAACGTGGGGACGCCGAGCAAACCCCCAAGGGCAGTGGCAACCGTGGATCCGCGCAACCGAAGACCGATGCCGGCAAGTCGGACAAGGAGGGGGCTTCGAAAACCGAGACGGAGGGGAGTGATAAGGAAGCGAAGGAAGACAAAGACGACAACGCAACCAGCGAACCAGATAAGTCCGAGGATGAAGCAGGCGATCCGACCTTCTCGGCATTCTGGAACAACGGGCTACGCTTCAAAACCAAGGATGAGGACTTCAAAGTCCATGTCGGAGGCCGCCTCCACCTCGACATGCTCTGGTGGAAAGGAAATGAGGCGGTCCAATTCGGTCCCGGTGGGGTGGGCATGCTCAACGATGGGACCAACTTTCGCCGCGCACGCATCCGGGTGGACGGGCGCATGTATGATGCGGTCGAATGGGCGATGGAGTATGGCTTTGAGAGCGGAGAAACCGGCTTTTTTGATGTCTACAGTGCACTACCGGATCTGCCGTATCTTGGCACCTTCCAGATCGGGCATTTTCGCGAGCCATTTAGCATGGACGCGCTGACCAGCGGCAACAGTCTCACCTTCATGGAACGCTCGCTTCTGCACGAGGCGCTGGTTCCGTTTCGGAACGTCGGATTGATGTTCTCGAACACGGCTCTGGACGAAGCGGCAACTTGGGCGGTGGGCGGTTTCTACGCAGACACCAATCGATTTGGTTTTCAGGGCCAGGATGGAGCTTATGCGTTCACTGGACGCATCACGGCCAACCCGTGGTATGACGCCGATGGTGGGAACGCTTTTCACTTGGGGTTGGCAGGCAGCTACCGTGCCCTTCCCGAATTGGTCTTCGAAGGTCAGCCAGAGGCGATCTCGACCCGCGGCTTCCGATTAGCCACGCGGCCCGAGATTCGCGTCACCGCGCCGAACTTTGCCGATACCGGCATGGTGCCCGGAGGAGACCCCGCTGGTCTTTTTGGGCTGGAAATGGGTCTCGGCTTAGGGCCACTGCTCTTCCAAGCCGAATATGTGGCGTCGTTTACCAATAACGTTCCGTTCCCGACCTTGCCAGCCAGCTTTGGCTCGGTGTTCTTCTCCGGGTTCTACGTGCAGGCCAGCTATCTTCTGACCGGTGAAAACCGCCCGTACAATCGACGGAGTGCAGTGTTTGGGCAGGTGATCCCCCGGGAGAATTTCATCCCGAATCGGCGGGATCCTTGTTGTGACCCATGCCGATCTACCCCTGGTCGGGGAGCATGGGAAGCGGCGATCCGCTATTCGCAGGTGGATCTCAACAGCGGTGGAATCGCCGGCGGCGACGTACGGGATATTTCACTCGGGCTGAACTGGTACTTGAATCCCAACTCAAGAGTCATGTGCAACTATATCTTGATATTCCGCGATACCATTGCCGGGACGAGTGATGGTCTCACACAAGCCTTGGGCGCCCGCTTTCAAGTCGATTTTTAAGCGTAGCGGGCGGAGAGAACGCTGCGTCTGAAAAGGGTACTCGCCAAAATCCACAATGCAATGAATATGTTGTGTTATTGATGTTGATGCTTGAATTCCCTGCGATCTGCTGCAAACAGTCTCATCCGCTGTTACCATAATCGTGCGAAGAAATCTGGGCATGAGGTCCTACTCAGTGTGGCCACCCAAAGGACAGCACGCCGTGGGGATTTTTTCCTGCGCTGCGGGAATCGTGCTTCAAGGCTGCTAACGGGCGCGAGGATGACATGGAATCGTTCGACAGCAAGATCGACCAATGGCTACAGCATGTCAAGGATGTACCTCGTGGATTGCTGACCAAAGCGCTGGAGCTGACCAAATCGAAGTTCCATAAGTTGGAGTCCCGCTACGGTCGGACCGAAGCGATTGTGATTATTGGAGCATTCTTAGCGGGTCTTGCCGTGCCCTTGCCGGCGGGGAGTGCCATCGTGGCCGCTCCGTTTGTGGCATTTGCAGAATTACATCGCGCTTTCCGAGCGAAGTTCCAACCGACCCAGCCCGACAGGGATACCGCTCTGACGGAAGAGCAACGTCAAGCGGTACAGCAAGCGGCGGATGAGGTTCGTGCCGAGCTGGCCAAGGAGCAGGTTGGTTCAGGAGCCTTGGCGGAAGCCATCCGGAACCGCGAAGCAGATTTGTGTCGCCCACTTCGCGAGGAAGAATTCCGTGTGTTGGCGCATGCGTATCTCACCAGCTCCTCCTGAAGATCCAATTGTTTTCTTGTTTGTTATTGTCGATACATCTATGCTCGGGCCATCGTCCATGAGATCGTACGTCCATGGGCTGAACAATGTTGTCAGCAGGACGTGAAGGTATCCATCGTTTGAGAACTGCGTCATGGACCTAGGACTTCAAGGAAAAAATGTTGTCATCACCGGCGGCAGCCGGGGGATCGGCAAAGCAATCGCCTTTGCTTTTGCTGCGGAGGGTGCCAATATCGCAACGTGCGCCCGGCACCTCGAGCCTCTGCGTGCGGTAGAAGACTCCATTCGGTCAAGAAATGTCGCCGCGTTCATTCAGGAATGTGACGTCGGAGATGCGTCTTCGTTCGAGAACTTTCTGGACGCTTCGAAGAAAAACCTCGGTGACATCAATATATTGGTGAACAACGCATCAGCGCTCGCCATGAATAACGATCTGGAAGCGTGGCAATCCGAGATCAATGTTGACTTGCTCGGCACGGTGCGGGCATGCAATCAGGTGATACCGTGGATGGCCCAGTCCGGTGGAGGAACGATCCTAAACATCGCATCGATTTCAGGCTTAGAAGCTGGCATCTCGACTGATTTTGCATACTCCGCCATCAAAGCTGCCTTGAACAGTTACACCCAGAAGCTGGCCGGTGTTTATGCGACACAGCGGATTCGTGTGAATGCGATCGCGCCTGGCTCAATCGATTTTGAGGGCGGCTTCTGGGCGAGGCTCAAAGAGCAAAACCCAGAAGTATACCACAAGATGCTACTTTCGATTCCTTGGGGGCGGATGGGCACTCCTGAGGAGGTGGCTGACGCAGCCTTGTATTTATCGTCTGAGCGGGCTAGCTGGATCACCGGGGCGTGCCTCAGCGTGGATGGTGGGCAGTACCGAGGGAACCGGTCCAGGGCGGAAACTCCATGCGCGGACCCCCGCTGTGGATCCCCTGTTAGCCACATCGGCTAGACGCCTTTCCGAGCGGCGGGTGGGAACCCACAGAAAAAGCATGACGGCCAGGACAACGATCCATGGGTCCTAATGACACCCCTGAGTCTTCGAAGGTGTGGTCCGCCTGCAGAGGCAGAGGCGCTTGCGTTGCGAGGAAAGAGGCAGAGGCGCTTGCGTTGCGAGGAAAGAGGCAGAGGCGCTTGCGCTGTGGGGAAAGCGGCAGAGGCGTTTGCGGTGCGGAGAAAGAGGCAGAGGCGCTTGCGCTGTGGGGAAAGAGGCAGAGGCGATTGCGGGAAGTCGGAACCCCCGGACTCACGTCCGGGGCTCGCCTGCAGAGGCAGAGCAGAGCTCCGGAACTGACGTTCCTGCGCAACGCGCTGCATCTGCTTTGGCGAAGGACGTGAGTCCTGAGCTCTGCCTACGCGATCGATTCCCTGCAACTCTTTTGCCGTCAAGCCCTTCCGCTTATGCAATCTCCTGCGATAGGCGAGCCCCGGACGTGAGTCCGGGGGTTCTGGCTTCCCGCAATCGCCTCTGCTTCTTCCTCCGCAGTGGTCAGCTCGGTGTGGCAGACGCGAGTCCCATGACGGATGTCTGTGAAACGCTCGGCGCAGTCACCGCCGTTCGAACAAGACACGACGGCCGTGGTGGCTGTGCAACAACCCCGGCGGTCCGCTGACGACGCGTGCCGAACACCATTGGGTTCCCACCCGCCACTCGGAAAGCACGAGATTCGCTCTAAGAATCTTCGCCCGAGACCCAGTGAGGCTTCCCCGTTTGTCGGGCCAGCGGTGGTTCCTGGCAGAGACCGCTGCGCTAGCCGCGAGCGTACCACGACCCACAAGATCGGCTTCACTGGACACTTACCCATGTGCTCCTGCGGACCTGTTCCGCCGAAGACGTATTTGGTAACGTCGAGCGCATCTTTGCGGTCAGGTCCGCAGAGATTGGTTGGTGTTTTGCTTTGACAACACCCCCCAATGGGAGCAAAAGCATGAAGCTACTGTTATGCGCAATTGTGATTGGTTTGGGAACTCCACTCTCGGTCGTTCACGAACCACCCCAGGCAGAACCTGAAGAAAACCAAACGACGGCTGGATTTGAGTGGCTGAAACAGTTTGAAGGGGATTGGGCCACGGAAAACAACGGCACCATGAACTCCCGAATGATTGGCAAGCGATGGCTCATCAGTGAACTAAGCTTTCAAAACGGGGTATTCTCCGTGCAGACACTCGGCTATGACGCGGAGAAAAAACAATTCATCGGTACCTGGGTCGACGCAACATCGAGCCACATCTGGCGGTACACGGGATCCCTCGATGCGACGGGAAAAAAACTCGTATTGGAGGCCAAAGGCCCCGATCTGAACGACCCAACGAAAATGCGGCTATATCGCGATATCTACGAGTTTAAGTCTGAGAACGAGATTGCTGCCACCTCGCAACAGTTGGACGACAAGAAACAATGGAAGACTTTCCACGAAAGCAAAATGACTAGAGAGGCCAAATAATCCTAGGTAAAACACGCTTGTGAACGTTGGCCAGGAGACCGGCCAGGTTGGGGCTTTCTTCTTGCGAAGAAAGCCCCAACCATGAGGCGTTCAACCATGTTTGGTCATTTCCCTGGCTTATCCGCGGCAACGACCGAGTAAAAGCCAATCATCATCTCCTCCCAGGATTGGTCGCCCCATTCCACGACTCGATTCGGGTCGGGGTTGAACGGGTTGTCTTCGGAGTTATCAAACTTGGCCGTACAGAAGATCTTGGTCCCTCGCGGCAAACGCTTCGGCTCGGCCAAGTTATAGGTGAACTGCCAGTTGAAATCGTAACGCGGCACATCCAGCAAGATCTCGCTCTTCCCGTCGGGGTAGAACGCCTTATAACGGAACGATTTGCCCCGGACATGCATGTGCGGCGTCAAACTCAAGAGCATCACGTCGTGCTTGATGGTTTTCTCAGCAACCACCTCATGATCGCTCTCGCCGGCGGGAATGCGGAACTTCCGGTTCATCGCGGCACCACCGAACAGCCGTTTCTTAACTTGGTCCTTGGGCAGGAATTTGAAGCCGACGTAACTGCGATCTTTCTGCACCGAGCCGTTGGGCGTGTAATGCATCTCGAAGAGGAATTTCGAACCGGCCGGGACAAACCGTGCGACTCCTTCTGGGAGTACCAGGGGTTGGTTGCCAGGTGCATATCCATCGATAATCCCATGCTTGCCGAAGTTCCGTTTCTCCGCTCCCGGTGGCACGATGTACACAATGATGTGATGCACCACCGCCAGGTTGTCGGGCCGGGCTTCGGCGGCCCAGATGTACTTGTCCTCGGTGAAGCCGGGGTCGACCTCAAAGTACTGGTAGTCGACCACACCCTCGGCCGGGACGGTGAACGGCTTATCGTCCATGTAGACTACTTGGTCGGGCTCGGGGATCCGCCAACCTTCGGCGAATTGGGGTTTTGGGGGGAGCTTGCTGAGATCGCCTTGGGGCATGCCGTTTTCGATCCAGGTCAAGATGGTCTCTTTTTCTGCATCGGACAATCGGGTGTCATTGGCGAACTTGCCGTGGGCGGGGCTCGCCCCCCATGGTGGCATTCGCTCGTCCTCGATCACCTCGGCGATGGTGTCACCCCAGCCTTCGGCCGCGGCGTAGCTGGTCAACGAGAACGGGGCGATTTGTCCGGGACGGTGACATTCCACACAACGGGCGTTGAAGATCGGAGCAATATGCTCCGCGTAAGTTATCTCGCCTTGGGGTGGAGTCTTCCGGACCCGACCGATGAAACAACCCGGTGCTTTGGTCTCGGCGACGCTCACCGGTTTTCCAGCCAGCAGTTCTTCCAGTGCCTCGGCCAGATCTTCACGCTGGACCTCCAGCCGCTGCACGCCCACAGCGTACTGATCGTCAATGCGACCATGGTAGCGGACGATGCGGTCGCGGTCTAACACGAACACTTCGGGAGTTCGCTTGGCCCCGAAGACATCCGCGACCCGGTTACCAAGATCTTTCAAAATAGGAAACGTGAGTTGGTGGCGTTGGGCATAAGCGACTAACTCGGTAGGGAGGTCCTGGACGTTGGCATTGATGCCGAGGAAGGTAACACCTCGTTGGGCAAAGCGCTGCTTGAGCGATTCCAGCCGCGGGGCATAGAGTTTTGCCAGTGGGCACTCGGTACCGAGGAACGCGACGACCACCAGATCCGAATGAACATCGGCAAGGGCGTGTTCTTGGCCATAACCGTCTTTGAGCCGAAACTTCTCCACCTTTTTGCCCACGAGCGAATTGCTTTGTTCCGCAGCGGCAAGCTTGGGAGAATGAGAGAGCAAGGCCGTGAGTACAGCCAGTGGCATGAGGCAGGTGAGACGGAGCATCCAGGTCTCTCCAGAATGAGAAAGTGAGCGTATGTACTTGCTAACACTATATTCCATGCTCATTCTACTAACGCTCTGTGGAAGTTCCATGTGTTTTTCCGGCAACTATGGATCGACATTGTTGGGCGCGCGAGGCCCTCGATACTGGGATGGTTGCGGAAAAAGGCCCTACCTTGCGATGCAGATCCGATCAAGTACCATTCATGAAGAAGCAAACGGCGTATCGACTTGTTGGTCGATACGCCGTTTGCTTTGATCCATCGCGATTAAGCCCAATTGCGGTATTCGTTATCGTTCAGCAGGATGTCAAAATCATCTCCGCCGTAAGCAATGTCGTACCCACTTCCGCCGGAGATGTAAT
Organism: uncultured Alcaligenaceae bacterium; assembly: GCA_964410665.1. Taxonomy (GTDB): domain Bacteria; phylum Planctomycetota; class Planctomycetia; order Gemmatales; family Gemmataceae; genus CAYPIE01. Next base: position 31,069 of record CAYPIE010000037.1, read on the forward strand.
CGTCCCCAGCTCCACCCGAGCTGTAATCGTTCCCATTCCCGCCGTAGTGCGCGTCATCCCCGTTCATTCCGTAGAGGTAGTCGTTCCCATCACCGCCATAGAGGGAGTCGTTGCCGTTCGACCCGAACAGGTAGTCCTTACCGTCGCGACCTTGGAGGTAGTCATTCCCTTCCCCACCCACAATGAGATCGTTGCCGTATCCACCATAGACCGTGTCGTCGCCGTCACCGGCGTAAATCGAGGTGGAATTGGTGAAGTAGATGCTAATGTAGACGTAATCATCCCCTTCTTCAGCCTCGACGTTGAGCTTGTTCACTTTCAGGTCAAATGGGTTTTGCGAAAACACGTTGTAGCTATTCAAGTTGACGTACGTGGTGTCCCCATCGACAACCACTTGCCAGTAGTTGTCATTGTATTTGTAGACTTGGATGTTGTTGTCACTTGAATTCCCCATGACGGTCAGTTCGCCCGGGTTGATCACCCCAACGAAGGTTTTGTTGGACCGACCGAGAATGTTTTCTTTCAGCAGTTCACGGTGGGCATTTTGGTACGTGCCGTCATCGAGTTGAAAAGAGCGATCTTGGAAGACGAAATCGCGGTTCCAATCGCGATTGGTGGTGCCCATCATGCTGTGACTGAGGGCATCGGTGAGGGCGCCGTAGTCAGCGACCTCGTGTTCCAAACCGAAGGCGTGACCCATCTCGTGAGAGACCGTTCGGGCCACTTGGTTGAGCCAGCGATAGGGCCGCAAAGAATCGTTGCCGAAGACGCTGGAGTCGACGCTACCACCGGCGAAGACAAAGACAATTTCGTCATCGTTGTTCCCCACATCCGCCCAAGGAGCAACCCCCCAAGCGTTGCTAGAGCCGAGCACATCGGTACTATCTTCCCCGGCAATGATCACACTCACGTCGCCGATCGCACCATCGGTCAGATAGGACTGGCTATCATCCTGATCCATCTCGAACACGTTGAGACGATAGGGCGCAAAGTCGGTGGTTACCTTGTCCATCACATGGTCGATGGCGATCTGGGCATCGGTACCATTGACCAACCCGTCGGAGTTCAAATCGAGCCACGAGCGGGAGTTGTTGAACAAACTCTGAAAGCTGCTCAAGAACTTGCTACCATAGCCGCTCCAACCCCCTTGGGCCATGTGTGTACTGTTGATATATTCCCCGTCGAAGTCTAAGGCGGCGTACTTCGTGATGCCGATCGTTGCGGGAGTCAGTCGGCATTCCAAAGCTTCGACGTCCAAGTGGGAGCTCCGTTGGCATTTGGTCGGGCGTGTGGTGTTGGTACCGAACAGTTTCTTGATCAGAGATTTCATCAAAGTTCTCCATTCGCCGAAGAGCGTTTCAGGACAGACAAACAGATTCGAACTATCAAACATTTGGCCAGTCTGCGGACTCGGGTGGATAACCCGGAGCTTACATTCCTGGTCCCGAGTGTTGTGAAAACTGAGGACCCGATGATGCTTGATCCAGAAGCAGTTGGATCCGTTGGCTTTCATTTTCACAGAAGACAACCAAGCACATTTCGTCGGGGAAAATGCGATTTTTGTGATGGGCTGTAGACTCTGAACTCCACGGTCTAAAGCAATCGATTCAACTTTATAAATACATGTACCAACATGTAAAACAACAATCGTTGCATCTAATATTAGCAATGATTATGAATGTTTTTTTTGATTGCTTCGCGTCCGTCAAGAGTCGATGACGAGCAACGCTCGCTGGATTGGCTCTGGTCGACTATCTTTATCGAAGTGGCTGCTGGGTGTACCACCCGCACCTGCCCGATTCCTTCAGAGCGGTGGGTGTGAACCCGCCGAGGTTTGGGCGGAATTGCCTGGGACCAACGACGAGTGGGAGCCCGACCTTGCAGACGTGGGATCTTCCACCGACGGCTGTGCAACGCTCGGCGGTTGTGAACCCGCCGCTCAGAAGGAATCGCCTATGTCGAACCCGTCATCCACCCAGTGAGGTTGTGTTGCTTCCAGTGTTACGCCCACTGATGGCCGGCCCTAGTCCGTTCGACACCAGGTTGTCACCTCCGTCGAGATGGCCCACTAAAGCGAGATGCGCCCAATTGAATGGTTAGAGATTCGGTGTGATCCAGTACATTCTTTCGGCTCGGACTTCTTGAGCATTTGAATCCCTGACAAGTCGGCTCGAATTCGTTTTCAGGCGATCGGTTGATAGTCCCTCAACTCGCGTTGTAACCACAACCGGCAGCGGGTAAACCGAGTTTTCACTGTGGTGATCGCCAGACCGGTGATCTCACTCGTTTCTTCAAACGTACAGTTTAGGAAGTATCGAAGCCGAAAAACGAATGCCTCTTCCGGCGCGAACGCTTCCAAACGGTCTAATGCATCCATGAGATCTAGTATCAAATCGCTCTGGTCATCCATGGGGGTTTCGGACAGATCATACCCGTCTGCGCGATGATGCCTACCCTCACGCTTTTGTCGTTGTTGGGCTTTGACCATGTCGATCAACAGTCGTTCGATTGTCTTGGCAGCATATGCAAAGAAGGTCTTTCGATCGCGTACATTCCACTCGATGGCCGTCTGAGCAATCACTCGGCAAAAGGCGTCATCGACCAAGACCGTGGTCGATACGTCGAGGCCTTTTTGATACTTGCGTAATCGGTTCGCGGCGATCTTGCGAAGTTCCGTCTCCACCAGACGAAACAGTTGATTGGCAGCCTCGTGATTTCCTTGGTTGGCCAAACGGAGCAAGGTCATGATCTCATTGGATTGGGACATCATCACTTTCCAAACCATGTAGGGGGAATCAAGGTTGGTGTAATTCCGACACACCAAGGTTTTGATATATAGTATTGTGATATCGATGCTCCGAGGACAAACTGGAGCAAACTTCTGGGAGTGAATCGTGGGCCCTGCAATCTCAGGGGAGCTGCAACATTCACCTACTGATGACCATGTCGTCAAAGATCCCCTTGCACGGACTGAGAATCGGTTGAGCCAACTTGGTGAGCTCTCAGAGTACCTACGAAACGGTCGCGTCGACGCGATGCGAATGATGCGGTTCGCCGCGGGTCCTATCTGTTCCATGCGGCAAGTTGTTTGCAGGTCAACGACGCTTGTTGCGACAACAAGGTTCGCCGGTCCGTGTTTCACGGAATCCTGACCTCACCCTCCTGCCTTGCACCCCGTTGGCGACAAGGTATGGGGGGTATTCGAGAAATCACTCTGTTGTTCATGACGTTGTCTAATGGATGCTTCTGCTTTCCCCAAAGCTTGGCATTGCGGAGTAGCCACACCGTTGGTGACCGACAGCCTGCGGTACACTTGCTGGAGCCAATCGACTGGGTCGGGTTTGTCATGGATCCTGCTGGTTCCGCTGCTCAAAGGAATTATCGAAACCGCGGCCGGGGGCCGGACAATATTTCGAATTGTTGACGGGTGCGACTGCGTCTAGAACGAGTGGGCAAAATGGGTAATTTTGAAATCATTCGTTTGCCCGCCATGGCGACGCGATCGCTCCCTTAGGGCCTGAATGGTGCTGCTTCGCATTTCCTTGGGGATCGCACTGCATAACGAGCTCGCGACCCGTATTTCTGCTGGTCCGCCGCCGTCGATGCGGCAGACTCTCGACACGATACCTCGCAGGGATCGCCACAACAGATCGTTTTGGTCCCCAAGCACGAGCCAGCGCGGTACACTTGACACGATCTTTTTGCGACTCGCTCGGCAATTTGAACGTTCGCCGCTGTGCATCAGGAATCCGCCAATGACAGCTGCTCCAAAGGGGGATGTTACCCAGCTGCTCACACAGATGTCAGCAGGGGACGAGACAGCCGCCCATCGATTGATGGCCATCGTCTACGACGAATTGCGCGCCACGGCCGGCGGATTGATGTCGTACGAACGTCAGGACCACACGCTTCAACCGACGGCTCTGGTCCACGAAGCTGCTGCCCGGTTGATCGGTGATGCGGCTTTCGACGGTGTGTCCGATCGTCGCCATTTTTTCGCCATCATGGCCACGGCCATGCGGCGTATCCTGATCGATCATGCGCGATCCCGGAATGCCCAGCGACGTGGGGGCGAGCAACGCCGGATGCCGCTCGATGCCGCGGTCGAGCTGGTCGAAAGCCAAAATCGAGTCAACCTGATTGAATTGGACGAGGCATTGAGCCGACTTCAGGCCATGAGTCCCCGACAATTCCAAATCGTCGAGATGCGGTTTTTTGGTGGCTTTGAAATGGCCGAGATTGCCGAGCTTTTAGACGTGTCTCTCTCGACGGTCGAGAAAGACTGGCGAGTGGCCAAAGCATGGCTGGCCGGTCAGCTTCGCGAATCAAAGTAAGGGTTCTGCGGGTTTTTTCCGCTTACTCAAAGTGGATTCTTTCCCGGAGCAAGGGGACAGCCATGGAACCATCCCGTTGGGAGCAGATCTGCGCTATTTTTGGGACCGCCGTCGAGTTGCCGCCCGAGCAGCGGCAAGGATTCCTGGACGAGCGTTGTGGCGGCGATACGACCATGCGCGCTGAGGTCGAGGGGTTGCTCAGTCAGGATACCTCGTGCGCGGGTAGTTCGGGCTTTTTGGAGCCTTCGGCGGTCAACGTGCGTACAGAAATGGGCTTGGAGCCCGCGACCGACCCGCGTATCGGTGCGACTCTGGGGGCCTACCGCGTTGATTCCTTGATCGGTCAAGGCGGTATGGGCCGGGTCTACCGCGCCCAACGGGGCGACGACTTCTCCCGGACGGTCGCGCTCAAGGTGCTGAAGCGTGGCATGGATACCGAGGAGATCGTTGCCCGCTTTCGTCGGGAAGTGCAGACGCAAGCGACCCTCGGCGAGCACCCCAACATCGCCGGTCTCATTGATGCAGGCACCACCGAGGACGGTCTGCCCTATTTCGTGATGGAATACGTCGAGGGAGAACGAATTGATAAGTATTGTTCGGATAACCATCTCGACCTCGATCAACGCCTCCAGGTCTTCCTTGGCGTGTGCGACGCCGTCCGGTTCGCACACCGACATGCGGTCATCCACCGCGACCTCAAGCCGTCCAACATCCTGGTGGGCTCCGACGGGTCCGTAAAATTGATTGATTTCGGTATCGTCAAATTGATCGGCGAGGCAAGCGGTGATACCACGCACCTCGGTGATCGAGCCTTGACACCGGATTATGCCAGTCCCGAACAGCTTACTGGCGAGCCGACTACGACCGCGACCGACGTGTACGCCCTTGGAGTAATCCTGTACGAGCTGCTCACCAGCCGGCGGATGCGAACTTCCAAAGGCACCTCGTTCGCCGACTTGGTTGGCTCGGTTACCAGCAAAGTGCCTTCTCGGCCCAGCGAAGTCTCTGGGGATCGAAGGCTACGCGGCGACCTGGATACCATCGTGATGAAGGCGACGAGCATTGAGCCTTCACGGCGCTACGACACCGTCGAATCGCTGGAAGCAGACTTGCGACGCTACCGCGCAGGCATGCCGGTGAACGCGCGACCGGACACGTTCGCCTACCGCTGGGGGAAGTTTGTCCGCCGCAATGCTACGGCGGTAATCCTCGCCGGAGCTGTTCTGCTGACCCTGGTGGCGGGAGTCATCGGGACGACCACGCAGTGGTTGCGGGCCGAGGATAACCTGGCCGCGGCGAAGGAGAACCTGGAGAGAGCCGAGTACCAAAAGCAGCGACGGGATGTCAACTTCGCACGGCTTCAGCGAGCAGTGGACTCCATGTTGACACGGGTTGGTAAAGAGGTCTTGGTGGACGTCCCGCGGATGGAATTGGTCCGCAAGCAACTCTTCCGAGAGGCACTCGAATACTACGAGAGCTTTCGCGAAGAGTCGGTGGATGACCCCGACATCCTTGCCGAGACCGGCCGTGCCCACATTCGGATGGGTACCATTCACATGTGGCTCCGTGAAATGCCCGAGGGCCGCGCAGCGCTTGAAACGGCGTTGCGCATCTTGACGGACCTGACACGTCAATTTCCTGAACGGACGATGTACCAGGTCGATCGGGCCATGGCCCATCAGCACCTTGCGCGACTCCTTGAGGTGCAACAGCGGCCTGCCGAGGCCATTCCGCATGTCCGGCAGGCCATCGAACTTCAAGAAGCCGCTCTTCAAGCACCCCCGGACCGAGACGGCGTGCTGGTCGAACTCGCCGCAAGTTACCGCCTGCTCGGTTCGCTTTATGAATTGAGCGATGCTCCCTTAAAAGCAGAACCAACCTATCAGAAAGCACTGGAAATCTACGACCGTGTCTCCGACGACTGGGAGTGGAGTACCAATGCCCAGCTCGAGCGGACACGTTGCCTGGAGATGCTCGCCGAGCGGGTTCGTAAGCGTGACCCTGATCAAGCCCGGGTACTCCTTGCAGAAGTGCTCGACAACCTTCGAAACTTCGCCGCTGCCAATCCAGACGACCTCGATTATCGCCTCGACCTTGCCCGAGTCCACGCCTTGCTCGGGCGGTTCCCGCCGGGCGGGAAAACGACCCCAGTTGAGCACTTTGAGGAGTCCATCAAAATCTTGGAGCAGATCACGCTGGAATACCCACGTGTGCCGGATTACCTGGAAAAACTTGCTGGCGCCTATGGGGACTTGGGCATCGTTCTGGACATGAACCGCCGATCCGCCGAAGCGGCAGTGAAGTTCCGCCGACAAGTTGAAACGCTCGAACGAATGGTCTCAGAGTTTCCCCAGTCAAGTGAGACCCAGAGGATGTTGGGCTACGCTTACCACAACCTCGCCGTGTTCGAGAATCGCCAGAATAACCCCGAAACATCCAAGCAGCTTCATGAGAAAGCCCTCCGATTGCGCTTGGATTTGGCGGACAAGAATCCCAATTATGCACCACTTCGCTATGAAGTGGTGCGAACCCTGGTCGTCCTCGGAGGTGTTCAGGCCAACCTGGACGAAGTGGAGGAGGCCAAAGCAGCATTTCGGCGATGCCTTTCGATGATGCAAGGACTCGTGGAGGCAGACCCCGACAACCTGGAATATCACAATCAACTTGCCAACGTTCATTCCCGGCTTGCCGATGCATATGTTGATGAGAATGACCCTGAGGCAAGGCGACAATTGCACCAGGCAGCACAAATCCTGGAAAAAGTCGTGGCCCAGGCCCCAAATCACCCTCGGTACCTCATTCAAATGGCAATTATTTCCAACCATGCGGGAAAAATTGCCCTTCGGTTTGGGGAATATATGGAAGCTGAGCAGGCATACCGTCGGGCGGCCCAAGCGCTCTCACAGCGCCTGGCACTTGACCCTGGCAATCCAGCGTACAGGGTGCACTTCAGTGTTGCTCTCAACCAGGTTGGTCACGCACTCCTGGCTCAAGGTCTCTTCGACGAAGCTGCAACGGAATATCAGCAAGCGTTCACGATTCGTGACCAATTGTACCAGGGAATGAGCGAGGACAGAGACCTTCGACACAAACTCGCTCGGAGCTGCGCTCTGCTGAGCCAATATCATGCAACTTGGGCGCAACCCAACGCCAGGGATTTAGACAAAGCCTTGCGGCTGGCCGAACGGGCCATCGAGCTGAATCCTGAATCGACTTCCGCCCAGTTCACGCTTGGGATCATTCGGGCGCGATCGGGGGATTGGCAACAAGCTCGCGAAGTGCTCCGCGCAATGACCGAAGCAGACGGCTTGAGCGACGATGAGGAGGCGATCGCCTTGTTCTTCCTGGCCATGGCGGAGTGGCATCGGGGCGCCCATCAACCGGCAACCGAATCCTTTGACCAGGCCAACACGTTGCTGATGGGACGGCCAGAGCCCGCGACCGTGAAGATGGTCCGGGAGGAGGTGTCCAAACTGATCGGACGGCCAAACCGGCGATAATTTCCTTCGATCGGTTTCCGGGTTTCGAGCTGGGATTCCGCTTGTTGGGGTGTAGGCCAAAGTGGCCTGAAATTCACACCCGATCTTGGAGCGGACCATGACTCGTCAATCCGAACGACAGATCTCTCGGCGACTTCTCTGCGAAACACTCGAAGATCGCACCTTGCTCGCAGCGGACTCACTCCTCTTTCTCACCGACAACCAGAGCATGTGGTCGACTGGGGACGAATCGTTAGTGAGCGCGTCTCATGAAACGCGCTTCGAGATCATCCCTGAGAATGCCTCGGATTTCACGCTTGGTGGGATCAACACCATCCCCAATCCGGCCCGCGCGGTCTGGGATAAAGCACTCCAGGCGGCCAAAGACCTGGTGCCCGACATTGTTGCCTCGGATGCAGATGTGGAGAAATTCCTTACAGAGACCCTCGATGAAATCACGTTTGGTCTCCCGAATCCATTGGGCGGTTGGCTACTTGGTCCATGGAAAATAAAAGGGCTCGGCTCACGCCCACCTGCGACCATCCAGGACGGCACCCAGCTGACCATCGATGCAGGGCTGGAACTCGGGGTCGATCTGTCTCTGGACATCACACCCGGCAGAGTCGATGTCCGCTACCCCACGGAAGTCACACTCGACGTGGTTGGTGAGCCGAAAGCTCCTGGCGATGAGTTGATCATCCGCACTTCGGAGGTGGCCGGGGATGCCGGGATGACGACCGAATTTCCACAAATCGAAGCGTCACTTGCCGGGTTTATCGACCTTCATGCCAAGGCCAACTTGACCCACAAAGTGCTGGGCGTTTCGACGCTTGACAACTTCGAGATGTTTAACGTCGACACCGGACCGTATACGCAGGAGATCTTGAGCGCAACGGCGGGGACCGACTTTTTCCAAATCGATCCCCTGGGATTGGAGGGACTGCGTGCCGAGAGCTTCCCATTCGGCATGAACCTCAATTTCCCTGTGCCAGGCACGCCGATTGGGTTCCCATTAGCCGACGTTAATCTTTATCCGCTCCACCTCGACACCCCCGATGCAGAGCACGGGAACACCAGTGTGTTCCAGGACGGGGTCATCACCAACACGCAAATCCCCGACGAGCGTTCTGGCTCCGGAGAGATTGCCAGCGACTTCTTCCGAGTCGATCTGGATCTGGACTCGCTAAGCCTCCTCGCGAGTGCGCCGCTCGGTTTCGAGGTCGGTGATCCGTATCAGCTCGCTTCGATCGAAGTCAACTTCCTTGACGGAGACCTGGCCGAATTCTATGGGATCGGCCAGACGATGCAGTTCACTCCTGAATTGACGGTGACCTTGGAGTTCAGCACTCCGGTGATCACAGAGACGGAGCCTGGTTCAGGGGTGTTTGGAGAGGAACCGGTCACCAACATAACCATTCCCGTTGGGGCAGATCTGCGCATTCAGCACCCAGGAAAGGCGCTGGACATCAAACCGTCTTACAGCTTGAAAGGAAGCACCTTCGCCAACGACACTGACCTGTACCGGGCGCATGGGTTCACCCTCTCGTTTCTACAACTAAAGGTCGGGGGTATTCTCCCGACGGCGCTGGGAGTTGATCAGAATTTTCATATCTACGAAGATACGTTTGATATCGGTGAACCCGTTCGCGTCCAGTTGAGTGACCCCACGCCCTTTGAGATGCAAGGGTTTGCCGACCTCCCGGGTACGACGGTAGAGATCCCCTCAGTTTCGAACGGTCTACTAGGATCTCCGGGTTACGTGGTCGGGCCTGGGGCAGGCGGCTCTGGACAGGTCAGCGTGTATCACCCGGACGGGTCGCTCAACTTCGGCACGAGCCCATTCCCCACTGCCCCAGGCGGGGTACGTGTGGCCATGGGGGATGTCAATGGCGACGGGATTCACGACGTGATCACCGGAACAGGTCCCGGGGTTGCACCCGAAGTGCGCATCTTCGATGGTGCCACCCAGAGTTTAATCCACACCATCCCCGCTTTCGAAGCCAGGTTCCTCGGAGGTGTCTACGTCGCGGTCGGGGACACCAACGCAGATGGTTTTGCCGATATCGCGATCACTCCGGACGAGGGTGGTGGCCCTCGTGTCCGGGTCTTTAGCGGCAATGGCTTTGGTCAGTTGGCCGACTTCTTTGGCATCGACGACCCGAACTTCCGCGGTGGAGCCCGAACTTCCCTGGGCGATCTGAACGGAGACGGAGTAGAAGACTTGATCGTCGCCGCTGGGTTCGGCGGAGGCCCACGGGTAGCCGGGTTCGATGGCAATTCTTTGGGTGGGAACCTACGAAAACTCTTTAATGACTTCTTTGCTTTTGAGCCTGGGCTGCGGAACGGGGCGTTCGTGGCTAGTGGCGACGTCGACGGGGACGGCTTCGCGGATCTGATTTCTGGGGGTGGTCCTGGGGGTGGTCCGCGTGTGCTGGCGTTGTCGGGGGCTGACTTGCTCAATGACACCCAACGCATGCTCGCAAACTTCTTTGCCGGAGATACTGCCAACCGTGGGGGTATCCGGGTGACGATCGCGAATCTGGACGATGACCCCTTAGCCGATATTGTCACAGGGGCGGGTGACAACGCCGGCTCGACGGTGACGAGCTATCTGGGCAAAGATTTGTTAACCGAGGGTTCACCAAACATATTCCGGTCTTTCGAAGCATTCGCGGGATTCCTGAACGGTGTTTTCGTGGGTTGAGACTGCTCGGGCGGGAAGAACCACATCCCGCCCGAATCCCCCTTTCCTTGGTGTGGCATCCATATTGAGCTCACCCGCGCCGAACAGAGGCGGACAGAGCTCACACTTCCTTCCCTGGTGAAATTGCTCTATTCAAAGTTGTATTTGTAAATATCAATACTATATCAATTGATTCCTCTCTTTAGTGCAGAGGTGGTTGATCCTTTTTTGCCCGGGCTGGCCATCTCGGCTCCTAGCGAAACCGACACCAACCTGTACAACTTCAAAAGGGCCCATGCGGCTCAGCGAGGGCATAGCACCCTCGAAAGGGTGGTACGCAAGTGCACCCGGGGAGACGGCCTGAACAACGCTAAGGTTGCCGCGCTATATTCACACGAGCTTCATGGGGTCAAGACCATGCCTTACACCGACCATATCACCGAGCATGACCTGGTTCGACTGTTGGACCAAGCAAGCGGGGCATGTGTCTCGATCTACTTACCCACGACGCCTCTGCCGGCGGATATGGACAAGGCCCGCATCCAGTTGAAAAACTTGCGTAGCGAGGCGTTTAACGAACTATCCCAACAAGGAGTTCGCCGCCCAGATGCCGAGGCGATCTTGTTGCCGGTGGATGAGCTTCTCGACGATGAGAGTTTTTGGCCGTATCTCAGCGATGGGTTGGCGATTTATACCTGTCCCAGCACGCACGCGGTGTTCCGGTTGCCGATCGCTCCGGAACCATCTTGCCGTGTGAGCTGGCGGTTTATTCTCAAGCCACTCATCCCGCTGCTGACCGAGGATTCTGTCTTCTACATCATGGCGATTAGCCGGAATGATTTGCGGCTGTTCGAGGGCACACGACACCATATCCGCGAGCTACCTTCCACCGAACTCCCCTCGAGCATGTCCGAGGCGCTCAAGATTCGCAAACGGCCCAGCATGTCCTCTTCGGGGAAGATTCAGGGAGACGAGGGGCAAAAGAAACTCTACTTACAGTATTTCCTGCAGATTGACCGGCTGTTGCGGCCGGTTTATGCGGTGCACTCCGAGCCGTTGGTGATCGCAGGTGTCGACTACCTGTTGCCGATCTTTCGGGAGGCTAGCTCCTACCCTCACCTGGTTCCCGAGGGGATCGTGGGCAGCCCCGAGCAACTCACGGCCGAGGAACTCCATGCCAAAGCCCTCCCGTTGGTCGAACCCATCTTTACCCAACCGCGCCGGGAGGCGATTGCTAGCTACCGGGCCCTGCAGGGAACCGGAAAGACCGCCAATGACTTGGAACAAGTTCTGACCGCAGCCCTCGATGGCCGGGTCAAGACGCTGTTTGTGAACCTAGAAGCCGATCGGTTTGGCAGATTTGATACGAGCACACGCAAAGCAGTTGTCCGCGAGACACCGGAAGCTGGGGATGCCGACCTGTGTGCTCAAGCCGCGCGGCTTACCTACGAAACCGGTGGGCAGATTTTTGCGGGGACTCCTTCCGAACTTCCTGAGGACCGACCCCTTATGGCGATCCTGAGGTATGCGTAATCGCTCGTTTTAGCGGGGCGTCTGTTGCGGAGGTTCGCATGGCTTTTCATCTCGGATACCTTGGCATAGTGGTACTCGCATGCGAGTCTTCACGCGGTGCAGCGACCGCGTGAGTCGGTCAAATTCCTCCCCCGGCGCGATGAGTGCGCACGGCGATATGCAGCCCCCAGCCGATGCGTCACGGTCATACAACGATCGATCAAGGAACTATGGATCATGAATCAGTCGAATTCGACATTGATCGGGTGGTTTAGTGACCGTCCGATGTTTACGCTTTTGTTGATTTTAGTTTTCGTGTTTGGGCTGTTCATGGGGTTCGCGTTCTATCTTGATTCGCAAGTCGATCGCCTGGAAGAAAAACTGGATTATCGTCCGCCAGCGCGTTACGCGGCGGAATCGCCCAATGTTCCCCCCGACCAACGCATCTCCTTCGAGCAAGCCAGGGTTGGCCAGAAAATCTATGTACCGGTATACTCGCATATCTATTACGCGGGGGGGCGACCATATCTTTTGGAGACTACCCTGAGTGTACGGAATACCGATCTTGAGAAGTCAATGATGATCAACATGATTGAGTATTATGACTCAGAAGGGAATCAGATTCGCAGTTACCTGGATGCTCCACTTCGTTTACGCCCGCTGGAAACCGCCGAATTCCTGGTCAAGATGAAGGACACCCAGGGGGGAGCAGGGGCCAACTTTCTGGTTGAATGGGTTTCGAAGCAGAAAGTGTCTGCGCCGGTGGTCGAGGCGATCATGGTCGGATCGATGAACACTCAAGCCATTTGTTTTGCCCGACCTGGGCGAGTGATTGAGGACAAAAACCCGTGATCAACCGTTGGGCTTGGACGTTGATGAGAAAAATAGTCCATCAATTTTGTATTCAGTAGAATGTAACCGTCTGCCGGATGCCAAGCACGCGGGTCTCCGACGCCAGCCGCCATTCCAGGGAACCGTTGGCTCGGGGTCCCGTGCGAATAGCCTTGCCGAACATGTAGGTCCGCAAGCAAGCATACTCCGCGTAGTCGGATGGGTCAGGGACGATGGGTCGGGTAGCAACTCCCCAAGACGATCTCCCGGGTGGGTCGGTAGCCGCTCCAAGACATCTTGGGGGTAGGCGAACGGGTCGGCCCCGAGGCGTTTGCAACGTAAGCGTCTTGCGAAGCCCATCTTGCAGAGCGTGATACTCACTCAGTAACCGTCTAGCGAAGTCCACCTTACAGGGTGTGGGGTGTTCGTCTACCGAAGCCCCGATTGCTTTAGTAGTTGCTCTGCCGGAAAAGCCACCACACTACACAAGGTGGGCTTCGCTCGACGCTTACAGAGGTCTCGCCACCTCCGTTGTGCCTTGGGGTAGGCGGATAAAACCGTGAATCTATTTATCATTGGGACGCAGGGTTTTCTTTCGAATTGTGTCCCCTGTATAGTGTGAGCGCGATCAGCCCCAGCACAATCTCCAGGGCCGCATAAACGACAAGCAGCCAGTGCGGCATACCGTCCAGGATGAAACTCAGTAATCGTCCGGCAGCAAGTCCGAGCATGAACACTGCGCAAGCGGCAAGCGCCGGACCCGCCATGGACCTCCTGAAGGCACCGCACAACCAAAACACGCCCATTCCCAAGTAGAGCCCCATCACCGCACGCATGATGTGAGTGTGGTTGATCGTATCGACCTTGATGCCGAAGAGGGCGTCCAGGGTGATCGATGGCTTGGCTCCATAGCTTAGTGCGATCGGCACCAACCCGATAGTACAGAAGATCAGAAAAGCGCAAGTTCTCATGCTTTCATTCATCATGATGTCGTTTCTGCGTAATTGTCGTAACCGTCTTTGGAACGCCGATTGCACGGGTCTCCGACGCCAGCCAGCATTCCAGGGGACCGTTGACCCGGGGTCAAGTGCGAATAGCGTCACCGAACAGGTTCGTCAACGAGCAAGCTTACAACGGGTGTTCGGACCGCGGGGTTTGCCCTTTCGTCGGGCCATGGGTTGGTTCGTCGCAGAGACCATGGGTCTGGCCCAGAGGCAGCCATGCTCTGCAAGATGGGCTTCGCGAGACGCCTACGCTCACGAAGGAAGGAACTCAACGATTGCAGTGATGAATGACTGGAAAACGGGGCAACTCGGGTGATTTAAGGGGCTCAGCAAGGATACACAGCTCACCATCGATCGTGACCTCAAGGCAGCCGGGATACCAATTCAAGATGAGCAGGGGCGGTGGTTTGATTTCCATGCCCTGCGCGTTCAGTTCGCCACCGACCTTGAACGCGCCGGCGTTTCTGTGCAAGTTGCCCAGCGCCTCCTTGGCCACTCCAACCCACGCTTGACCATCGCCGTGTATACATGCGGCGAATTGACCGAACTGTCCAAAGCACTCGAATACCTCAAGCGGCTGGGTGAGCAAGAAGTTGGTGATGAACAGCGCGCCCGGGTCGCTGGGCTGTGGGGGGACAGTCGAAGCCGCGATGGGGGGGTGAAGGCACCCGTTCGCAGGCCAACGTTACCGAACTCTCCGTACCAGTGCTCGGCCCGGATGAGCAACGAGCCGCCCGGTAAGCCTCCCAACTTTCCGAGATCAAAGATCAAGTCGTACTCACCGCGACCCGTGTACTCGAAGGTATCCCCCTGATCCAGCGGGGACGGGACCGGAGCGTTGATGCCACCCCCCAGGCCGAACGCGAAGTGGGTCGATCGTCCCGCGAATGTGACCCCGCACTCCTCCATGGCTGTCCGGTAACCGTGCCAATCGCCCGTCAAGCGGGGACGAGTCAAGATGCTGGCACAACCCGCGTCGCTCGCCAAGGATTCCTCGGGAACCGACTCCAGCCAGGTGACGGATCCCCCGCAGTCGGTACAGCCATCCAGGCTTTCGCCGGCGCCCGACTGCGCGGATGCCGCCAGCGAACCGGCGAAGAACACCCCGAGTAGGCACACACTCCTGACTATCACTTTTTGCATCTTGAACTCCTTTTTAATTCTACTGTGCGGGATATTTTCGGGGAAAAGCATGAGAATAGGCAAAATAGGCCAAAATTGAGCTTTTGCCGGGGTTTTCTCAGTCCCAAAATCTCGGCTGCCCTCTCAATCGGGTTTCGGCTGAGAAAGGGGCCAAATCCGCCAATTCTTCGCTCCCGAAAGCCACACAGTAGAATTAAGACCGCATCTTCGCACTTTTCACGGCCAGAAGGTTCCTTCGTGCCTTCTGGCTCCTTGTCGTCTGGGGCTACGAATCCGTGTTCGCACGAGTATTCAAGCCATGACAACCCATCGAAGCGGGGCACAGCGAGACCTCCATGCAGCCCCCCCCCTGACCGATTCAGTTTCACCCGCCCAGGCCGGCGAACCACCCGAGAATGGAGAGGTAACTGGAGCAATCAGCGGGTCATGCCCGGCATGTGCTCTCGGGTCGCTCTGCCCACAGAGGTATTGGTTCGCATTCTCGCAACCCCGATGCCTCAACGGGGCCATCAGAAGGTAATGTTCAGTCGGACACCGCCGATGTAGGCCGTCTCGGCGATGACCCCGTTGCCCGGCTTGACGATCTGGAAGTCGGGCGTGACGTTCAGCCACGGGGTCGCCTGCCAGTTGTAGAAGATTTCCATCCCCCAGCCGTCACGGGGCCCGAACACCGCCCGAGGAACTGGCCCGAATTCTCGGCTGGTCCCGGTGTAGTACCAGCCGATCCCGAACCGGTCGCCGCGGTTCGTCCCAATGGGACTGTTCCCGCCGATGCCCGCGCTCAAGAAGTACCGGAATGGGGTGGGATTGGCGTCGCTGATCGAGGCCCTGCCGAACACGCCCCAACCCTTCGTCGGCTTGTCCGAGTAGACCTTCAGGTACTGGTCGAAGCCGTAGTAGATCGTGTACGAGTCCCGGATGGTGGGCACGCCCGGGATCGTCGGGTAGGGGTACTGTCCGGGCGGGGGTTCGGTGAATCTCAAATCCACTAGATTGACGTGTTTCCAGATGCCACCAACGTGGTGCTCGCCCGGCATAGAGAAGAAGTTCGTCTTGACTTGTACCTCGCCGCCGACGATGACCCCTTTTGAAAAGAGATCGTTCAGACGAAAGAAGTCAGTGGTGCGATCCTGGGGGTCATACACATACACGGAAATCGCACCCCACTTCTGCGGAAGAGCCACGCCGGCCGTGAAGGAACTGTAGGGCAAGGCCAACAGAAACGCCGGGTTGGCAATCAGTGCCTGGTTGATAAACTGAGATGTCCCGTCACCGCCCGCGAAGATGTCCTGATCGGCTCCCCCGAGCACATCTTTCTTGCCGGCGAAGACGACCAGTTTCTCCGAAAGCGGCTGCGTCAGGAGAAAATTGGTGATAAACGGAACGCCCGGGTCGTTGGGCGAAACAGGTGTGAACGCGGGGAAAACCGGCGGGACGAACGCCCCACTCCCCAGGGAGACGTTGCCGAACTCTCCGTACCAGTGCTCGGCCCGGATGAGCAACGAGCCGCCCGGTAAGCCTCCCAACTTTCCGAGATCAAAGATCAAGTCGTACTCACCGCGACCCGTGTACTCGAAGGTATCCCCCTGATCCAGCGGGGACGGGACCGGAGCGTTGATGCCACCCCCCAGGCCGAACGCGAAGTGGGTCGATCGTCCCGCGAATGTGACCCCGCACTCCTCCATGGCTGTCCGGTAACCGTGCCAATCGCCCGTCAAGCGGGGACGAGTCAAGATGCTGGCACAACCCGCGTCGCTCGCCAAGGATTCCTCGGGAACCGACTCCAGCCAGGTGACGGATCCCCCGCAGTCGGTACAGCCATCCAGGCTTTCGCCGGCGCCCGACTGCGCGGATGCCGCCAGCGAACCGGCGAAGAACACCCCGAGTAGGCACACACTCCTGACTATCACTTTTTGCATCTTGAACTCCTTTTCAAGAGGATTCCTGTCCCTCTAAAGTTCGTCAACCGAGACGACATCCCGCGCTTGCTTGTCGTCCTGAATGATCCGACTCATTCGCGAAGGAGTGTTGCAACAAGCACAATCCCGTCAGGCTGAACACGCATCCGCTTCCCGACTCCGAGGTCTTCGGCCCTTTCGCGATCGGCTCACGAGGCGGAGAGTTGAGCGTTTTCTCAACTGTCGTTCGAATTCTTTCAGTAGAGAGCCAAAGGTTGCCGATTATCTGGATCGTTCCGAGAGAATCCTGTTCTCCCGTCCTTCGACCGGAGATGGACTTAACCGAGGTAGGGTCAACGGACATGATGATCCTTACCAGTCAAGCTGCCCAGCTCCGTAGGCTGCCAATGGCATTCATGGCGTTGATTGTCTGCCTGGGTTCGGGATCGCGTTTAGTTGCCGACGATTTGGTGGGCGAGCGACCCGCTGATCGAAACCCCCACGGAGTTCAGCTATCCGGGGGCCAACTTGACAGCACCGCACCACCTCCCCCGTCGGCTCCGGGAACCGCCAGTCCCCCGACCACGAGCGAACTCCTGGAACTGATTCAGAAACAACAGCAACAGATCGATGCCCTCACGAAGACATCGCACTTTCGTTGGTACGCGACTGACGCGTATAGATCGCACAACGTTCAACGTGCTGAGGCATGAAACGAAACCAAACGATACAAGCTTCAATAACAATTGAGACATTGTATGCGACTGGCTTCTTCGATGCATCAAGCCGTTCCCGCCAGTAGCCTGGCTTCAAACTTGTGTGGGCCAAGGCAACAACGAAGACGGTTTCACCACGAATTACGTATGCGCGCACGAACGGATATTTCTGACATCGGAATCCGCGAGTTCCGTGGAAATAGGCTGCCCACGCCTCCGGCAATCTTTGCAGCAATTCTTCGGCTGCGGTGATGAGTGTTCGAAGCTCCGAACCGGCACGATCATCCCGATCGCGATACCATGCGATGGCGTCACGGATCTCCCGGATTGCCGCAGGATGAAATTCAATCTGGAATTTCGGTTTCGCCATCGATCATCTTCCATGCTTCGGATGACGGAACTGCTTTCACACGCCCGCTGTCTAGATCTTCGACTCGCCGGCCAATCTCGGCCGCCCATGCATCACGGATTTCGGGGGGCCGTTGTCAGTTGGACCTTCCAGACTCGCCAAAATCGCATTTGCAACGACAGCCCGCTCTTGGGGAGAGAGCCGCAGCGCGGAGGCGATCAATGGTTGAGTTGCTTCGGACATGCCGAACCCCTTTGCTTTCGTCCTGATACGGGTATTTTATTCTGCCTACCGACCCAAGTCGAATGGCGGCTTGGACGACTCTCGGGCAGCATCCACTGGGCCTCACGAATCAGGCTCGCTGGTTGACAGGCGAGTGTTAATCAGAACGCGAATTGTTCGTCGCGGCGAAAAAATGGGACCAGGACGCAGAGGCAATGCACATCGCTTGGGGACAGCTCATGAATACTCTTTGGGGAACACTGATGGCTGCGGCTGGCCTGTTCATGTTGGCCTGCGGTACCACGAAAAGCGAGTTCTTTATCTATCGACTGATGGTCGCACGCTCGAGACTTCTCTGGGGCCAAGGCGACTTAGTCCACCGTTTCTACCAAGTCAGTGGGCTAATCATCGCTGCTCTTGGAGTCTTGTGGGCATTGGGAATCATCTGGAGCTAGACAGCTAGGACTGGGTGTTCGCTGCACACATCTCCAGATTTGTGTCTGCTTCTCGTGAAGAATGCGCTGAAGCGAGCTCGCGTACTCCAGGTAGGCGATGCAACCGAAGCACGCCAAGTGGCCAGGTGTTGAAGCTGCTTGTGGCCTCTCCCACGCCCTTGGCTTCCCGCCTTGTGTCAGAGTCGATCGGGCCGAAGGTTGCTATCGACCAGCGAAGTGAGCTAGCCCGGCTCCTCCGCTTCTTGTCTGTTGATTCGATAAGAGAGCACGGCGATGACCGGTACTCGTACCGCGACGTGACGAATTCCTCGTGCCTGCTGACGTGTCAGCATCTCGCAACTCCGCCTCCAGTTTCTCGATGCGGGCGTCGACTTCTGCGTGCTTTTCGTTCGCCCGGCCAACTGACGGCGTCATTAGTCGAATTAGTGGATTGGACGAGCGTTGCATTGCCTTTTCCAGTCGGTCGAACTCCTTGCTTGCTTCGGGAAGCGGCAGCTTTGACGCTTCAATCATCTTGCCGTATCCAGCATGGAACTCTTCAAACCGCTGCATCCGTTCCTTCTTGGTTCCCGCAAGGATGGCCTCCAGCTCGGGTGAATCGTCCTCGACGCCCAATGACTTCAGCACCGTGCGAGCCTTCTCGGTTTCGACCGTCATGATCGGTCTCATCCATTCGGCAAACACGTTCCGCTCATAACTCATGGCCCGGGCGAACGTTGTTCGAGCCGGAAGCTCCGACAGCGCTACGACGAACCGGGCACGGGAGGGAGCACCGAGTTTCGGCTGCAGCGATCGGGCCGCGTCTACTACCAATGACTCGATTGAGTCGCCGACGAGCATTTGCACGAGGAAACCTTCGTCGACGTTGCGAGCAAGGAGCAACGCCCGTGCAAAGTGATCGACCGCCGCTTCTGGATTGCCTGACTCCACGTCCATCTTCGCTTGTAGAACCAACAGCCGCGCGAGCAGCCGTGCCTTGCCCAAGTGTGGAAGTAGCGTAGCTGGTCCATTTTCGATGAACTCCCAACGACACGGCGTATCAGGCGTCAGATGGGAGATCAATCGCATGGCCGTCTTGCTACCTTTAAGGAGAGACCTTGCGTCAACCACCTGCCCTGAACCTTTCTCAAGGTTGTTGAGCAGCTTCGTATCCTTTTCACTCAGCTCTGGCAGCAACGCAAATGCTTGCCAGTACAACAAGGCTGCGTTGTTCACCTTGGTAGGTGCTGTGAAGGGCTCTTCACCACAGAGTCGCCCAGTGACGGAACCACAAAACAAAAGCGTCGCAATCAGTAGATGAATCGAGCGTCGTAACATGGTGGATACCTCTTCGCGAATGAGTAATGAGTGAAGCTAAGGCCGTCAGACGCCAACGCTACGGCCATATTGCGTGTGCGAGATTGGGACCGGGTACGTCCGGAAGTAGTGTTCTCGCATGGTAGTCGAGTAGTTCTTCCAGACTACGGGGGTCATTCCCAATCGCGCGGTTATAAGCGATCAGCGAAGGTCCGGGGTATTCATCTCTTTGCTCATCGGGTGATTCTACGACAGGGCTGGCAATCTCGTGATTGGACGGAGCGGGGTCTCCACGGAGAGGCCAGTTTCGCACCACCCCAAATGCAATCAAGACGAGTGCGGCGACGGCAGCGAACGGCACGAATAACTTGAGCGAGCCCCCACGTCGTGGCTGTGGTCCGTCGTCATGGGGCGCCGGTCGGTCCAGACGTTTGCGAAGCGACTCGATGAATTCGTCCGAAAGCTCTCGAGGC
The DNA here is from genome assembly GCA_964410665.1 of uncultured Alcaligenaceae bacterium. Classification (GTDB taxonomy): domain Bacteria; phylum Planctomycetota; class Planctomycetia; order Gemmatales; family Gemmataceae; genus CAYPIE01. The sequence goes on from CAYPIE010000037.1 coordinate 51,464, forward strand.
CTCAGGACTCGAAGCTCTTCTTCAATGGGATCGCGTTCACTCGCATTGTCATTCATGTCATCTCGCTGTCGCTTAACACCTTGCGCAAGTTCTCGAAAGCACAACGGTAACGACTGGCGACCGTGCCGGGCGGAGTGGATGTGACCTCGGCGATTTGCGCAAAGGTCAAAGCTGACCAAACCTTCAGTGCAACCACCTCTGCTTGCTCCACGGGAAGCTGGGCGAGTACAGCCTCTATCTGTTGACGTCGTTCCTCATGCTCCAAGTCGCAGGCGAATTGCGGTGATTCGCACCGCCTGGCCCCGTGTGTATCCTCACGAGCTTCGCGGGCTTGCCGACTCCTTGCGGCGTCGACAGCCAAGTTCCGCACGGTTTGATAAAGGTAGGCTCGCGGATCGCGAACACCATCGCGAGTTCGCTCGATGCGGATAAAAGACTCCTGAACCAACTCCTCGGCTTCGGCATGGTCCGAGCACCATCGGCGTGCGAACAGCACGAGTCTGGGCCCGATTGCCGCGATCCAATCCTCCCAATTCTGCGAGTCTTCCAAGCGTGCTACCTTTTCGGCTGCAATTGTAGACGGAGCCGGTCACCGGATTTATTCGCTGAGACCGAGAAATATCCGCTGGCTCGAACAGCGGTACGACCGTCACTGGTGGTTGAAACCCTGGGTCATTGCCCATGGAGACGGCTCAGCAGCCCGATCAACGATCAATGCCTCAAGCCGGATGAACCATCCGTCACATTTGAAAGTCCGACGCCTGAGCACATTCGATCTGATAGATGCCATCAGTTTCCCCATATGCCTGGAGGCTCTCTCCTCCGGGCGTTAAGAAGCGCCCTCGACCTCCTCACCCGTCAGGAAGGCGAGGAGGTCCGCCGTCATCTTCTCCTCGATGCCGTACCAGATGCCGTGGGTTGCCCCGGGGAAGACCTTGGCGAGGATGCCCGCCGACCGGGCGTTGGCCACTGCCACCTCGTGATGGGTCGCGTTCTCCTTGTCGCCGATGAGCAGCAGCACCGGGTGCCGGCTGGCCATCCCCTTCAGCTCGACGACGGGCCACGGGCGGGGCACGCTAGCGATGAGCCGGACGGTGTGGGGGAGGTGGGCCAGGGAGCGGATGAAGTCAATCAGCCGTAGGTCATCGTGACTCATTCCGTCGGGCACATCGATGACCTTCTGCATGACTGCCTCTCTCAGTCGTGCCGTCGGCATGAACCGGCGGGCTGCACTAAAGAGTTGGAAGACGATTGGGTAGACCAGGTCGGGAATCTGCTGGGGCGCGACGACCGCGGCCGGCGCTGTGAGAACCAGCTTGTCGATCTCGGCCGGGTAGTCCATCGCGAACATGGTGGACACAAAGCAGCCATAGGAGTGGCCAACGAAAGACACGGCCCGGCCGCCGAAGCCAAGCTCTGACTTCACCGATGCAATCCACTCGACGGTCTCCCCCTCGCTGCTGGGCAGGCTTGAGGTTCGACCACCCCGTGGAACACTCCGCCCCACGTTACCGATGCGGTCAACTGCGACCAGATGGTAGAACTTCACCAGCTCCGGGAGCAGCCACTCCCAGGTCAGAGAGGAGTCGCATACGCCGTGCATCAAGAACACTGGTGGCTTCGCGGGGTCGCCACACACATAGGCTCTGGTCGAGCCGAACCTCGATTTCACGTCGACGATCCGGGCATCTCCGTAGATCTCGTCCACAAAGGTGTCGTACACCTCCAAGTGTCGAGCCCATGCGTCGCCTTCGTGCCATTTGGCCATGGTTGTTCTCCTTCGAGCCCGTAAGTGGTCCGTCCCGAAAGTCTTAGCGATGGCGATGGAGTACCGGATTACGACGTACATCGTTCCCTATGATCGGGGACTGCTTAAGTCAGTCGACCCAAGTGGAAGTTCGTGTCAGCTGATAAGGGAATGTGCTCCACCGTAAGTCGGTTTGAAGGCAGTTTGTTTTCGGTACAGCAGGTGCGTCGGCGCTGCATCGCCCGCTCGGATTTCGAGAAATTGGTTCGTCGCACAAATCGTGAATTCGCGGACAGGATTCTGGCGAAACTGCGCCGAACCCGCTTGACTGCCGGCGGTGACGAGACTGAAGCGTCTGAGCCTTCCTGCGAAAACGATCTGGAATCTGCCGAGAATCGTTTCCAGAAACTGGGGGAATCCACGCACTCATTTCTTGAATTGGCAACAAAATGGCGTGCCGGGGGTAACTTGCTGGTGATTTCTGCCATACCTAGTACTACAGTTGTATTTGCAATAATCGCCATGCGAACGTGTTTTGTGGAGAAATATCATGGCTGTGCGACCACCGACCACCGGCGACGTGCACGACTGGGCGAAGGAACTG
>CAYPIE010000038.1:0-53812 GCA_964410665.1 uncultured Alcaligenaceae bacterium
TCCCCGCACCGCAACCGCCTCTGCCGCTTCCTGGATGAGCGTGTCTCGGCTTCGTTCAACTCCACTGGTCGGCTTGCCAAACGGCAAATGCCGCATCCTCTTCAGATCCTTTCGGCCGGCATTCCAGGCCGACTAGCCCGGTGTAGCCGATCGCTTTGACTTCCTTGAGCACACGCGGGTAGTGGATTTCGCCGGTACCGGGTTCGTTGCGGCCGGGGTGGTCAGCCAGTTGAACGTAACCGATGGCGTCTTTACTTTCACGCAAGTGACCGCAGAGGTCGCCTTCGGTTATCTGCATGTGGTATAGATCGTAGTTGATCTTTACGAACTTGGAGCCGACTGCGTTGATGATCCGCACGGTTGGGGCACTGCCATAGAGACAGTGGCCCTTGTGGTCAACGCGGATGTTCATTGGCTCTAGTATCAAGGTAATCTGATGTTTTTCGGCGATTGGGGCGGCTTTGTTGAGGCCATCGACGATGTTTTCGTGCATTTGCTCCTGGGACAGTCCTTGGATATCATCGCCGCCGACGACGGTCATCAGCTTGCAGTGAAGCTGTTTGGCCGTTTCACAGCTGGCCTCGATCTCCTCGACGAAGCGGTTGTGGTTCTTGGGATCGTTGAGTCCGGGTTTGAAGCCCCAGGCGGTGAACTGGGCGACCTCGAGACCAAGCCGCTCGCAGGTGTCGGCGATGGCGTTGGTGTTTTTGCCGCGCCAGGGCCAGAACTCAACGGCGGGGAAGCCAAGTTTGGCCGCCGCTTCGAGCCGATCCAGGAAGGGCAGCTTGCGCCACCACATCTCCACATTGACGGCAAACTTGGTGTTCGGCGTTTTCCCCGGCTGTTCAGGCCGCTTGGATTCCTCGGCGGCTTGCACGGGTGCCGACAGCAGGCCCAAGGTGGGAACACTGGCGGCTGTCCCGCCCAAAAAGTGACGGCGTGAGATCGACATTGGCGATCCTTCCCTTGAAGAGGAGAGGGAGAAATTAGCCCACCACCGTGCCCAAAGTTCCGCGGAAGCGTTCCACAGACGCTCGCACCTCGGCCGTACCTTCTTCGGCGGAGGCCCAACCCAAAGGTTCGATGGTAACCCCTTCCAGTTGTTTGTAGGTCGCGAAAAAGTGTTCGACTTCCTTGAGGAAATGCTCGGGCACATCATCCAGGGTCTTGATTTGCCGGAAAAGTGGGTCCGCATTGGGGACACCCAGAACCTTGTAGTCGTTTTGCCCGCGGTCTTTCATTCGGAACAGACCGACCACGCGGGCCTCGATCAAACAGCCGCTGAAGGTGGGCTCGTTCACCATCACCAGGGCGTCGAGGGGGTCGCCGTCCTCAGCCAAGGTCTGCGGGATAAAGCCGTAGTCGCCCGGGTAAACTGAAGAGGAGTACAGATAACGGTCGAGCTTGATCAGCCCGGTCTCTTTGTCGATCTCAAACTTATTCCGTCGGCCCTTGGGGATCTCAACGATCATGTTGACGACCGACGCTTTTTGCGTCCCGGGCGAGATCATCATATATTCAGATACGTAATTGCGACGCGCTAGCATGCGTCTGACCCCCAGCATGGGACAGAAAAAATCGGGAACTCATCGTCTATTGAACGATGGTCCTGACGGTTTTACCAGAGCGAACCAATAATCCCGCCAAAAGATAACACCCAATTCCCTTCTAGGCGAGAGAATTGGGTGTTGCGGAAATCATTGCTGGGATCGATCATCCCTTCACGGTGATCTTGCGCGGTCGTACGGCTTCGACCTTGGGTAAATGCAGGGTTAGCACCCCATGCTTGAGCTCCGCGCTGATCTTATCTGCCGCAATATTCTCGCCCAGGCGGAAGGTTCGCTGATAGGTAGCGACTTCGTATTCCCAGCTGCTCCGTCGCTTGTCGGTATGACTCGGTTCACGGCGACCGACCAGGCTTAGCTCGCCGTTTTCATAGCGAATATCCACATCATCTGCCTTGACTCCGGGCAGGTCGGCCATCAGCAGTAGTTCCTCGTCCTTCTCCAAGATGTCGACCCGGGGCGTGATGGTCACGCCGTGGTTTTCGCCGGTGGTGGCGACTTCGGACCCATTGGAGGGTTGGAGCGTATTTTCAGCCATGGTATGGACTCCTTGATCATTTGAGAGTGTTCGGTTCGTCAACGGGCACTTCTTCGCTGTTGACAGTATGACTTAGCTGCCTTTGACCGTGATTTTCCGCGGCTTGGCCGCCTCGCTCTTGGGCAGGATGAGCTTGAGGACCCCATTTTCGAGCGCAGCTTCCACCCGATCGGCATCGACCAGCACCGGTAGGGAGATGCTTCGTTGGAACTGACCGTAGGGCCGCTCTTGGCGATACCAGGTAGCATTGTCTTTGGCGGGCGCGGCACGCTCCGCCTGGACCGTCAGTTGATTGCCTTCCTTCACCATGATTTCGATCTGATCGTCGGCGACGCCGGGCAGGTCGGTCTCGGCATAGAGGTTGTGATCATCTTCCCAAAGATTGATCCGCGGACCCGCCAGGGTTCCGGACCCACCTGTCACATTGAAGATCCGATTAAATTCATCCTGAGCGCGGGCCAATTCGTTGAACACACCAAATAGTGGATCACGACGATTAAATAACATGGTTCGATTCTCCTTTGTTCCTCGATGATTCGCTGTGTCGAGTCCGCCGATGAGGGCGGGATTAGCACATGCGTCTGCGGAATATGTATACAAGTTCCGTGCCAATCTCTGGGATCCAGACATCGGCTTTTAAAAAGAGGCTATAACTCATTATCAGGCTGATACTTAGGGAACGAGATTCCCCTTGACTCTCGATCTAGGGATCCAGGAACGCTGTTTTGCCTGGATGTCAGTTTGGCAGCTGGAACGCGGGTTGGCTGGCAAGCGGATTCGAAGCATCCCCGGGTTGTTGAACTGCCTTGCGGCAGCGAAACCGGGACTGGATAATTGCCCCCATACGCTTTTCCGCCTGGGCACAGAAAGGATGCAACGATGCGACTCCCCATGATCGGCTTGGTGCTTTTGCTGATCCACGGCGAGACTACTCGGGCCCAGGGCCAATCTGTGATCATCATCGGTGGGGGGAGCTTTGTGCGCGGGGGGGTCTGGGGACATCGTTTCGCCGGTCGGGTTGGGGTGCGTGCCTTCGTTGCCCGCTCGTATGGCTGGCGCACTTTCTCGCCCTATTTCTGCATCAACCCTGTGGTGATCGATTCTCCGCCACTGGTGGTGGTCCCACAATTTGTGCGGTTCCCGGTGGAAGCACCGCAGCGCGAACAAGTGCCCATCTTGGGTAACTTCGATCCCGATCAGTTTTTGGTCATCCGTCCGCGTAAGCGGGTGCCAGCACTGCGTCCGAAGCCACCGGCGGAGCGGCGAGACGAGCCCCGTCCTTTTGACCTACAGCCACCGGCGGGCCCTAAAGCGATGGTGCCGCGTGACTTTGGCCAACAGCAGCGGCGCTTGCCAGATCCTGACGCGGAGGCGGATCGTCAGCTCGATCTGGGCATCGTCGCCTTTCGGGACGGCCAATACGGGCTAGCCGCGCAACGCTGGCAGCGAGCCTCCGAACTGGACCCGAACGATCCCTTGCCGCGACGATTGGTGGTGCAGGCCTGGTTCGCCAGTGGCAACTATGATCAGGCAGTCCGCATCCTAGCCATGCTGTTGCGCAAGTCACCGCGGCAACGACTTCAAGATCTGCAGCCCCGAGAGTTGTATCCCCGTCCAGGTCGGTTCGAGCAGCACCTCACGGAATTACAGAGCATTGTCGAGGAGCAGCCAGACAATCCGACCTACTGGTTCTTGCTCGGATATGAATACTATTTAGATGGGCAGATCGACCGAGCTCGGGGGGCCATGGAGGCTGCCCGGGCACGGGCCGTGGATCCGACGCTGGCGGATGACTTTTTGCGGCGGCTCGGCGAACGCATCGTTCGCCGCTGAACAGGACCTGAGGATCGCGCATGCTGTTGTTGAGTTGCAAGGACCTGGCCCGGGGCTTCAAGGGCGAGCCGCTGTTCGAGGGCGTCACGTTCGAGCTGTTCCACGGTGAACGAGTCGGGTTCGTCGGCCCCAACGGCGCCGGCAAGACTACGCTAATGCGTCTTCTCGCCGGGCTGGACACCCCCGACCAGGGCGACGTCCGCCTCCACGCTGGGGCTCGCATCGCCCTGCTGCAACAAGTGGCGGAGTTCCCCGGGGGTCGCTCCCTCTATGATGAGGCCAAGGCGGCCTTCGCCGAGTTGCTGGCCGCCCAGGAAGAGATGGTGCAAGTCGCCGAGAAGCTGGCCCAGGCCCGCGAGGAACCAGAGCGTCAGGCTCTGTCCGACCGCTACGACCGCCTCAACGAAATGTTGCAACACAATGATGCCTATACCCTCGATCACCGTATCGAAGAGGTGCTCGGCGGTCTGGGCTTCCCTGCAGCCGACTTCCAGCGCGAGCTTCGCTCGTTCAGCGGCGGCCAGCAACGACGCGTCTTATTGGCCAAGTTGCTCCTGGCCAGCCCGGATGTGATGTTACTCGATGAGCCCAGCAACCACCTCGACATTGCTGCGGTCCGCTGGCTGGAAAACTACCTGAGCCAGCTGCCGCAGGCGATGATCATCGTCAGCCACGACCGCTACTTCCTCAACAAGGTCACCACCAAGACGCTTGAGCTGCACGCCCAGCAAATTACCAGCTACCCCGGGAATTTCGATCAGTATGTCCGTCTGCGTGAGGACCGCTACCTGCACCAGCTCAAGGAGTGGGAGTCGCAACGCGAGTATATCGAGAAACAAGAGGAGTACATCCGCCGCGTCCACTACGGTCAGCTCGCCAAACAGGCACAATCACGCAAGAAGCAGCTCGACAAGATCGAAGAAGTCGAGCGGCCGACCCGTGTCTCTGGGCCGAGCATTTCTTTCCCCGAAGTGGTGCGGACCGGCGATGTCGTCTTCGAGGTCGAGGAACTGACCAAGGCATTTGGCGACAAGGTGTTGTTCAGCAAACTGAGCTTTGCCCTGCAGCGCGGCAAGTGCATGGGCATCATGGGCCCGAACGGTTGTGGCAAAACCACCCTCCTCAAGATCCTTCTCGGTCAGGAATCCCCGACCTCGGGCGAGGTCAAGCTCGGCCATCTGGTCCGGCCTGGCTATCTCGACCAGCATCTGAAGCTCTTGCCCGAGGAACAGAGCGTGCTCAAAGCGGTCTGGCCCGAACCCGATCCGGACCTAAATACTCAGAAAATGCGTGACCTGCTCGGACGCTTCGGACTGCATGGCGACAAGGTCGACCAGAAGGTGAAACTGCTAAGTGGCGGCGAACGGAGCCGCGCTGCCTTGGCCCGACTGGTGGTCGAGGAAGCGAACGTCCTGGTCCTCGACGAGCCGACCAACCATCTGGACATCTGGGCCTGTGAGTCCCTTGAACAAGCGTTGCAGGCCTTCGAAGGCACCGTGATCGTCGTCAGCCACGACCGCTACTTCCTCAACCGGGTGGTCGATCTGCTGATCGTCTTCGAGGAGGACAAGGTTCAAGTCGTCTACGGCAACTTCGACACCTATGAACTACTGCGGGCCAACCAGCAAGCCGCGGCTTCGGATGCCGCGGCCAAGAAGAAGGCGTCCAGCCCGCCGCCCAAAGCTGCGGCCAGCAGCGACGCGGTTGCGGCCAAGCCAGCCAAGCGAAAACGTCAGTTTCCCTACCGCGAGGTTGAGGATATCGAAGCCGACATCGCCGAGACCGAGACGCGGGTCGCCGAACTGGAAGCGGCCTTGGCCGATCCGGAGTTGTACAAAGACGCGGAAAAGATGCAGGCCGCCATGCAGGCATTCGAGGACGCCAAAGATGATCTGCAAACCCTCTACGAGCACTGGGAAGAGGCGATCGAGTTGAATTGAGCGACGTCGGCCGCATTGGGGAGGGTGCTGATCCTGAACATCTCGGATCGGATCAAAGATGCATGAGCATGAAGGGTTCGGGATCGCTTCTTCCTGCGGAGCCGCGGGAGGGAACCCAATGGGGCCGAACACCATTAGGTTCCCTCCTGCCGCTTGGAAATGGCAGGCTTGATGGCACCCGGTCGGCTCGGCAACCCAGGTTGCAGCCACCCGAGCAGCCCGGTTTCGCAACTTGCTCCGTTAGCGGTGGCTCACACCGTTGAGCGTATGACTAATCAACTCCATGGGCAGCGGGAAGGCGATCGTCGAGTTGTGCGGATTGCCGCCGACTTCGGACATGGTTTGCAGGTAACGGAGCTGCAAGGCGATTGGGTGCGCCTCCATCTTTTCCGCGGCGTCACGCAGCCGCTCGGCGGCCTCATATTCCCCGTTGGCAAGAATGATCTTCGCCCGCCGTTCGCGCTCGCTCTCAGCCTGCTTGGCCATGACCCGCTTCATGTTTTCGGGCAGGTCGACGTGTTTGACCTCGACCATGGTGACCTTGATGCCCCAGGGGTCGGTCGAGCTGTCGATGACCTCCTGCAGATGCTGGTTGATCCGGTCGCGCTCGGCAAGCAGCTCATCGAGATCCGACTGGCCTAGAATCGAACGCAGTGTGGTCTGCGACAGCTGGCTGGTGGCAATGCGGTAATTTTCGACTTGGAGTACCGAACGTAATGGATCGATCACTCGGTAATACACCACGGCGTTGACGTTCACCGAGACGTTGTCGCGCGTGATCACATCCTGACTCGGGACATCATTGACGATGGTCCGCAGGCTCACACGGACCATCTGATCGATGGGCCAAAAGATCATGATCAGCCCGGGTCCCTTGGGTTCTTTCAAAACCCGTCCCAGACGGAAAACGACGGCTCGTTCGTACTCATTGAGGACGCGTACACAGCTTAGGAAATACAGTCCGATCAGCCCGATTAACAGGCCAACACCAGTGAGCCATGACATATTGGCTGGATCCCAATTGAATGGCATGATTCGCTCCTTTGCTCTGAATGCTCGTCGACCTAGTGGTGTTTGACAGGACGCTCCATCGGTTGAATCTGAAGCGTCAGTCCCTCTTGAGCAATCACCAAGATGGGGTCTCCTGCCTGGACTGGTTGTGAACTGACCCCGCGCCACAGTTCCCCAGCGATGTGCACTTGCCCATGGTAGTGGCCTTCGCTGGCCTGAAAAGCGTCGATCGCTCTTCCGGTGGCATGCATCAGTGCTGCGCGACCGGTTATCGGTCGTTGGCGATACGCTCGGATCACATTACGTAACAGGAACACCGTAATGGCAGCGGTTCCCAGGGCGATCGGGATGAGCACGGTGTAGGAGACCTTTTGAAACCCTTCGGGCGAATCAATCAACATGGTCCCGCCTAGGATGAGACAGGCGACCCCGGCTGCGGCCAAAGCCCCGAAACTGGTCACAAATGCTTCGGCAACAAACAAGGCCAAGGCAACTACAAGAAGGCCAAGACCGGCCAAGTTCACGGGCAGCACCGACAGGGAATACAGGCCCAGGATCAGGCAGACCACACCCAGGGTCCCGGAGATACCCCAACCGGGGCTGTACAGCTCAAACAGCACCCCATAGAACCCGAGGATCAACAACAAGAAGGCGATATTGGGGTTGGTTAGGACGACCAACAGCCGCTCACCCCACCACATGTCCAACTCGCGGATGGTGGGATTCTTGGTGTGGAGGGTGACCTGGTTGCCGCTGGCCAGGGTCACGGGTGTGCCATCAATCCGTCGAAGCAGCTCGTCAAAGGTTTCCGCGACAAAATCGACCGCACCGACTGCCGCCGCTTCTGAAGCGGTCACTGATTCGCTATTGCGGACGGCATTCTCAGCCCAGTCGGCGTTGCGGCCACGCAACTCCGCGAGGGACCGGGCCCAGGCCACCGTGTCGTTGACGATCTTGGCCCGCATCGGCGAATCGTCATTGGTCCCCTCCGTGGGTCCCGGCGACCCAGGCAGGCCACCGACTTGGACCGGGTGGGCGGCGCCAATGTTCGCCCCTGGCGCGATGGCCGCGACATGCCCGGCCAGGGTAATGAACACCCCGGCCGAGCCGGCCCGGGCCCCTGGTGGGGCGACATAAACGACCACCGGAACTTCACTGTTCAGCAGTCTACGCACAATCTGTCGCGTCGAGGACACCAGGCCACCGGGGGTATCCAGGACGATGATCAGACACTCGGCGCCAGCCTGCTCGGCCTCGTCAATGGCTCGGATCAAGTACTCTGCCGTGGCCGGGTTGATCGCCTGGTCTCTGAGCTGTGCCTGGTATACGACCGCAGACGGCTGGGCCAGCAGCGACCCGGCGCTTCCCAGACCGATCAGTAGGATCAAAGATCTCCACATGGGTTCCTCCCGCTGCGTTCGACAAGGCAACATTTTCTTAAGAGCATTTGCAGCAAAATGCTCAGTACGCAGAGGTGAAGCGTGCGCGGGGTCAATACTCTTATTATATCCAAGATCGACGCCAGGAGTTGTCTGAAAGCTGAAGATGGTTGGTGGGTTACGAAAAAATTCGGGGGATTCGTACGCTTGGTCAAACTGCTTTATCAAGTGTGGATGGGGGAGTGATCGCTGCCTTCTCCGTGCAGGGGCGGGACAGGAATTGTTGAATCGAGGCGGCAGCCCGTGACACCACGTTCTCCTGGCGTGCCTGCCGGCCAAATTCGGACGCGCGGTCATCCAGGGGGGGACGCCTCGAAGAGGCACAAATCACGAGGCACTCGTTTGGCACCTGTGTGTTCGCTCAGGACGACCCGGCGTCCTTGTCGAATCAGTGACGGGCAAAGGGCACCCTCCGCATCGGCCCGGGGTAAGAGTTATACCGACGAGGCGTCGTCAACGGCGCTGATCGAGTGGGTGGCCAGGTGCGTTGAATTGCTCGGCGATGGTGATGAAAGGCCAGGGGAGGAAACCGGTCGAACACGATCCGTTTGGGTGGGGGCGGGCGGGACTTCGAAAATCATGCATGCAGTCTCTGCACCGAGCTCAGTCGAACATCGCCGAGACTTCGAGGACCTTGACCTCGGTCAGGCAGTCGACGATGCGGTCGGCCCCGGCGGCGGCTAGCTTCTCCACCGGGTGGTGGGCGACAAAGCGCACGGCGACACACTGCATGCCGCCGGCTTTGGCAGCCTCGACGCCGGCGACGGCGTCCTCGAAAACGATGCAACGCGGGGGCGGCAGCCCGAGGCGATCCGCGGCCACCTGAAAGACCTGCGGGTCCGGCTTGCCCCGCTGCACATCTTCCATGGACACAATGGTTTTGAACAGTGGAGTGGTCTGGGTCAGCTCCAGAATCAGCTCCAGGTTGCCGCGCGGGGCGCTGGAGCCGATCCCTTGCGGGATGCCCAGGGCGGCGAAGCCGTCGAGCAGAGGACGGACCCCCGGAAGCAGCTCGACACCGTTGCGAGCCGACTCGCGGTAATAGGTTTCCTTGCGATCTCCAACCTCAGCCACCTCGGCGTCATCGGCATTGGGGTTGAACAGTTGGCGGATGATCTCGGGATTCCGTCGTCCGAATGTGGCAGCGAAGTCGGCACGGCTGAACGGCTGGCCACGCTCATCGGCCAGCCGTTGCCAGGCCTGGAAGTGTAACTCTGCGGTGTCGACCAGAGTGCCATCCATGTCCCAAATGATGCCAAAAGGCGGTGTCCTCATGCGGTCTCTCGTTGCTGGAAAGGGATGGCATTGGGCTCGGTACGAGCGCGAACCAGCTTGCTGATCTCTTTGAAATTGGGGTGGTCGGCACTGGCCAGCCACTCAAAGGCGACCGTCTCCGAGGTGGTCAGGATGGCGCCGGCCCGTTCCATGCGGCGAAGTGCCAGATCATGGTCGAGCGAAAAACGACTGGCTACCGCATCGGCAACGATGAAGATGGTCCAGCCCCCTTCGAGCAGATCGAGGGCCGTTTGGAGGACACAAACATGGCTTTCCATGCCGGTCAACACGACCTGCCGGCGGTGGGTATATTGCAGAAGTTCTTCTTCAAAGCCCATTGCCCCACAGCAACTAAAGTCTTTTTTGGCCGGAAGGTCATTGGGCAGATGGCTCGCCAGTTCTGGGACTGTCGCACCTAAGCCTTGAGGATATTGCTCGGTGGCCAGGATGGGGACCTCGAGTTTGCGAGCCACCTCCAGGAGAAAGCGGATGTTGCGAATCAGCGTCCCAGCATCGGGCAGCGCCGCCACTAATTTCTCCTGGGCGTCAATCACGGCCACCAGCGAATGCTTGGGCGACAAACGGACCAGCGAATGGGAGGAGTCCATCAAAGCCTCTCCTAGCTTGCCGCCGACGCCTCAAGTGCATGTTCCAGGGCATCGAGGCGGTGCGCGAGATCTTGTTCCACCTCCGGCGGCAAGGGTAGCTCGCCGAAACGAACGCGATAGTACCACAGGGTGATCCAGGTGGGAACCTCGGCCAGCTGTGGCGGAGTCAGCCGTTCCGACAGAGCCGGTTTCAAGTTCTGAGCGAAGGCAGCTGCAGTTTGCCCCTGAGCGGGCTGCCAGCCGTACGCCGCCAGGATGCGTTGCAAGCGCTCCTGAAATGCGACCAGAATCGGGGTGGCTTCGGCACGCGGGGTGGCTGCTGCGACAGCGTCTCGTCGTCGTTTCCGCCAACGACGTCGCCAGCGTTCTAGCCCGACCAGCCCAGCGATCCCGGCAGCGAAGGCCAGCAGGATCGCCAGGGCCCGCGACCGACCAGCCGCCAAATCGCTGCGAAAACGTTCCCAGGATTCCAACAGCGGTTGCCACAGATGGGCCGTGGTATCGCGTTGGCGGTCGGCGTCATAGCCAATGATGAAGTCTTCAAAGAGATTGGCCCCGGCATGTCGGGCCATGGACCACCAGCTTACGTTCGCTTGGCCGATTTCCAGGGTTTCACTCGGGGTCGGATCGAGGGTTCGCCAGTACCAAAGCGATTCATTCACGCGATCGCGGTCTGGGACCAGGATCTCGAGCCAGGCGTGGGCAAAGCTCTCGCGAATACAGTAATTGCCATCCCCTTGATGTTCAGCGCCGCGAAAGCCCAGAATCATCCGGGCGGGGATCCCCTGCGAACGCAACATCAGGGTCAAGGCCGTGGCAAAGCGGTTGCAGTGTCCCGTTCGGACGTTTTCCAGAAAGTCCACAATTGGATCCACACTGGTATCCTGTCGTTGTAGATCCAGGCTATAGCCAAACTCCCCGGAATAAAGGAAGTAGCGTTCCAAGGCCAGCCCGATGGCTTCTCGGTACTGCGGTGCCACGAAGCCGTGGCGATCGCGTTCCAGCGTTGCGGCTGGCAGGCTGCCATTGGCGACGAGTCGTTCCAAGATTGTCTCGGTGAACTCGGTGATGGCAGTTTCCGTGTCTCCAGTGAGTGCATAACGATCCGCGGCGTGATGGATGTGGATCGAGCGGCCTCGATTGGGATCGGCGCGAGCCAAATTGACCTGTCTATATTTGGCTCGCGCTTCAGGGATGGGTGGTGGTGCGAACGAGCCATCGGGATTCTGGTCCCACGGTCGCTTTTCCCCCCAAGGAAGGACCGAGGCCACCGGCGCTAGTCCTCGGGGTTCCCAGTAGACGGGATCGGCCAAAACAGGATTGTTGAGACTGCGTTCTGTCGCAAGATTGAAGTCAAAAATGCGTTCCGGGCCTGGAAACTGAGGTAGTTTAAAATCGACATTGAGTCGTAGATTCTTGCCCCCAAAGCCCGGGCGCTGATCGCGCATTCTCATCGTGCGTTGCACTTCGTTTTGGACCTTGTCGGATTGCCTGAGTGCAGGTTTGGGTTGGTCGAGTCCCCAGGTCCACTTCTTCCAGGTGCCTCGTTCATAGATGGTGGCAATCCGACCTCGCCAGCGTTGCCCGGCGGGCAAGTTGAGTACGGGCTTGCCTTGACGATCTGCAACCTTGACTTGGAACGCAACTTCTTCGCTTAGGGTCAAACGGCCAGTTGTAAGCAGGCTAATCTCCTGATCCGAATTGTAGCCCACTTCTCCGATTACCTTATCCATCAACGTCTGGTCCCAAGTCCCCCCCGAGGACCGAGGTGTCAACAGGAAGATCACCAGACCACCCCCGAGCACGGTTAATCCCCAGCCCAATGCGCTACCAAACCAGGGGAGTCCGCGACGGTTCAACCACGTCGATCGGGGGGGGGTCTCGCTTGGGTAACGTTCGGCTTCCCGATAGAAGTAAAACAGCGTCAGTGACCAAATCCCAGCGATCAGATACAAGCTCAGCAACACGGCGAAGATCGCATCCCCAGCCAGGGCACAGGCCAGCGCCACCATGGCCCCGGCAATGGCGTGTAAGGCCCAATGGTCGCCAATCTCTTTGGGTCGGAACAACTTCGCCGCCATGCCCACCATCAGGATGGGACCAAAATACGGGAGGAGCGAGGTTGGCCAGGGCAATCGGTAGATAAGGCTTTCTTTATCAATAAACTGTTGGCTTACCCAAATCCCCAAGAGCGCAAAGATGACGCCACCGACCAAATTCGCGGCTTGGATGGATAATGCCCAGCGTCCCTCGAGAAGGAATGCAAGCCCCAACATCAGACCGACAATCACCGCAAAGCCGGTCACCTCGGGGAGGAATTCGAGCTCGGCATAGCCCAGGCACAGACTTGCCAGGGTCAAGGACAAATAAAGACTCAGTCGATAGGCCAGGATTAAACTCACCGGATCTCTCCATCTGCATCGGCCATGGTGCACTCCGATCCATGACTTGCTTATTGTTCGCTACCAAGTCGGAGGTGTCTAGGTCCAATGTCGATTCAGGCTTTTCCGGTGCGGCGACGCGAGTGAACTTTGGCAGTTTGCCGAAGCCGTTCGGAAATGGCCTGGCAATAGGACGGGGAGAGTTCGATGCCCAAAAAACGGCGTTGCAAGCGGCGGGCGACGACGAGCGTGGTCCCCGAGCCTGCAAAAGGGTCTAAGATCAGATCTCCCGGTGACGAGGCGACGCCGATGATCCGCTCGAGCACCGCTTCGGGCATCTGACACGGGTGCTGGCCGGTCCGCTCGCGAAAGGTTCCACACACACGAGCTTCGTACCAGGTATCCGAACTGTCCCGAAAGGCCTCGGCTTGGTGCTGGGGTCGGAGCACCCAAGTGTCATCTGGAAGCTTGCCACGGGGATTGGCGCGCCGGTCGGCATAAGTGGTTTGGCGGGCGGAGGGGACGCGAATAGCATCGGCATGGAAGGTAAACTGGCGAGGGTCAACCACATAATAAAAAATATGAGCATGACTGCGATTGAATTTTCTCGTACAGCTGACCCCAAAAGTGTAGTGCCAGATGATCCAATTACGCAAAGTTAGTCCAAGCTCGTCGAGTAAGAGCTTGATCTCGGCGGCAAACTCATCACCGATGGCAAAAAATAGCGATGCAGATGGGGCCAGGAGCCGTCGCGCTTGCTCCAGCCAAGCGCGGGTCCAGTCGCGATACTCTGACTTGGAGCGACGATCGTGGTACAGATCATAACCATAACCAATATTGAAGGGAGGATCGGCAAAGAGCAAATCCACACTTCCATCCGGTAATGTCGGCAGAATATCCAGGCAATCGCCCGCAATGACCCGATCGACACGCATTCCAGGTTGCTCCCGCGTGATTGCTACGAACGCTATTATCCTTGCATACCGGGTATCAAAACCAACGCGGACATGCTGCGAGCCGGTGTGCTTTTTCCGGCGTGGGGCAGGATTCTGGCGACTGGAGCGATTACGCCGGTTTGGTGGCTCAGATTGGCCTAGTAAGTTCAGCCTGGGTTGGGTAGCGTGGGCGCTGTGATGCGGACCAGGAAGGTCTCGCTTGGCACGTTCATGGAGCCGAACGCGGAATGTTGCACAATCTTGGACAGATCTGGCGATATCGCTATTTTTGGCTCGCGCTGGTCAAGATGGATTTGCAACTACGCTATCGCGGTTCGGCGCTTGGCATTGGCTGGTCGTTGATGAACCCCATTGCCATGACCATCGTGTTTTGCATGATCTTCAGCAGCTGGCATGAATCGAGTGACTGGCGTGCCGATGCCCCCTACTTCTTGGCGGGGCTTGCCATCTGGGAATTTGTCAGCAACACCGTCATCCAGGGCTGTCAGGTCTTTTTTCGCAACGAATCGTTTATTCGACAATCGCCCCTGCCGATGGGTATCTACCCGTTACGTACCGTCCTGGGCACAACCATTCACTTTCTGATCACCCTCAGCGTTGTCGTTCTGGCCATTGCCCTTCTGACGCCTACCGGTTGGAGCAGTTTAAGTGTGATTTGGAGTGTCTTGCCCGCGATACTCTTACTGTTTGCATTTTGTTGGGCCCTTTGCGTGATTGCTGGGTTCGTCAATGTGTTTTTCCAGGATACGCAGCATATTGCCGAAGTGGTGTTTCGCTTATTTTTCTTCCTCACCCCGATTCTGTTTAAACAAGAGCTGTTAACACGCAAAGGGGTGGAATGGCTAGGCACGTACAACCCGGTGGTTCTGTTTTTTGATTTAATCCGAGCACCGTTGCTCACGGGCGAACCGCCTGCGTTTTATCTCTACCGCAATGCTCTGCTTCTCGTCTTAGGCTGTGCGGCTCTGGCCGTGCTGATCATTAAATGGCTAGAAAAGAAGCTGATCTTTCATCTGTAAGGTCTCCGGGCCGTGTCGCTGCCCTCAGGGCGCAAGGATGTGAAGGAAGCGATGCCGCGGATTGAACTCAACGACGTCAGCCTCTCCTTCCGGGTGCGCCGGAAGAAAAATATCACTCTTAAGGAATACCTACTACGCGGAGGCTTCCTCAAGGGTGATAACACACGCTTAATTCATGCGTTAAGTCATGTAAATCTAAACGTTACGGAAGGTGATCGTCTTGGCATCATTGGGCACAATGGTGCCGGCAAAAGTACCCTACTACGACTGATCGCCGGCATTTATCCACCGTCGACGGGTCGGCGCATTGTCAGCGGACGGATCTGCTCGCTGTTCGACATTGCCTTGGGGTTCGAAGCGGATGCGAGTGGCTGGGATAACATCGCCTATCGCAGCTATCTCCAAGGCGAGACACCCCGCACCTTGCGTCCCAAGTTGCAAGGGATTGCCGAGTTTAGTGAGCTCGGGGATTTCCTCGACTTACCGGTCCGTTATTACTCGGCCGGAATGATGATACGCCTGGCTTTTTCCATCGCCACCGCAGTAGAGCCGGAAATTCTTCTAATCGATGAAGTACTAAGTGTCGGGGACTTGTCCTTTCAACATAAAGCCCAACAGCGGATGCAGGAAATGATGCGGAATGCTCGACTCATGGTCGTGGTGACGCATGACCTGCACTCTCTGGAGAGCTTGTGTAATAAAGCGATCTGGCTCGATCACGGTAGCGTGAACACTCTGGGCAGCACGCGCGAAGTGATTCGAGCCTATCGGCATAGTGTAGGTGAGACCTCCGAGGCCGAGGCCGCCTAGCCGTCAGGTCGTGCGCGACCTGCTCACCTGCAAGCGGAGACCCAACGGTGTTGTTCGCTGGCCGAAACTTGGGCATGTTTTATGAGTGCCAATCCTAAACTGCTTTCGGTCATCATCGTCAACTACAACGGGAGGCGCTATCTCCAGCGCTGCCTCAGTTCGCTTGAGCAACAGTCATTGCCGCGACATCGCTTTGAGGTGATAGTGGTCGATAACGCCTCGAGTGATGATTCGGTCGCATTGGTGCGTGGTCAGTTCCCGTGGGTGCGGATTGATGCACAATCGGAGAATCTGGGGTTTGTCGCGGGCAATCAACGTGGTCGCCAACTCGCCCATGGCGACTGTCTAGTGCTACTCAACAATGACACAATCGTCGATCCTCACGGGTTAGCCGGCTTGGCTTGGATGGCGGCGTCTCAGCCCGAGTGGCAGATGATTGTTGCGAAATTAGTGTTTGCCGACCGACCGAACTACTTGCAGAGCACAGGGCTTGAACTGTTGCGAGACGGGCGGGCACGGGATCGTGGCTTTACCCAACCCGATACCGGAAGCTACGAACGTGCCGAAGAAGTCTTTGCAGGCTGTGGGGCGGCCTTGCTGGTCCGCTGTGCTTGCATCGATCGCCATGGTTTTTTTGATCCTCGCTTGTTTATGTATTACGAGGATCTGGAGTTGGGTTGGCGGTTGCGTCGACGCAAGCTGCGCATGGGTTATGCACCACAGTCGCTCGTCTTACATGAGCATGCGGGTTCGTCGGGACTCGGCTCCGCTTTTTTTCACCGTCAGGTTGAAGCGAACCGTCTTCTCACTTCCTTGCGTCATGGTGATCTCGCGCTCAAGCTATTGGCTGGTCTCAGTGGACTCGCACGGGTGTTTCGGGAAGGGGGCCGCTGGCTCGCTGCGGCAGGCCGTGGTGGGTCCTGGGCCCGCTTCTGCGCCTTCGTCGCCGCATTCGCGGCCTGTTGCTGGTTGGTACCACGGGGGCTATTCCTGGAAAAATCGGGGGAGTCATCGGGCTAAAGCATGCGCGTCCTGCTCAATGGTGTGGCCACGATTAAGCCCAAAACGGGCGTCGGTCATTACATTAGTTGTCTGGATACTGCCCTGAGGCAGCTGTGTGGACCGCGAATGATGACGCTGTTTCCCCAACGGTGTTTACGCGACCTGGCCAGCTGGGGGTATCAACGGCTGCCCAAGCCCCGGTCCGCCGGGCCGGCTTCTTCCGCCGCGACCGCGCGACGACAGTATGGACCGCGCGACTGGGCCAAGGCTTTCACACGCCAATCTGCGCATGCTGGACTCCAGGCTTGGTTTCAACTCATCGCCCGTCGTGGTAGTTTTAGCCTCTATCATGAACCGAATTTTCTTCCTTGGAGGACCGATCTGCCCACAGTGGTGACGGTGCATGACCTTTCTGTGCTGGTCCATCCACAGTGGCATCCCGCCGAACGGGTCCGAGCCTATGAACGCTCGTTCTTCCAAGGACTGGCCCAGGCCAAGCATTTCATCGCCGGGTCAGCCTTTACGCGCCAGGAAATGGTGCAACGCCTTGGCATTGCCGCCGAGCGGGTCACCGCAGTGCATTACGGTGTCCGCGAGCAATTTCGCCCTTCTCCAAGGGAGCACGTGCATCGTTCGCTGCGGCAATGGAACCTCCCGGAGCAGTATTTTCTCTATGTCGGCACGTTAGAGCCACGTAAAAACATAGAAATGTTGATGAAAGCTTTTTGCGAGCTTCCTCCAAGTTTGCGTGGCCAGTGTCCGTTGATTCTCGTTGGGGGTTGGGGGTGGAACGCTCATGGCTTACGCCACTTTCATCAGACCGTCGGCAAGGCACATGGGGTGATCCATCTCGGTTATTGGCCGGATGATGCGTTACCGATGCTGTATCAGGGAGCGGTGGGGTTGTTTTTTCCGTCGTTTTACGAGGGGTTTGGGTTGCCACCATTGGAGATGTTGGCCTGTGGTGGTGCGGTGGTGGCTTCACAAGCGGAGGCCCACCAAGAAGTGTTGGGCCAACAAGCGTTACTACTCGATGCTCATGATTTACCGGGCTGGCGTCGTGCATTTTGGCAACTGGGACAAGACCACGACTATCGAGCGGAGCTGCAACGGGAAGCCCAGGCTCACGCCGCGCGGTTCACATGGCGTCGTTGCGCGCAGCAAACCCTGGCGGTGTATGAGCGCGTGCTCGCTACCTCCAAGGGGTTGCCGCGGACATCAGGGTTGGGTCATGCGAACCAACGCATCGAGGAGCGGTTGTAGCTGGCTGAGCGGGGCCAGGCCGAGTCCTTGCAGCAGGGCCAGAACCACCACCAAATCGACGATGCCAAGCAAGTAAGGAACCGTCTTGCCATTCCAGTGACTCAGTGCTCGACCGAGGTTGGCGATAGATTCATAACGATGCGTCCAGCGGTCGTGCAGTTCCTCGAGTTGGTCCCGTTGTTCGGCGTAGCGACCAAGTTGCAGGGTTCGCTTGGCCAGGAGGGCGGGGTCCGTTTTCTCCGCGTTTCCAGGCTTGATCTGCGACTCCCGAGCCAGCTTATCGGCTTTGAGTGCCACGATCGCATACCGTCGTTCCACCGCGGCCACCCGGCCGCGCAAGCAGGCGGTGGCAACTCTGAGTAGCATTCTCAGAAGGGAATAAAGTACTAGCATTGGGGTCTCTCTTAGGGACTAAGGTGAAACGTCTATCCCGTCAAGAGAGACACAGGCAGAACTGATCGGTTCGCGAAAAAGTGACCGGATGTCAAGAAGCCTCGCTAATGACGAGTGGGGGGTGCGAGTCAAGTGGGATGAGTTTTGGACGTGGAACTCGATGGGCGGTAATCTGATGATGTCGATACTGCAGTTGAGCAAAGTTTAAGCGTAAAAAAGCGTGAGCTCTGGATCCGCCACCTTGCATGATGTACTCCCGAGCCAGCGACGCCATGAGTTGATCATACTGTTTTTGACTATGCGTATGCAGACTATAACGTCCTTCATGACGGCGTAGATCACCATTGAAAAAGGGACTAATGTGATAGAGTTCATGAAAGATGGTGATCAGTTTCTCGTCGAACGACTGATTGAGGAAGCGAGGTAAACAGAAGCTCATGACATAGAGGATCTCGGCCTGGTCGACAAAGAATCGCTGCACTTGAAAGCGGACACCCCGATAGCGTTGAGTCAACGAGCCATTGCGAAAGCGCATTGGTGTCACGCGCGCCTGAAGGCCGTGGCGTCGATTATTGCGGGCCTGGGTAAACGTAAACAAAAGCTGATGGATGCGAATGTGCGAAAAATCAGGACTCCGTGTGACGATATCGGCCCCCAGCTGGGCCATCGTTTGGCTAAAGTGGAAGGCTTGGCTGGCGGGACCGCTCTCCCACCAGGGGGGTGCCTGAAGCCCAAGCGGGAGTCGACTCGCCGTTTCGGTGGGGCGGACGGTCGCGATGGGTAATGGCGTCGTATGGTCCCAGCGTACTTCCAGCGGAGGCAGCGCAGGCTTGCGGGGCATCGCAACTCGTCCTCCTGTCCCAAGGTATCGCGGTCTTGGCGGCAAAAAGACCATCGGCCGATGCCAAGCAACCGGCAGCATCGGAAAAATTGTTGAACTCCGCACAGAATCCTGGCCGATATTCGTGGCGTTACTACAGGATCCGCTAGTTTCGCCCGGACGTCAACCGGGTCGACGGTTTTCGTACAAACCTCATGGCGGGGAAGGCCAGCGACTTGGCCGGGAGTAGGATTCATGAGCGCACGGCAACGTCGGTGGAAGCTTGGATGCCTGGCCGGCCTGGCAGCGCTGTTGTCGGCCTTGACCGGTTGTCAAACCTGGGTCGGTGGGATGACCCTTCCCTCCGGTCGGTATCTGGAACACCCGCCGCAGTACTTTTTGCAAGATCCACCGTTCCCACTACAGCGGGAACTGGCCAGCATGGAAGAGCAAGCGGGCTTGATTGATTTGAGCGACTCCGCACCGGTGGCGCCCCCTCCGGCCCCCGTTCCCGGAGTGCCCGCACCCGCTCCATTGCAAGCACCCGCCCCGGCCGGGCTGCCTGGTCGATAGGGAGATGGTGATCGGCGCGGCCAGGCCGCGCCACTTGCTCCTCGACTTGACAGTCCCCTGTTTCCTCGATATGGGTGCGGCCGCTTAGGCAGGACCAAGTTCTTCCCCGTCGGTCAGTTTGCGACTCCGGACGGGGGCGAGTTCGGCCACTCATCTACCCCACGGGGGAAGGGGGCTTTGATGTGCTTCGTCATTCGAAAGCGTCTTGGCGTGCTCGGCACGGGGGCATTGCTTTCCAGCCTACTCCTGGGTTGTAAGACCGGCGAACCGCTCGCGGAAGTGCCGCCGTTCCATAGCAACCCGACCTTGCCAAGTGATCACCAGGGGACGGGTGATTTACAGACCACGTCGACACCCATTCCCGGTGCCACCCAAACTCCTCGGGGCCCGACGCGAACCGTCTCCCCGACTAGCCAGGCCAACTTCGTGAAGCCAGCGACTTACCAGCGTTCGTCTACGCAAAGCTATACGAGCACGACCAGCTTGCCTGGCGTTCCCTCCGCAAATTCTCCCGCTCCGACGACGATGCACCACCTTCCCGGTGTCGAGTCGAAGCCCGCCCAACCCATCGTTCCCGTCTCGGGCATGCGCTTGCCCGACAGTGACCTGAAGCTCAATACAGCTCCCGCGGCCAACCTCATCCCTGAGAACGGTCCCACGTCTGCCAACATACAGGTGGGCACCCCGGCCGATATTCAAGCTCCGCCGCCGCCGCCGAGGATCGAACCCTTGGCGACTTCCGAATCCAACTATCAGGAATTGGGCCAAAGCTGTACCAATGGTCAGTGCCCAGCCAGCTCGACCAGTGCTGGGTCTGATATGCGTTATGACCTTGCCCCGCCACCCGATATGCCCAGTCGGTTCTCCCCACCTTCCCCGGGAGAAACGCCCAACATTCAGCCGCCGTTGCCGCAGCCGTCCAGCGGTTTTGAGCAAAACTAGGGCATTGGACGCTACGAGTGGTCAGGTCCGGCCAATACAACCTATCGATGACATCGGTGATCGAGGGTTTTTCTGGGGGACCCCGTCATGACTTGGCGGATTCGGCTTGGCCTGATCCTGATTCTGTTAGGGCTTGGGGTGGTCTTGACGCTCGCGGCCTGGATCCATCCTTATGATGCGCACGGGCGACCACGACAACGTGGTACCCATCAACAACTTGGTTTAAACCAATGTTCTTTCGTGCAGCTCACCGGCAAACCTTGCCCATCCTGCGGTTTGACCACGAGCTTTGCTCTGTTGATGCACGGCGATCTAAACTCCTCGCTGCATAGCAATGCGGTGGGGACCCTCATGGCGGTATTTGCCCTGCTCTTGATGCCCTGGTGCGTGGTGTGTCTCCTACGACGCCGGCTGCTTTGGATCCGGGATTGGGAATGGACCTTGCTGCTAGCTGTAGGCACCTTCGCCGTGCTGTTACTGATTCGCTGGGGGATTGTCATGGCGACAGGGGCCTATGTACCGGTCTCGAGTTCGCAACGCATGGACGCATGGAGTTCAGGGGGAAATCATGTCTGCCAAAACGCAGTGTCGATTGGTGGTTGGCACCCTGACCCTGGTGGCGGCGCTTGGGTGTAACCCCTTGACGCTACCGTTCTTCCTCACCCATCCGGTGCCAAAAATCCACGCCGAGTTTCCGCTGGAGCCGATCGAAGAGACCGAACAACCGCCCCGTGTGTTGGTGCTAACTTCCGCCCATCCAAATTTGCCAGCAGATTTCATCGGTTCTGAACGCACCCTGGCCAGCCTCTTGATTCGTCAACTGAACCAAGGGGCCAAGCAAAATCGTCAAGAAATTGACGTCGTTGCTACCTCAGAAGTGAAAAACTATCAACGCGAACATCCTCATTGGCAAGACCACCATCCGATCGATATTGCCGAGGAGTTTGCTGCAGACTATGTCATCTGGATCGCAATTAATGATATGAGTATGTATATGCCTAAATCACGGCATTTCTATCAAGGACAGGTCTCAATTAGCCTTGAGGCCTACAATGTTCACGATGAAATTCGAGAACCAGCGTATATATTTGAATATGTTCGTGAATATCCGAAAGAACGGCCGATTGATGTGCACGAAATGCCAGCAAGTAAGTTTCGTTTGAATTTTCTCAAGAGGATTGCGACTGATCTTAGTTGGAAATTTGTCCCGCATCGCGTTGCCGATGATTTTGTAATCGAATGAGGGAAATCACCCCGGGAAATGATCCCGGGGTTTGCTCATTTTCATTCGGAATGACGGCGGGTCGTTGTTTCTAGAGTCGAAATTTCACCCTGGCCACTGAGCTGGAAGGCGATCCGCTCGGCGAGCAATTCGCTGAAGACACGCCCCTTTTTGCATCGCAGATGGATGTTGCCTTCTAAGACGACGCGACCACTGGCGTGCACAATGGCGAGTTGATCACAGGTCCCTTCAATCGCGGGTCCGGTAAAACGGACCTTGCCAGAAGCCGTTACTTTTGGCAGACCATAACGGGAAGCAGGTTGATTACCTTCGATCGTCATGCGATCTCCGTAGACCTTCATGATCAACTCCGTACCGGTTTTGACTTCGAAGCGGGGACGTTTGCCATCGCCCATCCACATACCAAACCGGAATGGCTCGAACTCGACGGAAGTGGTCGGCGGAGTCAGGGCAGGGGTGGGCGGCAGGGAAGTCGCGCTCGCTGGGGTAATGGGACTAGACGGTGGGACGTTCGGGAAAGCCGGAGGTTCGGACATCGGCGGATCGAACGAAGGTAACGAAGGGGGCGGCACTTCGTGTACCGGGACCGGATCGACCATCACTTTGGTGGTCGACAGCGGTGGTTCGGTGGTCGGTGTTGGCGGCATGGGCGGTTCTGTGCCCATGGGCCGGAGCTTCGGTTCGACCGGAGCCGGCGCGAGTGGTTCTGTGCTACGCACTTCGAGATACTGCGAAGCAGGTGCTGGGGCGGCAACGACTGGAGCCGGCACCGCCAGGCCATGATCTGGACTGGGGGGAATAAAGCTGGGACACGTCGGTGGCGGAGGCACGGCCGTGGGTGACTCCGACGACAGGTCCTCGGGAGCCTCCATGGGCATTGGCGCGGATTCCGGAGCCTGGACCGTTGCTTCGGGAAGGAGTTCCGATTCCAACGGTGGCACGCTCGCCATCGGGGTGTGCAGCGGTTTGCCATCGCCGGGCTTGGCGGCGCCCTGGGTCGGTTCCTGAGCGTAAAAAGCCAGGCAAGCCATGCTCATCGCAAGGATGCCGGCCAGAATATGCTTGCGGGTTATGATCATCAGGATTTGCTCTCCTCGTTCCTTGGAGACGAGGCCAAGATGCCTCATGCGTCGCGGACGATAACAAGCGGCAAGGCCGGTGTCTGCGCCAACTTCTCGGACTCGCTTGGATGGCGGGGAGTAGGAAAACATGGCTTTTCCGACTCGTCTGATGGGGATGAAGTACAATGGGCGGCACAGGCAACCGGTGCTCGTCAAGACGAATTGGAATGCTCTGATGGATGCTCAACCCCGTGTGTTTGTGACCCGACGATTGCCCGCGGTGGGACTGAATCGCATTGCCGCGGCAAGTGCCATGGAAGTTTGGCCGGAGCCCTTACCCCCTCCGCCGGAAGTGTTGCGGGAGAAGATGAAGGACTGTCGAGGAGTGGTTTCTCTGTTAACCGATCGAATCGACCAGGCGATACTCGAGGCGGCTCCACAGTTGAAAGTGATCAGTAATTTCGCAGTGGGGATCAATAATATCGACCTGGCGGTGGCCACTGCTCGGGGAATTCGCGTGGGCAATACCCCGGGAGTGTTAACAGATGCCACGGCCGATCTCGCCGTGAGCCTGCTGCTTGCTTCCGCCCGTCGGCTTCTAGAGAGTGCCAAGGCCGCAAGCACAGGCCAATGGCGAACATGGGAACCAGTCGGATGGCTTGGGCAAGAGTTGGTAGGTCGAACCCTGGGCATCGTCGGCATGGGTCGGATTGGCTTGGCGATGGCAAAGCGTTGTCATTTTGGCTGGGACATGCCGGTTCTTTACACTGCCCGTTCGACCAAGCTCGAAGCCGAACAGCAACTCGGGGCTCGGCGGGTGGAGTTCGCGGAGCTTTTGTCGCAGAGTGATTTTGTCTCCTTGCACTGCGATCTAAATCCCTCAACCTATCATCTGATGAATGATGCTGCCTTTGCTCAGATGAAAGCCAGTGCGGTATTGATCAACACCGCACGTGGGCCGGTGGTCGACCAAGCAGCGCTGGCCGCGGCGTTACGTGGTGAGAAGATTTTCGCCGCAGGCATCGATGTGACGGAACCCGAGCCGCTGCCGCCGGAGCACGAACTGTATCAGCTGTCCAATTTAATCGTTGTGCCGCACATTGCCAGCGCTACGGTGGCCACCCGCAACGCTATGGCATCGATTTGTGCTGCCAATCTGGTGGCAGGCCTGCGCGATGAGCCGATGCCGCATTGTGTGAACCCTGAGGTGAAGGCTGGCACGGCTTGACCCTTGCCAGGGCTCGCGAGGCCAAGGACAATAAGAATAGGTTTTCCGCCTAGATCGACAGCATTCCCCAATCGAGTCATTGTATGCCGAACAAGCACTTCGCTGCGTTTGCTCCTTCTGCCCCCATGCACACTCCATTGCCTCAGGCCCAGAAGAATTCGCGGTTCTACTGGGGAGTTTCGGGTCTGCTTGCCGGGTATTGCTTGATGGCCCTTGGCGTGGCTTGGGGGGACGAACCAGCGGCAAAGTCTCCGCCCGATGAGCAAATGGTGTGGATCGCCGGCGGCACGTTCTGGATGGGTTCGGAAAATGGCCCCCAGGATGAGCGGCCGCGCCACGCTGTCCGCGTCGACGGCTTCTGGATGGACAAGACCGAGGTGACCAACACCCAGTTTGCCGAATTCGTCAAGGCGACTGGTTATGTCACCGTGGCCGAACGGAAGCCGGACCCCAAATATTTTCCGGGACTTGATCCGAAACTTTTGGACCGTCCTCCCTTCTCGGTGGTGTTCTTCCCGAGCAACCGACCGGTCAACTTGCAAATGCCTCCTACCTGGTGGCATTTGGTTCCTGGGGCTGACTGGCGGCATCCGGAAGGTCCAGGTAGCTCGATCAAAGACCGCATGGATCATCCGGTCGTTCATGTCTGTTATGACGATGCCTTGGCCTATTGTAAATGGGCGGGTAAACGCCTGCCCAGCGAAGCAGAGTGGGAATACGCGGCCCGGGGAGGCCTGGATCGAAAAGAATTTGTCTGGGGTGATGGTGCGCCTAGCAAGGACGGTAAGTGGCAAGCCAACATCTGGCAGGGCCCGTTTCCAGTGCACAACCGCAAACAAGATGGTTACAAACGGACTGCCCCCGTGGCGAGCTTTCCCGCCAACGGCTATGGGCTTTACGATATGTCCGGCAACGTTTGGGAGTGGTGTCACGACTACTATCAGCCGAACTATTATGCCAAATCACCCAAGGACAACCCACAAGGTCCGGCCACCGGTCGCGTTCGTGACCCCCATACTTTGCCGGAACCTGTTCGGCGTGGAGGCTCGTATCTGTGCTGCGATCAATATTGCCGACGCTATCTACCATCGGCCCGTGATGCCAGTCCGCCGGACAGTGGCGCCTGCCACACCGGTTTCCGTTGCGTGAAATCTGCAGAATGAACGATGGGGCCCAGGGAAGGGGGGCCTGCAAGTTGCCGATGAACCATCATCACGTTTTTGACTCGGTTTACTATATATATGTATAGGGGGCACTGCCGACCACGTTGAGGTTGTCGATCCGCAAAGCGTTGGCAGTCATCGATTGCACCTAACCTGGACAATTCCGGACAGTTTCCGGACATTTCTGGACATTTGGGGGTGCGAAACCGGGCCGATTCGGTGCGATTTTGCGAAAGGTGGACAGGTTGAACCTGCTTGAGATGGGCAGTAACTCCTTACCAATGCAGGGGTTGCGTAGGAATTACTAGGAGAAATCCCCCCCGGAGCGCATCCGGGGGCGGTGAAAACGCAAAAACCCATCGCGAAGGGGTTTACTTCGCATCCAATTTGAAAAAGTTGGGACCTTCGATGACGGTCCTTTTCAGCGGGGTCGACTCCGCGCTACGATAGGCTTCGGGAATGTCGATGGGGTTCGCTCGATAGGGTTCGCCCGGATTGGCTCGGGCGGGAGCGAGCGTTACAGCATAGTCACCAGCCGGGGCACCATCTCCCTCTTGGAACGTGGTCAGGACAAAACTACCATCCCCCTGGACCTTAGCAACGCTGGGATAGCGGCGGCCTTCGCCGAGCCACTGGAAGCGGACCTCTGTTCCGACGGCGGGGACCCCGTTCAAGTAGACGGTTCCTTCGACCGGTTGGGTTGGTAGCAAGTAGTCACTGATGCGCCTACCGGTCTCTGGCTCGGGATTGATCTGAAGATTTTCCGGATAGATGCCATCCAGCATGACGTTAGCCAACACCGGTCCGGATTCCTTCATGGTCACCCAAACGATGTGGTCAAATTCGCCATAATCGACACCCCGAAGGCGGCTTCCACCTCCGGTGGTGGCCAGTTGATAATAATCCATCCCATTGCGGTTGTACTTCTGATAGCGGTGCCGGTGGCCAGCGAACACCGTGTAGTTGCGTCCGGAAAGGGCCTCTTCTAAGTCGAGGAAGCCATTGGTCTGAAGATTGTTGTAATCCCAGATCGGCTTGTGCAACAGAACCATGGTCCAACGAACCTTCGGATAGGCATCCAGAACCTTCTTGAAATAATCGACTTGCTGTGGCGACATGCTGTTGGACCCGGGTGGATCCTCGGTCGAAAGGCACAGAAACAGCACGTTCTTGTAAACGAAGTGGTAGTACTGGCGGCCAAACTTGCTTTCCCAGAGCTGCTGCATCACCTTATTGGTGATATCGTGGTTACCGGGCGTATAAAAGAATGGCATTTGCAGCTTGGAGGTAAAGTATTGGAATTCCTTCCATTCCTTGTCCAGCTGGTCTTGGTTCTCAGTATAGCCCTCGATGAGGTCGCCGACCGAAACCACAAACTCGGGTTGCAATAGGTTGATCTGTTCCACGGCCTTGGAGAAAATCTGCTGGCGATGCCCGCCGGTGCGATCCGTGATAATCAGAAATTGGAAGGAGTCATCCGCATTGTTAAACCGCAGGTGTGTCCAGGGATTGCGGTCGCCCATCTGGGCGGAAAAAGGCTGTTTACCGGGGGATTGCTGGGTGGTCGCTTGCCCGGAAAGGGCCACCGCCCCGACCAGTACAACAAGCACTCCAAGCAGCATGAACACGCGTTTCATGGCTTCGATTCCTTGTACAGGAGATGGAGGAGTCGCAAGAAGAATCCAATTTACAGTTAGAGATCGCTGGCCATGTAACCAGCCAGCTCACAAAAACTTCATGCAAATTTCGCGAACCCTCCCTCCCGCTGCCGTCACGGAGGGATTATGGACACCAAAAGCTGTGCTTCGATTGATCCCCAACTCAGGATATTTACGATGAGCGATTCTCGAATCTGTGCATTTCTGCGTGGCCAACTGGATGAACTCAAAGCAAATGGACTGTACAAGCAGGAGCGACTGATCCAAACGCCACAAGGGACATCGATCCAGGTTTCCGACCGCGAAGTGGTGAACTTTTGTGCGAACAATTATCTTGGCTTGGCCAATCATCCCCAAGTCGTGCAGGCAGCCCATGCAGGGCTGGAGCGTTGGGGCTATGGCCTGTCATCGGTGCGTTTCATCTGCGGCACCCAGGCCCTGCATCACGAGCTTGAACAACAGATCGCCCGATTCTTTGAAAAAAGCGATACGATTGTGTACACATCTTGCTTCGATGCCAATGGTGGGTTGTTTGAGCCCCTGCTGAGTGCCGAGGATGCGCTCTTCAGCGATGAGCTCAATCATGCGAGCATCATTGACGGGATCCGTCTCTGCAAAGCTCAACGCAATCGTTACAAGCACAACGATATGAGCGAGTTGGCTCGTCAGCTGAGCGAGGCGAGTCAAGCACGGTTTCGGCTCATTGTCACAGATAGTGTTTTCTCAATGGATGGTGACCTTGCCCGACTGCCCGAAATCTGTGAGCTGGCCGATCGGTATGATGCGATTGTCGTGATTGATGACTGTCATGCGACGGGTTTTTTGGGAGCGGGCGGTCGTGGGGCCGCAGAAGCTTTAGGAGTACTGGATCGGGTTGACATCATCACCTCCACCCTGGGCAAGACCGTTGGCGGCGCTTCGGGAGGCTTCACGACTGGGAGTCGAGAGGTCGTGGACTGGCTCAGGCAGCGCTCACGTCCATACCTGTTCTCGAATGCTCTTGCCCCGACCTTGTGTGTCGCGGCGATGAAAGCATTGGAATTAATCGAGCAGGGGAGTTCGCTGCGAGAACGGTTGGCGGAAAATGCCAAGCGGATGCGTGCTGGACTGGAGGCAGTCGGATTCACCTTGAAACCAGGTTCGCATCCGATTCTGCCAGTGATGCTTGGGGATGCAGCACTGGCAAACCAGATGGCTGACCGCTTACTCGATCGCGGGATTTACGTCATTGGCTTTAGCTACCCGGTGGTGCCTCAAGGTCAGGCACGCATTCGACTGCAAATGTCGGCCGCGCATACAGATGCTCAAATCGACCAGGCCTTGGAGGCGTTCACAACGGTGGGGCGGGAGCTTGGGGTGATCCCTAGAGGGTGAAGCGGCCTTAAGAATCTGCCGCGAGCGAGGTCCAGGCTTGTTCGGAAGTCTCTCCCGAGAGCAACACTTCGTGTAAAACAGGCATACTGGCTTGAAAGCGAGGATCGCCCATCAGACAAGGTCGTTTGTATTGCTCTGGAGAGCCACCGGTGTGGGCCAAACGCTCCCGATCCCAGCGTTGCCAGGTGCCCTCGGGTAACACAGCAATACGAACGGGTCCAAGCCGACCACTGTCACGTTTGCTGGCATACTCGATATTTCGCTGGCAGAGGATACGATCGAACAGTCGAAGGAAGAGTTCGGTTTGCCGGCGGCTGGACAGATCTCCTTCTTCCAGGAACAGCCCGTAGTAGGGTTGCTGGTCATTCCAGCACGGGGCCAAGGTATAGGCCGAGATCGGATGTGGGATGCGTTGCAGCACCTCGGCCATCGCCTCGGTGACATGATACTCAGAAAGCTTTTCGCCGGTGAGGCTAGCAAAGCGATGGCCCTTTCCGAGGAATTCCACCACTGGGGTGCGGTGGAAAAAGCCGGTGACCCGGACCAAATCGGAGATGTGGTAGCGATATAGCCCTGCAGAAGTGGTCGGCAAAATATAGTAAGTATGTCCGAGTTGTAGCTCATGGGCATTTAGGACCGTAGGATGTTGGGCTTCGATCTCCGCTTCAGGGATAAAATCAAAAACATGTGAGGTAATGTCGAGCACCCCTCCAGGTGTATGGTCTTCAAGCGGTAAGGTCATGCGACCCTCACTGGCGAGCAAGCCCAGATCGCGAATCGGTGTCTCAGCGTAGTACCGCGAGATAAGGCGTGCGAACAGACCCACGCTTCCGCCCGTCCAGGTACCGATCAATAGTCGGTCAGGTGGCCAGACACTGCTTGGGAACAGGTGACCGTGGTGTGACGCTTGTTGATCGAATTGGCGGGAAAGCTCTGGTGCGGCCTTGAGACGGCTCTGGAGTTGCTTACGTAGGGTATCCGGAAGCTGAAGATCACTTGCCAGCGATCCATCATGGAGGTCGCGTAATAGCGATTCCTTCTCCTGATCGAGGGTGCGAGCTAGAGCCACCAACGTACTCGGATTGGCGGCCAGCAGCATCCCGACCGGACGACGAAGACTGAACAGTAGTGCAACATAGTAACGCGTGCGTGCATCCTGAATCTTCCCCGTACAAGCGGGGACGGTGTAGAGCCGCCGAATCCAGGGCCTCTGCATCCGAGCAGTTAAACCGGAGAGGTTGCCACACGGGATGCCTGCTTCGGAGTGAAATTCTTCGTGATCACCGACCAGCTGCATAATCGGTTTGAGGATGATCGGCCGATGGTCTTTCATGGCTCGCATGCCCCAAATGTTCCAACCGCGACGGTAGTCTGCCAAATAGCTTGGGGTAATCGGAATCAGCTTTCGTGCGGCAGTGGTGCCACTGGTGAGTGCGAACATATGGACAATAGGATCAGCGACCAAGGCACGAATGTCACCTTTGCGAACACGTTCGATGTAGGGAGCTAGGTGTTCGTAGGTGAGGATCGGCACATGCCGACGAAAGTCCACAAAATTGGTGATTTGCGCAAAGCCATGGTCGCGACCAAAGCCGGTGGTTTGCTGAAAGTGTAAGATGCGGCGCAGCAAACGTAGCTGGGTGATCTCTGGTTTTTGGGTGGCCCGCTCAAACTCTGCCAGGCGACGACGAATCGGGGCGGCTAACAGCCTGCCTGCCAGTCGAATCAGCAACCGACGAACCATGGTGTACCTCTCGAAGCCAACGGTGTGAACGGTTGGAAATGACTTCTACGGAATTAATTCAGATTCCAACAAGACATTATGACTTAAAGTCGTGGAGAATGGTACCACGGGTCTTGGTGATTTCTGCGCGAACTCTGCGAGAACTCGAGAGATACAAGATGTATTCGGAAAGTGGGTCCTGACTTAAAAACGCCGGTTATTCGGCTGCAAGTGTGGGTAAGGGCGAGGGTAGCGGAAATGGATGCAGCGAAGGAACAAGATCGAGTTCTAACGCGCCAAGAAACTGATCAAAAAACTGTTGAACGCGCTCATGATAGTCAATGCCCGCAACCTGAAGTGCAAGATTATGCTTGGCAGTGGGGACGACCCAAAATTGTTTGGGACCGGCAGCGCGAGCGAAAATGGTGCGGGCCATCTCGACTTTGATATAGCGATCGGCCTCGCCATGAATCATCAAAAGAGGCTGACGAAGGTGGCGCATCGCATCTTCGACCCACGGGAAACGGACTTGGCGAAGCGATTCGACCCGCTTCATCCCCGCCAGTGCAACGAGGCCATAATAGGAAGCAGGTAACAATCCGTGCGTTTTGTGGTTCTGATTATAGATTCCAAACCACTTTCGCATGTAAGGGACCATTACCGAATAGGTACCAAATGCTCCGTCGGTAATAACGCAACGAACGAAGGGATCATCCGCGGCGGCTAATAAACCCACACTACCACCCTTACTAACACCAAAAAGTCCAATCCCTCGAGGGTCGGCATCGGGCCGTTTTTTCAGGTAACCAATCGCCGCCCGCATGTCAGCAAGATCGAGATCGGTGACCCATTGCATTGGGTCATAATTGGGATCGGACTCACTTGAGCCTTGATTTCGTGGTTCGTAGGTAAAGATATCGTAGCCGGCACGTCGCAGATGATCACAATAAGGCAAACATGCCCACCGATTCGAGCCAAACTCGAGGCCGAATAAAATGACGCCTCGACGTGGGGCAAATGCTCGTAGGTAACAGCCGTGTAGTCGAAGTCCATCCCGACTCCGAAAGGTGACTTCCTCGGCTTCCGGGTCGGGTTCTCCCCGGGTGCTGAAGAACAGAGGTTTTTCCTGGAAGATGCGGATCAGGGTGTCGAGATAGTACCAGCGCAGGTAGAAGTAGAGCCCGACCAGAAACAGCAAGAGCATGGTCGGTAAACTCACCAGCACGGCAATTCCAAGCCAAATCCACACCACCGTGAAAACTCCTCAGGACGCGGACAAAATGGGATGGAGGGACTGCAAACAAAGTTATCGTCTATTGTATGCGATACCCATGACATCCATCCTATGGATCGGTCGCTTGGCCTCG
Organism: uncultured Alcaligenaceae bacterium; assembly: GCA_964410665.1. Lineage (GTDB taxonomy): Bacteria > Planctomycetota > Planctomycetia > Gemmatales > Gemmataceae > CAYPIE01. Next base: position 31,186 of record CAYPIE010000038.1, read on the forward strand.
CGAATCCAGGCGAAAAAGACCAGTTTTGACGGTGACTCAAGGTGAGTAGCGGCTCAAAATCAAGGATACGTTCTGTCCACCAAAGCCAAAGCTGTTGCTAAGTGCATGATCGACTCTCGCTTCCCGAGCGACGTTGGGCACATAGTCTAGGTCACACTCAGGGTCGGGTACTTCATAATTGATGGTCGGGGGGATGGCTCCGTTCCGCATTACTTGGATACAAGTGATTGCCTCGACCACCCCCGCCGCGGCAATCAAGTGCCCCAGCATGCTTTTCGAACTGGAGATCGGAATGCGATAGGCTCGCTCGCCAAAAATGGCTTTGATTGCGGCGGTTTCCGACTTATCGTTCACCTGCGTGCTGGTGCCATGCGCATTAATGTAATCGATGGCTTCGGCATCCAAGCCAGCATCGTCCAATGCTTGCTGGATGCAAGCGATGGCACCACGTCCATCTGGCAAGCTGTCGGTGATCCGATATGCATCGGCGCTTGAGCCGTAGCCAGTGAGTTCTGCAAAGATAGTCGCCCCACGGCGGCGGGCATGATCAAGTTCTTCCAGGATGACCATCCCGGCGCCCTCACCCAGTACAAAGCCATCGCGTTCCAGGTCAAATGGCCGGGAAGCTCGTTGAGGGGCATCGTTCCGGACCGAAAGGGCAGTAAGCAGGTTAAAGCCGGTGACACCCAGCGGGTGAATCATACTATGGGCGCCTCCAGACAGCATTAGATCGGCGTCACCATGTCGGATGATCTCGGCAGCTTCGCCCATGGCCTGACTACTGGCGGCACAAGCGGTTAAGCAGGTAAAATTCGGACCTTCGAGGTGGAACTCGCGTGCCAAGTGTGCGGCGGTGGTGTGCATCTCCATTTCATATTCGCGGTCCGGATTCATCCGGGCCAGCGCTTGTTTACAGAACAGACCGGAATCGGTTCCTGGATCAGGACTCCGGGTGGCCGCCGCAAGACATTGTGTGAGAATTTCGAACTCGTGATGCCCCTCACCGGAACCGAGATAAAGCCCAAAGTTTAAGCGATCGCCATCCCACTCGAGCAAGCCAGCGTCGTCTAGGGCTTGCTTGGCGGCGGCCAAGGCGAATTGGGTGTTCACCCCACAATAGCGCCAGCGTGCCGGTTCCGGAACAAACTGTCCTAAGTCAAACCCACGAACTTGAGCGGCAAACTGTGTTGGGAAGGTCTCGGCATGAAAATGGCGGATTCGATCGACTCCCGAATGACCCGCGAGCTGATGTCGGTAGAGCTCTTCAACCGAATGGCCAAGGGGGGTAATTGCGCCCATGCCGGTAATGACAACGCGGCGACGCGGCATAGCTGCCTCCAGGAATGTTACGGTCAAAGTGCTCTAATGGTCCCAGCGACGGATCACCAGGGCAGCACATTGCCCTTTATCCGTAAAACTAATCTTCAGGACATAGGGAGAGCGAATCGGGCGGGGTTCTCCACGGTGGACCGCGATCGGACAATCGGGGTCGAGGAGGTCATGATTGAGGGTACCTGGCAAGATCCCATGTTGGAGGGCCAGGATACTGGCGGCCAATTCCGAGACCGAACCGGCCGCCCCCAGATTCCCAAGGGAACTTTTGGGTGCAACGACTGGGATCATTGGTTGGCATTCCCCGAAGACATGGGCAATGGCACGCGCTTCGAGACGGTCATCTTCAAGTGTGCCAAGGCCGTGAGCATTGATATGGTCGACATCGGATGGAGTGATTCCAGCATCGGCCAACGCTTTGGCGATCACTCGGGCGAGGATGCCGCCCTGCCGTTCGCGGTCAAAACCTGCGGCGAAGCCGACGACCTCGGCGTAGATCTTGGCGTCCCGCTTCTGAGCAGAGGCAAGTTGTTCCAGACCAAAAACGGCGCTACCCTCACCCAGCACCGTGCCAGTACGATGCCGATCAAATGGCCGTAAAGCTTGTTCGGGGTTGTCGTTGTTTGAGCACAACGTCTGAAATAAGCAGTGACGGACCATGCTCAGGGGATTGATTTTGCTCTCACATCCCCCAACCAGGAAGAAGTCTACCCCTCCGCGACCCAGGATGCGAAACGCTTCGCCCATGGCAAGCAGACTGGCAATTTCTCCTTGGGTAATGCTGTTGTTGGGCCCACGAGCATCATGTTGGATCGAGACGTGACAGGCTGGCATATTTGGCAGATACTTGAGCATCCATAGAGGTGGAATTTCGGGGATCCCCCGTTTTCCCCATTCAGACAAATCGACAAGGTTAGTCTGTGGACTGGAACTGACCATGGCGGCAGGGCCCAAGTCGTCGAGTTCGGTAGCCATAAGACTGGTACCGAAAACGACCCCGAAGCGATCGGGATTGAGCATGCCGGAGGACAATCCAGAGTCGTTCATCGCACACTGGGCAGCCGAGACTCCGAGTTGAATGGAACGTGACCAAACTCGCAGTTGTTTAAGATACTTGCGATCGAGATATTGCTTCGGATTGAAATCGGTGACTTCGCCTGCGATGCGAACGGGTAGGTGGGTGGTATCGAAGCTCGAGATCGCCCGGATCCCCGTTCGTCCCGCTAGCAAAGAGGCCCAGAAAGCTTGGGGATCGGCACCAATCGGACTAATCAGTCCCAAGCCAGTGATGACCGCTCGACGGGCTGTCGGCACCATGAAACACACCTGTACAAGGGGAATTCATCAACGCCTGGGCAAGTCCTCAGGGGAAACGCTGGCAACTTGGCATCCAAGGGCAGGTAGTCGGAAGCAGTCAGTCCCATCGCTCACGTTCATGGGGCAGGATCAGGAGCATTGAGCAATCGTGACAGGCCGAGAATTCGCTGCAACTCGCCCGTGAAGACAAAGTTTCCAGAATCGCTCCAGCTTTGACCACGCGCCTGGTCCAGATGGGCGAAATAAATTTCTGCTTCTCCGATCGGGTGTTCCTCGACGAAGATCTGACCAAGCACGAAAGCGCCTTCCGGACGTAGATCCTGGATCTCGGTAACATAGGTCAGAATCATGCCAGCGAAGACCTCGCAGGCAAAACGCGCCTTGGGAATCTTCGCCAGGATCACCTTTTCCTGAAAGTTCCGAGCGTGTCCGACTAATATTCCGCCCGTTTGAGCCAGCCCTTCAAGCATCAGCGAGGCAGGCATGACCGGGTATCCTGGAAAGTGGACAGCGAAATAATCCTCGGCCAAGCTTACATTCTTGACTGCTCGCGCCGATCTACCCGGTTGGAAGTCCACAAATCGATCAATCCAAAGCCAGCGCATCTCCCCTCCTTCGGGGGCCTGGACCAGTTAATTGGTACTCGCTTGGATATTGACGTCGGCGTTTTCGAGCTTGTGCTGAACATACCGGATGATGAGTTCAACGGTAAACAGATCACCCATCTGTTCGAAGACCGGATTTTGCTCGAATCGGCCCAGGTCGGCAAATGGCATCCGTTGCCGTAATTCCTGCAACCCTTTCTCGGTGACCAAGCCATTCTGCACAAACTCTGGATCGCCTTGGAAGATTGACTCGGGGAACAGTTCACCTTTCGGAATTTTGATGCCAAAGCTCTTCTCGAGGCGAAACTGGATATCCAGAAAATCAATCGACTCTGCGCCCAAGTCGCCCTGCAGCGTGGCCTCCGGGGTCACTTCCTCTTCATCGACTCCCAAGGCGTCGACGAGGACATCCCGAACCTTGCGGGTAATTTCATCTTGGGAAAGCATGGACCCATCCTCCCGTTTCCATCGCGTGATTTCCATGAGTGGGGACGGCCCACATCTACACGCGATACCTAAGCGAACTTGTTACGGTGTGCACACTTCTATTTCGTGTTGTCACCGAGCTTGCGGTTCCTGCTCAAGGTGAGACCGCTCCCAGTGAGAGCCCGCCATCTACAGTGATGACTTGTCCAGTAATATACGATGCTGCGTCGCTTGCTAGAAAGACCACCAAAGCGGCAATATCCTCTGGTTGTCCCAACCGTCGGGTGGGAATGAGTTTTTTCTCGATGATATCTCCGGCTTTGTTCCGCACCGATGCACTCATGTCGGTCGCGATAAAACCGGGGGCGATTGCGTTGACGGTGACTCCCTTGGAGGCCAATTCGACTGCGAGAGCGCGGGTAAAAGCGTTGATCGCTCCCTTACTCGCAGCATAGTTCGTTTGACCAGCATTTACGTGGACAGCAGCAACGCTCGATATATTGATGATCCGCCCGAAGCGTTGCTTCATCATGGGATAAGCAAGCGCCTTGCAGTAGTGGAACGTCCCATTGAGGTTGGTTGCCAGTACACGATCCCAGTGGGTCGGGTCAAGCCGAATAAACAGGTCATCGTGGATAATACCAGCATTATTTACTAGGATATCAATTTTTCCCCAGTCGGCGACCACTTTCTCGACATGGCTCGTTGCCGTAGCCGGTTCTTGGACATCGCCTTGGAGGGCCTGAATGGTCCCTCCGGAAGCCTCGACCTGATCGACTAGCTCAGCTGCAGCTGCTTGATTTCCACGATAGACAAAGGCGACCTTAGCACCTGCTCCTGCGAGTTGTTCAACGATGCCACGCCCAATACCTCGGCTACCGCCCGTTACTAATGCCACTCGATCGTGCAGCTGCATCACACTCGTTCTCACTTCCTAGGCTCAATTGCAGTTGCGGCAACCTCTGACCGCCTGAGGAGCCAGGAATACTGCTTTTTCCAAAATCCTTCAAGTTCGGCATCTCGAAGCACAGCGTCCGGGATTCCATGATCTTCCAAACGAGAACCGACTAAGGTGAGCTGGGCGGAGACACACACTGCTCCAGCACAAACACCCCGCCCCTTAAACCTTGCCTGTTTCGCCTGAAGCTCTAGCACTTCACTGTGCAATTCCAGAACATTCCCTGGTTGCATGAAATTGCCATACTTCACTTGTCGGACTTCACGGAGAGTGATGACGCTGTGGGCAAATTCCGTGGCCGCGTTCCACAGAAAGGCACTGGCTTCTACCAGCGATTGCAACATCAGTACCCCAGGCATCACCGGGAAGGTCGGAAAGTGATCCGCAAGATACTCTTCTCCAAGGGTCAAGAGCTTGATTCCTCGTAGGGACTTCCCAGGATCAATGTCCAGGATTTGATCTACGAGGTGGAACTGCATTTCTTCGGATCTCGCATCCTACGGTCAAGAGCAGGAGAACTCTCATGAGTCTTGTGGAAGAGAAAATATACTTCGACTCTGAGGGATGGACAAGCCCGATCAGTTGTGCTGATTGAGTCAGTGCAAGGCCTGACTTAGGCTTTATCGTCGATCGGCTCCTCGACATTGACTTCGCTTGCGTGAATTCCAATCTTCTTGCTGCCGAGCCTTCCTGGACGCAAACTTCTCATCCCACCCGGATTCCAAGGTCCATCACTCCTTGCCGCGAATCTGTGCCGACAGCTCCTTTTTCAGTCGCGCTTCGATCGCTTCGTGCACCTTGTGGACTTCCTTCTCGTTGAGGGTGTGGTCGGGGGCCTGATAGGTCAATGCATACGCCAGGCTCTTTTTCCTCTCGGGGATATGAGACCCTTGATATACATCGAACAGCTGTGCCTCGCGGAGTAACGCGCCTCCGGCCGCCTGGATTGTCGCCAGTACTCGCTCAGCCGGTAGATCCTGGTCGACGATCACGGCAATATCTCTCAGGGCCGGCTGGAATCGGCCGATGGGTCGATAGGTCTGACGGGGGGGCTCCGCTACCAACAGGGTGTTCAGGTCCAATTCGGCAACGATGACCCTTCGTTCCCCTAAGCCAAACTCATGCGTGACCTTCGGATGCAATTCGCCTAGTACTCCGATCGCCTGATCTTGGCAGCAAAGTTCCGCTGCTTTCCCGGGGTGAAGGAAGGGCACATCGCGACGTAAGACATAGACACGCTGCAGCACCGACAAGGCCTCAAGCAGTTCCTCGAGGATCCCCTTCATGTCAAAAAAGTCCAGTGCTGCGACTCCGTTGCTCGCTCCTTCGAGAGGATCGTCCCAGGCAGCAGGATGACGTCGTCCAGTGAGTACCATCGCCAGTCGACTCAGTTCTTTTGGGAGTTTTTGCCCAGACTGGACGTGAAACACCGGTCCAATCTCAAAGCAAGTTATGGTCGAGGTGTGTTTCAGATTCTCAGCAACAACCTCGAGTAAGCTCGGCAGTAACTGCTGCCGCAGCACCGAGCGGTCAGCGGTTAGCGGGTTGCGTAATCCGAGGTATTCACCAAGCGGAATGCCCAGCTGTTGTTCCGTCTCCGGGGTGGTCAGCCCGTAAGTGATAAACTCTTGCAAGCCCAAGTCGGCGAGAAGGTCGCGCACTCGTTCTTCCTGGTCCAGAGCAGGATTGCCCCGCTGCGGAGGCAACTCATCTGCGAGCAGAGTAGTAGGTAGACGATCATACCCATGGATGCGTGCAAGCTCCTCAACCAAATCGGCTTCCCCAGCCTGCAGATCCACCCGTGAGGGTGGCGGGGTCACATGCCAGATACCAGCGTCGGTAGCACGAACTTGAAAGTCTAAGCCGGTGAGAATGCGTTCGATTTCCGCACCTGGCAGTTCGATGCCCAGTAATCGTCGAATGGTAGTGGCACGCAGAGTAATCGACTGGGGTGGGAGGCGTTGAGGAAACACATCAACCAATCCCTCAATCACCTGGCCATTGGCATACTGATGCATCAACTGGGTGGCCCGTCGACCGGCCGGTTCGACCAGCTCGGGATGGATTCCCCGGCTAAAACGTCGGCTGGCTTCGCTGGGTAGGTCAAAATGCCTAGCCGTTTTCCGGATACTCACTGGATCGAAGTTCGCCGATTCGAGGAGAATATTCCGGGTACGCTCTGTGACCTCCGTCTCGAGGCCGCCCATCACCCCAGCTAGGGCAATCGGACCAGCAGTATCCGCAATGACCAGCTGCTCGGGGCTCAATGCACGTTCAACCTTGTCGAGGGTCACCAGCTTTTCCCCGCTCTGCGCGGGTCGGATGGTGATGGTCGGTGTTTGCCCCCCGGCCCGTTTGACCAAAATATCGTAGTCGAACGCGTGTAAGGGCTGGCCATATTCGAGCATCACGTAGTTGGTGATGTCCACGATGTTGCTAATCGGACGCATTCCCGCGTAAGTCAAGCGATACTGCATCCAGCTCGGTGACGGCTTGATCACCACATCGCGAAGGACAATCGCTGCATAGCGAGCGCACAGATTGGCTTCGGTAATGACCACATGCACCCACTCTTCAATCGGACCCGGTGTCGTTGGATACTCCGTAGCTGGCAGCTTGACCGATTGCCCGGTCAGGGCGGCGACCTCACGGGCAATGCCGAGCAAGGCAAGGCAGCGGGCCATGTTCGGAAGGACATCGATCTCGAGGGTGACATCGCCGAGATAATCCATCAGTGGGCTACCTACCGGTGCATCTTCTTCAAATAGAATAATTCCCTCATGATCATCGTGAATCCCAAGTTCAAACGCGGAGCAAACCATCGAATCGCTGGGTATGCCACGCAGTTCGGTCGGTTTGAGTTCCATCAATTGTTTCGGCTCGGCATGGCCATCGAACAAGACCGAGCCCGTAAGGCCGAGCACCACGATTTGTCCCTCATCGCCTACGGCGAGGTTTGGGGCTCCCGTGACTACTTTTTTTGCTTCCGCTTTCCCATAATCCAGCGAAACAATCTTGAGTTTGTCGGCATTCGGGTGTTTGTCCACCGAGCGGACTCTAGCAATGACTATCTTTTCCCGATCCCAGACTGGACCAGGCTCCTCGAGCTTGACCCGTAAGCCATCGGGCTTGGGCAGCCCGAACAGGCGGGCACTGACTACCTCCAACCCCGCGACAGTCAGCCGCTCGACCAGTTCAGCGACAGGCATCTCAAGGTTAATATAATCGCGTAACCAATTCAGCGGGACTTTCATCGCTCAATCTCTGCAGTTCGAATTGCAAACGCTCGCACATGTGGGGCAGCGTTCCAGATAATTTACGGTCGCCGAGTAAAGAATGTTGTATGCGAGGATTTCCAGGATCGGCGAGTCCTCCCGCATTTCCCCTCATGGGACGGATACCCGGCTTCGCACTGCAGTGCGGGAGTCGCGTAGCTCACCGAGATATCCGAAGATTCCGCAAGTCCGCGAGTTGCCTAGTCCGATACAGTCGATGGGATTCATGCCAAGCCTTGCGCCCGTTCGCTCCGGTTGGCCCAGGGAACACGAGGTTCTCCCCGACCGGACTCGTTTTCTTGTACCTGTGGAAAGGAAGGAATCCCATGCGATGGACCAATACACCGACATGGCTGACGGTTGGCATCATCCTCACCGGATTGAGCGCTGGCTGTCGCAATGCACAAACCTGTTCGTCGAATTGTACTGAATGCCAGTACGTTGCTGCCGGTTGCCAGACGGGCACAGCCGGGTGCTCCGGCATTACTTCCCCGTCTGCTCCGTGCACCAATTGTCAGCCGGCTCCCGCAGGTCGAGTCACCCCCGGGCCGATGCCTACCCTCCCACAGACACCCAAGGCACCCACGGCACCCAAGAAAGATACCAGCGCAGCCACTTCCTCGCCGGTGGCCATGGGGATCGCCCATTTACCGGATAATGTCTCGGCGAAGCCGCGAGTGGACCGAGAGTTACCAGACATTCGCAGCGAAGTTGTACCGCAACGACCTCGAGTTTCCACGCTGGTACGCGATGGCAGCTATCGACGTCGCAGCTTTGCGGACATCACGGCCGATCCACGTTTTAACCATGCCAGCGATTATTCCTGGCTGGTCGGCCGCCTATATTTTGTTCATGGTCGCAACGAATGGCGGCTCCGCTACAACTCCGTGGAAGAAGTGGACCGCTATGGGGGGAGCGTCACCTTGGTAACCAGTAACCGTTTAATGAAAAGCTTCCGTGATGGACAGATTGTTCGGGTAACTGGCCATCTAATGCAACCCGACTCGCGCGATCCTAGTCCGGACTATCGGGTCGGTGATATTCAACCGGCGAATTAGACGGCTGAGCAAGCGGGGGTATGGGAAGTTCCCCAGCCCCCGGTTGCCGGCGAAGTCTCTGGCAGGATACAATGTAGCAAACCGTCAGTTATCAAAGTTTGCGTAATGAGGGCCGGCTTCGACCGAACCATTTACATGGACGGATTGCAACATGAGTGCGGACTGGCCGCCCTTTATCATCTCCCGGATGCGGAGGGATCTCCGCTTGTGCCTGACCGCGACCCCCAGCAGACTTCTTCGCTGATTCCACGAATGCTCCTCGACCTGCAGAATCGGGGTCAGCTTGCCGCCGGCTTTAGTAGCTTTCAAACACGTCGCGATCACCTGCTGGAGACCTATCGAGCCATCGGCCCGGTGAATGAGGCCTTTCGAGTGAGCCATCCCGACCAGTGCGCCTCGATTATGCAAGAGTTTGCCGGCCATGCCGCCATTGGCCATGTTCGCTATGCCACCTGTGGTCCAAACTCTCGTGCCTATGCTCAGCCGTTTGAACGTCGACACGGTTGTAAGTGGAAGTGGTTCACCTTCGCGTTCAATGGCCAAATTGCGAACGTCAACGATCTGCGTCGCGAGATCCTCTCGCGTGAGCACTACCACCTTACCCGCGAAGGTGATACCGAAGTCTTGATGCACTACCTGGCCCAGGAGCTGCATCCTGATGATCCTCCTGACCTCATCGAGGTCTTTCGCAGGCTCGCGGCACGACTCGACGGCGCGTATAATATCGTTCTGTTGAACGCCATGGGCGATATGGTCGTCTTTCGCGATCCTTTGGGCATTCGCCCGATGTGTTTCGCTCAGCAGGGACCACTGTTTGCCGCGGCCAGTGAGAGCGTCGCGTTGGCCAACTTGGGCTTTCGTGACATTCGGAGTTTGCCCCCTGGCGACATGATTTTGATCCAAAATGGTCAATTGCGGCAAGTTACTTGCACTTCCTCCACCCGATCCGCGCATTGTTTCTTCGAATGGATCTACTTCGCCAACGTCGCGAGCACCCTGGACGATCGAAGTGTCTATTTATCCCGCTCCGCCCTCGGAAAGGAATTGGCCCAGGCCGAGCGGCATCGGCAACAAGTCCCTCTCGACGAAGACACCATCGTCGTCCCTGTACCCGATACCGGCAAAGCAGCCGCCGATGCCATGGCGCATGAGCTCGGCGTCCCTTCACGGGAAGGGCTGATGCGTAACCGCTCGGTGGGGCGTACTTTCATCGAAGGGGCCAACCGCGCTGAACGGGTCCGGTTGAAGTTCACCCCCTTGCGCGAGGTCATGGCCGACAAACGCGTCCTCTTGGTCGAAGACTCTTTGGTTCGGAGTACTACCCTTAAGACTTTGCTCGGTTATCTCCGCGAGCGCGGTGGGGCGCGCGAGATCCATGTACGGATCGCCTGTCCGCCGATTATTGCCCCGTGCTTCTACGGGATCGATATGTCGACTGTCAGCGAACTCTTCGCACCACGCTACCTACACGGACTCGAACCGACAGAGGCTGAACTCGCTCGCATGGCAGCCGATCTCGGCGCCGATAGTGTGTACTATCTTCCGGTTGGGGCCTTGGCACGCTGTATTGGCTTACCTGCGGAGCAACTCTGCTTGGCTTGTGTCACCGGAAGTTATCCCACCGCGAAGGGAACTGCTCTCTATCAGCAAGAACTGGCCCAACCGACTCCTCTAGGCGAGCGAGTCGTCGACACGCGCACCCCCACGCGGAACTTGATTTCGATTCCAGTCACCCGCGGCTCGTGACTACAAACACCTCAGACACAAGGAGTAGCTGATGTCCTCGGCCATCGTTCCCAGCACATCTGCCTCTTCCGCGGTCTTTTATGCCTATGAGATTCATGATCCGGCAGGGATGACCTTGCGTACCGCCCCGATCGATCGGGCCTGGATGGACGCAGCACATCAACGCCATCCTTATCGCTGTTTGCCTCTGGTCATTGCCAATCAATCTGGCTGGATCATTGAAAATCCCGTCGATTTTCGCGTCTACTGGTATGGCGGCGAGCGTCCTCAAGATATGGAAGTCGCCTTTGACGCGGGGGGGCCCGACCCGAGGATCACCAGTCACTTCGGCAATGCCGTCCTCACCTTCTCGGTGCCCTATCTGTTTCGCACTCCCCCAGGCTACAATCTCTGGGTCAAAGGACCCGCGAATTGGATCCGCGATGCTGTCCAAGCCCTCGAAGGCGTCGTCGAAACCGACTGGTCTTCGGCCACCTTTACCATGAACTGGAAAGTCACACGACCAAACACCTGGATTTCCTTTCGTCGCGGCGAACCTATTTGTATGCTCGTCCCCATCCAACGAGGCTTGCTTGAAAGTTTGCAGACGTTTCAGCTACCACTGACTGAGAATGACAAGCTTCATGCCGAGTATCTCCAGTGGGAATCCAAACGGAGTGGCTTTTTACAAGGACTCAAAGAGCACGACCCCGAAACTGTCAAACAAGGCTGGCAAAAAGAGTATTTCCAAGGCCGCCAACCGGAGGGCGGACGCTTTGCCGGACATCAAACTCATCTCGCCCTCAACGAATTCGCTCGCCCACCACGCACCCCGCCGCCAGAATCGACTACCTAAGCCCGATCCCGCTCCACAGCCTCGCGCGTTTTTGAAAAACTCCTCGACATAGGGGCCGGGACCTTCCTGGCACCGGTCGCTTACCCCCTTCGACGGTCCCGGTTCTTCCTCCAAACCGCCCAGAAACGTCCCAGAAATGTCCCAGAAACGTCCCTGAGTTGGTCGGGCGCCAGCCCCCGAGCCATTGGCTGCATCAAACCCCTGAACACAAGTCTTCGTAGGGGGCTAGGCACGAACAGTGAATAATTCGAGCAATCGTTAAATTAAATGTGTGCTTTACAAGGCGTAGCCTGTATTTACACACCGAGGTTTGACTGAGCACAGCGGACCTCCCCTGTGACGCGCGCCGGGATGGACGGCTGGATGAACGCGCCGGAAAGGCTGGGTGTCACCCAAGCAACGATCAATCTCGATCCATCCTGGGGCTCCAAACCGCACTTTTTTTCATCATCGACCAGGCGGTCGATGAGGCAATAGCAATCCGTTTCCGACCGCCAAGCCGCGCACTCTCACGTAAGATGGCGTCAGTCGTTTGCGTCACGCCGGCCACGGGAACGACTGCGTCCCTCGCCACGGTCGCGTCGCTCGTCTCGCCGATCATCGCCATTGCGTCGATCCTCATTCGATCGACCTCGCCCAGAAGGCAAGGCACGGCTTGTCGGGGCCGGCGGTGCTTGTAATGGGATCGCGTCTTCGTTTTCGTCCATGCAGATCAACTCGAGATGTTCTGGTGACACCCCCAGATGACCACGAATAAAGACTTGGAGATTCCCCTGCACTTCAAGCTCCGCGATCTGACGACGCTTGGTATTCAACAGGTGATGGGCCACATCGTTGTGCAACTGCAATTCGAGCGAGGCAATGTTGCCGCGATGCATGGCCAGCTGGATCAGACGCATCACTTCGATGAGCATGCTCTCGGTCGTTTTGACATGCCCGGTGCCTCGGCAATGGGAGCATTCTTGATAGACACTCCGTTTTAAGGAGGGACGGATCCGTTGTCGGGTCATTTCCACGATGCCGAACGCCGACATACGCAACACCTTGGTACGGGCTCGGTCACGCTGGACCGCATCACGCATCGCTTTCTCGACTGCCCGACGATGCTTCTCATCACGCATATCGATGAAGTCGTTGACGATCACTCCTCCCAAGTCGCGAAGCCGCAATTGGCGTGCAATCTCACGGGCCGCTTGCAGGTTCATGCGGTAGGCGGTCTCCTCGGCGTTATTATTTTCTGCGCGGAAGTTCCCACTGTTGACATCGATCGCGACAAGTGCTTCGGTCTGCTCGATCACAATCGAACCACCCAGGGGTAACGGCACGGTCTTTTGGTTGATCTTGTGGATCTCATTCTCAATGTTATGCTTGTTGAAGAGAGGTTCGGTTCCATCATGAAGCTTGATCCGATCCGCATATGCTGGCATAACAATTTGTAAGAAGTCCGAAGCCAGCGCAAACGCCTCGGGCTCATCCACGAGAATCATGTCGATGTCACTGGTGAAAATGTCCCGGATCGTCCGGGTAATCATGTCGCTGTCACGGTAGATCTCGCACGGTGAGGGTTGCCGACGGATGCGTCGAACCACCACCTGCCAAAGGCGTAACAGATAGGCTAAGTCATTCTCCAGGGATTGCTTGTTTTGATCTTCACCGGCGGTGCGGATGATGAAGCCCAATCCCTTGGGCGGTTTTAAATCTTTTAGGTACTCACGAAGTCGCGCCCGGGATTCGACATTTTCAATCTTTCGCGATACGCCAATCCGGTTGAGTCCGGGCATCAGCACCAGGTAACGCCCAGGAATGCTGATATAGGTGCTGAGGGTCGGCCCCTTGTTGCCGAGAGATTCTTTGATGACTTGAACGATGACCTCTTGCCCACGTTTGAAGATGTCTTGAATCAACGGTTTGCGACTCGATCCTCGACTGCTCATCGGGCCTGAACGACCTTTCCGCGGGTCGCGTCCTCGGTTGCGACCACGTTCATCCGAGCTACGGGACTCCTCGCGTGGTTCCTCAGCAACCATGGCGTTGCTCTCCGGCATGTGCCGTTCGCTGACATTGGCAGAACGCTGCCGGCCTTTACGTTCTCGGTTCGAGGAGCGGGAGCGTAACGATTCCTCTTCTTGGCTCCGGGCGTTGCGTTCGCCACCCCGTTCCTTGCGATCGCCGAAGTACATCCCATGGATCGCAGCGTCGCTAAATAACTGGCTCAGAGGCTCGCTGAGATTCACGCTTTCATCGTTGGGGGGATCGGGCATGGCCAGGGGGAAACCCGCGGCCTCTTCGAGTCCGGCATGCAACTCCGGTTCTCGATGGTCCGTCCGCCGCTCGGCCGAATCCATCCAGCGTGGAGCGGGCGAGGCATCATTTGACTCCTCGGAGCTTGCGCTGTTGTCCTCTTTTTTGCTGGCCTTGCTACTCCGGCGTCGCTCACTTCCCCCGCGACTGCGACGCGTCCGTGGTTTTTTCGCAGACTCGGTTTCGTCAGGAGCCGGACTCGCGGCCTCGGCCCCAGTCGCGTCCTCGGGGGGCGCTGCCGTGTCGGCTTCGGGTGGCGAGGAGTCATCCGGCGACGCTTGAACAGGCGACTTTCGCTGCGCTTTGGCATCGGCGGCAGTACCACGCTTGCTTGTCCGCGTTCCCCGCCTTCGGCGTGGGGCAGCCTTGTCGGCAGACGCCTCCGTCTCTGCTTGGTCCGAACCGGTCGCAGTGGCCGAGGAGTTGACCTCGTCCACAACTGGGCGATCGTCATCGACAGGGACTGCCGGCGATTCCGGAAGCGTCGGAGCTTCCGTCGTTTCGGCCGAAGGGAAGTCCAGATCGAGACCTGCGCCGAATGCTTCCTCCCCGACGCTCTCAACGTGCTCAGTGGCTTGCAACGCGCTCGGTGGCTGTGCCACTTCCTCGCTGGGATCCGACGGAAAACCCGCTGCGAAGGGGCTCGCCTCGGTGTTGTCTGTTTCGGTCGATGTCGGCGTCTCGCACGGAATGGGCGATTCGCTCTCGACGGACGGGGTGGAGGGTTCTTCCCGAGGCTCTTCGACTGCCATTTCGCTTTGCAGGTCATCGCTCGAGGGTTCGCTGTCGCTGGCGAGTTCACTCGCTGATCCAGGCAAACCGGCGACGGGCTCATCCAGGTCCAGTCCTGCTCCAAACCCATCTTCTGCTTGGTCGAGTGTCGGTTCCAGCGTAGAAGGCAGCGCTAGGTCCTGCAATTCCAGCCCTCTGCCAAACAAAGACGCGCCTTCCTCCCTCGTTTCGGCCGTGTCGTCTTCGACAACTTCGATCTCGATGTCCGTAATGAGATCGGCGTCTTCCTGCCACGACTCGGTACTCCCCAACGGTGAGCTATCCGTGAGCTCGTCCACGTCGGGGGTGCTAGCTTGGTTGGCTTCGGCCGACTCGACCTCTTCGAGATCAAGCCCTGCCCCAAATGCTCCTGTTTCTGCTTGATCGAGTTCTAAGCCTGCCCCGAATCCTTCGCGGGTCGTTGTGTCCGTATCATCACCGGTGGGAGCTCCTTTGGGGATCACCTCATTGACATCCAGCCCTGCACCGAATGGTTGGGTCACGGATTCGTTGGCATCGAGTCCTGCACCGAATCCGTGGTCTTGATATGCTGCAGTCGGGGTCGTCACCGCCTCCTGCTCGAAAGGTCTTGGCGAAAGCGGCGTGCTGTCTTCGTCAAGCGCGCCTGTCGTGGGAATGATGCGTGGCTGGGGACTGGGACGGGCATCCCGACTGGAACGTTCATTCCGGCCATTGCGGCCACTGGGACGCGGCGCGTCGAGGTCCTCGTCCTCCTCATCGTCTTCGTCAGTTGCATTTTCGAAGCCGGGCAAATGACGATAGTAGGCAGGATCTACATCCGAGACATGCAAAAAGCCGTTACGGCCAATACCAAAATCCACAAAGGCCGCCTGGATGCTCGGCTCAATATTGACGATCCGACCTTTGTAGATGTTGCCGACCAGAGATTCTTGACTCGACCGCTCCAGGTACAGTTCCTCGAGCACCCCATCCTCAAGAATGGCGATACGGCATTCTTCGGACTGTAACACATTGATAAGCATGAGTTTTTTCATGAGATATTCCTGGGTGGGGGACCCACCAGGAGTTCCCAGGCCAGCGAGCCGAGGGATCGGCAACGCGGTTGCAGCAGATGCAGGGGGAACTCCAAGGTTGTTTTGGGGTTCTTCGGTTCATTCCACCACCGGCCCGTTGGGCGATGCGGCCCAATGAGGCCGGGCGGTGGGCGCAGGTTGCGGCTGGATCGTGAGTTTCTCGGGCTGAGCAGTGAGGGGGCGGCAAGGTAAGCGGGGGAGATCAGGCTCGGGATCTCCCGCATCGAGAGCACATTCATCGCGTAGTTCCAGCCAGGTTCGTTCGAGCACTGCCCCCGCCTCGAGCCAGGCTCGAGCGCCAAGGAGATCGATCACTTCTTCCGCCCGAGCCGAGCCGGTCGGCGTGACCCAGATGTCCAACTCCAAGCGATCGCCGCGCACGTGGACCTGGCGAAGATACGGGCGAATATTGACTTCACGCGGCTGGGGGCGGCTTCGTACCACCCAGCATTCCGGTTCGTTCATCAGTGACTGGCAACGCTCAGCGCACAGCACTTCCTCATCTCTGGGCACGGCAAGCTGGTAGATCGCACGTCGTACCACGGCAGAAGCCTTGGGAGGAATACGCTTGGCGGTATGAAAGTGCAGGCCAGTGGGGGCCTGAGCCTGCAACCGAGCCAGTACCTCGGTGGGCTCCAGCGGTTGGGTGAGTTCCAATTCCACGACCTCATTGCGACCGAGCACACCAAGCGGCAACGACAGTGCAAAGATTAGCCGAGGTTGAGGATGGAATCCGTTGGAGGATCGAAAGGGAAGTTGCGCACGCCGAAGCATCCGCTCAAAAGTGCGCATCAAATCATGATGGCTCAACAAGCGAAGGGTGGCGTACTTCTGAAAACGGATGCGGACTTTGTCACGTTCATCCATGGGAGATCTTATTCGAACTCCGCCCGAAGGAGACGAGACAGCCTGCGAAAGGTCACGAAGAAACCGCGAACCGAGTGGAGTGCTGCACAGCCAGGCAGGACAACGCAGGCCTGGGCCAACGTCAGCAGGCGGGGGACGTCGCAGTGAGGCAAATCCCGTGGACCTGGTAAGGCAGGGAGCACGGGAAAAGACTGCCGAATCACAACGGTTGGCGGCAGGCGCTAACCTGGGTGACTCACGGCATGCCCCTGAGGATCAGGGACGGTCCATGTCCATGACCACGCCCATGCACAAGGGAATAGACAGAATGCCTCATCCGTCCGTTAGTTGCAGCAAGCGTCGCGTATGTTCGCGAAGGTAGTTCGTGACGTCGCGGGCCGTCTCCAATTGCAGGGCCCCGCTGGCAACCTGTTCAGCCTCGACGATGGAGATCTTGCGAATCACGCGCTTGACCTCCGGAATATTGTGCGGCGTTGTACTGAGCTGGCGAAAGCCCATACCCAGCAGCAAGAGCGCGAAAATGGGTTCACCACTCATCTCGCCGCAGACATTCGCTTCAATTCCAGTCTGTCGCACCGCCTCGATCACCGTACGGAGTAAGCGTAGTACCGCTGGGTCCGCGGGATTGTAGAGTGGGGCAACGTTTTCATTGTTCCGGTCTGCCGCCAAAGTATACTGGACCAAATCATTGGTGCCCACTGAGAAGAACGAAACTTCTCGGGCAAACTGATCGGCCATCAGAGCAGCTGACGGAACCTCGATCATCGTGCCAATGGGGATGTTCGTCTGAAACGGAATCCCTTCTTCTTCCAGATCTTCTTTGACTTCGGCCAGCACCATCTTGCATTGACGTAGTTCCAGGATCGTGCTGACCATCGGAAACAGAATGCGAACATTCCCGAACGCACTGGCTTTTAGAATCGCACGCATCTGCGTTTTGAACAAGGTCAAATTGCGTAAACACAGACGGACGCTCCGCAAACCCAGAAACGGGTTCCGCTCCTGGGTCGGAATCCACGGCAGTGAAGTGAATTTATCCGCACCGATATCGAGAGTACGGATCACCAACGGTTGTCCCGAGGGCAACGATTCAATCACCTTCATGTATGCGTTTAGGTGATCGGCTTCGCTTGGATCGGTCTCCTTGCCGACGTACAGAAATTCGGTGCGGTACAGGCCGACTCCTTCGGCTCCCCAGTCAAGGCAGTGACGGGTTTCTTCCGGAAATTCGATGTTCCCGAGGAGTGGTATGCGGACACCATCGAGCGTTTCTGCAACCAGATCGCGTTCGCGCACCCATTCGGCGGCCTGCCGCCGCTGTTTGAGCCGTTGCTTTTCATATTGTTCGAGGGTCTCTTCGTCGGGATCCAGGATCAGCAGTCCTTGATCTCCATCAACGATCACCAGTTCTCCACCCGGAACATCACTTAGAAAGCGGCCTACCCCGACGACGGCCGGTAACTCCAAGGCCCCGGCGATGATGGCGGTATGACTGGTCCTTCCTCCCGACTCGGTGGCAAAGCCAAACACCCGATCGGGGTCCAATGCCGCGGTCTCACTCGGACTTAAGTCATGCGAGACGACGATGACCGGCTCGCGAAGGTCATGTAAGGGCTCTTTCTGTTGCCCCAGCAACTGATCGAACACGCGGCGTTCGAGATCGTACAGGTCCGCGGCCCGCGTGCTCAAAAAATGATCCGCCCCGAGCCCTTCGATGGCCTTGACATAACGACGGATCACCCGACTCAAGGCATACTCGGCCGTGTAATGATGGCCGCGAATAAGTTGATCTAACTCGCGTGTTAAGCTTGGATCATCGAAGAATAATGCATGGGCCGCAAAGATGGCTCCATGCTCACTTCCCAGTCGACGCGTCAGCTCTTGTTGCAGAGCGTGGATCTCACTGGCTGCCGCGGCGAGGGCGGTGTGTAAACGTTCGAGTTCGGCTGGGACTTGTGAGGGTTGCAGGAAGCGTTGTGGGATACGATAGCCCTCGGCATGCAGCACCAAGGCCGGGCCAATGGCAACGCCCGGAGAAACCGCGATCCCTCGTTTGATCTGCATAATCGGATCGGATCCCCGCAATGCCCCAAACATGGTGCTCCGTCCCAATGGGGGACGACGTTAGTTGCTCGGCAGAGCGCCCGAGAGCCCTTCGGAACCCTCGGCACTCAACAAGCGACAGAGTTGTGGGAAGGCGGTACGAGCATCACTGCCGGAGACCTCGAGGACCAATTCACTGCCACTGTCGGCCGCGAGGAGGACGAGATCCAGCCAACTTTTCCCATCAACTTGGCGTTCGTTGTGCCAAACGACCACTGAGGACTGAAATTGCCGCGCCAATTGGGCGAAGGCAGCCGCCGGGCGCATGTGGAGCCCCTGCGGATTGGCAATCCGCACCCGCTGCCGAATCCGTTCCGGTTCGCCCGGACTACTGATTGGGGTCGGTTCCAAGGAATCTCCAAACTCCGGCGTCGACATCGAAGCGCGGAGATATGAGAAATCATCCTTCATAACAATCGCTCAGTCCGCAGATGCGAGCCAGTTGCTCAAGCACACAGCCATCCTTCGATCGAAACCTATGTCGGAGTCGCGTGGAATGCTGGGAAAGCATTGGGTCGAAGGGTAGGCCGATCGCATTCCCAAAGCCCCAGGTGAACATTCGATGACAGGCAACGCATCAGTCATTGTGTACCGTCGAGATTGCCCATGCGTTTAACCATGTCGCGACACGAGCCGGCAAACTATTCCGTACCTGTCTGGTGAGCCCCTTGCCCGATGCGGCGCGGGGGAGCGCGGCTTCCTTGCTTGGGTGGCTGGTCTCTACAGATCCCGGGGGAGCCTCAGCTTGTTTCGAGCAGTCGCCAAATGGCCTCGGCGTTCTGGGCTTCGCGTAGATTCTGCACAAACGCATCATCGCGCATCGTACGGACCACATTTTCCAAAGCGCGAAGATGATCGCCTGGCTTTTCCGCAGGCGAGACCAACAAAACAAACACGAACACCGGCTCGCCATCAATACTATCAAACGCTACCCCCGAGGGGGACAAGGCAATGGTGCCCAAGAGTCGATCCACACAGGCGGCTTTGGAGTGTGGAATGGCGATACATCGACCGATCCCCGTGGAGCCGAGTTGCTCACGTCGCAGGACCGAGCGGATCACGTCTTCGAGATCATCCTCGCGCAGAAACCCAGTGCGGCCAAGGCTCTCGATCATCTCGCGGATGACCCCTTCTTTGGTGTTGGCCGCAAGCGCGGGGATAATCGCCTCGCGCACCACGAAATTCGACATCCGCATACTCAGGTTCTCCGAGAAGGCGCGTGGTGAACGGTATGCCCTGGAGGCATTGGGATGATCTCCCGACGAGGCGACGTTGGTGCGCTCAAGTGCCATGCGGGGGGCCCCCATTGCTGGATGGGTCGCGACGATGATCCTGGATTTTTTCTTTATATTTTCGAAGTTGTTGCTGAGCCTTGCTCAACGCCTGATCGACGGCGGCCAGCAAATCCGGATGGCGGGAAGTCGCGACAAAATCGTGCTTGTGCTCCGCATCAATATGCACCTCGACTGCCTTCTCGTCGTGCTGCAGATCGACGGTGACCTCAATCATGGTGATCCGGTCAAAGAAGTGTAGAAGCTTCTCAGCCTTCTCATGGATGAGAGTTTGATGTTCATCACTCAGTTGCCCGTGCCTGGTAGCAATCTGGACTTGCACGAACCACCCTTCCTTCACTTGGGCCCGTCGAGAGCTCGTGTAGGGACCGGCAACCTCGCCTGGCTTCAGACCAATGATACGATTTACCCACAATATTCTATCCCATCCCCCCCATTGATGCAACGGGACGCCTTGAAGCACCTACACTCCAGGAACAAACTCCCTTGCATTCCCGATGGGCTCTCGCTACCTTCACTCCAATGTCTTGACACTTGCACCCGTAGCTCAACTGGACAGAGCATCGGTCTTCGGAACCGAGGGTTGGGGGTTCGAATCCCTCCGGGTGTAATGACGTAAAAGCCTAACTACTCTCAACTTACGATCTAATCAGCACCTAGTCACATAAGCAGGCACCGTCTCTAAGTCGTCATCTGGTCGTCGTAGTCCCACAGCAGCCTTTGCATGGTCGTTACGATCTGGTCTTCTCCCTCCGGCAGCACGTGGGCATAAACACGTAAGGTTGTTTGCACGTCTTTGTGTCCCAGCCGCCTGGACACGGCCTTGATATTGACGCCTCGGGTCAGGAGGTAGCTCGCATGGCAATGTCTTAGATCGTGAATGCGTATGCGGGGCACACCGGCCCGCTCGACGATGCGGCGGAACGCACCACGGTTCAGGTTGGTCGAGCTGATGATCGTACCGGCACGGCTAGCGAAAATCAGGTCCTGCTTATCGGTGGCCAATCCCCTTAACCGGTTGCGTTCCCGATGATCCAGAAGCGTGCTGACGCAGCCGGGGCTGAGCCGGACGGTCCGGCGTGACTCGCGAGTCTTGGTCGTACCGATCACCAACTTGCTCGCCTCGTCCTGAACCGCCTTGTTGACAGTCACCTCGCCGGTCGACTCGTTCAGGTCGGCCCAGGTCAACGCCAGCGCCTCGCCGAGGCGGCAGCCGCTGTCGAGGAGTAAGGCGAACATTGCGAAGGTGTGCTCGATCTTGGCGGCGGTCAGGAACGCCCGTATCTGCTCCACCGACCAAACCTGGAACTCAGGGATGATCACCCTCGGCAGCTTCACGTCCAGGGCGACGTTGCGAGGCATATGCTCCCTTTGCACCGCTAGCTTGAGGCTCAACCGCAAAGTCCGGCCGATCTTCTTAATCATGTGCGGGCTGGTGCCGGAGTCGCGGAGCCGGGCATAGAAGCCGGCGACCCGGTCCGCTGTCAGGTCCTTCAGCAGCACCGCCCCCAGCACCGGGTTGATGTGGTTGCGGACGTGCCCGGCGATATTGACGTGCGTCTTGACCGACACTTCCAGCTGCTTTTCCTGGAGCCACATTGCCAGCCACCCCTCGACCGTCAGCTTGGTCGCACTGGTGCGGTAGCCTTGGTCCTGACGCTGACGCTGCTCACGCAACCACTTGTTGGCTTCCCTGGCGGTGTCAAACTGCTTACTGGCCCGCACAGGCCTGCCGGTCGCTGGGTCGGTTCCCAGCCGGATTTCCGCCAAGTGCTTGCCGTTCGGCTTCAGTACGATCCTTCCGCTGCCCTGAGGCCTTCTACCTGCCATCGAACTACCCCGAAAAGCCGCGATACTCCGCGTTGTTCATTACGTCGCCCGTCAGTGCTACTTCGCTCACTTCGCACCGTCTTCCTGACCGCCCGGCGGCAACGGCCATAAGCCCATCGTCTTCAGATGCTCTTCCAAGGCGACCTCGACCTCGGCAGTGAGTGTCCGCCGGGTACGCTTAATCGCCAGTTCCAACGCAACACGTAGGTCCGGGTTGATCACCAGGCCCAGTGTCCTGCCCGTCCGGTTCGGGCGTTTCTTGTCAGGGTCCGGCTTCCTCCCTGATCCCTTTTTTGGCACTGCCATATTGATCATGAGTATCTCCATCATGTTATGACACGTCTAGAGCATTCTAGACGATAAATGTACGCATGTAAACTATCATTATAATGCATCACAAACATTTATAGAGTGTTTTGACACGTTACTACAGCTAGCTAGTATCCAGGTGGGGAGGCGAGTGACGCACTACGGACACCAACGATGGGGGTCATGTAGCAGTTTTCCGGCGTGCTCCGGTGTGATGACCGCTGAGCAGTTACGTGAAGTTGGCGAGCAACTGGTCAAAACGGACCGCCGCTAAGCCGCCAGGCAGGCAGCCCGTTCGGTGCTGCCAAACGCGGTTGAAACTCGCATTATGCTGACGGGCAATATAAGGGCATGGCGGCACTTCTTCGAACTCCGGGGCTCTCTCGCCGCTGATGCCGAGATCCGACAGGCTGGAGGGCCTCCTCGGCGCGTTGAAGCCCCGCTTGGGTACGACCGGCTTTCATGTTTGCCGCGGCAAGGTTTCCGATCGCGAGAAGCGTGAGGGCATGCCGACGGCTGGCTGGCGTGGCAGTGCGGATTTTCACGG
>CAYPIE010000039.1:0-52073 GCA_964410665.1 uncultured Alcaligenaceae bacterium
GTCTCTTCTCTGGCGAAGGACGTCAGTCCGGAGCTCTGCCCAGACAGACGCTTGCCATCAAGATCGTTGCTCTCAAGCACTTCCGCTCGTGCAACCGCCTCCGAAAGGCGAGCCCCGGACGTCAGTCCGGGGGTTCTGACTTACCGCAACCGCCTCTGCCTCTTTCTCCGCATCGCAAGCGCCTCTGCTTCTGCCGCAACGCAAGCGCCTCCTCTGCTTCTGCCGCAGCGCAAGCGCCTCTGCCTCTGTGACTTAGCGCAAGCGCCTCTGCCTCTTCCGCACCGCAAGCGCCTCTGCC
Organism: uncultured Alcaligenaceae bacterium; assembly: GCA_964410665.1. Classification (GTDB taxonomy): domain Bacteria; phylum Planctomycetota; class Planctomycetia; order Gemmatales; family Gemmataceae; genus CAYPIE01. The sequence goes on from CAYPIE010000039.1 coordinate 299, forward strand.
TCTGTGACTTAGCGCAACCGACTCTGCCGTTTCTTTGCCCGAGCGAATGCACCGTAACGTTTCTTGTTTCCTACAATCGCTAACGTAAACGCTCTTTGTTTCCCCGCAAAATGTCTGGACTACTTCTTCCCCGAGGGGGGCAACGGCTGAGCCAACTCCTCACGCACCGCCCGCTCCAGGTCTTCCTGGGAGGTCGCGCCTTCGAGGAGGAGCTTGGGGTTGGCCGTTTCATAAAGCGATTGGAAAATCGCAGGGATCTTCATTTGAATCTTGCGGTTGACCACTTCCTTGGACAGGTTTTCCCGTTCTTCTTCAAACTTCTTGCTGGTATCGGCCGGGATATGCTCGATGCATTTAAGCACTACAATCCCCTCTTTCGTGGTAATCAAGCGGCTTAGTTCACCAGGATTGAGTTTAAATGCCTCTTGCTCGAGCAGGTTGCTCTCGCCGAATGAGTGGTGGGCGATCGGAGCAATTTCCCCGCCGGCGGAGGCCAGCGTCGCATTGGCCTGATTGCGGGCTGCACGGTCAAAGGCTTCGTCGCTCGCACGGATGTCGCCGTATTCTTTCTGGGCGCTCCGCTCCGAGCCCGCAGGATAGAGGATCATGCGGCAACGAATTTTCTTGCCGTAGAGGTGCTCAAACATTTTGTGCAGATCGTCGTCGCTGACTTCGATCTGGTCACGACACAGTTTACCCAACAACAGGCGTGGCCGGATCACATCCTGTTCCCATTCGAACAGCGACTTTCCATAGTTTTTCAAGATCACATTGATGAAATCCTGCTTTTGAACCGACAAGTCGGCGAGATCTTCATTGAGTCCGGCCTCGATCTCCTGGGGGGTAACCGTGATTCCTTGCTTGCGGCATGCTTCCTCAATGATCAAGCGATTGACCAACAGAGGCAGTTTCTCGGCGCCGTAGCGAGCAATCAGAAACTCGCCCAGTTGGGCCCGCGTCACTGGGATATTCCCGTGAAGATAGGCGACGACGCGTTCTTGATAGTCTTGTTCTTGCTGGGTCAGGGGCGGGTTGGCGGGCACGCTGGCCGAGGCAGGCTGCACTTGCGCCTGCAGCTGCGGATGGCCGCTGAGCCCCATGACAATCACCAACGCAACGATCTGCACTTGCCTCATCCGCTCACACTCCCTGCGTTATCCCTATCGACGAGTGAACTCGCCGGGACTGTCCATGGAAATTCCGCGGCAATCAATACCTTGCCAAAAGCCCTGGATCAAGACAGAACTCAACCAAGTTAGGGCTTTCGCTTCAAGGCATGCGGATTGGGCAGCAGCAGACAACAGGCCTCATACAGAGGTTGTAGCCAAGGGGGCAGCAGCTTCTGCAGGACCGAGCGGCGGGTTTCACCGATATAGAGCTGATCGTTCGGTTGGAGGCGAATATTGGTCGAGGAATCTCTACGCAAGATGATCTGTTCGACATTGACGCGGAATAGTTCCGGTGCCTGGCCCAGATGGACATTGGGTCGCAAGACGTGAATCTTGGCCAGGTTGGCACCCGCTTGGACGCCGCCGAGCCGTTGGAGGAATTGCACCACGGTCTCGGGCCCGTGATAGGGCATAGCTCGTGGCATTCCCTGGACCGGGCCAAACACCACCAATTGGCGGCTACGATAGGCGGTCACCCAGACGTCAATCCGCGACAAGGGCAGGTGGGTATGATCGGCAATCACAGCAGCCAGGGCAGTGGTGGTGAACCCTTCGGCTTGTACCTTGCCAAAAGGTCCGAGCAGGATGTTGCCATCGGGATGTAACTCGGCCTGGCCTTGCCACACTGGAGGCTGGCCGATGCGGACGCTGACGACATCGGGGGGAGCCAGTCGATAGCTCTGTTGTACAAGGGGATCGCACGGATAACGTTGGTCGCAGCCGCTGCCCAGACACTGCTGCAACTGCTGGGTTCGTGACGGAGTCAAGCAGCCTACGGCCAGACAGAGGACGAATCCGGCCAGCAGCCGGAATGCTTTGCGCCAGGGCTGGCAAAGACGCAGGCCGGGCATACTTGTCGTACCATGCAATGAAGCCGGAGCGTCAACATCTGGTTTTCCTTCGGCCAACGCGTGAGGCAAACTTGACTTAAGCCGGGGAGGGAGGCGAGATGCCGAAGTCCTCGATGGTGAACAGCGGCCGAAAGTCATAGCCAGCCAGTCGCTCCCGGGCACCGGCTAGCCGGTCGACGATGCAAACCACCCGGGCAACCTGGGCGCCCGCTTCTTCCACTGCCTGGATCGCTTGCCAGGCCGAATTGCCAGTGTTCAACACATCGTCGATCACTGCCACCTGCGTTCCAGGCGTCAGCAACCCCTCGATCCGCTCTTTGCTGCCGTGGTCCTTGACCTGCTTGCGGACAAAAAAACCCTCCAGCTCGCGGCCTGCGTCGTGATAGGCGCGCACCGCCGCCGTGGTCATGGGGATGGCTCCCACCTCCAGCCCGCCGATCCCTGACAGCGGCAGGTCGGCCGTCGCCTCATAGAGGAGTTGGCCGAGCAGGGCCACGGCCCGCGAGTGGAACAGAATCTTCTTGCTATTGATATAATATGTGCTCTTTTGTCCGGCGGCGAGGGTGAAGTCGCCAAAGAACAACGCCCGCTCACGTAATAATGTCTGCAATTGTTCGCGGACGCCCATCTCTTACTCCTTATGACTAGGTCCGGTGCCATTTTCGATTTACCATAACCCACAGCATTTGCCCATGGTACCTACGATGGAGGCAACATCATGCCCGGGAAGTTACAGGTCTACACTGATGAACAGATCTCGACCAAGTTGCAGGAATATGGCTTGACCGACTGGTATCTCGAGGATGGCTGGATTCGTCGCAAGTACAACACGGAGGGCTGGCCGGTGACCTTGATGGCGGTCAACGCCATCGGCTACCTGTGTGATGCGGCCGATCACCACGCCGACTTGACGGTCACCTACGCCAAGCTGTGGGTCAAGCTGAAGACGCACTCCGAGGGAGGCGTGACCGACAAGGACCTCGAGCTGGCCAAAAAGATCGAAGAGGTGGTCCTGTGGCGACCCCAGGGCGGCGCCCTGACCGGCCACCCCGGCAAGTTCGTCTTCAGCAAGAACTAAGGCTCACTCTGATACGGGGGCGGCCGCCCGGCCGCTCCCTTGGCCCCGTTTACGTTTCCTCCACTGAAAGAAGGCCATGAATCTCTCCAGCAAACTCTTCATCGCCCTAACCTTTGCCGCGGCCACCAACTTGGAAGCGGCTGATCGGCCGAATTTCCTGCTGATCATCGCCGACGACCTGACCTGGCGCGACTTGGGCTATGAGGGCAACGCGGATGTGCACACGCCCAACCTCGACCGCTTGTGCCAGGAGAGCATGCACCTACGTGGCATGTTTACCCCAGCTCCGACCTGCTCGCCATCGCGACATGCCCTATACACCGGACTGTACAGCATGCGCTCCGGCGCCTACCCGAACCACACCCGGGTCTACGACGGCACCAAGAGCATGTTCACGTTCTTCAAGCAGGCCGGCTACCGGGTCGCCTTGCAGAACAAGCGACATATCGGCCCTGTGGCATCGTTTCCGTTCGAGTACATCCGCGGCGCCGATGACTTGACCGAAACCGAGGGCTTCGTACGCCGCGACCAAGAGCAACCGTGGCTGCTGGTCTATGCTTCCAACGACCCGCACGGCCGCTGGAGCCGCGGACCGAAGCACTTATACGACCCCAAAAAGCTCACCATACCCCCATACCTGTACGACAACGCGACGACCCGCCAGCTGCTGGCCGACTATTACGCCGAGGTGTCCCAGCTGGACATCCAGGTGGGGAACCTGCTCAAGCTCCTCGAAAAGTCCGGGCAAGCCGACAACACGCTGGTCACGTTCGTCAGCGAGCAAGGCAGCAGTTTTCCCTACGGCGGCAAGTGGAGCTTGTATGACAACGGCATCCGCGTCTCGACCCTGGTTCGCTGGCCGGGCAAGGTGAAACCGGGTACCCAGAGTGATGCCCTGATGCAGTACGTGGATGTCGCACCGACGTTTCTGGAAGCTGCGGGCATCGATCCGAACAAGCTCGATGTCGGCTGTCCGGACGCGAACGGGGCAACGGGCTTTGATGGCTGCAGCTTTATGGACGTGTTGACCGCGAAGCGAGACGACTTTCGCGACTATGTGTTTTCGCAGCACACGACGGTCGGCATCAACGGTTATCAAGAGCCTTACCCGATACGTGCCGTCCGTGACACCCGCTACAAGCTGATCGTAAACCTGGCCCCAGAGAACACCTACTCGATCAAGGGCATCCACCAGGTGCAACCGCTGCGGTCCTGGCAGGAGGATGCGAAACAGAACCCCGACCTGGCCGCCCGGGTGAAGTGGCTATTTCAACGTCCCGCCGAGGAACTCTACGACTTAGAAGCCGACCCGTATGAGACACGGAACCTGGCCGCCGACCCGGAGTACGCCCCGATCAAGGCGCGTCTCCGCAAGGAGCTTGATGGATGGATGGCCCAGCAGGGCGACCAGGGCATGGCGACCGAGTTGAAGGCCAAGTCCCGGCAAAACCGGGGGCGGCCGAAGAGGCGGCCGAAGAATTCGTTTCGAGACCGGTCTGGGGCGAGAGGCCGATCATGAATGTGTTCGAGATCGAACGAGCGACCGCACAAGAAATCGCTTCCTACGCCCGACAACAAGGCGTGGATCTGGGGTCGCTATGCAACGATTCGGTCTTTCAACGGAGCCCGCGATGGGTTTTCTTTTGGCGGAAGGTCGCTGACGTCCCTTGTACCGGATCCGACGGCGAACAAGAAGGGACGCTGCATTACAACCTGCAAGGAACGATCCACGAGCTGCCCAACAGGCTTCAACCCCCCGCTAGCACATTTCAAAGAACCTGGAGCGAGGCGGGAACCCTGGAGTCCGTGCAAGAGGCGTTTACGTTGGTCAAGCGGTGGTTGCTCGAGGAAAAGGAAGTCGATGATTTGCCCACCAGAAAGATCGTTCGATCGGGGATGGGCTAAGCCGAGGGGCAGCGTTAGGATCCCATTTATTGATCGGTGTGGTCGCACAACCTGAACCACCATAAACTCGGTGTCCGTTTTCTTTGGAAGAAGCTCGATCCCCTTTCCCAGGTTTGCCCGGCGCAAGGTGGCACGTCCTTCGCCGACTCCGGGCGTGGTCGGCCACCTGCGACGGATCGGACGTCCGGACCCATGGACGGGCGTGGCACCTACGGCTCTACACCACCCTCGCCCGCTTCAGCTTCTCTACCGCCTCCGCGTCTAACCCTAGCCACTCGCCTAAAATCGCGGAAGTGTCCGCCCCTAGCTCGGGCGGCAAGCTCGGTGGCGGGGCGGTGGTGCCCTGGATGTGGAACGGACTTGCGGCCAGTTCGACCGGGTTGCCAGCGGGGTCGTGGATGGTAAGTTTGAGGCCGCGCTCTTGGGTGTGCTCGGTGGCGAACAGGCCCGGGTAGTCCAGGACCTCGGACTGGGGAATGTTCGCCGCGGACAATGCCGCCCGCCACTCTGCCGTCGGGCGGCGGGCCAGGATCGCTTCCAGCATTGGCACCAGGGTGTCACGCTGCCGCACCCGGTCGGCGTTCGTGGCAAAGCGGGCATCCTCGGCCAGCTCCGGCCGGCCTAGCACGCCACAGAAGCGGCGGAACTGGGCATCGTTGCCCACCGCGATCACCAGATGGCCATCGGCGGTGCCGAACAGCTGATACGGCACGATCTGCAGGTGCGCGTTGCCCTGCCGCGGCGGCATCACGCCCGCCGTTAAGTAGGCCTGCACCACGTTCACTTGCGCGGCCACCGCGCAGTCGAGCAGGGCCAGGTCGATGGCGTAGCCGTGTCCCGATTGTTGCCGCGCCCGAATACAGGCTAGGACGGCGATCGTGGCATACAATCCGGTGACCACATCCGTGATGGCTACGCCGACCTTGGATGGAGGCCCGGCGGCCGGGCCGGTGATGGCCATCAGCCCGCTCAGGGCTTGAATGGCGAAGTCGTAGCCCGGTTGATCATGCCATGGACCGCGGCGGCCAAAGCCGGATATAGAACAGACGATCAGTTGCGGGTGGCGTTCGAGGAGCTTTTCGGTGGTCAGCCCTAGCTTGTCCAGGCTGTCATGGCGGAAGTTTTCCAGTAGGACATCCGCCTGGTCGAGCAGCTGGTGCAGCAAAGTCTGGCCCTCAGGGCGTTCCAGGTCGAGCGTCAGCGATCGCTTGTTACGGTTGCACGACAGAAAATAGGCACTCAACGGGCCGGCGAAGGGTGGCCCCCAGCCGCGAGTTTCATCGCCGCGACCCGGCCGCTCGATCTTGATGACCTCGGCGCCCAACTCGGCAAGGGTTTGCCCGGCGAACGGCCCAGCGAGTACGCGCGAGGCGTCCACCACCCGCAGTCGTTGCAACAGCGGTTGTGCATCGATGGGAATCATGAGGCCCGGTCCCAGACGTGTGAACAGAAGTTGCAACGCGGATCAACACTCGGCTTTCTTTCAGCCTACCACTCCTGGCGATCAGGAGGAACGGTGGCCCGGGTCTGTGAAGTTGCTGCGGGCCTTCGTGGGCAAGCCGGGCCCGATTGGGTGGCAGCGTTCGATCCTCGCATCCTGCTGCCTGGCCCTGAACCTCGGCAGGCTGGGGCCATAGACTGAATTGTTGGTTGGGTGAATGTTAGTCGGTTCGCATCGTCCACAAGAAAAGAGGAGCAAATTGACTATTTGTACCGCCGCGTGTTGCAGGAGTCAGGGTATGCGAATTGCACTCACCATGATCAGCTTGTGCTTGTTTACTGGCTCTGGGATCCGTGCCGAGCCACCGGCCGGCAACTGGCAGCTCAACCTGCCAATTCCTCAGGGGACGTTGACCTTCCTGTTCTCTCTCAGCCCAGAAGAGGGTAAATGGGTCGGCCGCTTTTTGGATAGCGAGCCGGAACTGCAGCAAATGCCCGCGGTGGTCGATGTCCGCGTTTATGATAAAAATATTGAGCTAACATTTGATTTTGATGGTGAGCCGCTTACCTTTGACGGCAAGCGGACGCCCAAGGGCACCATCCAAGGCACCTTGCCACTGGGTGGCTCGCTGGAGCTGGTCGAGCTGCAACCCTCCAAGCTGAAGAATCTGGATGACTCGTTTGCGGTGGCTCGGGAAGCGCTGGCACGGAACCAGGAAGGCAGCGACTACTTTACGACGGTGCTGGAGGTGTTGAGTGAGGCCGCAGACCGGGAAGTTCCGCTTGCCGAGGTCCGCAGCATCGCCGATCAGGCCATCAAGAAGGCCGCCGCCTACGGCAATCGCTGGCAGCGGACCATTGCTCTGCAGCTAGCCAGCACCTTGGCCGATGCCAAAGCGTACCAGGGGGTCGCGCTGGAACAGGCGCGGCGTGCCCAGCGAATGCTCAAGCCGACCGACCCGGCTTCTGTGCAGATCAACGTCCTAGAAACCCTGGCGCAGACGATGCGTAAGACCGGCCAGACCGACCAGCTGCGTCGGGTAGAGGCGATGATCGAGAAATTCGAAGCTCGCGATTACCAGGAGTATGCCAAGACCTACCCCGGCTTCAAGCCGCAACCCTTCGCAGGGCGCAAGGTGCAAAGCGATCGTGCGGTCTTGGTTGAGCTGTTCACCGGTGCCGAGTGCCCACCCTGTGTGGCTGCCGACCTTGGGTTTGATGCCTTGGAGGAAAGTTTTAAACCCAGCGAAGTAGTGCTCCTGCAATATCACCTGCATATCCCGGCTCCGGACGCTTTGACCAACCCGGCCAGCCTGAGCCGAGAAGAATATTACAATGAATCGATTCGTGGTACTCCCACGATCTTCTTCGACGGTAACGCCGATGATAGCGGCGGCGGCTTCCAGGGCCAGGCCGAGGCAAAGTATGAGCTATATCGCGGCAAAGTGATTGAACTGCTGAACAAGCCGGCCAAAGTCAACTTGAAGGTGGCTGCTCAGCAGCAAGGGGAGACCATCCGCATCAAGGCCATGGTCCAAGGGGTTGGAAATCCGGGTCCAGATCTCAAACTTCGCTTTGCCCTAGCCGAGGAAAAGGTCCGCTACACCGGTGGCAACGGTTTGCGCTACCATCACTGTGTCGTCCGAAATCTACCCGGGGGCGCTGCGGGCTTCGCCATCACCAAGCCCCAGTTCGAGCAGACGGTGAAGGTCGACCTGGGCAAGCTTCGTGCAGAAATCAACAAGTATCTAGATGGGTATGAGAAACAGCTCGCCGACGAAGGCGAGAGCTTCTCCAACCCAAGTCGACCGATGAAGTTTGCCAAGCTACATGTCGTCGCCTTCGTCCAGGACGACAAGACCAAGCAAGTTCTGCAGGCAGCGCAGGTTGAGATTGGTGGACAGGAGTGAGGCGCCAGGGTCGGTTCACTTCTCTGGCTGTGCGGCAAGCGGGCGAGCCCTGGACATTCTTCCGGGGCTTTTGGACCGGAGTTAAAACGCACAGAATATCATCGATTTGATCGCTTCCTCGGTATATATACTTATAGAGTGAATTTTTCCAGCCTGGGGCACCCAGGCTGGGAGCGTCTGCGCGCAGAGCTCTGCTGAGAGAACGGACCGATTCCTTGCAGGGACAATTCCGGACAAATCCGGACATTTCTGGGACATTTGGGGGTCATATTGTGGTTTTGCGGGTACGGAAGGCGGTTTGGTTTGCAGGGGTTGGGCTGCGTTGTGATCGCGATAATTTCATTGTAGCGAAGTTGTTACGCCGACTAAGTACCCTCTGCAGGCGAGCTCCAGGGTGCCGTTTCAGTGCAAACGCTTTGGTTGCAGGTCAAAAAAACCAGCCATCAAGGTTTGGATGCTAGGGCAACGGCACATTTTGGAAGGCAAAAGGAATGGTGACTTCATTGAGACGGACCGGGGTTTTGTACAGCAGCGACCAACCCTTGAGCACTTGGGGAGGATTGTCCTGGAAGAGTTTTTCGGGGAAGCGGTAGCGAATCCGGTAGCGATCGAGCTGTTGGCTAATTTCAAAATCATCGGTGCTAAAGCGTTCACCACCTTTTGGTGTCAACAACACCAGACGATTGTCGCCCAGAAAGCTCTCGAAGCTCTCGAAAGTCGGCCGATCGGGGGGGTACACCAGCTCCAATTCGACCCGCCAGCGATCGCCTTCCTTGGACACCGCTTGGACGGTGACACGCACCCCATTTTTTTCCTGGCTCAAGGGGAAAGGTCGGCCCAGGTCGGCGAAGGAAAACAGCTGCATCTTGTCCGCCACCACAGCCTGCAGCTTGCCCGCCAGACGCCGCAGCTGTTGTGCAGTCCGGTCGAGGCCTTGCAGGCGGAGGATGCTTTGAGCCTGGTTGCCGATGGGAGTCGTGGTGGCGGCAATGGTCGGGGCGGACAGCTTCCGCCCCTGATCATCCAGGCCAGCGGTCAGCGTCGGATAGGCATCCAGGCGGTAGACCTTGAGGCCCGGTTCCCATTGGACTTGCAGGCTGGCTTCGGTGAGGCGTTGACCGCGGAGCAGATTGATGCGGGCGCGGATTTCCTCAAGGCTGATCCGAAACGGACCCGCGATTTGCGCGGCCACCAACGGCGGTTTCCCCGGTTGCAGTTGCAGTTGCCGCCCATGATCCTTGCTCACCAGCCGAGTGCCGGTGACCCGGGCAACCTGGGCCACGGCTTGCCAAACCGGGGTCTGGTCAAAGGTCACCGGGCAAGGCGTTGTGGCCGGGATCCCTACGGGTTGAATCGTGATACCGGATTGCTGAGTGATGGTTTCGAGCACCAGCGCGAGTGTACTTGTGGGTTGGCTGCGAAAGTCAATGCGACTTGGCGGTGGCAGCGGGTTGGGATCGGCATAGAGGGAGTGGCTGGGTAAAATAAATAAATAGGTGAGCAAAATCCATCGGCTAGCATGGTGCATACGATAACCTCCCCGATGACGGTGCGTTCCCTGGACGGGCTCTAGGTCGGCTTCTATTGTAACCAGAGTGTTGTTCCGTGCGCTGGCATGGAGCCCCTACCGTCATGATGCAATGCTTGGCTGGCAGGCACGCCGACTCCCTTACTCGCCAGGAGTTCTTCTCTGGTCGGTGAAACGCTCGATTGCGGCGACGCCGTTGCGCCTCTTCCAACGGCCTTGACGAGGTGACTCAATGACTGGTAGCAAGGCCCCCACCTTTCCCACCCCTGGCAACCCGCTTGCCGCTGCCGCCAATGGAACGGCCCGCCTGAAACCGCACCGGATGCCTACTTCCAGCGATACTGACCCTGTCGAAACCAGTGAATGGCTTGATTCTCTCGAAGCGGTCATCCGCTATCAAGGCACGGATCGGGCGCGCTTCTTACTCGACACCTTGATGCAGCACGCCGGTCATCTTGGCGCCCGCATGCCCGCCGGGGTGACCACTCCGTACATTAATACGATTGACCTAGTCCACCAGCCGCACTTCCCCGGCGACCGGCAGCTCGAGCGCAAGATCAAAAGCATTGTCCGCTGGAACGCGATGGCCATGGTGGTGCGGGCCAACAAGAAGTCGAACGTCGGCGGTCATATCGCCACCTATGCTTCGGCCGCGACCCTGTACGAAATCGGCTTCAACCACTTCTTCCGCGCTCCAAAGGACACCCACCCAGGCGACATCGTCTACTTTCAAGGCCATGCCAGCCCCGGGATGTATGCCCGTGCCTTTGTTGAAGGGCGGCTGGAAGAGCAGCATCTAGACAACTTCCGCCGCGAACTCCAGGACCAACCTGGGCTGTCGAGCTATCCGCATCCCTGGCTGATGCCCAACTTTTGGCAGTTCCCGACCGTGAGCATGGGCCTGTCGCCGATGATGGCTATCTACCAGGCCCGCTTCAACCATTACTTGCGTGATCGCGGCCTGTCGCCGGTGGCCGACCAGGCCAAGGTCTGGGCCTTTCTCGGCGACGGAGAATGCGATGAGCCCGAAACACTGGGCGCTATTTCGCTCGCCAGCCGGGCCCGGCTCGACAACCTGGTCTTTGTCATCAATTGCAATTTACAACGCTTGGATGGTCCGGTCCGCGGCAACTTCAAAGTCATCCAGGAACTCGAGGCAGTCTTCCGTGGTGCTGGCTGGAACGTGATTAAGGTGGTTTGGGGCAGCGACTGGGACGAATTGTTGGCTCACGACCACTCGGGCGCCCTGGCCCGGCGTATGCTCGAAGTCATCGACGGGGAGTACCAGAAGTACGTCGTCGCCGGCGGCGCCTACATGCGCGAGAAATTCTTTAACACTCCCGAGCTCCAGGAGTTGGTCGCCCATCTCAGCGACGATGAACTGATCCGCCTCAAACGTGGCGGCCATGACCCGCTCAAGGTCTATGCGGCCTACAAGGCCGCGACCGAGCACACCGGTCAGCCGACGGTGATCCTGGCCAAGACCATCAAGGGCTATGGCACGCCTAGCGAAGGGTTAAACACGACGCACCAGGTCAAGAAGCTCGAGAGCAAGGCGGCCAAAAGTGGCCTGGATCTGGATGGTCTTGGGGTCGAGGACCCCAGCCTGGCCAAGTCGATCCTCGCCTTGATGGAATTCACCGACCGTTTCGAGTTGCCCTTCTCTCCGGAAGAGCTGGTCAACGAGATCCCGTTTCTACGCCCCTCCGCGGACAGCCCAGAAGCCAAGTACCTGCATGAACGCCGCCAGGCTCTGGGCGGCTACGTCCCAGCCCGTCGGAACGAGTTTACCCCGTGCACGCCCCCCGAGCCCAAGACCTTCGAGAAGATGCACCAAGGCACCGAGGCGACTGGCAAGGCCCAGTCGACCACGCTGGCTTGGGTCACCTTGATGATCGATCTGATGCAGGACCCCAACGTTGGCAAGTTGATCGTGCCCATCGTCCCTGACGAAGGGCAGACCTTTGGTATGCCGCCGATGTACAAGAAGTTCGGCATCTATAGTCACGTCGGCCAGCTGTACGAGCCGGTCGATGCCGGCTCGATGACCGAGTACCGCGAGTCCAACGATGGCCAGATCCTCCAAGAAGGCATCAACGAAGCCGGCAGCATGTGCTCGTTCATCGCTGCGGGCACGGCGTACAGTACCCACGGCGTCAACACCATCCCCTTTTACATCTACTACTCGATGTTCGGCTTCCAGCGGATCGGCGACTTCGCCTGGGCTGCCGCCGACAGCCGTTGCCGTGGCTTTTTGATGGGGGCCACGGCGGGGCGTACCACCTTGAATGGTGAGGGACTACAGCATGAGGATGGGCATAGCCATCTTGTGGCGATGACGATTCCGACCTGCCGAGCCTATGATCCCGCCTTTGGTTATGAGCTGGCGGTGATCATCGAACATGGCATCGAGGAGATGTTCGTTCAAGGCGACGATGTCTTCTACTATCTGACTGTTTACAACGAAGGGTATCTGATGCCCAAGATGCCCGAAGAGGTTCGCGAGGGAATTATTCGGGGGCTTTACCCGTACAAAACGGTCCAGCCCAAGGGGGCAAAGTTGACCGTGCAGCTGTTTGGCTCGGGGGTTATTCTCAACGAAGTACTGCGGGCGCAGCAGCTGCTGGCCGAGCAGTACAACATTGCCAGCACCGTGTACAGCGTGACCAGCTACCAACAACTACGCCGCGATTGTCTGGAGGTCGAGCGCTGGAATCGTCTTCATCCGCGTGAGAAGAAGCGGCAAACCTACCTCGATCAGGTGCTTGGCGCGACCGATGGCCCGGTGATTGCCAGCTCCGACTACATGCGGGCGCTTCCTGAGTCGGTCGCTCCCTACTTGAATGGGCGGCTGTTGGCTTTGGGCACCGATGGCTTTGGACGGAGTGAGATTCGACCGACCCTACGTCGCTTCTTTGAAGTCGATGCGGAGTCGGTTGTCGTGGCGTCGCTGTATGCCCTGGCCGAACGGCGGCAACTCGATCATAAGACCGTGGAGAAGGCGATTCACGAGTACGGAATCCAGCCGGATGTCCCCGCCCCGTGGAATCTGTAAGCTGAGCCCTTCAGAGGCCAGCGAGTAGCGGGTAGGAAGTCGAGCGTCGATCGAGGCAGCTAGCGAGTATCCATAGTCTGCCGTTTTGGCTGAGGCTTGAGCTTTGACGACGTCACACTCGAAGGACCATGAATCATGGAATTTCGTCTGCCGGAGTTAGGAGAAGGCATCGAGGTGGCCACCGTCTCAGACGTGCTGGTCCAACCCGGCAGTCAGGTTCAGCCGGGCCAGGATGTGTTGCAGGTCGAGACCGATAAGGCATCGATGCCGGTCCCGATTGATCAGGCTGGGAAGGTGCAGGAAATCCGGGTCAAACCTGGGGATAACATCCAAGTGGGCAGCGTGATCATGGTGCTGAAGGCCGCCGAAGGAGCTGGGGCAGCTCCTCCCACTCCGGCTAAGCCTCCAGAGGAGATCTCACAACCAATGGCTACGCCACCACCACCGGTCGCGGCTACCCCTAGTGGCGGGGGCCAAAAACATTCCTTTGTGTTGCCCGATCTGGGCGAAGGGATCGAAAATGCCACCGTGGTTCGCATTGCGGTAACCGAAGGAGCTTCCTTCCAAAAAGATGCCACACTGTTAGAGGTCGAGACCGATAAGGCAGCGATGCCGATTCCCGCTCCTGCCGCCGGCATCGTCGAAGAAATATACGTGCAACAGGGGCAAACCATCCAAGTCGGTGAGTTGGTCATGGAGCTTCACTTGCAGGAAGCGACCAGTCCTGCGAGCAAATCGAGTCCTGCCAAACCTCCCGCTGTCACCGCGGCGGTTCCGGCCAGCAATGGACAACGTTCGGCTCCCACGACCCCCAGCAGCGCTCCCACTCCGCGTAGTCCAAACGGGGCGACGCATGATCGCCACGTTCCGGTACCGGCTAGTCCATCGACTCGTCGTTTGGCTCGGGAACTAAACGTGGATCTGTATCAGGTTCCTGGCAGTGCACGGGGCAATCGAGTCACGGTCGAGGATGTGCAGGCCTTTGTGCGTCATCGAATGAGTCAGCCTGCTGGGAGTGGCGGTGTGTCGGTGGGCCAGCCTGAGCTGCCTGACTTCAGCAAACATGGTCCGATTGAACGTCAGCCGGTAAGCCGCATTCGCAAGACCATCGCCCAGAACATGGCCGTCACCTGGACCACTTGCCCGATGGTGACCCAGTTCGACCATGCCGACATTACGGAACTGGAAGCTGGTCGCAAACGGACGATGGAGAAACTGCCCAAGGGCTCGCCAAAGATCACCATGACCGTGTTGGCCATCAAGGCCGTGGTGGCGGCGCTTCGTGAGTTTCCGCATTTCAACGCCTCGTTTGACATGGCAGCCGGGGAATTGATCCTTAAGCACCACTATCACATGGGCATCGCCGTCGACACCGAGCGCGGCCTCGTCGTACCGGTGATTCGGGATGCCGATCAAAAGACTATCACCGCACTTGCCGCCGAGGTCACCGAAATTGCCACCCGAGCCCGTGACGGCAAACTTTCCCTGGAGGAGATGCGGGGTGGCACCTTTACCATTACCAATCTGGGGGGGATCGGTGGCACGGCCTTTTCGCCGATTATTAACTACCCCGAGGTGGCGATCCTGGGCATGGCCCGCTCGAGCTTGCAGCCGGTCGTCTACGAAGGCCAGATCCAGCCGCGGCTGATGTTGCCGTTATGTCTGACCTATGATCACCGGATTATTGATGGGGCAGACGGAGCCCGCTTTACCAGCCGACTGGCTCAGATGCTCTCGGATCCGGTCCAGTTATTGCTTGGGAGTTAATGTCGTCGCGCAATGGACCAGGACGCAACCTAAAGGGTAACGATAAGCCGGAGCTCCGGACAACCATCCGGGGTTTGCCGAACCAGACAGAGATCGCTGAGCAGCGTGCGTACACGCGGTGCTCGGAGCTCAGGCAATACGTTCATCGCACTCTGGGCGGCCGCCCAGGGCTCGCCGGAAAACGCTGCGGCCAATCTCCCTTCTTGGCTTGATCGATTCCATCCAGAACCAACGAAGATTGAGGATTATTCCATGGCGGATACCCCCCGTGAAACGGAACTGTTAGTCATTGGCGGTGGCCCCGGCGGCTACCCCGCGGCCATCATGGCCGCCGATCATGGCAAAAAGGTCACCTTGGTGGACGCCGACCCGAAACTGGGAGGTGTCTGTCTGAACCACGGCTGCATCCCTTCCAAGGCCTTGTTGCACGCGGCCAAACTCGTCCACGAAGCGCGTGAGGCGGCCGAATTTGGCCTCACCTTTGGCGAACCCCAGTTGGATCTTGACAAGCTGCGCACCTTTGTCCAGCAGAAGGTGGTTGCCAAGATGACCGGCGGCATTGCTGCATTGTGCAAGGGGCGGGGCATTGAGATGATCAGGGCGCGAGCGGTGTTTGACGATCCGCACACGGTCCGGCTGGAAGGGGAGCAGAACGGTCAGATCCGGTTCCAGCATGCGATTATTGCCGTGGGCTCGGTCCCGGCCATGCCTCGGATGTTTGCCATCGGCGACCCTCGGGTGATGGATTCTACGGCGGCGTTACTGCTGCCCGATATTCCGAAGCGGTTGCTGATTGTCGGCGGCGGCTATATTGGGCTAGAGCTCGGCTCGGTCTATGCCGCGTTGGGTAGCAAGGTGGTGGTGGTTGAGGCCACGGAAAATCTGCTACCGCTGGCCGACCAGGATTTGGTCAAGCCGCTGGAAAAGCGGCTGCGGGCCCAGTTTGAAGCAATCTATCTCAATACCAAGGTTGCCGGTATCGAGGCCCAGGCGGATGGCATTATGGCGACCCTCGAGGGCAAGGATGTGCCGGCTCAGGAGAAGTTTGATCGGGTACTGGTGTCGGTCGGCCGCCGGCCCAACAGTGCCAATCTGGGCCTGGACAAGGCTGGAGTTGAAGTTGATGAGCGTGGGTTCATCAAGGTCGATCCGCAGCGGCAGACGACGCAACCGCAGATTCTGGCCATTGGCGATGTGGCCGGCGAGCCGGCTCTAGCGCACAAGGCGACGGCCGAGGCCAAGGTGGCCATCGAGACCATCCTCGGCGAGCAAACGGAATTTGCCCCGCGGGCCATCCCGGCCGTGGTGTTTACCGACCCGGAAATCGCCTGGTGTGGCCTGACCGAGCGCGAAGCCAGGCAGCACAACGTCCCGCACGACGTCATGAAGTTTCCCTGGTCGGCCAGCGGCCGGGCTACCACCTTGGGCCGCAATGAGGGGCTGACCAAGCTACTGGTGGATCCAGAATCCAAGCGACTGATCGGTGTTGGGATCGTCGGAGTCGGCGCGGGGGAAATGATTGCCGAAGGTGTGCTGGCCATGGAAATGGGTGCGGTTGCTCGGGATGTGGCCGACTCGATCCATCCTCACCCGACCTTGGGCGAGACGGTGATGGAGTCGGCGGAATTGGCCCTTGGGGCTGCCGTGCACTTGGCTGCGCCGAAACGCTAACCCGCCACTTCCCGTAAGTCGCTCCCGGGGATCCTCGGGAGCGATCCCTTGACTCGACAGAGGATATGCTGGGGGTGAGACAGGACATGTTTCTTCCAGGACTTCGCTTCCTCAAAAGAATAGCCTCGTAGCGGAGGTGCTTACGTGCAAAATTCCTCTCCTTCCTTGTGGCCCCGGTACGGGCGGTGGCTCGGGAGCCTGGCCGGGCTTGGCATGTTGTCCTGGGTGCTGCTGACGGCCTCGGCCGAGTCTGACCAGCCGCCACCACCGCTGTTTTCCAGCCCGGTGATAACTGCCAAGACACCCGGACAGGCGGTCGATATCGATGTGGAAGTCTCAGGCCGCACAATGCTGTATCTGGTCGTGACCGATGCTGGCGATGGCATTACTTGCGACCTAGCCAACTGGATCGATCCTCGCTGGGTGTCGGGCGAGCGCGAACAGCCACTCAGCGAGCAAGATTGGGCCGAGGCGCGGTCCAGCTGGGGCAAAACTCAGCGCAATCGCAATGCCGAGGGTGGGCCACTGAGAGTTAACGGCAAGGAGGTGAAGGGGATTGGTACCCATGCCAACTCCCTGATTGCTTTCCAGGTGCCCGAGGGGGTGCAGCGCTTCCGGGTCCGCGCGGGCCTGGACAGTCAGGGGGTCGCCGAAGGCGAAGGGGCGACCGTGCAATTCCTGGTCTACGCCGAGCGGCCACAACTGGAAATCGAGCGTCTGGGCGGCGAATCGGCTGAGCCAGAGCAAAACGGGGATGCTGTCCAGAAGTTTAAGGTGGATGAGTTCTTCGGCTCGTCGGGGGATACCTCGAACCGAGCCACTCTGCCGGAGAGCCTCCGCTTGCCCGTGGACTTTCAAGCGGAGCTGGTCTACACGGTGCCACGGGCTAAGCAGGGCTCCTGGGTCTGTTTGACCAGCGAACGGGCCGGGCGGCTAGTCGCCTCGGCCCAGTGGGGCGGCCTGTATCGCATCACACCCGCCCCGCTCGACGACCCCGACACATCGACTCGGGTCGAACCGATTGAGGTCCCAATCGGCCATGCTCAGGGTCTCCTATACGCCTTTGGCAGTTTGTATGTCGTCGTCAACGGCGAAGACGCCGGGCTGTACCGGGTTCGCGATACCGATGGGGATGATCAGTACGATACGGTGACCTGTCTGCGGGAATTCCGGGGAGGAGGCGAACACGGGCCACACGCGGTTGTGCTCGGTCCGGACCAGCAGTCCCTGTACGTGATCGGCGGGAACGCCTCTTACCTCAAGGAAGCCCCCGAAGCTTCGCGGGTGCCCACCGGCTGGCAACAGGACCGCTTGATCGGCCGAACCGAGGACGCCGAGGGAGGGGTCGACCTGCTGCGGCCTGCTGGCTGGATTTGCCGTACTGACCCCGAGGGCAAGCAATTCACCTTAGTCGCCATGGGTTTTCGCAACCCCTACGATTTGGCGTTCAACACGGCGGGCGAACTGTTCACCTTTGATTCGGATATGGAGTGGGACATTGGCACCCCGTGGTATCGACCCACTCGGGTGAATCACGTGCTGTCAGGGGCCGATTTCGGCTGGCGTGCGGGGATGTCCAAGTGGCCGGCCGATTACTTGGACAGCTTCGGGTCAGTCGTCGATATCGGTCTGAGCTCCCCCACGGGTGTCACTTTTGGCAACGGGACCCGATATCCGCAGCGTTACCAGCGGGCGTTGTACCTCGCCGACTGGAGCCTGGGCAACATTTTTGCCGTGCATCTGGATGCCCAGGGGGCCTCATACACCGGAACCTTTGAGCCATTTGTCAGTGGTGCACCGTTGCCGGTCACCGACCTGGTCGTTCATCCCGACGATGGTTGCTTGTACTTTACGGTTGGTGGGCGTGGTACCACCTCCGCGCTATACCGGGTCCGCTATGTCGGGGATGATTCGGTGGCTCCGGCTCCGCCCCAGTTACAGAAGGAAGCTGCCCCGGCGCGTGCTTTGCGAAAAACGCTCGAAGCTTTGCACCGACCCGTCGATCCGGCTGCCCTGGACCAGGTGTGGCCGCACTTGGGCCACACCGACCGGGCCATCCGCCATGCCGCCCGCATTGCCCTGGAGCACCAGCCGGTGGCAGGTTGGCAGACGCGGGCTCTAGAGGAACCGAACCCGCGTTGTCGCATCGCGGCCCTGACCGCCCTGGCACGCCAGGGTGAAGCTTTGGTGCGGCCGAAGCTGCTGGACGCTTTGCTCGCCTTACCCTGGCAGCAACTTGACACCGACGATCGTGCCGATTGGTTACGAGCGACCATGCTGGCCCTATCCCGTCTAGGGAGGCTGTCCGAGGCCAAACGGTCATCGCTGACACAAGCCCTACTGGCAGTCTACCCGACCGACCGCCCTCGCCTCGATCGGGATCTGGCCGAGCTGCTGGCCTACCTGGGCACGCCCGAGGCGATCGCCCCGACCCTGAAGCTGCTGGCCACAGCAGATACTCAGGAGGAGCAAATCCATTACGCCTTCTGTCTGACAGAACGGGAGCATGGCTGGACTCTCGAGCAGCGCAAGCAATTGTTCGGCTGGCTTCAGGAAAGCGCGCGACAACGCGGTGGGGTCTCGTTCGAGGGGTTCTTGCGGCAGCTCCGGGAGCGTGCTCTGGAGCCGTTGACCGAGGTCGAACGGGATGCACTGGGCGAGCTCCTGGAAATCCCTCCCCCGAGTGATCCGTACGCCAAGGCCAAGGAACGTCCGTTCGTCCGCGACTGGAAGGTGAAGGATTTGCACCGCTTTGTCAACCAATCGGCTTCCGAAGCTGATCTGGCAGCAGGCCGCAAGGTGTTCCAAGCGGCTGCTTGCTATCGCTGTCACCGAGTAGCCGGCCAAGGGGGAATCACCGGCCCCGATCTGACCGGGGTACGTGGCCGCTTCAACATCAAGGATCTGCTGGAGGCCACGCTGGAGCCGAGCCGGGTGATTTCCGACCAATATCGCGCGGTGCAAATTGCCACCTTTGACGGCCGACTGCTCACCGGCAAGATTACCGATATTAACGGCAATACCTTGCTGTTGATGAATGACCCGTTGAACCCGGCCGACTTGACCATGGTGGCCCGGGATAAGATCGAGGAGTTGACCTGGTCGAAGGTGTCAATGATGCCCAAGGGCCTGCTCAACCACTTTACCCGCGAAGAGATCCGCGACCTGGTCGCCTTTCTGCGTTCGGAGCAAGTGTCTTCGGTAGGCAAGGGTCGCTAAACGAAGAAGCGGGGCTCCAGATCTGGAGCCCCGCCGCGGGTGGTTGCGATGTCGGTCGAGCTAACCCCGGTTTACAGCCACTTCTCGGCGTCCTTGTCGGGGACCTCGGGGGTTTCGGACTGGAACCAGGCGTCCTCAAACGGAATACGAATCTTCTTTTGCATCGCCTGGTTGGCAGTCAGGGCCAGGATGGCATCGGCCATGGCCACCATGCCGTGGCAGCGTGGCAAACGCTGCTTGTAGTTGCCCTCGGCGTCGCGAGCATAGCCGAGGTTCTCATCCCACTGGCGGATGCAGTAGGCGAAGTCGGCCATCTCCTCGGTATAGCCACGGCTGACCGGACCGCCGCTGGACCAATTGGCCGCAGCGCCACCGGCGGGGGCCGCCGGGCCCCAGGTCGAAGTGGTGTCCATGACGGCCTCCTTCTTGCTCATCGAGCTGACCGTCACCTTGGTGTCGCGGGGTGTACTCGGCTTGCCTGGGATCGGTTCGGTGTAGAGCATGACCGACTGTTCGCCTTCGACTACCATGGTGCCGCGGCTGCCCATGACGCATTCGCCGTAGCGTTCAAACTGGTTGGAGTTGACCGAAGAATAGGTGACGATGACGAGGTCGTTTTCATCGTTGCCGCCCCCGTTGGGCCCTTTGGGATGGTTCTTGCCGGGGAACTCGAAGGTGACGAAGACGTGGTCATCGCACTCGCGGTCGTTGCGGCCTGGGCCGTAGAAGTATTTGCCGCCGACACCAGAAACGGCCAGAGGCTTGACCTTGCCCAGGAAGATGCTGGCGGCGTCTAGCTGATGGCTACCCAGCTCGGCCATGAGACCGCCGCCGGTGCGGTTATATAGCCGCCAGCGGATCAGTTGCTCGACACTGTCGTAGCCATACTCTTTGATTCGATCCTTGACTGCATCGTAGTCTTCCTGGTAAACCTCTTTGAACCAGCTATCCTTGTAGTGGGGTGAGGGGATAATCTGGTCGGGGACCAGGTTGACCGGAATCTTGTACTCCTTGTTCTGGCCGAGGGTGACGTATTCCTTCGGCGTGTAGGGCCAGGTATTGTTGCGGTGCCACAGGGCGCGGATGTGCTTGATGTCGCCGAGCACGCCGGACTGAATCAGCTCCAGAGCGTGGGCATACAGCATGCTGTAGTGGCGCTGGTGGCCGATGGACAGGATGCGGCCGGTCTCCTCGGCGGTTTGGATCATCTCTTTGCACTGTGAGACGGTGCGGGCCATGAGCTTTTCGCACAGGACGTGCTTGCCCTTTTTCATGGCGTGGATGGCCGCCGGGGCATGCAAGTGTAACGGCAGCGCGATGACCACCGCCTCGATGTCTTTGACCTCATCGAGCATCTTCTTGTAGTCGGTAAACATGGGGATTTTCTTGCGGGCGTCGTTGCCGTAGTGGTAGTCGAGCCCCTTGCGGATGTGCGAGCGGCCCTGGCCCCAGTAAATACGGTTCTGATTGTAAGGACGGATGTCGCAGACGGCGACGAACTCCAGGAAGTTGGGGTCGTGCTCGCCGATTAGGACACCACCTTCGTCGCCGGCTCCGATCAGGGCGGCCTTGACCGGCTTGCCCTGGAGCTTCTCGTAGCCGAAGTAGGCGCCGGCGGCGACGGGGACCACGGCCGCTCCAGCGACCATGCTTTTCATGAAGCCTCGACGGGACAGGTCGCTGGAGACCTGTTCGAAATTCTTTTTGCCCAGCTCGCGCTGTTCCACGGTCATATCGAGTGCCATGAGAATCTCCTTCCATCGGCGAAAGTCAGGGGGAGGAAAAGTCGCTGATCAAGCTACAGGTTCGGTCGGTGCGGCCCGCTTCCCCTCACGGCGGCGCAGGCTTAGAAGATAGCTAAACAAGGCATCGAGTCCCAGCCAGCGACCACTGGGGGTGGTGGCTAAAACCAATAAAGCAAGCATTTCAATCAGGTTCTTGTTGACGAAGAAATAGTTTCCCTCCGTCATCGGGCTCTCCGGTAGCCACGGAAACGGGGAGATGGTCAAGTAGGTCAGCAGAAGGAACCCAGCTGCGGCTAAGCAGGCCAGGCGGGTAAATAGCCCGATCATCAAGCATGCCCCCATGGCCGTCAAGCCCCAGCGGGTGAGCCAGTCGAGCCAGTCAAGTGTGCCCCAGTCGGCTTTTGGCTTGGAGGTTTGTGGATCGTCGGTATCCTGCATGACAGAATACTGGGCCGGCTCGAGTGTAAGGTCGAGATCGGTTTGGAGCCAACCGATGTGTCGCAGTAACTGTTGATCGAGTCGCTCGCGGTAAGACTGGAGTTGCTCTTCGATCATTTTTCGTTGGTTGGGATCAGCATTGACCCAGCGATCCAACAAATTGCGGTAGGACAGCAGAATCGTCGAGGCGCGCTGGTCCTCCTCGGTGATTGGAGCTGCGGTCAGCGGATCCTTGTCCATCAGCCAGCGTACCAGGCGGATCTCCATCTGCCTAAGGGTGTCATCGATTGCTTGGCCTTTTTCCTGACGTGCATTCTCGTCTAAGCCAGCCGTCGAGTCGGACAAGTAGATCTCCTTGAACTTGTCGACATAGGCCTGCCAGCGGTCCGCAAGGGGTTTGGGCATACTGTTGGGGTAATCGGCTTCGGGGGTGTTCGCTTCGGGGACCGACTTGAGCTTGAAGAGGTCGAGCAGATGCTGGTCGATCGTTTCACCGGGGTTGGCTTCAGGATAGAGGCTTGGCAGAGGTGTTTGTAGCACCGTTGCCAAATCCTCCTGAAAGTTTGCGAAGCGATCATCGATCTCATTCTGGAGCTGGTTGCGTAACTGTACCGTTTCAACCTGGGTACTCCAGATTTTGTCGCGGAGGGAAGGGTTGACAAAGCCGGGGCGAGATTTTTCGAGGAACTTGTCCAATTCCTGAAGTTTTAGCTCGTAATTGACTGGCCGATCGTCGGTAGCTAGCCAGTCGACCAAGTCCTCCTTAGCGGCCTCGAGTCGTTGATCCGCCTGCTGGACCTGTTCTGGACTCAAGTCAAACTTGTCGATGAAAGCAGCGTGATAGGCATTCCAACGTTCGGCCAGCGGATCGGGGAGAGAAGCCGGCTTCTCGGCCGGGTCGGTGGTAGGCAAGGCTTTGATGCGAACCTTGGCCAGCATCTCCGCATTGGGGTCGCCAATCTGCTCACGCATCAGCTCTCCCAACGGGCCGGTGGCGTTATGAAAGTAGGCTGCACTGGAAAACGGCTTATCCCCATAGCCATAGTGGGACAGCACTTTATTGAGCCCTTCATAAAAGAAGTGCCAACCGATGGCCACACGCAGGATGACCAGGAATACAATCGTCCAAAAACTATAGCGGATCATTGGGGTTCACCTTCACCGGGGGAGTCGGCGACCATGGGGACCTCAGGGAAAAACGCGTCTGGGCGGAGGTTCAGCGTGCGTGGGCTAGCATCTGGGTCGGCCGGAAGCAGGATCGCAGCGATCTCCGGATGGGTATGACAGTAACGCTCGGCTGCTTGCACTCCAAGGATAAAGAAAGCCGTGGACAGCGCGTCTGCCTCAGCGGCAGTGGGTGCGAGCACAGAGACCTGAGCCATCGTTTCGGCTGGCCAGCCGGTGCGAGGGTCGAGTACATGGCCCAGTTTTCGGCCGCGGTGCTCCAGATATTGAAACGTGGCTGCCGAAGTTCCCAGAGCTCGATCCCTCAGCAGCACACTTCCAAGTGATGTCTGTTCGTCCCAGGGGTGGCGTAGGCGTACACGCCAACCTGCTTGGCCGGGTGGAGTGCCAAGGGCCAGGATCGAGCTTTGCCCGCCGTGGAGCAAGGTATGACGCAACTGCCAGTGTTGCCGGATCGTCTGCCCTGCCTGGTCAAGTGCGTAACCTTTACCTACTGAACCGAAGTTGAGCAGAAGTCCATCACGTCGAAAATGCACACTCGAGCGGCGCTCATCCAGGGCAACATGGCGCATGCCACTGGCTTGCAACGCGGCAATGCGCTCTCCTGGTGACGGTAGCTGTGCCTGCCGGGCGTGGAACCCCCATACCTTGGACAATGCGCCCGTCGCTACATCAAACGCCCCCGAGGTAGCTTGGGTCCACTGGGCACACTGCTTGAGCAGCTGAAACAATTCCGGCCTCACCGTTTGTGGCTGTCGGTGGGCTGTGGTATTGAGCTGGCTCGCCGGGCTTTCGTCGCGGTAAATCGTCAGCAGGCTTTCGATGGCATCGATGCGATCCAGTGCGGCCTCCGCGGCGGGCAGGGCATCGGGGGTGCCAACGGGGAAGGCGATCTCAAAGCGAGTCGCCATGGCACGCCGCGACACGCGTAACAGGTGGAGCGTTTGATCTGTTTCGGGCTCCAGAGTATTCGGCTGCCAGGCGGAGGCAATTTGGCCTGCCTGCCGGGCCAGCTGGTCGACCTGAAGGAAGTGCCGTCGGTCCATGGAAGCGTGGAGTGTAAGTTTCGAACGGGCCGTACTAATTCTAGATTGACACAAAAAAAGCGAACCCACAAGGGGTCCGCTTGATGCTGTTCTGTCGCTGCCGATTCATCTCCTTGGGTGAAGCGCTACCTGCCGCTGCTCAGTCAGGCGGGCTACGTGCCGGTCATTCATTGACTTCATGAATCAGCGGTTCGAGGTGTTTGGTGTTCCGTTCTACGGCAAGCACAATGGTTCGCTCTTCGACCCCATCGGCCGAGGCTGCCACCGCTGGGATAATCTGGCGGCTATCCGGGAGGCTGAACCGCATGGTGAAGGTGCCGTCAGGTCGCAGCTTGACAGGCTGGCCCTGCAGAGTGACTCGGGCATCTGGTTCGGTAGCGCCATAGACGATTAGTTCGGCGTCGAGCTGGAACCAAAACTTGCGTTGCTTGCCACCCAGGACGCCCGCCATGCCGGGGAAGCCTCCAGAGCCGGAAGCTCCTCCGACGCCAAAGCTGGTGATTGGTGGGGATCCCATGGGCCGGCGCAACTGCTCTTCAAAGAGCTGCTTGATTTCCAGGCTACTGGCGTGAATATCAAAGCCACCGGACATGGCATAAATACGCTCGGCTTGCTTTTCGTCGATGTCACTCCAGTGTTCATCGATGGAGTCACTGATGCCGGCACGTGGTGTGGTAACAATGTTCGAGCGTGCCAGAACAAAGAATTGTCCCCGGCGAGACAAGTAGCCGATATCGACACGGAACGATCGGGGTGGGTTGGTGACCTCGATATACCAGTTGTTACAACCGCCATGAATCTCGATATCGCGGACATGACTTTCCGAGGTACTGGTGGTGTCATGGGTACTGACATCCAGGACCCGCAAGATGGGTTTGGCTCCATGCCAGTCCTGGCCCAACGCAGCCTCGGCCCGCTGAATCGCCTGATGGGTCAGTTCCCAGTAAGCATGCAGCCAGTAAGGATCTCGGACCATCACCACGATGCGATCTTTGCCATAACTGCTGGGCAAATTCTTGGGCATCTTAGCCGAGAGGTCTCGGGTGGGAACTCCCACATCATATTTGCTGAGTTCTACCTGTTCCTCAGCGGTACTGGTGGTATCGCGAGCGGCTGCCTTCTGCGGTTTGGGCTTGGGTGACTTGGCGGTGGCAGCCCGGGTGGCCGTTGGCGTGGTCGCGGAGCTTCGATTGCTGCGACGGCTCGTGTTCGTTCCTGAATTGGCCCCTTCAACTTCCCGGGGTTCTTGGCGTGTAGTTGGCATGGATGAATGGGAGCGGGTGGATTTGCTGCCACGGCTTCTAGATTTTTTCTGGTTGACTTTGATCAGGACGTCGAGCAGTTCTTCTTTCCGCATCGCATGCCAGCCGGCAATACCAAGATCCCGGGCCTCTTGCGCGAGTTCTCGTTTGGTGCAGGCACGCAGCTGTTCGTTCGTCATGGAAAGCTACTCCGTCCGATCATACCGGGAGCAATCGACAAACCCCACGGTTATGACATGCAAGATCGTTTGATGCATCCCCTGCGTCCATGCCCTTTTCCACATGTTCGGGATCGAGATCCCGCGTTCCGTCACCATAGGAGCTGGTGGCACGATCGACCACCGGGAAGTCAGCACAAACTAACGACACGCATCGCGATAGTGGCCAAATCTTCCAGGAATCAGCGTATTTTGGCACTCGGACGACCAACCATGAAAAGGAAGGTGTCACAAGTGTACGTATGCTCACATTCGCCGTAACGTACATTCCTTGGACGTGGTGAGTGTGTGCGATCGTAACTCGATGGTGGGTGAGCGTTTGGGGCGGATTCGGTCGGTCGCCTCCGACGAGCCGTGCTAGTGAAGCAGTCTAAAGTTTCGCCCAGCGAGTGTCAACGATAAATTCATAGTTTCTGAACCTTTGCGTCATCCTGACGCTTGGTGAGACCTCCGAGCCTGCCCTGGGGCGACCGTTGACTTCGCCAAGGGGGTTCTCGACAATAACCATCGCAAACCGCGCCACATTCACACTGAGGAGCTTGGGATCGCGTGGACCAACATTCCGACGACGAGCGAAATCAACAGATGCGCCGGATGATGGGTCTAGCACAGATCGGCTTTGAGATGGTGGCACCTGTCGTGGTGGGAGTTCTGCTTGACCGTTGGCAGGACTGGACCCCTTGGGCAACCATCGTGGGAGTGATTTTGGGCTTTGGCCTGGGCTTTGTCCGCCTCTGGCGGATTGCGCAGGGAGGAGTCCGGTGACCGGGCTGAAGCAACCTTGGCTGCGGTGGATGCCGCTGTGGTTACCGGTGGTGCTCTGGCTGGTGGTGCTCTGGCCGCTATATGTACTGACAGACTGGGCTGGGGTGGTCTGGCCCCCACATACCCTAGAGGTCAGTGGACTTGCCTTGGTTAGCTGCAGACTGCCGATGATGCTCGTCGCTGGCTCCCGTGGTTTGCTGGTGGGACGATCGCCTCATTTGGGAGTTGCCGGAGGCCTGGCCGGAGTCATGTTACGACCCGCTTTGATTCTCGCTTTGGGTCGCTGGCTGGCACTGAAAGGTTTGCCGTTAATATCAGTCGGGCAAGGGCCACCACCACGGGCTTTTTTTTGGGTGTGGGTATTGCTTTTTTATTGGATCAGCCTACTTTGTGAAGTGTCCTTGCTATGGACGCATCCCTACAAACCACCAAACGATGCGTTACTACCTGATAATCTTAGCAAGGAATCAACCAATGACTAACGCTTGGATCCACCCATAGTGCTATGATCATCGCCGAAAGCAATCCTACGAGCCACGTCGTTGATCAGCCCTATTTCGAGATCTTCGAATCATTGCATTGGAAGATTTGGCTGCCTGAATTTGGTTCGTTTGCCCTGACCAAATTTATGGTGCTCCAAGTGCTGGGCTCTCTGATCCTACTTGGTCTGTTCGTTCCCCTGGCGAAGCGGATTCGCCACGGTGAGGCCCCTCGTGGAAGGTTGTGGAACGCTTTAGAGTTTTTGCTGGTCTTTATCCGCAATGATGTGGCACGTCCTTCGATTGGGAAAGAAGAGGCTGACCGTTATGTCCCGTTTCTATGGACCATCTTCTTTTTCATCTTAGTGTGCAACCTAATGGGACTAGTTCCCTTTCTTGGCTCCCCGACTGGAGCCATCACGGTTACCGGAGTGCTCGCACTGTGTTCGTTTGTGGTGATCCACTCAGTGCCAATCATCCGCATGGGACCGTTGGGCTATTTACAGACCTTTGCCCCACCGATTGAACTCAACAGCCCCATTATGTGGGTGCTAGGTCCGTTTATCATTGCCATGATGTTTGTGATCGAGCTAATTGGGGCTTTTGTCCGTGCTATCGTGTTGGCCATCCGGTTGTTTGCCAATATGTTCGCCGGTCACACCGTACTGGCGGCTATCCTCTCGTTTATCGGTGTCGCTGGGGAACTATGGAATGATGGCAACCTGCATATTGCAGGATTCGTTAGCATCACCGTGATTGATCTGGTGGTGGCGACCGCTCTTAGTGTTCTGGAGCTGGGGATCGCCTTCTTACAGGCCTTCATCTTCACGCTACTGACGGCAATGTTCATTGGCATGGCCTTACATCCGCATCATTAATTCTCTGAGTGTCGCCCTGCAGAAAGTGCGGCTTTGATTGAACGCTGGAAAGTTTTACCCACAACACACGTCATGCAGTAGGCATGACGGTCTTCCCTGTTTGATACCTCGCGGGGATCGTCGCACCTTAGGGTTGCGGCGTACAAAAAGATTTTTCTCACGATGCCGTTGGCACCTGGACCAACACCGAGTCATGGCTTTGTGGAAGTAGATGGCATCGGCCGGCTTGATGTAGCGTCAAACAAAGCTGCATCGTTGGGATGGATTATCGTTGAGATTTGTGCGTTTGCTCGAGGATTGACCAACCCTATTAATTTCGACACGTAAGTGAGAGTCGACATGCGACTGGTGAACTTGTTCCTGGCAGTGGTTGTGGTGCTTCTCATTCATACGGTGCCAGCTCTGGCGCAAGATGCAACGGATACTACAGAAGCGACTGTGGCCGAGAGAATTGGTGCAGGCGTCGGTGCGGGCCTGGTCATCGTTGGTGCGGGAATTGGACTGGGGCTTATTGGCTACTCGGCCTTGGCGGCGATTGCCCGTCAACCGGAGATTGCAGGTCAGGCAACGACCACAATGCTGATTATCGCTGCCCTTCTTGAGGGGGTGGTGCTGTTTGCCTTGATTATCTGCCTGCAGCTTTAAGCAGAGCTACACTACCGAACAATCTGCGGAGATGCATCCTAATCTCGATGATGCATCTCCTGGCCCAGTAATGAAGGGTGTCCAGAGTGAGGAGATGGCGTGTTTGATTCCGACCAACCGGTAGATCGCTCACCCAAGTGGATGGGCTGGGCCCATGGGCTTACGCTCCTGTTTGCCCTAGTCCTGCCAACGCTGGTCCTGGCTGACGATGTGCCGAACGGGACCGCCAAGCAGACAATCGAATCGGAAGAACAGGCGGTGCTGACGTGGGCCCCGGATCTTGGTATCTGGACGCTAGTAACTTTCTTGTTGCTGTTGGTCCTGTTGTACCAGACCGCTTGGCGACCCATTCTTCAGGGCCTGGACAAGCGTGAGCAAACGCTGTTGCAGATTCGCGCGGATGCTGAAAAGGCACGCGATAAAGCACAGGCTTTGCGGGCGGAGTTTGATCGCAAGTTGCAAGAGGCACATGAACAAGCAGCCGCGATCTTGGCCGAGGCCCGGCGCGATGCCGAGGTATTCAAGAGCAGTGAACGGGAGCGGGTCAAGGGTGAGATTCAGAACGAACGAGATCGTCTGCACCGTGAAATTGAAACCGCGCGTGACCAGGCTTTGCAAGACATTTATTCTCAGGCTGTGCAGTTGGCGACTTTGATGTCGGCCAAGGCCATCCATCGAGAGATTTCTACAGAAGATCATCGTCGACTGCTCGATGAAGCTCTGGTCGAACTCAACCAGACCATGCAGCCTGCCACCGTGTAATCCCGAATGCAGTAGACTCTCAAGGCCGGTTTTATGGCGGAATTTAACCACCAAGCTTCGGAAATGGATCAGGCTTATCCGCATGGTGCCCGTGAACGGATTGCCGAGGTGTACGCCGAGGCATTGTTCAAGGTTGCCCAACGTCGAGGTCAGTCCGATGCAGTCAACCAAGAGCTGCGTTCCTTGATCTACGACGTGCTAGCACCGCATCCGATCCTGGAGCAACTGCTTACGACTGCCGTGATTAAACGGCATCAAAGACGGGAGATGCTCGAACAGGTGTTTGGCCATGGTCGGGCAAGCGATCTTCTCCTGGACTTTCTCCGAGTGGTCAACGAACATGACCGTCTGAATACTCTGCGTGCCATCCAATTTGAGTATGAGCGGATGGTCGATGAGCATGGCGGCCGCACCCGGGTTCGCGTCCGCACGGCAACGGAATTGACCGACGTTCAAAGACAACGACTGGTCGATTTGCTCCGCACGCATATGCAGCGTGAACCGGTCCTGGTGGTCCGTGTGGAGCCGGATCTGTTGGGCGGCATGATTGTCCAGATCGGCGATCTCGTCTACGACAGCTCCATCCGGCGCCGCCTGAACAACCTTCGCGATCAACTTCTGGCGAGAAGCAATCATGTCATTCAATCCGAGCGAAATCGTCTCCGTACTAACGGCGGAAATTGACAAGTACCGTGAGGGGCTGGAGTCTCGTGAGGTCGGCCAAGTCCTCGAAGTCGGCGACGGTATCGCCCGCGTCTATGGCTTGACCGGAGTCATGGCCGGGGAACTGGTCGATTTTCCTCGCTCCGGGGTGAAGGGTATGGCCTTTAACCTCGAAGAGAATTCGGTCGGGATCATCATCCTCGGCAATTATCTTGAGATTATGGAAGGGGATGATGTTCGCACCACCGGCACCCTGCTAGAGGTGCCTGTGGGCGAGGCTTTGGTCGGTCGAGTGGTCGACCCGCTGGGCAACCCGTTGGATGACCGTGGACCGATCATCGCCACTCAGAAGCGGTTTGTTGAGTCGCCTGCCCCAGGGGTTGCCGAGCGACAGCCGGTGAAGCAACCGCTTCAGACGGGGCTCAAAGCGATCGACGCCATGATCCCGATTGGCCGTGGCCAGCGCGAACTGATCATCGGTGATCGCCGCACCGGCAAGACGGCCATTGCGATCGATACCATCATCAACCAAGCCGGTCAGGGGGTGATCTGCGTTTATGTTGCCATCGGCCAGATGGAGGCCAAGGTCGCCAAAACCGTTGAGGATTTACGACGGTACGGGGCCATGGATTACACTATCGTAGTGGTGGCCTCCTCCGCTGACCCCGCTCCCCTTCAGTATATTGCTCCATACGCTGGCTGCGCGATGGCCGAGTACTTTATGTTGGAGCAAGGCAAGGACACCTTATGTATCTATGATGACCTGTCCAAACAAGCTGCTGCATACCGCCAACTTTCGCTGTTAATGCGTCGACCGCCTGGTCGCGAAGCTTACCCAGGGGACGTGTTCTACTGCCACTCCCGCCTGCTCGAGCGTGCTGCCAAAATGGCCGAACGCTATGTGGTGGTACCCCAGGATGCGCAAGATGACAAGATCGGCGATGACTGGGGTGTCAACAAGAACGCCACCGAAAAACGCGGACCGGGTGAATCGTGCAAGGTCTATGTGGGTCCCAAGGGGCTGGAAGCGATTGAGGAAGAAGTCAAAAACTTTCCCAGTCATAAGATTGGGCGGGTGGCCATCTCGGGCGGCTCGCTGACCGCCTTGCCGTTGATTGAAACCCTCGAAGGCGAGGTCTCGGCCTACATCCCCACCAATGTCATCTCGATTACCGACGGGCAGATTTACCTGCAACCCGATCTATTCTACGCTGGGGTCCGCCCGGCGGTGGACGTAGGCATCAGTGTGTCGCGGGTCGGTGGCAACGCTCAGATCCCCGTGATGAAAAAGGTCGCCGGTCGCTTGCGTCTCGACCTGGCCGCTTTCCGCGACCTGGAGGCCTTTGCCCAGCTCGGCACCGAACTCGACAAGGCCACCCAAGCCCAGCTGGATCGTGGCTATCGCGTCGTCGAAGTGCTCAAGCAGCCGCAGTTCAAGCCGATGAATGTCATCGATCAGGTCTTGATCATCTATGCCGTGACGCGGGGCTTCTTGGATGATGTCGAGATCCCCCTGGTCAGCGCCTGGGAAGAGCAATTCTTGCAGTTTATGCACGAGCAACGCCCCGAAGTCCGCGACACCTTGGCCAAGAGCAAGAAGCTGACTGACGATGTCGTCGATCCCGAGACCAAGGAGGTCAAGAAGGGAACCGAGACGCTCATGCGCGAGGCGATTGAAGCATTTAAGCCGCAGTTCAAGCGGCCCGGCTGAGTGGGGAACCTTCGGGATGGCCAAAACACGCACCCTGTTGAAACGCCGCAAGGCGATTCGCAATATTCGCAAAATCACCCGGACGATGGAGCTGATCGCTACCGCGCGATTTAAGAAAGCTCTCGACCGGGCTACGCAAGCCGAAGCTTATACGCGCAAGATTGCGGAGCTTGCTGCGGATCTTACCCGCAGCAGCGGCGAGGTGAGCCACCCCCTCCTGGAAGTACGCCCGACCGAGAAGTCGCTGGTTCTGGTGATCTGCTCCAATCGTGGGCTCTGCGGTGGCTATAATGCCGCGATCTTGCGTGAAACGACCAACCGTCTACGTGGGCTCAACGCCGAGGCGACTGCCTACGATCTGGAACTTTCCGGCAAACGCGCGATTAATTTCTTTCGCTACCAAGGCGTGACACCCAACGAACAATACATGCATTTCGAGGATCGACCGACTTTTGATGAGGTCGAGGTGCTGGCAAATAGGTACATCACCCTCTACACCAGCGGAGCGATCGATCGGCTTGAAGTTGCCTATATGAAATTCTTAAATGCCGCTCGCCAACAGGCAGTCATCGAGCCACTGCTTCCCCTCGCTGCCGTAGGTGAAGAAACGGAGACGAAAGAAACAGGTCAGGCGGGCAATATCGCCTACGAGTTTTTGCCAAATGCCACAGACATTCTGAACGAACTGGTCCCAGTCGCTTTCAAGGTACGACTGTTCAAGTGTTTCTTAGACGCCGCGGTCAGTGAACAAATTGCTCGCCGCGTCGCGATGAAGGCCGCGACGGAAAATGCCAGCGACCTGATTAAGTCCTTGTCGCGGCAATACAATCGCGCTCGTCAGGCGCAAATTACCAAAGAGATTGCCGAGATCATTGGCGGAGCCGAAGCCCTCAAATAAGGCCCAGCCGGGTTGAACCATCCAGCATCGAATCCGAGATAGAAGACGCGGGCCTCAGGCCCCGCGGACGTGCGAACTTGAGGAAGCATGCATGATTGCCACCACTAGCAAACCCGGCCGCGTGGTACAGGTCATTGGCTCAACCTTTGATGTTGAGTTTGATGGCGACCACCTGCCAGAAATTTACCACGCCGTCAAAATCTCGAGTGACTCCACGGATGTGCCCATCCGCTTGATTGGGGAAGTCCAACAACACCTCGGCGGCAGCCGCGTTCGCTGTGTGGCATTGGGTTCTACCGATGGCGTGGTCCGCGGGATGGAGGCGATCGACACGGGCGCTCCCCTCTCCGTCCCGGTAGGACAGGAAACACTTGGTCGCGTTTTCAATCTGCTTGGCGATCCGATTGATGGCCGTGGACCGATCCATACCCAAGAGACCCGACCGATCCACCGTGAGCCGCCCAAGTTTTCGGAACTCTCACCCAAGACCGAGGTGCTCGAGACGGGCATCAAGGTGGTCGACCTGTTGACTCCCCTCGTCCGCGGCGGTAAAGCCGGTCTGTTCGGTGGAGCGGGACTGGGCAAAACGGTGATCCTTCAGGAGTTGATCGCCCGGATTGCCCGCGAATACGAGGGCTTCTCGGTCTTCGCCGGGGTCGGCGAACGAACACGCGAGGGGAACGACCTCTGGCTGGAAATGCAGGACACCAAAATCGGTGACACCGGCCGGTCGGTGATTGACCAGACCGCGATGGTGTTTGGCCAGATGAATGAGCCACCGGGGGCGCGTCTACGTGTGGCCCTGTCGGCGCTGACCATGGCGGAGTGGTTCCGCGACTCCACCGGTGCTGAGACCCTGTTGTTCATCGACAACATCTTCCGCTTCTCGCAGGCCGGCTCGGAGGTATCAGCGCTCCTCGGGCGTATGCCCTCAGCTGTGGGGTACCAACCCACCCTGGCCACCGAGATGGGAGAATTGCAAGAACGCATTACCTCGACCAACCGAGGGGCCATTACCTCGGTACAAGCCGTCTATGTACCGGCCGATGATCCCACCGACCCGGCTCCAGCCAACACCTTCCAGCACCTGGATGCCTTTATTTACCTCGAGCGCTCGATCGCCGAGAAGGGAATCTATCCTGCCATCGACCCGTTGACCTCGAACTCACGCTTGCTCGACCCGCAGTTCATTGGCCAGGAGCACTTTGACGTCGCTCGCCGGGTCCAGCAGATCCTGCAGCGATATCGCGAGTTACAGGACATCATTGCCATTCTCGGCGTCGAAGAGCTCTCCGAAGATGACAAGAAAGTTGTATCCCGCGCTCGACGTATCGAACGCTTTTTATCACAACCATTTATCGTGGCCGAAGCCTTCACCGGCCGTCCTGGGAAGGTCACCCCGCTCAATGATACGATCCGTAGCTTCCGCGAACTGTGTGAAGGCAAGTGGGACCACCTGCCCGAAGGCGCATTTCTGTATGTGGGGGCCATTGAGGAAGCTGAGGAGCGTGCCAAGGAAATGGCTGCTGGGTAATTGCCCCCCCGGCTGATTGACCTGACAAGGTTTCAACCAGGTAGCTGAGCCCCATCCATCGGAGATAGAGGTAGTGACATCGTGGCTGAAGTAACGCCAAATTCATCGAGGAACGTTCGCTGTGTCATCGTGACTCCCGAGCGTGCTGTCCTCGATGAATTCGTCGAATTGGTCGTTCTGCCCATGTTTGATGGCGAACTGGGCGTGCTAGCCAATCGTGCTCCGTTGATTGGACGGCTGGGCCACGGCGAACTACGGCTGAAAGTCACCGAGCCGGGTCATAGCTTTCTAGATGGACATAGCTACTTCATCGATGGCGGCTTCGCCCAGGTGCTGAACAATGTGGTGACCGTCCTGACCCCACGCGCGATTCCCTCTGCCGAACTAGAACACACCAAACTTGAGGAAGAACTGGAGGCAGCCTTTGATGCCGGAGGTCGCATGCGCGTGCTAGCCATGTTGCGGATCACTCGTCGCAACCAATCGGTCTTTTCGTAAATAGCCTTTCCGGTTAGATGGCAGCCTCCCGCTTCCTGCGAACCTGGTCCCGGGGCTACATCTCCTTACCATCATGCCGGGAGCCGGTAGTGATCTTGTCGGCCGCCGGTAAGCTTCCTATGGTAAACCTATCTTTGTGGCGGCGTAGCTCAGTGGTTAGAGCAGTGGCTTCATAAGCCACGTGTCACTGGTTCGATCCCAGTCGCCGCTACTCACCTTTTTGGGTTGCTCCTGCAAAGCATCTGACTATTCCACCGCTTCGAACACGATGGGCCCGACTTGGGCCCAACCTCGAATCTTCCTTCGCATGTATCGGGAAACTCGAACCTACTTGCCGCTCCAGACTTCACTCGTATCCCCTCTTTCATCGGGACCCACATCTAGCGGACCTTTTCCACCGGAAAGATGCTGTTTGGCTCGACGATTTCCTTCTGTGCGGCAATCAATTCGAGCTCCCGCGAGCCGGCCTCGCAGGTCGCCGCGATCAGCCCATAAATCGTGGCCACCGCGTGGCGCAGGGCCGTTTCGAGGTCATGGGACTGAAGGTAAGCACCCAGAATCATCGCGGTGAAGGCATCGCCTGTACCATTGAGCGCAATCGGCAGACGCGGTGTACGGATCAACCACGCACCATCGCTGCTGTCTGCGAGGGAATGAAGTGTGTCGGGCCCATCCCTGAGTGAGAGGCTGGTGGCGACAACGTACCTGGGGCCCATGGCCCGCAACTTCGCGGTGGCGCATAAAGAATCTTCCAAACAGTCGATCGGCTGCCCTGCCAGCCACGCGAGTTCAAAATGATTGGGTGTCAGCACATCCACGCTGGCTAATGCCCGGTCACGAAAAAACTCAGGTATGCCAGGTTTGACAAAGAAGCCTCGGTCCTGATCGCCCATCACAGGATCGCAGGCATACAAGGCCCCCGGCGATGCAGCGCGGACCCGATGCACGGCCTCCAGCACTGAGTCTCCCACATCGGGATCGCCCAGATAACCGCTGACGACGGCAATGCAGTTCGCCAGAACGCCTTGGTCATCCATGCCGTTGACGATCTCACGGATCTGATCCGGGCTGGTCATGTGGCCGCGCCAGGCACCATAGCCGGTATGGTTACTGAACTGCACGGTATCAATCGGCCACACCTCGAAGCCCAACCGCTGCAGCGGAAAGACCGCCGCACTATTGCCAACATGACCATAAGCCACCGCAGATTGAATCGACAATATACCCGGAGACATGGATTGTCCTTATGGTCGTTTGTGACCTCACGCGGATCGGCGAAGCCGGGAAGCCGCCTTCCCGATCAACAGGTCCAAAAGCCGGACACACTCTCTCTTCACCTTGCTCCTGCGTTTGGAGCCTGTCTGCCGCGGACACCCGCGACCACATCGGATACGGCAATTATTTTTCAGCGGGCTTGCCCGATTGCAGGTATGCCAAAAGGTCGAGGATTTCCTCTTTGCGGTAGGTCATCAGCAGCCCTTTGGGCATGGTGGACACCTTCGACTTAAACCGCTCTTCAATCTCTGAGGTCTGCAAGCGCGTCAAACGCTCCGGTTCAAGGGGATTGGTGAGGATTTGCACGGTATCTGCTTGCTCTTTGACCACCAGCCCCGTGACCGTTTTGCCGCTGCTGGTGATGAAGACTTCCGTTTGGTAGTCTTGATGGATCTCGCTAGATGGATTGAGGATTTGCTCCAGAAGCTTTCCGCCGGTATAGCGCTTCCAGACGTCGCTCAGGTCCGGACCCAGCTTTGCCCCCTTGCCCGCGACTGCGTGGCATTTCATGCAACCGGCCGACTCGAAGACCAACCGCCCTTTGTCTACAGAATGTTTAGCAAGGTTGTTCGCATCTGCCGCAAGGTCCGCCGTCATCCACATTTTGACGAATTTTCGCTCGGTCGCGTTGGCCTGGGGGACGTCGAGCTCCTCGCCCGGGCGTGCCACCACCAGCGACGCACGCATTACCCGCCAATGGCCTGGAAACGTGCACACGATGGGATAGATCCCCGAGGCTCCCGGAGCGTCAAAGTACACGGTGTACTGACCACCTGGGTTCAGCACCGGCGCCAGCGCCAAAACTCCCGGATCGTCGGGCACGTAGTGCTTGGCCAGCGCACGCGGGTCCGCGGCCATGATCATCGACTGTTCGCCGACCGGGTTGAGTCGGTCCGGGCGTACCAGCACCAGGTTGTGGCTCATACTGATATCATCGTTGCGGAAGGTCAGCGCCACCCTTCTTCGCGGCGGCACCCGGATGACATTGGGTTCGTAGCGCAGTCCGGGCCTGGCCCGGATCTTCCGGGACACCAGGCTAACAGCGCCGGTACGCCCGCGGTTTTCCTGAGCGACCAGCCGCCGGTCCCGCTCGAACGCACGCATGACCGGAAAGGCCGGGGCGGGTCGCTTGGCAACCGCTTGGTAGCCGGGGAAGCCGCGGAAGGGCTCGCGCATCTGGTACACCGTGTAGTAAAGGTCCGGGGTGAACACCCGGGGGGCGTTGTCGGCCGGATCGATTGCCCGAAGTTGTAGGTACAGATGCAATTGCATGACCGGATGCAACTGCGGTAGCTCCACGAACACCGACTGCCCATCGTCGAGCAAGTGAACGCCGCGGACCTCGACCGGGTCGTGGCCGGCACGCCCGGGGTCGCGGGCCGAATACTCCGAGGAGCCGTAACCCGGGCTGTACAGGTAGTTCCATTGTTCACAGAAGACGTTCGACCGCTTGACCGATGTGGGGTCGATGCGGGAATTGAACCGGATTAGCAGCCCGTTCGCATGCGTCTGCACCGCTGCCGGCAGGTCGAGCGGCTTACCGGTATAGCGCAGGCGTTGCAGGCTGCCGTGCTCCTGGGCGTAGCTTTGCCAACCCGAACTCCCCCCGACGTAGACGTGGCCGTCATGGGGGTTGAAGCGAATACGGTGTGCCCCGGAAAGAAACTCGCCGGGGAGCGGAACGATCCCGCCTTGAACGCGATCGCCGACCTGCTCGCGCAGGACCAGGTAGTGGGTGCAGTTCCCCAGCGACAGGCCGACGAAGTGCCCGGCCAACGGGCCGAGGCGTTCATCCTCGGGCAACCGCCCCACGGCTCCCGCGGAGTGATCGATGCCGCGGGGGACGAAGCAGAGTGGCAAGTCATAGCCGTACTCGCCGACCTGTTTACGTGGACCGAAGAACCCATGGTAGCTCCCGTCACCCACTTCAAAGATGGCCGTCGCCGGGGTCCAGGTCCCCTCTTGCGCGGTGGCCAGTACCACTTGCCCATCGGGAGATACTCCTACCCCGTTGCAATAGCGGATCCCCGTGCCCAGGGTGGTCAGTTTCTGCGTACGCGGGTCATATTGCATGATCCCTTCCGCAGCGGAGCTGAAATACAGGTTCCCCTGGTCGTCTTGTCGCAGGCAGGTGACAAACTCGTGGCCCCCCCGGGTTTCGTACTGGTTGGTCAAGCACTCGTAATAGTCCATCTCATCATCGCCGTTGAGGTCGTGCAGGCGGGTGATCTGGTCGCGACCGATGACCAGGATCTTGCCCTCCTGCACCAGCAACCCCAGGGGCTGGTGCAGTCCCGCGGCAACCCGGCGCCATACCAGCTCGTTCAGATCATCGTCCACACCGGAGAGCAGCCAAACATCTCCGCCCAGGGTGGCAACCGCAGCGCGGCCGTCGGGGAGAAAGTCGACGCCCCCCACGCGGAAGCGGAGTCCGAAGCCGTTCTGCTCATCGTAGGGGAGTGTCAGGGTGTCAATCGCATAGGCTCCGACGGTGTCGCCCAGAACGCCCTGAGTCTTGACCGCCTTCTCGGCCCAGCGGGCCTTGCCACCTTGCATGAGCCGGTCCAGGTTTGGCACCTCGACCGCGGCGAATGCTTTCACCGCCGCCTCCGCTTGATTCGGTCGGACTTGGAGAAAGGCAAGATGGATCGGGCCGCGGATCTGGGTCCCCCCAAACTCGAGCCGAACCTTCGGTTTGCCAAAAAGTGCGAACGGACTTGGTTGAGCCAACCGCAGGCGAACTTGCGGGGCCCGGCAACGCAAGGCGATGATCTGCAATGCTTTGCCCTGGCGAAAGGTCACCACCGGAAGGCCCGCCAACGTCGTCACTTTGACATCGTCGGCGTCGGTTTCCAATAAAGTCAGGGTGGTGTCTTTGGCAAGTGACCCCTGGATCTGCAGCGTGCGCGCGAACTGGTTTTCGACTTTCCAGGCATGATCGAAAACCTCGGCGTCACCCAATTGGTAGCGGAACACCACCTCGCGGCCATGCCGGTATAGACCGCGATACTGTCGGGGTGTCCCCTCCACCAGGTTCCACCTTGACCCTTGCAGGTTGAGGCGTTGCTCGCCACGCGGCTTCACCGGCGAGATGAGCCCGAGCATGAAGGATTCGAATCGCACCAGCGGCCCAGCCCACACGTCGGTGAATGTTCGCTTGGTCGGGTCAAAGATCGCCGAGAGGTTACCTTCTTGACCCAGCTGGATGTTCACCGCCTTCAAGGTGGTGGTGCCGAAATGATTGGTGACTGCAGAGATCATGCCACCAAAATCGACGCGATTAAACGCATCGTCGATGATGTATTTCTCTCCCCCCTGACCCCAGTGGCCGAAGGTCCCGCCATCTAAGCCAGGGAACGAAGGGAGCAGTTCGGGTAGGGGCTGTTTGCTGCGAAGATAGCGGCGGGCTTGATCCCGGTAAAACGACCGCAAGCGATTCTGAGGCCAAGGTGGGAACTTACTTTCCTTGACGCCTTCGGTGATCTCTTGTCCATAAGTCGGAGGCAAGGTAGGTAGCAAGCCAAGGATCAATACCAGGGTCATGCAACCCGTGACCAAATGGCACATCTTCATAAGGCCCCCTTCTCGGTCGGCTCCCGACCAACACCTGGATCATATCCAAAACCATGCTCATGCGGATGGGACTACGAACTTACAGCCGCCTTGGCAATCGATGGCCACGAAGATCGGAATTCCAATCGCCGAAGCCAACCATGCTCGGACTGGTCATCCATCGTTGTCGCTCGGTTCACGATGGAAACGGCTGGCCGGATCTGATCTGCTCTATGAGAGCATAACGGGCCACTCTGGATCAGGGGGCGATCGGACTTAGGAAACTAGCTCGTCGAGCAGAGCAAACTCCCTGCCCACCCTTACTATCCACAAGCAGCGGCGAATCGCAACTTCCAGCACGTTGGGATGGGTGACGCGTTCTCCGTATTCAACTTGTTTTGCATTAGCTGAGGGGATGTCCTGCTGCTTGTGGATAGTAAGGGTGGGCGGTGATGTTTTCGTGGCAACAATCCAACCATCGCCGTTGCGGAGACGTCCATCAAGGAACGATTCCTTCGGCAAGCCCGGATGAGTCTCCTCCCACAAGTTGAACGGGCTTTATCCGGCATCCCGACCGTCAATGGCTTTTACGTCGAGCTACGGATACCCGCATCGGTCTCTATCCAACCAAACAAGAGGGATCCCTAATGGCCAGATTCTGGGTTCGCTACAGGGATTCCTTCCTTCCCACGGTGATCGCGCTGGCGGGCATCGTGATTGTCATTGTGATCGGGCGAAGCGATGCTCTGGCGAACTCCCGGGAAGCAATCGATCCGCACGGGGTCGAACACCATGATCCGCAAGCACCAGGATATCATCCCGGCGCGATGCTGGAACGAACCATTGACCAACTCTGGCTGAACCATCGACAATTACGCGGCTTAGTCTTGTGAACCACGGTCTGGTTCCTCATCACGGCCAGTCTCGCATTTCGGCTGGCTCAACCGATCCTCTGGGTTCGAGTCCGTCATCAACCCATCTGGGCAAACGAAGTCTCCAACCGTCCTTCGTGGTTCGGACGGGTGTGCCACCTAGAACGCGGAAGCATGCGCCAGGTCATCACTGGCTTGCTCGTGATGTGGATTCCCCGCCTGCTAAACCAATCTCTTCCCTCGGTCACTCATCCTGCAACTGCTTCAGCGAAGTTCGGCGTTGACGAAACCGTCGGAAATCGCCACAACAGTCTTGCGGCTCGTAGTAACCATCGTGACCTATTAAGCTGAGCATATGCAGTCCTTACCATCGATACCTACCGGCCTCACCCACCGACGCTTATCCGTGGCCTGGTGCATCCTTAGCCTGCTGATCGTGGGCTCCGCACAGTTGTCGGCCGCCAGTCCGGATGAAAATCACTCGGATGGCGGCGTCGCCAAAGCGCCGGCGTTGTTTGCACGCTATTGCTTGGATTGCCATGGAAACTCCCTCCAAGAGGCCGAGCTCAACATCGAGGCCTTGCTTGAGCAAACGCCACTGGTTCGGAATCGTGAGCGTTGGCGAAACGTCCGTCTGCGCGCCGAGCAGGGCGACATGCCTCCCGAAGGTGCCGAGCAACCAACACCCGAGCAGCGTAAGCAGATGGTTGCCTGGCTGAAGTCGCAGATCGATGAGTTTGACTACAGCACCATCGACGATCCGGGTGCTGAACCAATCCGACGTCTGACCCATTTGGAATTCATCCACACGGTTCAGACGTTGCTTGGTGTCCGCCTTGACCCTAAGCGCTTTCCCGAGGACCTCAGTGGCCAGAGTGGTTTCGACAACAGTGCCAACACCCTGTTTTTGCACCCGTTGTTGCTGGAAAAGTATATCCTCGCCATTGACGATGCGATCGAGGCAGCCAAGCCAGCGCGCTGGCAGTGGGTTCTCCCCAGCGAGACCGTGGATGCTTCCACAGCAGCCAAGCAAATGCTGGTCCCGTTTTTGCGACTCGCCTATCGGCGGCCGCCGACCAAGGCCGAGATTGCTTCGACCATGCAAACTTTTTCGGTGGGCTACGCTCGGGAAAAGGACTACCGACAAGCCATCAAGCGTACCCTCAAGGCGGTGTTGCTGAATCCCTCGTTCCTGCTCCGCATCGAGCAACACCGGCCGCAAACCGGCTCCTACCGTATCGGCCCCTATGAGATGGCCAGCCGCCTGTCCTACTTCTTGTGGGCGGACATGCCCGATGAGGAGCTGTTGCAACTGGCGGAGAAAAAGCAGCTTTTTGACCCGAACGTACTGGCCAAGCAAGTCCGGCGGATGCTCGCCGACCCACGTGCCGAGTCGTTAGGAACCTCGTTTGCCGCTCAGTGGCTGGGCTTCGACGACCTCGGCAAGCGCATCCGGCGTGACCCCATCGATAACCCCTGGTGTACCGACTCGCTCATGGCTGCGATGCGGGCGGAAACGGCTCTGTTTATTGTCCACCTGCTCCGCGAAAACCGGCCACTGAGTGAACTGGTCGACGCCAATTACACCTTCCTCAACGAGGAACTGGCCCGGCACTACCGTATCCGGGGGGTCAAAGGGGAGCAGATGCGCCTGGTCAAACTGGCCGACGCGGGCCGACGCGGGGGCATCTTCGGCCAGGGAAGCCTCCATGCGGTCACCTCGTTTCCAGGTCGAACCAGTCCGGTGGTCCGGGGGAAGTGGATCCTCTCGGATGTCCTGGGCACGCCCCCGCCTCCGCCACCACCGGGCGTCAGCGAGTTCGATGAGGAGATCGAAGACCGTGACAATCTATCGATGCGCGCCAAAATGGAACTCCATCGCGCCGACAAACGCTGTGCCAGCTGTCATGATCAGATCGACCCTCTGGGCTTTGCCCTGGAAAACTTCGATGACTTCGGCCGTTGGCGAACGCGCCGCGATGGTCGTTTCATCGACTCTCGGGCCGTATTACCCGGCGGCGGTAAATTCCGCGGCCCCCAAGGGCTCAAGCGCGTGATCTTGGCCCAGCGGAAGGACGAGTTATCCCGCCAATTGACCCGGAAAATCCTGGCATATGCCCTTGGCCGGCAGCTCGAGTACTACGATGAGCGTGCTGTCCGAGACATCGTCGCCCACCTGCGAGCCCACAACGAGGCCTTGCAAGAGCTGATCATCGGAGTTGTTACCAGCTACCCCTTCCAGTACAAGAAGAACCCAACCTCTGCGAGGTGAATCCCATGAAGCAACATCCCATCAGCCGCCGGACTCTCCTGAAGGGAGTCGGTGCAGCCATCGCCCTGCCGGCCCTGGAGGTCATGGGCACCCTCTCCGCGGCCACCGCGACGGCCCCCACACCTCCGGTGCGGCTGGCCTACCTCTACTTCCCCAACGGGGTGGCTCGTGGTGGCTGGGCACCCGCCCGCGTCGGCGAGGATGGCCGTTTGATCGAACTCAACCGCTGGATGAAACCCCTTCAGCCGTTTGCCGAGCACCTGGTCCTCCCCGAGCGACTCTGGACGCCCCGCGGCAACGGACACGTCGCCGGCACGGCCACCTGGCTGACCGGCGGCAGCTACGATCGCCGGCGTATCGATGCCGGGGGAGTTTCCGTCGACCAGCTCGCCGCCCAACAAATTGGCCGCGACACGCTGCTACCCTCTCTAGAACTGTCCCTGAAGGGCGAGGGGCATTTCGCCAATGACTTACCCCGCAATACCTTATCCTGGTCCGCCAGTGGCCGGCCGGTACCCCGGGAAGTCGAGCCACGCGTCATCTTCGACCGCATGTTCCGGCCTGGCGACGGAGCCGCGGTCGATCGCAGCGTACTCGATTCCGTCTCCGAACATGCCAAGAGTCTACGTCGCCAGGTGAGCAACGCCGACCAGCGCAAGCTCGATGAGTACCTCGAATCGATCCGTGGGGTCGAACGCCGACTTGACTTTGCCGAGCAGCAAGCCAAGCGGGCCAAGCAAGCCGGTGACCTGGCCGACAGCCTGGTCCGGCCCGCTCCTGGAATTCCGACCTCCCACGAGGGATATATGCGGCTGATGCTGGACATGATGGCGCTGGCCTTCTGGGCGGATGCCACTCGCGTCTCCACCCTGATGCTCGACCACGGCCAGAGCAATCGTTACTTCGACTTCATCGATGGGGTTCGTGGGACCTGGCATGCTCTGTCGCACTACCGAGATATTTCCGGCAAGACCGAGGACGATGACGGCCAGACTTCTTGGGACTCGGTCGCGTCCAAACGGGATATGTACAACGCTGTCACCCGCTGGCACCATGAACAAGTGGCTTACTTCCTGGGACGACTCGCTTCGATCAAGGAAGGCGAAGGGACCCTCCTTGATAACACCTTGATCCTATACGGATCGAGTCTTGCCGATGGACATGAGCACGGCGAGAAGCAGCTGCCTGTCTTGCTCGCCGGCAATGCGGCAGGCCGCGTTCGCAGCGGACGCCAATTGTCCTCCCGGGATAATCAGTCGATGTCCGATCTTCACCTAGCCATGCTGCAACTCGCCGGTGTTCAGCTAGACTCTTTCGCCGAGAGTCAACAGCCGCTGGCAGGGCTGCTTCGCTGATCGAGAGCGATACGGCTCCCGAGGTTGAGTGGATTCTCCTTGTTCCGTCGACTTGCTGGCTTTCTCAAGACAGTGGGCGATGGAACACACCCTGACAGGCTCCGACAATCATGCCCGCCAGTTCCACCGCGGCATCCATCCCGCTTGGATCTCGACGGGCTTCTG
This sequence comes from uncultured Alcaligenaceae bacterium, assembly GCA_964410665.1. Classification (GTDB taxonomy): domain Bacteria; phylum Planctomycetota; class Planctomycetia; order Gemmatales; family Gemmataceae; genus CAYPIE01. The sequence continues at coordinate 44,110 of CAYPIE010000039.1, forward strand.
ACTCACCAACGGCCAGCACCGCTGCCAGCAAACCCTCGGCAAGCCGTTGCAACTTCGTTGGCGACACAACCACACCCTCGACCTCGGCTACTGTGTGTAAATGTGTCGTCAGGTCATCGACCAACTCGCGATAGCACTGATGAAGCACCTGCCCGAGCGGAGATGGCTCGCGGCGAAACCGCTGCAGCAACTCCAGAAAGTGCCATTCACGCCGCATCAACGCCAGCATATTTGCACAGTAAGCGACCCGTGGTTGTGGCTGGCGAGCTTCGACCAGACCTCCGAACAGGCGATCCTCGAGCACGATCTGGCGGACACGCGCTCCCACCCGCTCCGCGGCTACCGCCAGCAGCGCTTCAACCGTTGGAAAGTGACGATACACCCCGGACTGAACGATGCCGACGGCCCGAGCAATGCGTAGCGTCGTCACCCCCGCCAGCCCCTTGGCACGCAACGCTTCCATCGCCGCCTCAATCAGTCGCTCCCGCGTCCGTGGCAACGGGCGTAGTTGCGGTTCATTGACCGACACGTGACAGACTCCCCAATTTCTGGACCAGGGAAATGGGCTGACCATCCTCAACGACTGAAGCGTTATCGTTGGCACCCAGTCCGGCATCGTACGCATCCGTCCGATCCAGAAATCGTGTGGGCAAAAACGGCAATCATTGTTCAGGGAGACGATCTGGATAGACGATTCTGAAATCCAAGTACTGATGCGCGAATCCCGAGAAAAACCTTCTATACATATATATAGTAAACCTGCCGCAAAATCTGCGTTATTCTCGCCAATATTGAGAAAATAATTCTACTATCGGCCATTTTGGACCCTCTTCGCCTGCCCATCGAGCGGTTTCGCTCCAACGAACCGCATAAAAACTGTCCAGAAACGTCCCAGAAACGTCCGGGTTTTGTCCCCGTTTGGCGCGAGAATGAGTTGGTGGACCCTCAGACAAAGAAAGTCGATAATATGATTATAAAATCTTAGGAATGAAAGATCGATTAATCGGTTGTTTATCCGTCTGATTGGCAATAATGTAGCCGTGCAGTCGGAATCCGGGTATGCTGGATTGTTAAGAAATCCACCAGGAAGAAAACGGACCCTCGGCAGGACCACCCCCGGTCCGATCCAGACATGGCGCTCCGAGCCAGCCAAGCGATGGGCCGCCGACCTAGCCGTCGAACCTCCTGCCTCCGAACGTATAGGCAACTGCGTTATGCATCGATTTTCTCTCCGCCCCGTCGTACTGAAGCGATTTGGTCGGTCCGGTCCTCCAGGGCTACCTACGGCTCGAGACTCCGGGCCATCCACCTGGCAGATCGCCCTGTTGCTATTCCTCGCCCCGAGTGCTCTGGCGGCCGCGGACTTCCAGCCGCAGGTTGAGACCATCAATAAACTCGTCGATGATTATTGTCTTCGCTGCCACCTCGGCGAACATGCTCGTGGCGAGTTTGATCTCACCAAGTTTGATGCCGCCATCGCCCTCTCCAAAAAGCCTTGGGATACGACTGACTGGGAACGGGCCCTCAAGCGGCTCCGCGCCCGCCAGATGCCGCCGCCTGCGGCACCCCGCCGGCCGAGCGAAGCGGAATATCGCCAGCTCACCCAGGCGATGGCGGCGATCCTCGAGCAGCACGCCACCGCGTACCCACACCCCGGCCAGGTCGATCCGATCCGCCGGCTCAACCGCACCGAATATCGCAACGCCATCCGCGATCTGCTGGCCCTCGAGGTCGACGTTGCCGATTTGTTGCCCGCCGATCAATCCGGACATGGCTTCGACAATGTCACCTTGGGCCAACTCTCCCCGGCATTACTCAGTCGCTATGTAACTGCCGCGGAACGGATCGCCCGCCAAGCGGTCGGTGGACCACAGCGAAGTGTTGGCGGCTTCACCCTCCGCTTGCCCGCCGACCGCACCCAGGAGTCGCACGTCGCCGGCCTGCCCCTAGGTACCCGCGGTGGCACACTGATCAAGCATCACTTCCCGGCGACCGGCGAATATGAGATTCAGCTTCGCCTGATGCGTGATCGCGATGAGAATATCGAAGGGCTCAATGGGTCGCACGATATTGATGTCTTGCTCGACCGGGCGCTCGTCCATCGCTTCACCGTCAAATCGCCCAAAGGGGGCAAGGGCTACCAGCGCGACGACACCCTAGTCGATGCGAATCTAAAAAAACGGTTTCAGGTCACTGCCGGACCCCATCAGCTCGGCGTCACCTTCCCCAAGAAGTTGGACCGGCTCGAGGAAATTCGACGGCAACCTTTCGATGCCCGATTCAACCGGCACCGACACCCCCGGCACGCACCCGCCTTATACGAGGTATCCATCGTTGGCCCCTTTGCTACGAAGGGGCCTGGCGATACTCCCAGCCGTCGTCGTATCTTTACCTCCTATCCGGGCAGCTCGAAGGAGTTTGCTGACGATGCCGAGTCGATCCTGCGTCGGCTCGCCCGGCTGGCCTACCGCCGACCGGTGACCGATGCTGACCTTGAAGTCCCCATGCAGTTCTTCCGCGAGCGGGCCGACGCCGATGGCTTTGAGGCGGGCATCGAGTCCGCCCTGACCACCATCCTGGCTAACCCGCACTTCTTGCTGCGAGCCGAGGTGACATCTTCAGGGGTTACCTCCGGAGAGCCGTACCGCATCCCGTCACTGGAACTGGCCTCACGCCTGTCCTTTTTCCTGTGGAGCAGCCTTCCCGATGATGAGCTGCTTGGGCATGCAGAGTCAGGCCAACTGCATCACCCCGAAGTCCTCAAAACCCAGGTCGAGCGAATGCTGACCGACGCTCGCTCAGAATCGTTGGTCAGCAACTTCGCCGCACAATGGCTCTACTTGCGGAACCTCGACAACTTCCGCCCGGACATGCGGCGTTTCCCCGACTTCGATGATAACTTACGGCATGCACTCCGACGCGAAACCGAGTTACTGTTTGAACACGTGCTGCGACAAGACCAGAGCGTTCTCAAGCTGATCGATAGCGACATCACCTTCCTCAACGAGCGGCTCGCCAAGCACTACGGCATCCCGCACGTCTACGGCAGCGAGTTTCGCCCAGTCAAGGTTGCTGGGACTAAGCACCCCCGCGGCGGGATTCTCCGCCACGGCAGCATCCTGGCGGTGACCTCGTATGCCACCCGGACCTCCCCCACCGTCCGTGGTAGCTGGATTTTGGAGAACATCCTAGGCACGCCACCGCCACCTCCACCACCGAATGTGCCCAGCCTCAAGGACAAGACCGCTACCTCGGCGGTGACTATCCGTGAGCGGTTGGCGGAACACCGCGCGAACCAAGCCTGTGCCAGCTGCCATGACCGCATCGACCCGGTCGGCTTTGGCCTCGAGAATTTTGATGCCGTCGGCCGCTGGCGGTTGTTCGACCAGGAGCAACCCGTCGATGCCGCGGGCGCCCTGCCAGATGGAACGAGCGTCAGCGGGCCGGCCGAACTCGAGGCCGGTATCCTAGCCCACCCCGAACTGTTTGTCGGCACCCTGACCGAAAAGCTACTTACCTTTGCCTTAGGTCGCGGCGTCGAACCTGCCGATGGCCCAGCCGTCCGCAAGATCGTTCGTGACGCTGCCAAACACCAGTACCGATTTTCGTCTTTGATCCTCGGCATTGCCTCCAGCCATCCGTTCCAGATGAGGGTTGCGCCATGAGCCTAACCAAACCGATCTCACGCCGCACGCTCCTGCGAGGTGCTCGAGTCGCCTTCGCACTGCCGCTGCTCGACGCCATGGTCGCCGCCAGCACGGCCCTGGCCAACACCCCGGCCAACCCTGCCCGACTGCGTCGGCTGGGCTACATCTACATCCCGATGGGGTTCTACCCGAACGAATGGGTCCCGAGCGGGACGGAACTGAATCAGCTACCTTCATCGCTCCAATCGTTGCAGAAGGTCAAGGACCAGGTCACGGTCGTCTCCGGGATGGAGCTACGCAACGCCTACCCCGGCTCACACGCCACCTCCAATGCCGCGTTCCTGAGTGCCGCCCGGGCCAAGCGAACCGAGAGCTCGGACTACTACCTGGGTACCACAGTCGACCAGATCGCTGCACGCCAGCTTGGGCAGCAAACCCAGTTGCCGTCGTTGGAGTTGGCCATGGACCTGCTCGACAACGTCGGCCAATGTGACAACGGATATGCTTGTGTCTATCAAAATAACCTGTCCTGGTTCTCACCGACGACTCCTCTTCCTGCGGAAGCCCATCCACGCATTGTCTTCGAAACCCTGTTCGGCGAGGGGGGGACGACCGCTGAGCGGCGTGCCGACCTACGTCGCCGCGCGAGCCTGCTCGATGCGGTCAGCGGTGAGATGAAGCGGTTCAAGGCCAGCCTGGGCGCGGCTGACCGCAACCGGGTCGATAGCTATTTCGACAGCATCCGCGAAGTCGAACGGCGGATTCAGCAAGCCGAAGCCAAGGTCGAGGAGAACCCACTCCCTGACTTGGACCGTCCGACCGGAGTACCTGCCTCGTATGCCGAGCACGCTCGGCTGATGTTCGACCTACAGCTGCTGGCCTTCCAGGGCGACATCACACGTGTGGTCACCTTCCAGCTGGCCCGCGAGGCCAGCACGCGGACCTACCCCGAGATCGGCGTGCCGGAACCACACCACCCGGTCTCGCACCACGGCAACAACCCCGAAAAACTGGCCAAACTGGCCAAAATCAACCAGTTCCATGTGTCATTGTTCGCCGAGTTCCTCGAGAAGCTGGCGGCCACCCCCGAGGGCAACGGCACTCTGCTCGACCACACCCTATACCTGTACGGCAGCGGTATGGGTGACCCCGATGCCCACGATCACACTGACCTCCCGATTCTGGTCGCCGGTGGCGCAGCCGGGAACATGCGTGGCGGCCGCCACCAGACCTACCCGAAACACACCCCGCTGGCCAACCTGCACCTGACCCTGTTGAACAAAGTGGGCATCGACATCGACCACTTTGCCGACAGTCAAGGGGGCGCGGATGAACTGTTCGAGCCGCTGGCAGATTAACTGGGAACCGTGGTGAAGGGGAGTGTGACCATGCAAGCAACGCCAATGCTGAACAACCTACGCCAGCAACCCTATCTCCTGGGTATCGCTCTGAGCCTCACGCTGTTCTTCTTCGGCGCTGCATGTGAAGCGGGTGAAGAGAACCGGCTGGTGGCGGCAGCGGAGTCCGGCAACTGGGCATTGGTAACCGAGCTACTTCACCAGGACGTTGCGATCGATGTTGCTCAACCGGATGGCATGACCGCGCTGCACTGGGCGGTCTATCATCGTCACCTGGACAGTGTGGAACGACTACTCGCGGCCGGCAGCGACGCCAACGCCCGGACGCGCTACGATGTTACTCCCCTGGCCATCGCTTGCCGCTTCGGCGAGCCGAAGATCACTGCTGCATTACTCGAGGCGGGTGCCAAGGTCGATCCTCGTCTACCGAACCAGCTAGCGCCCCTAGCCATCGCCGCCCGTACTGGCGACCCGGCCACCATCCAACAGTTGCTCGAACACAGCGCCAAGGTGAATGCCAAGGACCGCAAGGGCCAGACACCGCTGATGTGGGCGGCGGCCAAGGGAAACCTGGCTGCCGTCGACACTCTGCTCAAGGCCGGTGCCGATGCAAATGCCAAGCTCGATTCGAGTTTTACGCCCCTGTTGTTTGCTGCCCGCGAGGGCCACTTGCCGGTGGTCAAGCGATTGGTCGAGGAAGGGGTGGATGTCAACGCCCCGATGCATCCCAAACGTGGGGGTGCACGCGTGCCAAGGAAGGGGACATCAGCGCTCATCCTGGCAGTCGAGAGTGGTCATTTCGAACTGGCCATCTGGCTGGTCGACCATGGGGCCGACCCCAACGATCAACGTAGCGGCTATACGCCACTGCACGTCCTCAGCTGGGTCCGCAAACCGAATCGTGGCGAGGCACCCGATGGTGACCCACCACCGCGGGGATCGGGCAAGCTCACCGCCCTGCAGTTCGTCCGGGCGATCGTCAAGCGAGGCGCCGATGTCAACACCCGTTTGCGCACTGGCAAAGGGGGCAGGGCCGTGCTCAACAAGCAGGGAGCCACGCCGCTGCTGATGGCGGCCAAAACCGCCGATCTGCCCTACCTGTCCACACTCCTCGAACTCGGCGCGGATCCGAACATCACCAACGTCGATGGTGCCACCCCGATCATGGCCGCGGCCGGTGTCGGGGTAAGAGCCGTTGGCGAAGAAGCGGGGACCGAACCCGAGGTCCTTGAGGCCCTACAATTCCTCATCGACCTGGGTGGCAACGTCAACGCCGTCGACAAAAACGGAGAAACGGCCATGCACGGTGCGGCTTATCGCAATTTCCCAGAGGTGGTTACCTTCCTGGCCGAACACGGGGCCGACTCCAAGGTGTGGGACCACAAGAACCGCTACGGCTGGACACCGACGATGATCGCTCAGGGCCACCGCCCCGGGTCGTTCAAGCCATCCCCCGAGACGGTGGCCGCCCTCCGCCAGGCGAAGTGAGGTTTCGCACACAGCAGTTACTGATCGGTCAGTGGTGTCTCTTGGTAAAACGCCTCGAGCCATTTACCATCCCGCTTGACCCACACTCCCGAAGCGAAGTAACGCGACGGCATCGGCTTGCCACGGAAGGTTGACTTCACGCGGACCGTCATGTTCAACAGGGCGGTGTTGGCGTTCAGCGGCTTCACGGTCACGTTCATGCGCGTATAAGCAGAGGTCTTGTAGTCTTCCAGGAGCCGAAAGGCTTCCGCCAACCCTTTAGGTTTGGGCTGATAGAGCGTCACCGAGAGGTGGTCTGGGGTGCACAACCCCTTGATGGCGGGGATGTCTTTATCGTTGAACGCCTGGTCAAGCTTGTCCGCGGCCTTCTTCACTTCTTCGATGATCTTGTTCTTGGCATCCGCCGATAATTGGGTCGTCTCACCCCAGACAGTCGGAGCCATCCATCCAACTAACAACGTCACGAGCAGACTCTGGAAGATAAATCGGTACATGTAGATGTTCCTTGTGATACTGGTTTCAAGGTCGGTGACACTTCCCGGCCTCGACCGGCCACATCCTAGCGAATGCTACGCTCTCGGACAATGTACCCGTTCTTTCCGAGCAGCGGGTGTGAACCCGCCGAGGGTTGGACAGAGTTCTGTCGAGGAACTCGTGTCCTGCCTGGCGGGGTGAGACTTTTCTTTCCGAGCGGCGGGTGTGAACCCAATGGTGTTCGGCACTCGAGTTGCCACGGTCCGGGCGTGCCACCCAGCCGGCAACCCTGCGAGGCCGCTCCGATGCGGGGAGAAAACCCACCAGCAATCATCGTGCCGAACACCTTTGGGTGGTAACCCGCCGAGCGTTGCACAGAGTTCCGTCGAGGAGCCTGCCTCCGTCGCGGCAGGTTCACACCTGCGGAGGTTCGAGGTACCTCAGTGCCACCTTCGACGGGTTTACACCCGCCGCTCGGAAAAGGCACGGCCGCTGTTCGGTCGAAGTCTTTGTTATAAATATCAAGTAATTTCATATACTGTAATATATGAAGCCGAAGGTTGCCCAGCCCGGGCCTACTGGTCCACGTCATACCCAGAAAGTTCAGCGAACACCTGCTGTTGTACCGCCAGGAGTACATCCTTGCCCGGCATGGCGTGACGCTGTCCGTGCAACGAACAATAGACAGTAACTAACCCTGTAAAGAAACGGACCTCCCTCCTTGCCGTTGGGTGCAGTAATAAAAACCATGTTTATATAATGTGCACATGGTTGCTTGAATTAATTCCGCTCAACTACACGAAGGAGCCAGCGATGAATTGCCTCATGGTGAATGCGGTGAGTGCCATGGGAAAAACCAACGCTTCACGGCCATCATCGGTTGGGAGTCGGACACGAATCACGTCGTTGAGACAGGTTATTTGTCAAATGGCGACCGCTTACGAGATCGATACTCCAAGCGATAAGACGGGAAGTGGACGGGAACCGAATCTGGTAC
>CAYPIE010000040.1:0-52018 GCA_964410665.1 uncultured Alcaligenaceae bacterium
CCGCCCCACAAACCCCCCGGCCCACGCCGCCCCCAAAACGCCTCTGCTTCTACCAGGCAAAACCCAGACTCACGTCCGGGGGATGACCGCGCATCGCCATCGCGGACAATTTATCACAACTGCTTTGTGACTTACCGCGACTGCTCCAGTGCTTCCCGAGAGACCCTCACTCACTACCAGCTGATTCGATCGCAGATTTATTCAAGCGCACGTCTAAGCAAAAATTCTTCCCGGTTTTTCTCCCTCAACTTCTATATATACATATAGACAGTATTGCGCAACCGAGGCGAGGTGCAGAACCTTGCACAGCCATGCCATTCTCAGAGCTAAGGATCGAAGCTCGTTCACATCCCCGATGTCGGGAATCGAGCAAAACAGCCGTCCTACGTCGGCTTCGGAATGGACTCCCGGACGTTTCCAGGACAAAACTGGACGTTTCCGGGGCTTTTTTTGGGAGGTTCGGAGGTCGGACATCCAAGCGTCATCCGTGCAATGGGTTGGACTTTTCCGGGTTTTTCCGGAGGTTTTATGACGTTTTCGAGGCCAAGCTACCTCCGTTGGACCTCGCTCATCCACTGTCGGAGCTCGCGATCACAGTGTTTCAAAGCTTCTCGACTTACCCAGACGGTGAATACCGCCGTCAAACAAGGTCCCAGCAACCAGGTCCAGCGGACCGGACCTGCCAGGATAGTATAGACCGCCCCAGGAGGGACCAAAGGAGCCCACTGCGTATAACCCAGACGCAGCAATGCGACGGTCATTAGCGGGAAACCGAGGGTCAATAGGGTGCCTATTCCGCTGGATTGCGAACCGCGACCGAAGGCGCGAAAACCCATGGCAAAGGCCAATGACCACAGCAGTACCCCCGCCAATGCCCCAGCCAGACCCTGCCAGAGATTCGCCTGCCCACTCCAAAGCATCGCGAGGATCAGTACAACGGCGATCACCATGTAGCCCCGGCCCCGACATAAAGCCGCGGTTCGGGCCGCCTGCCAGTAATCCCAGGCGTTCAGGTCGGTGAGGAGCAGCAGTTCCAGACGTTTGGCCCGTTCCTGCGGCCCAGAGTCCCAAAGACCATATTGGAAAGCAGCTGGCACGGCGGCGAGGATGACCAACCCGGTAATCAACATCGGAGCGCCCCCCATGCGTTCAAACATGATAAACACGCCCCGTCCCATCCAACTGGGCCAACTATCCCCTGCGACCACATACGTGGCGTACAACAGACCGAAAGCCCCAGCCATGTAGATGTTCACCCGGCCGGAGTATTCCATGACCCGTCGTACGGCCCACCAAGCCAAGGGACGGTCACCGATCTTACTGGTCTCATCCGGACGCTTGGAGGAAATGGGGCGATAGTGTCGTTCATGAAAGTGTGCTCTGAGCCGCGAGGCCGCGCGCAAGAGCATGAACAGCAGTAGGCCGAGACCCACCAGCTCGACCGTCCATAGCCGCTGGGCAGCGATCACCTCATCGCGCCAGGGGAGAAACCAATAGACCAGGACGCCAAATGGGTTGTAGTCATGCACACCCACAAAGCCACCAAAGATCGCTTCAGCCACTTCCGGTGGCAGGCTTTCCAGCCAGGTGCCCAGACGTTCGCCAGCGAGAATGCCAATGATCAGATAAATACTGACCGCAATGATGGCCAGGATTTCGCCAATGCGACGCACGAGCTGGGGTTCATAGGCCCACATGGTAAGCCCCAGCCCGGTGACCAGTCCCCAGGTCAAGGGCACTCCTAAAAGGACCAACACATCCACCGGTACCAGATGACCGCTCAGGACTAGCACCAATAAGACCGGCAAGCCGCTCAGGGTGATGAGCGTCACGCGACTGATGCCCACCAGGGCCTCGGCCAGGAACATGGGACGCGGATGCACTGGGGAGACCAGAAGAAACTCAAGCGACTGACTCTTCGGAATCTGGGTCAACCGCCAGCCAATCAACATCGCTCCCTCGACGATGCTCAGCGACAACAGCATCTGCCCAAGTGTGACCAGATTTTCCACGCGGGGCCGCAGTTCGACCAGCAAAGCTAACAAGCTGACGCAGAGCACATGGACGAGCACAAACCAGCGAAAGCTCAACTGGCGGTTAATCGCCACCATCCCCAGGGAGAAGAAAGCTCCGAACATAAAGGTCATTTCCTGATGAGAACGAGATCCTGGTACCAGCACCGAAGTGTAGAACATGCATGGGAGAGCACCGGCCGGGGAGCAGAAGGGTGGGATCGCAGTGTCTGCTCGAGTCGGCCTGGGGCCGAGCCCATAGAATGGGAGGAAAATTGCCGCGAATATGCGTGTAGTAATCCCATGCCCGGACTGTTTTCACATGGAGTGATGAGATCGCATGTCTACTAGTGCTGCCACCGAGAGCCAACTGCGCGGTCTAAGCCCTGCCGAAGTCGAGCAGAGCCGCGCCAAGCATGGCGCGAATGTGTTGACCCCGCCCGAACGCGATCCCTGGTGGAAGCAATTTCTCGAGAAGTTTGAGGACCCGGTGATCCGGATCTTGATGATTGCCGCGGCCATCGCCATTGCGGTCGGAGCAGTAGAAGGACGCTTTGCGGAAGGAATCGGCATCATCGTGGCCATTCTGTTGGCCACGACCCTAGCATTTGTCAATGAGTACCGAGCCAATCGCGAATTTGACATCCTCAACCAGGTCAACGATGAGGTCCCGATCAAAGTCATCCGCTCGGAAGGCTACGAGACGGTGCCGCGGAAGGACATTGTGGTTGGCGACCTGGTCTTTGTGGAGGTAGGCGAGGAAGTACCGGCCGATGGGAACTTGATCGAAGCCGTGTCCCTTCAGGTCAACGAGGCGCGGCTGACTGGAGAATCCTTGCCGGCGAACAAAACCGTTCAGGAGCCTGTTCCGGGTGCACAGCGCACGACCTACGCCGCGAACCAGCTGCTGCGCAGCACCATGGTGGCCGATGGTCACGGCATCATGCGAGTGACCGCCGTCGGTGATACGACGGAGATCGGCAAGGCGTTTGGGGGCGCTGCGGAGGAGTCGACCGAGGAAACACCCCTGAACAAGCAACTGGCTCGACTGAGCAAGCTCATCGGTGTAGTCGGCCTGGGAGCCGCGTCCATCACCTTTATCGCCTTGCTCGTCCGCGGGGCGTTGACGCCGGGCGAGCTCAACCTGAGTGAGGGTCAGTGGTATTTCGCGTTGAGCTTGATCATCAGTGTCTTGGTCGCCCTGGTTCGCGTCTGGCTGCCGATTGTATTCGACGGCCTAGAGATGCTAGGCAGTTCGCTTGCGCCGCCTGGTTGGCTACAGAACGACACGCTCAAGGCCTGGCTGACGACCGCCGTGATCGGCATCGTTCTCTTTGCCGTCCAGGTGGGAATTGGCATCGCCATCGGTATCGTCCCGTTCACGCCGGCCGATTGGCTGCCGTATGCCGCGGTGAGTAAGCTGTTACTCTACTTCATGATCGCGGTGACCATTATCGTGGTCGCGGTGCCCGAAGGCTTGGCCATGTCGGTGACGCTAAGCCTGGCCTACAGCATGCGCAAGATGACCGCCTCGAACAACCTGGTACGTCGCATGCATGCCTGCGAGACGATTGGGGCGGCCACGGTGATCTGCTCGGACAAGACGGGCACCTTGACGCTCAACGAAATGCACGTGGCTGAGCCGCATTTCTCGATGATGCAGAACGGCGAAGGTCAGCTGCCCGACTTGATCGCCGAGGGGGTCGCGGCCAACAGTACCGCCCACCTAAGCCGCGGCGAGGGAGGCCAGGTCAAGGCGATCGGCAACCCGACCGAAAGTGCCCTGCTCTTGTGGCTACATGCCAACCAGGTGAACTACGCCCTCACGCGGGACAACTTTCCGGTGGATTACCAGCTGACCTTTTCGACCGAGCGGAAGTATATGGCCACCCTGGGCGATTCGGCCGTGCTCGGCAAGAAGCTCTTGCATGTCAAGGGGGCTCCGGAGATGTTGCTGGAGCGTTGCACCTCGATGCAGACCGAGAAAGGAGCCGAGCCCTTCGGAGAGCAGCGAAACCAGATCGCCGACCAGTTGCACCGAGCTCAGAAGCGGGGCATGCGAACCCTCGGGTTGGCCTATCGCGAAGCGCCAGCAGCTGACAACGGTACGGCGGTCGAGGACCTGGTCAGCAACCTGACCTGGCTAGGCTTTGTGGCCATTGCCGACCCGGTACGCCCGGAGGTTCCACCGGCGATCCAGGCATGTGACGAAGCCGGGGTCGGCGTCAAAGTGGTGACCGGCGACAACGCCGAGACTGCCCTGGAGATCAGTAAGCAGATCGGCCTGTGGCAAACCACCGATCCGCCCGAGCGGCAGATCACGGGCCCGGCCTTCGGCGAGCTGACCGAAGAACAAGCCCGCGAACGCCTCAAGGATCTCAAGGTGATGTCCCGCGCTCGGCCCACCGACAAGATGCGAATGGTACGTCTCCTCCAAGAGCAAGGCGAGGTGGTTGCCGTCACCGGCGACGGCACCAATGACGCTCCCGCCCTCAACCATGCCAACGTCGGACTGGCCATGGGCAAGACAGGTACTTCGGTGGCCAAGGAAGCCAGCGACATTATCCTGCTGGATGATTCGTTCCGTTCGATCGTCAACGCCATCATGTGGGGCCGGTCGCTGTACGAGAACATCCAGCGGTTCATCCTTTTCCAGCTGACCATCAACGTGGTCGCCCTGGGCATCGCCATGCTCGGGCCGTTCTTCGGCGTCGAATTACCGCTGACGGTAACCCAGATGCTCTGGGTGAACCTGATCATGGATACCTTCGCGGCTTTGGCCCTGGCAACCGAGCCAGCGGACCCACACGTGCTCAAGCGACCGCCCCGGCACCCCGATGCGTTCATCGTCACGCCGACGATGCGGCGGGGTATCCTCGGGGTGGGTGGGATCTTCCTGGCGATCCTGTTCGGCTTCCTCTGTTATCTCAAAGGGGGTGTGCTGACCGGCACCCTGAAGGTGGCGGCCGAGGAGAACCGCTACGCATTGTCCGTGTTCTTTAGCGTGTTCGTGCTGCTGCAGTTCTGGAACCTGTTCAACGCCCGCTGTCTGGGCTCCTACCAGTCGGCGTTCCACGGGCTCTTCGCAAACCGTAGCTTCTTGGTCATCGCGGTGCTGATCCTGGTCGGTCAGATCCTGCTGGTCCAATTTGGCGGGGACGTGTTCCGTACAGCACCCCTCTCCTGGGAACACTGGCTGTTGATCATCGTGTTAACCTCACCGGTGCTATGGCTCGGCGAGCTGTGGCGCTGGTCGAAGCGACGTCAAGAGCCTGCAGAGCAGGAGTCCCCGATCCCCGCACCCGCGGTCTGATCAGGAGTCGCGTCAAGTTCCGGCCACCTTGAGGGTGGCCGGAGGCGCTTTTGCTCAGGCCGAGGTGGTTGCCGGAACGGGAGGTGGGATCGTCGAGGGATCGCTCCCTTTCGTCCGACGTGGGGAGTACCTCCGCAGAACGAGCTCGAGAATAATGGCCCCCAGGAGAACCACGATACTGCCGTTTTGCGAGAGGGTCAGCCCGAAGGCAACCGGATCGGTGTCGGTTCGTAATTGCTCGTTGACAAAGCGGTGGAGGGCATAACCGATCATCAACAGCACCATCAGCTGGCCATCGTGTCGGCGGAAGGGATAATAGGCTAGCAGCAGAAAGAACAGCAGCAGCATGCTGATGGTTTCAAACAATTGCGTCGGAAACAGCGGTAGTGTTCGCGGCACAAAAGCAGGCAGTTCAACGGGCTGGCCATCCCGTTCGATGGTAAGTTGCAGAGCCTGCTCACCCCGCGGCCAGTCCAGCATGAGATCACTAAAGTAATCGTAAACACCCATCTGTGGGAGGATTTTCTGGACCTTGGGACGCCAGGTTTGATAAAGCTCCGGATCCGAAAAGAGGATCTGAACACGGCCACGTTCGGGCTCCCCGGAAGGGAGGAGTTGGATCTCGTCATCCGACAAGCGTTTCTCCAAGGTTTGCCGAACGTCCGCGGATGCCGCCCCTTCGAGGATCACCGTATTCACCTGGCCGTTGACCGCCACGATCCGGTCGCCGGGCTGCAATCCAGCCCTGTCGGCGTTGGAATCGGGCTCCACTGCCGCCACAAGCGTCCTGGGGTCTGCAGGGTCGGGGGGTCCAAGCGGGATACTGAAGCCGGCGATGGTTTGCAGATGTTGTTGGTCGACCAAGACTTCCTGAGCGGGGCTGGTCAGAAGTGGAAAGCGTGCTTGGGCTACCTCGGGGAGCGGACATTCTGCACCCACAGCATGGCCGTAACAGCAGCCGTTGAGAAAGCAGCCGAGCCGACCGATCGCCAGCCCCAGAGCGATCGTAGGCGCGACGATGTCGGCGAGCTGCCAGGTTGATACGTTGAATCGCCGCAACACCAGCCGATAGAAGATGATATAGCCAAGGATGCCGCCGAGGGCCGAGCCATAAAAGACAATGCCCCCTTCCCAGATCTTGAAAAACTCCCACCAAGGCCGCCCATACTGAATCATGTAGACGATGCGAGCACCGATAATTCCGCTCACAAACAGGACAATGGCGAGATCCTGGATTTTCTCCGGGGGAATGCCCCGCTTCTTGGCTTGTCGGCTGGCAAACCAGGTACAAAGCACAAAAGTGAGGAAGAGCATCATCCCAAAGCCATAAATCGGTATGCCTTCCTCGCTCCACGGCACTGGGATGCGAAATAATACCTGCTGCATGCGACCCATCCTGGCAAAACGTTCATGAGACAACCTCACGCAGCTTACCATAGCCCGGGTAGGTACAAACTGACAAGGTGAGGCAAGCCAGCTTAACTCGGCCTCGGCCGTTGGAACATCATCATTTTCGGAGACACAAATGCTGAGCATCTACGCCATTGCGGGACTGGGGGGGGTGCTGATGGTCTACGCCTTGCTAGCGCGGAAGCTGCGGCCTGCCATCCTTGGCTTGCTCAGCCTGGGCGTTGCCGGCGGCGTCTGGTGGTATCTGGACCAGGAGAACCTCCTGGCCTGGAAGGTGAACGAGCGCACAGACGCGGCGGCCATGGCCGAACTGCAACAGGCTGACCTGCAAAGCACTCCGGACCGAGCACCGACCTCCGACTGGCCACAGTACCGTGGCCCTGGACGGGACGGGATCGTTCGCGGCGTCGCGTTGAACCCCGACTGGGATGCCCAGCCGCCGGAGGTCGTTTGGCGGCAGCCATGTGGCGGTGGTTACAGCTCGGTCAGCGTCGCCGAAGGCAAGGTGTATGTCTTTGACTACGCAGACAACAAGGAACGAATCACTTGCTATGATGCCGCAACGGGTGAGCAACGCTGGCTGTATGCTTACCCAGTAGAGTACTCCGAACTCTCACAAGGCTATGCCGGCGGCCCCCGAGCCTCACCGACCATAAATCAACTTCGGATCTACACGGTCGGCGCGACCGGGAAGTTCCTTTGTCTGGAAGAGACCGGCGATGTGCCCATCCAGCTGGTCTGGCAGAAGGATCTGCTGGCCGAGTTTGACGCCGAGTTACCGACTTGGGGGGTCGCTTGTTCGCCGTTAATCGACGGGGATCGAGTGATCGTCCAGCCTGGGGGTAGTGAGGGCACGGTGGTGGCGTACAACCGCTTCACCGGGGAAGTGCAGTGGCGGACGATGTCGGAAGAGACGGGCTATAGTTCTCCACAGAAGGCAGCCTGTGCTGGGGTGCCCCAGATCATTGTGTTTACCGCTCGCCACCTAGCCGGGCTCGACCCGCTCAGCGGACAGACACTGTGGAGCACGGATTGGCGCACGCAATATAACGCGAATATTGCCATGCCCGTAGTGGTGGGCGATTACATTTTCATCTCCTCCGGTTATGGCACTGGCTGTGCCCTGGTTCAGGTCAGCGGTTCGACAGGAGACCTGTCGGTACGCACAGTATTTGAAAAACGGCGATTGTTGCGTAACAAGATCACCTCCTCGGTGGTGCACGACGGCCACATCTATGGATTCGATGAATCTCGCGGAGAGCTGAAATGCATCAGCCTGACCGGCGATGGTAGCGAACCCAAGGAGATGTGGGCGTCCACCCGATTACGCGGGCAAAACAACCTGCTATTGGTTGGCGACCACTTGTTGGTCTGGACTGATACCGGCAAACTCGGCTTGGTGGCCGCGGACCCCAGCGAGTTCCGCTTACTCGGGGAGAAGCAGATTCTGGACGGTGGCGGCGAGTGCTGGGCCTGTCCGGCGTTCGCCGACGATCGGGTGTATGTCCGGAATGCAAAAGAAGTGGCTTGTGTCAAGCTGGCGATCGAGGAATAATCCGCCGCCGCCGCGGCAGCTTGCCAACGGCGGCGGGAAGGCAGTGGAATCAGACCTTGGCAGGAACTTCGTAGCCCTTGCGGTACTCTCGGCTCAGCATGGCGTTGGCTTTCGGCTGATTGCCGATAAAACGCTCCGCTTCAGGTTCGATGGCCAGCTTGGCACCGACCATGCACATCGTCTTCTTGAGTTCAACCCGGTTGTCGGCGACGTGCTCTTGCATACGGGTGATGGTCTCGACGGCGGCCGCATCATCGGTCATCGCCTTGGCTGGGGTGGCCAGCGACTGCTCGGTACCCAAGCGCAACGAGATATTGGCCAGGTGGCATAGGGCGCTGGACAGGTGGCCCTCTTCAATGTCGGCGTTGAGGTCTTCCGCCTTGCGGCTACGCACCGCCTGAATGAAGTTGCCATAGTGATCGCCACCACCACCGAAGGTCCTGACGACCTCCCAGTCCTTGGTGCAGGCCACGGCGTTGGAGTAGCTGGTGATGATGACGTAGCCTTCATCACATTCGAAGATGTCACCGACCTTGACCGACTTGCGCTTGTCCTTGGTCGGCTGGTCGCGGTAGCCGGTCAACCAGTCCTTCGTGCCCAGGCCGCGAACTTCGAAGATCAGGCTGGAATCGCCGTAGTCGAACAGGGCCATCTGGGTGTTGGCGGTTTCGCCGTCATCCTCATAGCCGAAGCGGCCGCCGACGCTGAACACGCTATTGGCCAGAGCGTCCTTGTTCAGACCCCAGCGAGCCAGGTCCATCTGGTGGATGCCTTGGTTGCCCAGGTCGCCGTTGCCGTAGTCCCAGATCCAGTGCCAGTCGTAGTGCAGGCGGGCACGGGTCAGTGGCTTTTTCGGAGCAGGGCCACACCAGAGATCGTAATCGATCGTCTTCGGAATGGGCTGGGTGCCCTTGACCTTACCGATGCTGCCGCGGCCCTTGAAGCAGAGTCCACGCGCGATGCGGAGCTTTCCAAGCTTGCCAGCGTGCAGGAAATCAAACACCTCTTGGAGGCCGCGGCTGGAGCGGCACTGGGTGCCGGTCTGGCAGATGCGATTAAACTTACGGGCCGTTTCGACGATGCGGCGGCCTTCACTGACGTTGTGGCTGACCGGCTTCTCGACATAAACGTCCTTGCCATTCTGCATGGCCCAGATCGAGGCCAGAGCATGCCAGTGGTTAGGAGTGGCAACGGTAATGATGTCGATGTTTGGATCTTCGACGACCTTGCGGATGTCCTGGACGAACTTGGGGGTTTTGCCCTGCTTCTCATCGGCCTCTTTCATGGCCTTGCCGATCGACGCTTCATCACAGTCGCATATGACCGTGACTTCACAGCCGTGACGGCCGGCCAGGCCCTTGACGTGGTCCTTGCCACGACCACGCACGCCGACCACAGCGACGCGGAGCCTTTCCGAGGGGCTTTTGGTGCTGCTAAAGGTAGGCTCAGCAGCCGTGCTTTCGGCCAGGAACTGCGGGGTTGCTAGGGCAGCGCTGGCTACCGCGGTGTGTTTGAGTAATTCACGACGACTGATCGGTCCCATGAGGTCGTCCTTTCACCATTGTAGGAGAGGGGAGAGAAGAATCCGTGAAGCTAATCTATCCGCCCTATCTAGTTGAGGTCAACAATTGGGATCCAAGATTTCTTGAATTCGCCCGGGTGAGCCTCCCTCGATCAGACGGTTCCTTAACCAAGAAAAACTCAGCCTGGCTTCGCCAATCCACCCAACAGTTTCCTGTTCGGTGCCATGGAACAAGTCTACCAAGGTCACCGAATGCGGCATCCGCCCGGTCCACGCCTGCACGGCCATGGCTTGCCAAGTCAGCGCGTGTTGCAAGGGGATGGTGTCCCCGATTTCATTCAGAAGGAAATGCACCAAGTGCCAAACTCCGGTCCCATCTTGGTACAAAGCATCGATGACGCCTTCGAGCATCGGGGGGTCACCCGGGCCTGCCCACAAGTCCTGCGGCCAGCCCAGGGTGAATGCCTCGTCCAGCCAGCAGCAATTCGCATCGGCGAAGCGGGCCGGCCACCGGCTGTCGGCGAGGGTGCGCAGCCTGCGTGCCACCGGTTCGCGTAGTGCCTCGGGAACCGGTGCCAGGATAGGAGCCCAGTCCGGTAAGCCGGTGAGGTCAGATCGGATGAGCGTGGCCCAGAACCATTGTTCGATTCGCGAATTCGGATCTCTTGGCGGCAGCAGTCGATCCCGCGGCCCGGGCCAGTCCGGAGCAGGCAACAGCTGGTCCGACTCAAGAGAGGCAACAGCGTTGCCAGATGGGTCTTGAGAAACACGACGTCGCGGTTTCGGCGACGTCTTTGGAAAAGGATTCGTCAACCCCCACACAAGCCGCGGGATCGCCAATTCTTGAGGCCACCAAACAGGCAGTGGCTCGGGCTTTCGCTGATTGGGTAAACGTCTGGTAGTAACTTGTGCGGCGGGTGCCTCAAGTCGAAGGGTCTCGGGCCTGCGTCGCCAGACTTGGATCTGCGGCAGTGTGGACAGATATACGCCACGGGACTCCCCAGTGCGCAAGTCGAACTGTTCGCTCAGCGCGAACAGCCAGTGACTCTTCACGGGCACCGGCAGGTGGGCAGGCCCGGACAGCTCCGTACCGAGGCCGGCCGACAGGATCAGCAGGTCGCGGGCCCGTGTGCAAGCGACGTAGAGGATCCGCAGGTCCTCGCGCCAGTCGGCAAGACGATCGGCCATGCGGCCAAGCTCCCAGGCATGGTTCCAGGTATGCCGCTCGGCCTCGTCGATCGGTTCGTCGCTTGGTAGGCGAACCAGGCAACCCAGTTGACGGTCCCAGGTCACCGGCGCGATGCGTTGTTCCCCCCGGTTCTCGGCGGCCATATCCGCGAGGATCACGACAGGAAACTCCAGGCCCTTCGCCTGATGGATGCTCATCAATCGCACGACATCGGCCTGTTCGGGCAGGGTGGCAGCCTGTTCTTCGCGGGGTTGATCGCGGACCAGTTCGCCGAGCCGTTCGATGAAATGGGCCAGGCCGAACATGCCGCTGCGGTCAAAGCTGCGGGCCATCTCCTGGAGTTTCCACAGGTTCGCCAGCTTGCGTTCGCCCAGATGCTCGAACAACATCGCGGCATCGTAACCCGAGTCGGCGAACACGGCATTCAACAGCCGAGCGATGGGCAAATGATCCTTGAGCGAACGCCAGCGGCTCAGAAACCGTTGGGCCCTCTTGACTCCGGCTTGCTGTGCGGTCGCAAGCCGATGAAAGAGTTCGCGGTCATGTAGCCCGTGCCAAAGCCCCTCGCGGTGACCGCCCAACAACAAGATGGTCTCATCGTCAAGACAGCAGAACGGCGAGCGCAGCGTGCCGAGCAGACTGACGCTATCCTGCGGGTTTTCTAGCGTCCGCAGCAGGTTCAGCAGGTCATAGACCTCCTGCTGGGCAAAAAAGGCACGCCCCCCGACGAGATAGTAATCCAGTTGGGCTTCCCGGAGTGCCGCTTCGTACAGAGCGACCTGGCTCATCGAGCGAAACAGCAGCACAATGTCGCCAGCCCGCACGCGACGGAAAGTCTGCGTAGCGGCTTCCCAAACTCTCGGTGACGTCTCGTTCAGCAAGCGGCGAATCCGCCAGGCGATGGTCCTAGCCTCGCGTTGTCGGACTGCGGCCACCGACTCGCGGCCAGTCTCGTCCTCTGATTCGCTCCAGAGGAACTCGACATTCGGCTCTGCACTGTCCACACCGAGGTGTGGTTGCAACCGTTCATCGTCGCCGAAGCGGCGGTGGCACAGGCTGTTGACAAAGTGCAGAATACCCGGCTGAGATCGAAAGTTGACGGTCAGTCCTAGCCGCCCACCGGGCGGCATCTGCCCGCGCAAGCGCTCAAACAAGGCGACCTCCGCGCCGCGGAAGCGGTAAATCGATTGTTTGGGGTCGCCCACGGCGAACAGTTTGCCATGCTCAAGACCGACGCCACAGAGCAAAGCGACCAGCTCATGCTGGACCGGATCGGTGTCCTGAAACTCATCGACCAACAAGTAGCTGTAGCGGGTCCGCAAGGTGGTGCGGGCAGTCTCGGAATTTTGGAGCAAATCGCGTGTGAGGACCAGCAAGTCCTGGAAGTCCACCACTCCCACCTGCTGCTTACGCCGCTGGTAAGCCACGCGGACGGCCAGGGCAACCTGGAGGAACTGTTTGGCACGGGCCACGGGCTGGGTTGCATCGGCGGGCTCCCCCATGAAGATCGCCAGCTTGTCTGGGAGTTCTTTGCGCAGCCCCTCGAACGCCTTCTTGACCGCCTCATAGGTGGAGTTATCCGGCCAAGCTTTGTCGCGTTCCTTTTGCACCTTGGCACATTCGATCAGCTCCCGCACCCGCTGGTCCAGATCCGGGGCTTGGTGCAAAGTCGGCAGCTCGGAGAGCAGACGTTCGACATCAGGACGGGTGAGCGGCCCTACGCAGGGCACCGCCCGCAGCAGTTGCAACGGGTAGGTGATCTTCGGAACTGCGGAGGTGAGATAGTGTACCCAGTCAGGCAGCACCTCTTGGACGGCGGCCCTTTGCCAGCCCTCAGCGATCCGATGGGAGTCGCACTCCAGCCAGGCCTGCCAGGTAGGGATGTCCACCTCGCGAACCAGTTCCTGGATCCCCTGGACGGTCGCCGTCCAACCGTATTGCACCACCAGATCGTGTAGGGCGGTGGCGGTCGGCTGGTCCTTGCTGGTCAGCAGCTGGCGCAGTGTGGTGGTCCGTGCAGTTTGCAGCAGATTACCCGCAAGGACATCGTCAAGCACCTCGAATCGCGGGTCCAGCCGCGCCTCGAGAGCGAATTGCCGCAGCAGGTTGGCGCAGAACGCATGGATGGTCGTGATCGACGCCGACTCCAGGTCCTGCAGGTGAGCCTGCCAGCGTGCCCGGTCATCGGCAGCGACGGCCCGTTCGCGTTGCAGCTGGACGGCCCGACGGATCCGTTCGCGCATCTCCCGGGCCGCACGTTCGGTGAAAGTGATCGCCACCACCCGGCCGACCGAGACCCCTTCGTTCAAGTGGGATAGATAGCGTTCGGTCAGCACATGGGTTTTACCGCAGCCTGCCCCCGCGGTGAGGACGATCGACCCTTCCCGGTGCTCGATGGCACGCTGTTGTTGGAAAGTTAGCGGGGTGCTCAAGCATCCTCCTCTGCGTCAGGTAAGTGCTTGCCGAGGCCGCGACACTGAGCAATCCGGCAGACCTGGCCGTAGCCACAGGTCTGAGTGCAGTTGTCCTCGCGAGGGTTGAGCGGGAACCGACCCTGACGAATAGCCTGTACCTGGCTCAACACGGCGACCTCGAGCCGGTCGCGAAATTTCTCCCAGGCCTGCGGGTCGGTGTACCAGTTCAGTCCGTTGCGGCCCGAAGGGAGTACCCGTTTAGGGCCGGTGTCGGTCACCAACCAGTAGGCCAGCCCCAGGGGCCGGCTGGGTTCGCCGGCAAAGACCACCCGTTGCACAGCCAGGGCGTAGAGCGTCAGTTGTAGCCGCGAGAAGTCTTCGAGGCCTCTTGCTGTGTAGTGGCTGGACCGCCCGGTCTTGTAGTCGAGAATCCAAAATCCCTTGCCATCCGGGAGTTCGGCGACATCAATGCGATCAATCCGCCCGCCGATGCGGCAACGCAGATCACCCTGTTTGATCAACAGCGGCAGCTCGAAATAAATGGCTTCCGGGTCGAGATCAGCGCTGCGTAGGCCGACATCCAGCTCAAAGTTGTATGGCTGAGGCACCGCCTGCACCGCCTGCCATTCCTGCATAAAACGTTGCCAGTGCTCAGCATAACGGCCCACCGAGCGGCGTAAACGCTGCCCCTCGAGTCGCCAAAGCATCTTGGTGGCGGGGCTGGAGGTACGCTCGACATACTCCTCGATGGCCCGGTCCATCTCGGCTTGCAGGGCGTCGGTCGTGCTCGGCGGCACTTGCCCCTGGAGCAAGTAGTGCGACTGCTCAGCCAGAACCTGCTTGTGAAATCGGGCCAGGGCCCGGTGGAAGGCAGCACCACGCCGGGTATGCTCGATCTCCTCGGAGGGTTCCTCGAGCGGTTCCAGAAACAGAACATGTTGCAACATGAACTTGTACGGGCACGCAATGTAGGTTTCGAGGGCAGTCGGGCTGAGGACTTGATCGGGGCCAAAACGGCGATTGAGCGTTGCTGCTACCCGCGTCGCGTCTAACAGGCCGTCGTAGACAGTAAACTGCCGCGCGGCGAACCGCTGCTGGGCCATTTGCCGAGCCTGCACCAGGTTAGCGCGGAGGTCGGCCGGCAACCCCTTGGTGGTATCAGCCAGCCGGCGGGGACTCGCGTCGTGGGGTAAGCGGTTGAGGACGGCGGCCACATGGCAGCGCTGTTCGCCGTCGGCCAGGGGTGGTTCAGCCCAATAGCCTTCTAGCAGCATCTGTCGGCGTAGTGTCAGCACACTGTCAGAGGTAAATGCCTGCTCGACCACCTGCAGGAATGAGCTCGGCAACAGCGGTTGGCCGCGGGAATCCACCACAGCATAGCTGAGGATTAGTTCTTGACTTGGGCAGACGAGCAACTGCTGAAACAGCTGCCATTCGCTATCGAGTCGGCTGCCAGGGTCGGCCAACGGCAAGCCAGCCTGGTGGAACAAGCTGCGATCGCTATCGTCCAGCAGCGATTCCGGCGGGGCTAAGTCGGGAAACGAGCCCTCGCCCAAGCCTAGAATGATCAACCGTTCGCATTCCGTGTGGCAGGCACTCTCCGGACGTAAGAGCTGGACTGCGGGAGTCAAATCCACTTGGAGAGATTCTTCCCAGTGGTTGATCAACTGCTCGAGATCGCGGAGGAACCGGCCTCGACTGCACCGCCGGATGAGCGGCGGCCCTAATAGAGGATCTCGGGCCCAGGCATTTAACCGCGTCCAGAATGCCTGCCAGGGCCGAGGATCTGACTGCAAAGAAGTCTGGCCTGCAGCAGGAGTGGCTGTGAGCCCCAAATTGTCTGCCAGCTGCTCAAGTGCGGTGACAAAGCCCTCGGGCTCGGCCTCTCTGGGAAAAGCGTGCCACAACTGAAAAAACTCGGTGAGGAAAGGCAGGCATTCCTGAGCGAGACGTTGCTGACGTTTGCGTCGCGACTCTTCTGCCGACTCATCCTCCAAGCGTGGAGGTGGAGTTGTGGCCCAGGTCGCCACGCCATGGAGGTAGTTCTCCTCGCCACGCGACTCTCCCAACAGGCGTAAGAGCACCTCACTCCGTTGGGCCAGTGTCGGGTCGGCCGTAAACGCCTTAATCCGGGGCAGAAACAGGGTACTCCGGAGCAGTGCAGTCAACTCGGCAAACGGCCAGTCTTCCTCCGGTAAGCGCGCCGCCCGAATCAGAGTAGCAACCCGAGGATCCTTGCCTAGCGGTAAGCAAATCTCAGTCTGGAGTGGGATGCGGTATTCCGCAAACACTTCGCTGAGCAATTCGAGCCACGGTTCGATTCGCCGCGCAGTCAGAACGCCGTGCTGCGGGGCCATTCCCTGGGCCAGCCAGCGATGCACAGCACGCGCCGCCAGTCGTGCTTCGCCGAGCATCCCGGGTGATTGATGGAAACGGACCCCAGTCGCCACGGTCTCCTGGTTCTCAGACGGGCTGGAGGGAGCGTGTAGTCGTTGTAGATGCTGTAAACCGGGTGGACGCTGGTCGGTGATGGTTGGCGGAGGTGGCACGACAGCATCCGCATGCTTTAACAATGCCTGCACCAAATGCCCTTGTCCGGCTGTCAGTTTGCCGAGTCGGTCGAGGATTACCGCATCCGGCAATCGTAGGCGTGCAGGAGGATCCTTTAGTTGATCGGCCAGATAGTGATATGCTTCCTCGTGGTCAAGGTGACCACACGCTTTGAGCCGGTCGTGGTAGCGAGCATACAACAACGCTAGTTGTCTCTGGCGAGTGAGCCGGGGAGAAGAGGGGCCATCATCTGAGAGTGGGGAGCGTGTCAACTGGGTCAAGGTCGCGGGGAAGACGCCCTCCGAACGCAACTCCTCGAGGAAGCCGAGTGCTGCGTCTAGTATCCCGCGTGCGTCGAGGAGCTCTGCGTAGGTTGGCAACTCTCCTTCTTCAACGGCTTCGCGAAGAAGCGAAGGAATGAGCCAACGCTGCTGATAGCGGTGCAGCTGGGGTGGCGTATCGGGTAAACGGCGGAGTTGCTCGACCGTCCAACTCTCCAGGGTATGGACGGTCGCTTGGATACACAGAGTTAAAATCCGAGACTGGGTGGGCCGCACAAGGATTGCGTGCGGCACCAGCCAAAGTTGCCTGTGCAGTAGAGAGTCGGAAATCCTGTCCGACGGACCGGACATAAGCCCTACCAAATAGGGTAACCAACCGGCGGCTTCCTGGCCGGTCTCTGAACCTAGCGTTGGCGTCGTTGCTGTTGTTGTCGTTGATTCGCGGCTTGTTGCGAGGCGACCATATATTCCATGGCTCGGTCATACGACGCCATCGCGCGATGCAACGCGGAGTAGGAGGTTTCCTCCCCGGGAACCGCAGGGGAAAACTCTAAGCCCTTGCTGCCCATAAAGTCGACGAGCTCGGCCACATTGCGGCCTTGCGGGGACATAACATCGTTCTTGACTAAGTTGAGCATGTTCCGGTCACGCATCGCCTTGACGGAGTCATCAACGAGGTTCAGATAATGACGTCCTTCAATGTAGTCGTTGCCGGAGATGTTGTTCACCTGCTTCTTGAGGGCTTCTTGGAAGGTATTTGCGGTCGCCTGGAGACTCTGGAGGGTTTGGAACTTGATCTCTCCCCGCTTCGCGTCCTCAACCGCGGCGCCGAAGGCTGTTTCGAGATTGTCACGATACTTGTCGAAGATGGGATTCTGCAGCGACAGCGGCCACTCCAGTTTGCCACCATCCTTGAGTAAGCCAAGGTTCCCCCCACGACCTGTCGGACTGCCAATGCTCGAGATACTGATGTGTTGGAGCATTTCTTGGTCTAGAGGTACATTCGGACCGCGGATGCCACGTCCGTGAAGTTGCTCCATATCCCTTAGCAAGGTGTTGAGCGCGTAACCTGACCAAACTTCGGTTTCCGGAGGATTGTTCTTAGCACGTTGCACGCGGAGACGCCGTTTTTCCTCTCGAAGCTGTTCATCGTTCGGCAACACTTCTTTCTCGTAAAGGTATTCGTCGATGATTCGCCGGCGGCGGTCCAGCTTGGCATTCTTGACGTCTTCTTGCCGCAATAGTGCTTCTTGCCGCTGATTAAGGTACTGCCCCTGGGCGTTCATGACACTGGCAGCACCTTGAAGAGTACTGCCGTAGGGATCGATGAAGGGACGGGCCCACGGGAATCCATAGCCCCCTCCACCACCGTAGGGATCGGTCGGCGCGACCTGGGGGGGAGCGGTGTACCGGTTTTGGGAATTCAGCCGGCCGGCCGGAGCATTCAACCCAGCGCTATTATTGCCTTGGGTTCCGCCGCGAAAGTTCGGATTGCTGAGGTTTTGGTTGTATTGGGCAATTCCGGGTTGGACCCCGCCGAAGAGCGTGGCCATCAGTCCAATCATGCCGAGGAACCACGGGTGTTGCGATCGCATGAAAATGCTCCTTGTGGGTGAAGGTCAGCCTCGTTCACTTCTGATTCATGTCAACGGTTCAGCGATTTTTTTCTCGTTGGTCAAACTCGTCGATCGGTTTGACGTTCGGGGGCAGCTGACCCTCAGGGATCGCTTTCTTCCATGCACGATACGCTTTGGCGAAATCTTCTTTCGAACCGTTCGGGCGGAATGGGATCTTCTCCCGCATGTCCGGGACCATGCGGTAAAGGTGCCAGGCGGCCAGATTTCGGATCGGCCGTACGTCGGAACGGAGATATTCAATCAACAATTCGTACGTGGTCGGCGATTGGACCGCCTGGTCGCCGAAGCTGTGCGTCAACTCCATAACTATCATCGCCTGAGGAGGAGTGAGTCCAGAATTGGAACGCAGCCATTTGAACAGCTTGAAATCCTGGCCCTCCTTGCGGCCGAGCCAATGCCGAACGATTTGAATGCCCGCGTTGGTCAGCTCTGGATCACGCGATTCACGCAACGCCTTGGCCAGTCGCCCCAGATCATCCTGGGCCCCCATCGTCACCAAGGCAATCCGAACCTTCTGGGGATCCTTCGATGTAAAGAATTGATCAATCGCTTGGTTGATCCCTACCTTCACCCGCAGTTTGCGAAATTCCTCGAGGCGCTGGGCGATTTGTTGGGCACGCTCACTGGGGTTCTTCTCCGGATCGGCCCACTCGGGCAAAGCATTCAGCCGAATCGGCGGCGCATAGAGCTCACTCACGCTGTCCCAGACAAATACCGCAGGTCCCGGCGGAGCTTTCATGAAGTAGCGGTGTTCTCTTGTCTCAACGGAGAATTGCCCTTCCAAGCCGAGGATGACGACATGGATCGTCGGAACATCTTCTGGCCCTGGTCTCAGCTTGAACCGGACCCCCCGTGGCCAGCGGCCGTACATCTCCACGGCTACTTTGCTGTTGGGTTCGCTCAGACCGATCTTCCACTGATAATCCCGAAACCGCAGGACGACTTCGGCCTTTCCTTGCTTGCCCGTATTTTCAAGGTTGACGCGGCCCCGATCGAGCCTGAAGTCCAGATCGGCATCGCCACTCGGGTTGACCGTGAAGGCGGTTTCCAAGATCGGGAGCGGGGAACGGCCATCATAATCTGCCTTGGACGTCAAGCGGACCGCACCGTTGCCACTAATGAGCGTTGCACCCGGTAAGGCCACCATCAGCTCGCCGACCGGGACAGGATCGTTCTTGCCGATGATTCGCCAATCGGCCGTTGCATCGGCACGGGCTACAAAACTCCCTGCCGGAGACAGACATGTCCCCGCAGAGGCTTGCGGTTCTTCAGCGGTGTTGGCAGTGTCTACGAGGAAGAAAACACTCAGTAGACAGCATCCAAGTCGGCTTCGGAGCATAGGGGTCATTGGCAAATACATCCAGACCAGGGGCCACAGTAGTCAATCCTGAGGAGTACCGATGGCCCGGGTTGCGTTCAATCTTCCTTCGTTTCTACCATGGTACGCGATCTGCCGCGGAGAGGAACCTACCTAGTCCACCATTTTACGGCACCACCATGACGATCTTACCGACCAGTCCACCAGATTGCTGCAAGGAATGTGCTTCTTGAAGGCGATGTGCGGCTTGGGCCTGATCAAGTAGGAACTCCTGGCCAACGACGGATCGCAACTTCTGATCACGTGTCCAAATGATCATATCATCGGCACAGATGCGTTGTTCGACGGCACTCGCATTAAACATCGCAAGTCCATAAAGCGAGAGATTTTTGACGTAAAACGGCCCTACCGGAAAGATCGGTCGGGCTTGCCGACCAGCCATCAGAATCATCCGCCCTCGCGGGGCCATCAGATCAATCCCCCGAATCAGATCGGGTTCGCGAAGTGTCTCATACCAAACGTCAACACCCCGTCCCTTGGTAAACTCCCGCACAGCGGTCGGGATGTCGTCACTATGATAGTTCAACACCAAATCGGCACCCAGGTCGCGGGCGAGAGCAACCTTCTTGGTCGAACCGGCCGTGGTAATGACCCTGGCACCGATTGCCTTGGCCATTTGCACCACCATCGAACCCACCCCTCCGGTGCCACCATGGACATAAACGATTTCTTCTGACTGTAATGCTGCGCGCCCAAACAACCCAAGATGGGCGGTAATCCCGACCAGGGCCATGGCCGCGGCTTCCTTATCGCTCAAATGCTCGGGGGTCGGATAGAGATAATCTTGCCCGACGCTGGCATACTCGGCGAATGTCCCCTGACGGCCGAGTAAGCCCTGATTCGACCCCCAAACCCGCTCACCGACTTGGAAACGTGTCACATCGGGACCGGTCGCGGCCACCGTCCCGGCCAGATCACAACCGGGAATGTAGGGATTGGGCAGCGGCATGCTCACTGCACCCGAGCGAATGTACAGATCAATCGGATTGACCGCGGCGGCATGAACTCGGACCAGTACCTCGCCCGGCTTCACTTCAGGAGTGGGGAGTTCGCCGATCTCAATAACTTCCGGTCCACCCGTTTCCCGATAGAACGCGGCTTTCATCGCAGCTACTCCCCGCTCGACAGGCGGTCCTCGAGGGTCTGAACGGATCTGAGGCTCATCGTATGGTCTCCAGTACGACTGCCTAGCTGTGGGCGTGACAGATTGGAGCACATCCTGAACATCGACACCGGATTAAACTGGCTGGCCGGATCACTCCGCCGGGCGAATCCAACCTCGCTTCTAACCCAGGCCAATGTCCCAAAAGGTCCTGGGAAAAGCCCAGAAATGTCCGCGAATCTACCGCCAGACAAAGCATCGGGCGACCGCGGTAGTCACCGACGACTCTCACGCCCGCAATCAATCCCATCCTTCCCCGCTCAAGCCCCGCATTGCCGGTGTCCCTTCCGATCGCTTCAGCCGGTGAACAACATCCCAGCATAGCCAACCACCCGATTCGGATCCCCGGTGACATCGGCCGTTGTGGCATAGCCGACACGCTCGGCCTGCTTGAGACGATCGAGGCGATGTAGGGTTTTCAGCACCACCACCGCCGGGAGCAGTCCACACATACTGATGTGCTGGCGGCGGACTGTGTGAAACAATGCATCCGGATCTAATTGCTCCAATGCTTCCAAAGCCACCGTATCAAGGGCCCGAGTCTGGGTGTCACTGGCGAAATGATTCATATCGCTCGAAATCAGCAACAGCGGGATCTCCTCGAGCTCGGCAAGAACGGTGGCCAGTCCTGCCGCAACCCGATCACACTGTTCCAAGTTGCCATAACCGATGGTGATGCCGACCACCTGGGTCTCGGGTGCCAAACGCGCTATCAACGGGAGTTCCACCTCAATCCCATGCTCCTCCCGATGAGCGCCAGCATCTAGCAATAACCCAGGAATCGCCTCACTAAGTCGTTTGGCCAAGTTGGCATTAGACGCCACCCGGCCCCCAGGAAACGCCCAAGTTTGGTGGGGAGCCACCGCCCAATCAACACCCAGACGAGTATGTTTTGGACTCAAGACAATCACCGTCCGTGGCCACTCGATCCGTTTCAGGACCTCACCGGCGAGCTTCCCGCAGAAGCGCCAACCAGCGTGGGGAACCAGTGCTGCCGTGGCGGGGCGACGCTCGACCTCACCATCCAATAATGGATCGAGTGCTTGTTGGAGCTCGGCTGGGTCTGCAGGGTAAAACTTGCCAGCTACTGCAGGCGGGCGAATTTCAGGACCTGACCGTGGCACCGGTATCGACTGCACCGCGGTCACGCTTCGGGTCGACTGCGCTTGGAAACTTACGACCACAGCTTGCTGCGTTTCCCGAACCTGAGCCAGCTGTACCGTCCGGTTAAATAGGTCTTCCACGCTCGCCTCAGCATGGTAGATCAGGCAGCTGCGATTCCGCTCCAGCACATAAATCGCTCGTTCGCGCGGCTCCAAGCCGGCGAGGTCCGGTTCGGCCACCGTACCATGCAGGGCAGGGTCATACAGCAGGGTCAGATCAAAGCCATAGGAACCTGGCTGGCTTACCGTACGCAAATGCTCGGCCATCCGCTGGCACAGTTGCCCTAAAGTGGCCTGTAGAGGAAACACCGCCCGCGGCTCCAAGCGGGAAGCAGAAAGCTCCCGACCATCGGGGGTGCGGATGTTGACGATCACACCATGAACCGTTTGATCTGGCACGGTCGCACAGACCAACTCAGGAGTTTGCCCGGCGACCAACGCCCCAAGGGCCTGGGTGTAGAATTGGGTACACGTACTCAGCTGATCCAAATCATAAAGCAGCCCCGTGGGTGGGTAGGCACGCGCCTCGGTCTCCGAAAGGATACGCCCTTGATAGGCGACTCCCTCAAAGCGGCGTAGCTGGGTATTGGCTTCCCGCCAGGCACTCGGTGGCAACTGGGCTTTGATACACACCTGATTGAGAAATTCCTCGGCATCCCATTGATTTTCTACCGCCACACCGGGCAGAAGCAGACCACGATTTTGCTCACGCACCACTCCCAACCCATGTCGGCCAACGGTAATCGCTTGGATCCGCGCTTCTCCCTCCTCAGTGATTCGATCCCCGCCAAACAGGAGCCAGACCTCCAAGTCCAAATGTGCTAGTTCAATCCGTGACACCGGTGGGAAGCGTGGATCCTCCTGCGTAGTCCGCTGGGCCGCATCGCGGAGGACCCCGCCGAGGCTCCCCGCTTTGCCAAACGAACCACAGCAACCGCGAAGCCGCCCCCGGCGTTTCAGACTCACATACACCCCCATGACGGGGAGCTCTTCCAGGTCGCCTAGGTCATCCCGTGGCGTCGTTTCCAGGCAAGCCGCCTTGATCACACTGGCGGTATACACAAGCAGCCGTTGCTGTTGTTCCTCAGTCAGTTGCACAAGCGGTGGCGGGTTGGCGGTAGCATTTGCCATGGAAGTCGTCCTCGGGTGAGTAGAGCTTGACAGGGTAGCTTGCTGAAACGGACGCATATCCACCGGCTGGCGGCGGCGACCCCAACTCCCCGGGGCCGCCGCAAAAACACCAGGAATCGTCTGACCACAATGCCGACAAGCATTGCCCTCCAGAGCATAGATTCCCAAGGCATATTGATTCCGTTCAATCAAGACCTGCTGACAGCCAGAACAATACGTACTTTGTCGTTCGACATCGTTGACATTGCCGGTGTAAACGTATTGCAACCCAAGCCCTTGGGCCAAACTGCGGGCTTGCTGCAGGGTTTCCGGTGGCGTATCCGGTCGGTCACGCAAACGATAATCGGGATGGAAAGCCGTAAAGTGCACCGGGACCGTATCACCGACATACCGCAGTATCCAGTCGCACAACCGTTTAAGCTCATCCGGCTGGTCATTGGCATTCGGAATAATCAAGTTGGTGATCTCGAACCAGACATCGGTCTCGGCCTTGAGCCAGCGGAGTGTATCCAGGACCGGCTCGAGATGGGACAGGGTTAGCTTGTGATAAAACGTTTCGGAAAAGCCCTTGAGATCGACGTTGGCCGCATCCATGACTCGGTAAAACGCCTCGCGGGCCTCGGGCGTGATATAGCCGGCCGTCACCGCGACTGTCTTGATACCCTGGGCATGACAGGCATGGGCGGTGTCGATCGCGTATTCGGCCCAGATCACCGGATCATTGTAAGTGAAGGCCACGCTGTGGCAGCCGAGCGTCTTGGCAGCCACAGCGATCGCTTCTGGGGAGGCAGCACTACTGAGCTGTTCAATACTGCGAGATTTGGAGATGTCCCAGTTTTGGCAGAATTTACAGCCCAGGTTACACCCAGCAGTGCCAAAGGAAAGCACACTCGTACCCGGCAGGAAGTGGTTCAGGGGCTTCTTCTCGATCGGATCGATACAGAATCCGGTGCTGCGGCCATAGGTGGTCAGCACCATCTGGCCGTTGCGATGTTGCCGGACAAAACAAAAACCACGATCCCCCTCGTTCAGGGAACAGGCCCGGGGACACAGATCGCAGACGATCCGCTCTCCTTGGCGATGCCACCATCGGCCTGGATGAGCAAATGCCGACTCGGGCGGTTCTTGCAACAGAGGTAAGGCCTGGGCAGACACAAGAAGGCTCCTTTGCGCAACAGCACAACCTTGTTGTTCATGGTAAGGAACCACGCTGCTGCTGTCAGCGGGGTGAATCCACTGGTTGTAGGGATTGGCGAGATCCCGTAAACTCGAACATGAGTCCCCTTGTCATGCTTTAACTGGCACCACTCGGTTCGTAGGCAAGACTTACCCAGACCAAGACACTTAAGCGCATGCGGCCGAGGGAGACTACGCCATGCTTCAGGAAACAGCCGGCACGCTGGGCGAATCGGATGGATCGGTGTCCAACAACCACGCCAACAGCTATGACACCATGCCCTATCCCGATTACGCTTTCCCACAAACCCATCCCGATCATCTCGCGGTGCAAGCCCGGCTGTTCGGCCTGCAGTCCCCTCCTCCCTCCAACGCCCGTGTCCTCGAGCTGGGCTGTGCTGCGGGGGGAAACCTCATCCCCTTGGCCGTGGCATACCCTGACATGCAGCTGATCGGGCTCGATCTGTCGAAAGAACAAATCGCGCGCGGTCAGCAGTGCATCGAAAGCTTGAACTTGAGCAACCTCGAGCTCCGCCAGGCCAGTATCACCGATGTCGACGACACCTGGGGTAAGTTTGATTATATTATCTGTCACGGCGTCTACTCGTGGGTAGAACCCGAGGTGCAAGACAAAATCCTTGATATCTGTTTGCACCACCTGACCGACTCCGGAGTCGGCTATGTCAGCTACAACACCTTCCCAGGCTGGCATATGCGCGGCAGCATCCGCAATATGATGGGCTATCACACTAGTCGCATCCTCGATCAGCCACCTGCTGTCCAGGTGGCACAGGCCCGCGAACTGCTTCGCTTTATGGCGCACACCCTCCGGGTGGAACAAACCCCCTATAGTCTGTTTCTGCAACGTGAATTGGAAACCTTGCAAAAACAGCCCGATAGTTATCTATTTCACGAACACCTCGAAGAAAATAATGATCCCTTGTATTTCTATGAATTTTATCAACAACTCACCGCCAAAGGCCTCCGCTATCTCGGCGAGGCCGATCTCAGTGTGATGTTGCCGGCCAACTACCCCCCCGATGCCCAACAATATCTCCAGAAACTTGCTCCCAATCAAATCCTGATGGAGCAATATCTTGATTTTCTTCGGAATCGTTCCTTCCGTCAGACGTTGATCTGCTTGCCCCAGCACAAGCCGGATTATCGCATTGAAGCAAATCGATTAGCTGGCTTGACCGTTGTCAGCGTCTTGCGCCCAAGCACTGCTCAGCCAGATTTGGCCGCGAAAGTGTCAGTGAAGTTCGATGGCCCCAATGAGCTCAACCTCAGCACCGATAGTCCTGTGGTCAAGGCCGCGTTGGTTCTACTTGCGCAAGCCATGCCGCGCGGGATTCGCTTTGAAGACTTAGTTCGCCAGGTCGCCCAACGACTCGGTGCAAATCCAGATCAACCAGAGTGGCTTCACCAAGCCACGACGACCATCGCCCGAGCCATTCTGACCGGATTGGCCAAGACCAATGTGATGTTTGAACTCTGGTGGCAGTTGCCGGAAATCGTCACTGCTGTAAGTGAGCGTCCCCAGGCCAGTCCTGCAGCCCGGTGGCACGCGGAACGGGAAAATCGGGTCACCAATCTGCGTCACCGACCGGTCAACCTGTCCGAATTTGACCGCCGCTTACTCCCTCTCCTTGATGGCTCGAGAACACACAGCGAACTGGTCGAGGCCATGCAAAAGATTGTGGCAGAGCAGGGACTGAACATTCAGCAAGATGGCAAGCCCGTCACCGACCCGCCGCAGCAACGACAACTGATTGCCCGGATGGTGGAGCAGCAATTGCCGAGAATGGCGGTGGGCGCGTTGTTGATCGGCTAGTCTCATGCTGGCTGCGTCGCCACCGCTGAGAGGTCCGTGGCAACGCAGCCCTTCCCATTTGCCGTGCTTGCTTATGCGGGGACCTCCGCGGCGATTTCACTCGGCTCGATGGCCACCCCCGGCTCTTGGACCATCACCGGTTCGATCACCCGCATTGACTTCCATTTACCCGTTCGGAAACGCAGCAAAAAGATACAGGCCATTAACACAATGTACACGGCGGCAAACGCCCAAGGCCAATACGGTGACCAACCCCATTGCAATGAGAGTGCGGAAGGGATCACCATCAGCGGCCAGGACAATGACAACGAAACCAAGCTCACAAACAAGGTATCGCCCGCTCCACGCAGGGCGAAACTAAACACCAAATTCATACTATCAAACAGCGAATACAAGGCAATAAACCACAGCAAGGCACGTACCATCGCGGCAATCGCCGGCCAGTCTTCCGCATTGTTGGCACTAGCGAACGGAACGATGAACAGGCTGGGAAAGGCCACATAGAACACCGCAATGGATGCCATGTACACCCAAGCAATCACAAAGCCCGTATAGGTAGACCGCTCGGCAATCTCCGGCTGGTCTTCCCCCAGCCGCTGGCCGACCAGCACCGCCACGGCCTGACCAATGCCCATCATCGGCAGAAACGCCAGCATGTTGATGGTGAAGGCCACCGAGGACGCGGCAAACTCAATCTTGCCAAACTCGCCCAGAATGATGAAGAACACCGTGAACGCCGAGCCCTCAAGCATCCATTGCATGCCACTGGGCACCCCATAGCGCATCAACCGCCCAAATAGCGGCAGTTCCAAACGCCAGCCGTGCAGGGTTCCATACTGGCTGCGGTATTTCTCCCGTAGAAACAAGCCAATGGCCACAAGCGCAGACACCCAGGCCGCAGCAATCGTCGCCAGTCCCGCCCCTCGAATGCCAAGCTCTGGAAAACCCGCCACACCATAGATCAACAAATAATCAAGCACCACGTTGACCACCAGCCCGACCAGATTCAGCCACATCACCGTGCGGCTATCTCCGAGTCCTGCGAAAAAGCCGCTAATGGTGGCCAGAATCAACATCGGCAAGCAGATCCAGGTTAGACAACGAAAGTAAATCCCTTCGGCTGCCATCAGCTCGGGTGCATGACCGAATGCTTGGAACAAGGGCCCGGAAAGCGGAATCAACAGCAAAAACAACAGCCCTGAGGCCAGGCTGAAATACAGTCCCTGCCAAACCACCGGCCCGATCCGTTCGATGCGCTGGGCGCCGAGATACTGGGCGACAAACGTGGTGACATAATTTGCGGTGGTTTGAAACAAAACAAATGTGGTCCAAAACAGCATCCCAGTCAGGGTGGCTGCGGACACGGCGTTGGCCTCATAACGAGTCAGCAGCAGACGGTCGATAAAGATTTGCAGGGTGAAAAAGCTGTTACTGACGATCAAGGGCCAGGCCAGTCGCATCATTTCGCGACTGCCACCTGGCCGATCGGTCGAATCCGTCATAACTGCTCCGTCGGTTGAGGATGGTTCCTTCCGCATCGATCTCGTGGACTCATCCTGACGGAGGACGAAGCGTGTAGGAACGGTCAATCGAGCTTTTCTAACCAGATGTTGCGATACTGTACGGGATTGCCATGATCCTGAAGCAGGATCGGTCCGGGAGAGCAAGGATCTCCTCCAGCTCCCGCCCGGGTGTTATCGGTCTTGATCACCTGGTGGTCGTGAATCAGCACTCCATTATGATAGACGGTCATGCGCGCAGGTTCGCTCTTCTCACCGTTTTCACACTTAGGGGCCCAGAATTCGATATCGTACTTTTGCCACACTGTGGGTGCCTTACACGCATTGACCTTGGGAGCGGCAACTTCATAAATCGCGCCACAGTCGTTGTACTTACTGTTCAGCCCATAACTGTCGAGCACCTGGACCTCATAGCGACCCTGAACGTAAACCCCACTGTTGCCCCGTCCTTGGCCTCGCTTCGTAGGTTCATAAGGGACGCGGAATTCGACATGCAGTTTGAAGTGTCCGTCGAATTTCTGCTTGGTCACCAGGTTGCCGCCACCCCGCGTCACCTGCATGGCTCCATCGACAATTTGCCACTTGGCGGGGCCACCCCGCTGCGACTGCCAGCGATCCAGATTGTTGCCGGCGAACAACACGATCGCTCCATTGGGCGGCGGCACGGACTGGATATCCTGGCCATCGCTGGGCTTCTGCAGCTTCAGGTCGCTAATATCACCATACTGGCTGTAAGCAGTGCCGACCGAGATCAGGCAGGCAAGCGTACCAAGCAAGAAGGCGCGCATCACGTGAGTTCTCCTAAACGAAGTCATCCAGCCGGGGATGGGCACACCGCCCACGCGGGCGATCTTACCCGTGGTTACCGCTGACGGAAAGAGGCGAGCCGTGCAACCCTAGGTTCGTAGGAATCGAAGTCTATGCACATTCTTTTTTTTGATATCGATGGGACACTCATCCGCTGTGGTGGGGCTGGGAAAGCAGCCATGGAAGCAGCCCTGGCCGAAGCGTTCGACATCCAAGAGATTCACGACACCGTGGCCTACAGTGGCCGCACCGATCGGGCGATCGGTCGCGATCTACTGATCGAACATGGCCTCGAGCCCAGCGAAGCGCATCGCCGACGGCTCACCGAAGCCTATCTCCGCCACCTGCCCAGAACGCTCGCGGAGAAAACCGGGATGATTTTACCGGGTGTAGCAGCCCTCCTACAGGCCCTGGGACAACGAGAGGATGTATCTCTAGGCTTACTGACTGGGAACATCCAGGCCGGAGCGCGGAGCAAGCTCAGCCATTTTGGCTTGTGGGAGCATTTTCGGTTTGGTGGCTTCGGAGAGATCCACGAGGAGCGCAATCGTGTGGCTCACGATGCTTTGAGCGCTGCGGAAGCGTACTTGTGCCAAGCGGTGGATCCGGCTCGGGTCTGGGTCATCGGCGACACCCCGCTCGATGTTGCTTGTGCTCGGGCGATCGGTGCTAAGGTCGTCGCCGTGACCACCGGCTGGCATACCCGGGCCGAGCTGGTCAGCTCAGGCCCGGATTTGGTACTGGAGAGTCTGGCCGCTGCCGAGGGCTGGCTGCATCGGCTTGCTTAACCAGCGCGGCCAAAAACGGGACCGCCTCGCCCCGTTCTTGGGCAAGCTCCGCCAGGGCCAAATAGTCACCGGCTTTGATACACAGCTCATAGAGACTCGGACAGATCAGGTCCCTTTGCTCGACCTCACCAAGATATTGCCGAGCCACTGTCAAAGCCTGGGTAGGCTCGCCCAGTCGATCCAGCAGATGTACCAAAATCTCGGCAGGGTAAGTATTTCCCTCGGCAGCAGCGGGTTCTAGCTTGGCCTGGAAGTGGGCCAGGCCAGCTTCGGTCTGCTCCCCGAGAAGCAGGCTCAAATAAACCGCACAGTCGTGATACATCCGCTCAAACGGCGGTTCTCCCTGGCCCTGGAATGTTTCTCCAAGGTGCTGACCGTAAACACAAAGGTCGCGCGCCAACCGCAGTTCGTCACACCGGGGCAAGCGCATGCTCATCTGCACCACGGAGGACAGATGGGAGACATCGGTATGATAGGCATCCTCGTCAAACAGCCAGTCACGATCGCGAATCAAGTCTGGGATCGGCACGGCACCCGGATCACTGCCGGCGTGTTGGCCGATTTCTTGACGCAAGCGTTCCTCGAGTTGCGCGGTTAGCGCGCGAATCAACTTGCATCCACACGGACGGAACACCGCCGCTTGTTGGACCGGGTCAACTCCCGAAAGGTAGGTAATGGCCGAGCAGATCCCAAAATGCTCAAGGATCAGATCAAAGCCCCGCTCCGGATGCACGCCTTCTTGAAAGGCAATTTGCACCACCGTTGAGAGCTGTTCATCTCCTTCGGGGGGAAGATAGGTCGCGATGGCCTCACGGACCGGGTTGGGCTCCTCAATCATCCGGAAAAACACCCAGGCACGGCCAATGTCCTGTTTGTCCAGATACAGCTGGCCCGTCTCGCGTGCGGCTTGCCGAATCGCCTCCTCGTAGGTCACATGCCATTCGCTAGGCAGTTCAGCCGCGGGTCCAGTCGGAAACGGGGAAGCGCCAAGTTGCACACGCGTTTGCATAAGTCGAGCATAAAAGAACGCATCGTATTGACCCGCTGCTCGGAGTTCTGTGCACAGTTGCTCCACGGCAGCGACAGGACCTTGGGCTTGCAGACAGCTGCGTAAGCGATCAAACACGACGGGTTCCAAGC
This sequence comes from uncultured Alcaligenaceae bacterium, assembly GCA_964410665.1. GTDB lineage: Bacteria > Planctomycetota > Planctomycetia > Gemmatales > Gemmataceae > CAYPIE01. Next base: position 29,983 of record CAYPIE010000040.1, read on the forward strand.
GTGGCAAGGCTTCAGCGTCGGTATCAAGCATCGGCGGAGTCTCCGCTGGCAAAGGGCAGAAAACTCTAGTGTAACAAAGCGAAGCACTAACGTCAGGCAGGCTGCCCTGGTCAGACATCGCCGTCGACGGCAAGATTCGTATCATGGGCGATGTCTGGTCGGTTGTTTTTTGAGTCCGTTGCTTAGGAGAGCCAAATGGATGCTGCTCCCTTATCCCCCGACATGCTCCGCAAAATTGATGCCTACTGGCGTGCAGCAAACTATCTCTCAGTAGGTCAGATTTATTTACTCGACAACCCTTTACTGAAACAGCCCCTGGCCAAGGAGCATATCAAGCCCCGCTTGCTCGGACACTGGGGAACCACTCCTGGGTTGAATTTTATCTACGTCCACCTGAACCGACTGATCAACCAGTTGGATTTGGACATGATCTATCTTACTGGTCCCGGCCATGGCGGACCTGGGCTGGTAGCGAATGTCTGGCTCGAGGGAACCTACAGCAAGTTTTATCCCCACATCTCCCAGGATGAGGAGGGGATGAAGAAGCTGTTTAAGCAATTCTCCTTTCCCGGGGGCATTCCGAGTCATGTGGCACCGGAGACTCCAGGGTCGATCCATGAGGGCGGCGAGTTGGGCTATGCGTTGTCGCACGCCTATGGTGCGGTGTTTGACAACCCCCATTTGATTGCCGCGTGTGTGATTGGCGATGGCGAAGCCGAGACCGGTCCTCTAGCCACCAGCTGGCACTCCAACAAATTCCTCAACCCTATGCATGACGGAGCGGTACTGCCGATCTTGCATCTAAATGGCTATAAGATCGCCAGTGCCTCGTTGCTCGCTCGGATCAGTCACGAGGAGCTCAACGCCTTAATGCAAGGGTATGGATACACACCTTATTGGGTGGAGGGAGACGACCCCGAAGCAATGCACCAGGCGATGGCAGCCACTCTCGATCAGATCTTTGCCCAGATTCTTGCCATCCAGGAACATGCCCGTACCCAACAAGATGGCACACGCCCGCGTTGGCCCATGCTCATCCTGAAGACCCCCAAAGGCTGGACCTGCCCGCCCGAAATCGATGGCAAACCAGTGGAAGGGAGTTGGCGTGCCCATCAGGTCCCTTTGGGCAATTTGCACAACCGCCCGGAGCACCTGCCCCTGCTCGAACGCTGGATGCGAAGCTATCGGCCCGAGGAACTGTTCAACGACGATGGCTCGCTCAAAGCCGAGTTGGCCGAACTGGCTCCCAAGAGTCACCGCCGCATGGGTGACAACTACCATGCGAATGGCGGCACCCTGTTACAGGACTTAGTTCTGCCCGAGTTTCAGGACTATGCCGTCGAGGTAGCCGCACCCGGCGTCAACTACGCCGAGGCAACGCGGGTTATGGGCCGGTATTTACGGGATGTGATCAAGCTCAATCTAAAACGGAAAAACTTCCGCATTTTTAGCCCCGATGAGAATAATTCCAATCGCTGGCAAGACGTCCTTGAGGTCACCGACCGGCAATTCGTCGGTGATCGATTGCCGAGCGATGAGCACCTCGCCGCACAAGGACGAGTGATGGAGATGCTGTCCGAACACCAGTGCCAGGGCTGGCTGGAGGGGTATCTACTAACGGGTCGGCATGGCTTTTTTAGTTGCTATGAGGCATTCATCCACATCATTGACTCGATGTTCAATCAGCACGCCAAGTGGCTCAAGGTATGTAATCACATCCCCTGGCGACGACCGATTGCCTCGTTGAATTATCTGTTAAGCTCCCATGTCTGGCGTCAGGATCATAATGGCTTTAGCCATCAAGATCCGGGCTTTATTGATCACGTCGTCAACAAAAAGGCGGAGATTATCCGAGTCTTTCTCCCACCCGATGCCAACTGTCTGTTGTATGTCACCGATCGTTGCTTACGCAGTCGCAATTTCGTCAATGTGATTGTCGCCGGCAAACAGCCAAGTCCGCAGTGGCTGACCATGGACCAGGCTATTAAGCACTGTACCGCGGGGATCGGCATCTGGGAGTGGGCCAGCAATGACCATGGCACCGAACCCGAGGTCGTCATGGCATGTTGTGGCGATGTGCCCACCTTGGAAACCCTGGCCGCGATCGAGTTACTTCGGACACATATCCCCAATTTGATCATCCGGGTGGTCAATGTCGTCGATCTGATGACCTTACAGCCCGACACCGAACACCCTCACGGGCTTTCCGACAAAGACTTCGACGCGATCTTCACCAAGGACAAACCCATTATCTTTGCCTTCCATGGTTATCCCTGGTTGATCCACCGGCTGACCTATCGACGCACCAACCACAAGAACTTACATGTGCGCGGCTACAAGGAAGAGGGGACCACGACGACCCCCTTCGACATGGTGGTGCTCAACGACCTGGACCGCTTTCACTTGGTCGGGGATGTCATCGACCGGGTCCCCCGATTGGGCCCGTCGGCGGCCTATGCCAAGCAAGCTATCCGGGATCGCCTGATCGAACATAAACAGTATATCCATCGCTATGGCGAAGACATGCCCGAGATTCGCGGCTGGCGCTGGGGCCAGCAGTCGTTCGGTTCGGGGATCAATTCCACCGAGGCCGATAACCTTTGAACCGTTTCATGGGGAACGAGGGTCAAGCACTTCGTACCACTATACCGGGGATGTCACATCCCATCATTGGGTGGACTGGGCAAGCCTATGGTTTGGAGGCTACTCCGGTAGTCGGGCATGGAGATCCCGTTTGTCGAACTGGTACGCAAAAGCCAGCTGGTCGAGTCGACACGGCTCGACTATTTTGTTGACCAACATCAAAACGCGTTGGGCGAGGATGCTCGCGCTTGGGCACACCAGTTGGTCCAGGCCGAGCTGCTCACCCCCTTTCAAGCCCGCATGTTGCTACGCGGACGCTATCGCGATTTTATTCTGCACAACAAATACAAGATTCTTGACCTTCTCGGCCATGGAGGGATGGGCCGGGTTTTCTTGTGCGAACACCTGGTCATGAAACACTGGGTCGCCATCAAAACCCTCCCCCCCGACAAGTTGCGTGATCCGGAGGCCGTTCAGCGTTTCTTCCGCGAGGCCCAGGCGGCCGCTGCCTTACGTCATCCGAACATTGTTCGCATCTATGATGTAATCCCGCACCCACAGCGACCTCTGCTTGTCATGGAATACCTTCCGGGTGTCACGCTGCAACAGCTGGTCGACCGTCATGGGCCACTCGCCATTCCCCGTGCGGTCCATTACATCACGCAAACAGCTTGGGGTCTGCAGCACATTCATGAAGCAGGCTTGATTCATCGTGACATCAAGCCTGCCAACTTGTTGCTCGACCGCCTTGGGATTGTCCACATTCTAGACCTTGGATTGGCGTGCTTTGCCCAACCCGGCGACGAGCCCCTACCCCAGCAAGTCGGCAATCAGATCACCATTGGCACCATCGACTACCTGGCTCCGGAGCAGGCCATCAACAGTCATACCGTGGATATTCGTGCGGACCTATACAGTCTGGGAGCGACCTTCTTCTTTCTCTTGACCGGAACCCCGCCCTTTCCCAGCGGGTCGCTGGCGCAGAAGCTACTCGCCCATCAGACCCAGCCGGTGCCAGCCTTACGTCGATTCCGTCCAGAAGTGCCTGCCGAGCTTGAACGGGTTCTCTACAAGTTGTTGGCCAAGCAACCTGGCTCACGCTTTACCTCGCCGATGGAGATCGCCGACAAGTTACAGCCATTTGCAGCCCGCCCCATTCCGTTACCGACGCGTGACGAACTCGAGCTCGGCAGGCCCACCCGGGAAACACACCATCGCTTTGACTACTCTGCCACCCACGCTCAGCAGTCAACCCATCTGACCGCAGGGGATACTATTATCGCCCGACGCTTGCCGCCTGCAACACGGCAGTATGGGTTCTGGTTCTGGTTCATGGTGATCCTGTTGGGATTCGGTCTGACCCTTGCAGCCCTTTGGCTGTGCTGACCCTGCTATGAAAGGAAACTCGGTGCAGGATACGCTGGCCCGCTATGAAATTGTCCTGCTGGGCCTCGGTCACACCCACGCCCATATCTTGCGTATGTGGCGGATGCGGCCTGTACCCGAGACCCGCTTGACTTGTGTCAGTGACTTCCCCGTCGCTACCTACTCCGGGATGCTCCCCGCAGTTCTGGCTGGCCAGTATCCGGTCGAGCGAATGCAGATCGATCTTGTGCGCTTGTGTGCTGCGGCGAAGGCCCGACTGATTCTCGCCGAGGTGACTGGGCTGGATCAAAGCCTACGACAGCTCCACTTCCGTGACCATCCGACCATCCCCTATGACCTGCTCTCGATTGGGGTTGGTTCGGTACCACGTTTGGCCGAAGGAATCTCCACGGAATTCCCGCTGATCCCGATCAAACCCATGCAAACGTTCCTCGATCGCCTCGGGAATGGTCTGGCCAGGGTTCCTGCCGCGAAACCTCTTGAGATCGTGCTCGTGGGTGCAGGGGCGGGAGGCATTGAAATTGCGTGCTGCTTGCCTGCGTATCTGGAACGTCAGGGCCGAAGCCTTGCGCGATTGCATGTCGTGGATGCTGGGCCTGAACTGGGCAAAGGCTTGACGGCTGCCACGGTTCAGCGGCTTGACCGTCTCTTGCGACAGCGAGGCGTCGACAGGCACTTGGGACAACGGGTCCAAGAAGTCGATCCCACCGGTGTAACCCTTGCAGATGGCCGGCACATCGCGGCAGACCTCGTCGTCTGGTCAACCGGAGCAGCTGCCCCTCCCTTACTTGATCATCTGGGCCTCCCTCGGGATGACCGCGGCTTTCTTCGCATCGAACCCACCCTACAAGTCGTTGGCGAGTCACGCATCTTCGCGGTGGGTGATACTGCCACGCTCACAACCGATCCTACTCCCAAGGCCGGCGTCTATGCCGTCCGCCAGGGACCGATCCTCTGGCAGAATCTCCGTCGTTTCCTCGAGCAACGCCCCCTCAAATCATTTCAGCCGCAACAACGTTTCTTGAAACTTCTAAATACAGGCGACGGCCAGGCCATCGCCGAGTGGTACGGGTGGAGCTTCCAGGGCCATTGGTGTTGGCGTTGGAAAGATCGCATTGATGGCCGCTTTATGGACAAGTACCAGGACTATCGCCCAATGCGCATGTCGCCGACGACCACTCCCCCAGCGGTTATGCGGTGCGCGGGCTGTGGCGGCAAAATTGCTGGTTCCGTCCTGGACCGGGTGTTTGCCCGCTTGAAGATCCCTACTTCGGAGCATGTTGTGTTGGGTCTTGAGCAAGCCGATGATGCAGCGATCATCCGCCCACCCGGAGGTCGACCCATCACCGCGACGGTCGACTTTTTCGCTGCCCCGTTGCCAGACCCCTACTTGGTCGGCCGGTTGGCCGCGCTGAACGCCTTGAGTGACATCCAGGCGATGGCCGCCTGTCCTCTCGCCGCACTGGCTCTGATCACCTTGCCGGTCGGACCAGCCCATCGCCAGGAGGAACTCCTCTATGAACTCCTCTCAGGCAGCCTTGAGGAACTGGCGGCGGTGGGCGCGACTCTGGTCGGTGGGCACACCATCGAGGGCCCGCGTCTCACCGCCGGCTTTACCATCCTAGGAGACCAAGGTTCCGAGCCGCCGCATACCAAGTCCGGTTTACAGCCCGGCGATCGCCTGATCCTCACCCGACCGCTAGGGACCGGAATCCTTCTGGCCGCCCATATGCAAGCCCGCTGTCGCGCCAACTGGCTCATGCCCATGCTTGACCGTATGCTCCACGGCAATGCTGGGATTCTCGCACAAGCCATTCGTCCCAGCATCCATGCGATGACCGATGTCACCGGCTTCGGCCTGGCGGGTCATCTCCTGGAGATGCTCCGAGCCAGCCGGATGACCGCAGAGCTACACGTGGACCAGATTCCCCTGTTCGCTGGCGTCACCGAGCTGCTCAATGCGGGGATCGAAAGTACACTGACCTCGGCCAATCGGCAGGTCGAAGTGGCCATCCAAGTCGCCCAATCCCTTCGCCAGGCAGCAGAGTATCGGGCGTTATTTGATCCTCAGACCTGTGGTGGAATCCTTCTGGGGGTGTCAGAAACCAAAGTTTCTTCGCTACTGGAGCATCTCCACGCGCAGGGCCATCGCGATGCCGTCGTCATTGGACAGATCACTTCGGCGGCAGTCCATTCCAACCAGATCATGCTCGTCATTGCTTGAAAGTTCGGCTTTCAGCCGGAGTAGCGATGAAGTATTCACATTGGAAAGAGAAATATTCTGTTATAATACATTATTTTTGTTCTCAACAAAACAATAAACTCGTCCCGACGATTTGCTTTTCCTTTGAATAGACGTTAATCTTCACAGAATAGGATAGATGCGTAATTCGCAAATAGTCACTGATAAATGCATACATGATGTTACCGGTAATTTGCGCATCATCCATGCGACTGTTATTCTCTGTATTGGAGCCTCTCTCATGACGCCAATGCCGATGCAACGACGACATGCTTTTACGCTGATTGAGCTGTTGGTGGTCATCGCCATCATCGCCATCCTGATCGGCCTGCTCCTGCCCGCCGTGCAAAAGGTCCGCGAGGCCGCGGCCCGTATGAAGTGTCAGAACAATCTCAAGCAGTTGGTGCTGGCCATGCATAATCACCATGATGCCCAGCAAGCGTTCCCCAACAACGCCTACAGCACCAACCCCTCCTGGAGTGGTTGGCACCGGGTCAGTGCGAACTATTGGCTGTTGCCTTATGTGGAGCAGGAGCCGCTCTATCGCCAATTCAACTTTAATGGCGACTTTGGCACCATGGTGAATGGTCCGATGCAGGTCCCCCTGTCTGTGTTCAAGTGCCCCTCTGCTCCCAAGTATGAAGGCAATCTGAGCTGGAGCGGTCCTGGAACCAACTATGGTTGGTGCTCGGGCAGCTCCGTCTACACGGCCTGGGGCGGAGGTGCCGTGAACCAAAACGGCATCATGCAGAACTGGGAACGACGAACGATGGGGGATGTGATCGATGGCACCTCGAACACCATTTTCGCCTCGGAAATGCTCTCCGGAGATGGCATCGCCGATCAGGCCACCTATCCCTTTGACATCTTTTACGTTGGGAACTCGCTCTTCGAGGCCGTCGCCGACAAGCACTTCCCCACCGCGGCGGAATTGAACACCATCGGCAACGCCGCGCAATCCCCGATCGGTGAGCGGAGTAACAATGGCACGCTCTGGGGCTGGTATGCCCACTCCCAGTCGATGTTCAATACGGCCGCACCGCCGAACTGGCAATTCCCCAGCACTGGAGGCAACTGTTGCCCGGGTGGAGCCCATGACTGGGGTTGGGGAATCATTCCACCCCGCAGCTTCCATACCGCCGGAGTCAATGTCGGCTTGGGAGATGGTTCGGTCCGCTTTGTTCGGGACTCAGTGGATATTGTCACCTTCCAGCGCCTCGGCAACCGCCGGGACCGCCAGGTGATCGGAGACTTCTAAGAGGTACCCCCCGATGATGCGTTCGATTCTGCCACGGATTTGCTGCCTTGGACTCTTGCTGGGAGTGATGGGCTGTCCATCCCCTGTCAAAGAGAAGACCTACACGGTCTCTGTCCAGGGTCCCCTGGCGCAGGCCAAACAGATTGTGCAAAGCTACGCCGAGGGTACGCCCCCAGGTAGCGAGATGGACTCATTCCCCAACCTGATCAACAAGGTGAAGGAAGTCGATCCAAACAAGGCCACGCTTTTGGAAAAAGGCGTGGCTGATATTCGCAGAGGTGGCGATACCCGTGCCAAGGCGAAAGCCCTGTTGAAAAAACTCTAAGCCTGCCACCAAGCGGTCGCTTTCAATGCCCAAGGCTCGACGCATGTGCGTCGAGCCTTGGGCATTTTCGTCGCCCCATGCTTGGTCGTGACCTGTTACCGCTATGTGGGGAACCAGCGTATGATGGTGCATGGTGTCGGTGATCGGCATTAACGCTTGGTTGAATCAACAGCGAGGACACCATGAGTCCAGACCGGCGCCAAGCAGAAAATCGGGCGGGTTGGGATCGGAGCCCCACACGGACGACACCAAGTTCTATAGTTCGATTGGAGCGTCGAGCGCCTCTGACCGAGTGGCCGATCAACCGTCGATTCCGCAGCGCTTCGAGCTTGCTGGTTTCCTGCCCAGTTCGCCGCCTGGGGAAGCCGATGATCTGCTTCCCATGAACGAGCCGGTTATGTTAAGATCCCCTGAAGATAGAGATGGCGTGCAAACCGGGCGCGTAGGACAGGATCAGCCGGTGGAACTGGACCGTATGGAGCACGCCGGGCTAACCGATGTCGGGGTCCGGCGTAGCCATAACCAAGATGCTTTTACTTGCCAGCCCGCTCACGATGCCGAGCAATGGCAGCGTGTAGGCCATGTTTTCTTGGTCGCCGACGGCATGGGTGGGCATGCCGTGGGGGAAAAAGCCAGCGCCAAGGCCGTCCGCGACCTGCCGCACACTTATTTTAAGCATATCGATGAGGGGCCGATCGCGGCCATTCGCCGGGCCTTCCTCGAGACCAACGCCAGTATCCACGCGATCGGGGAATCCAACCCGGAATTTCGCGGCTTGGGAACCACCGCCACGGCACTGTTTTTACGGCCCGACGGGGCCTGGGTCGGGCATGTCGGCGATAGCCGCGTCTATCGGATTCGTGATGGCTACCTCGAACAGCTTACCTTTGATCATTCGCTATCTTGGGCCCTTGCACAACAACATGGCGTGGATCCCGATGACTTGCCCGAGATTCGCCGCAATGTGATTATTCGTTCGCTGGGCCCGGATCCACTGGTACAGGTCGACATTGAAGGCCCATACCGCGTCGAGCCTGGGGACATCTTCATTCTTTGTAGTGATGGCCTCAGCAATCCACTCACCCCGGAAGAGATTGCTTCCGTGGCAATCGCGCTGCCGCCTGCCGAGGCGTGTGCGTTTCTCGTCGAGTTGGCCAATCTACGGGGCGGTCCCGACAACATTACGGTCATCGTGGTGCGTGTGCCTCACCACGAAACTGTCAACATCGAGACACAAATTCTACCCAAGCAGAATCGGAACCTCTTCACTTGGCTCAAGCGGCGTGTGCAACGCGGGATCGACGCTTGGCAGGCTCGGGTCCCTTGGCCATTAAGCTTGCTTATGCTTGGGGTTGTGCAAGCCATCGCCTTTTTTATTGCCATCGCCGAGAATACATTGGTCGCCAAGTTGCTGTTTTTGTCAGCCTCGACGACCATCGGTGTCGGGCTGGTGGGCCTGTTTTTACAAGCGCGGCTTGAGAAAAAACGCAAGCGGACTCCCCTGCCTACCCCAACCAAGCTGAACATCTATCGACGCTACCCGTGCCAGATCGATCATCGTCTCTTGGACAAGTTGGCCAAACTCGCCGATTCTCTTTACACGCAAATTGTCGATCGACGCTTGAGCATCGACGAGCCGCAGTTCCGCCAGTTGCAACAACAAGCTCGGGAACTACTCAAACGGGGTGAGCCAGTAGCTGCCTTTCACGAAATTGCTCGATCAGTGCGTCTGCTCACACAAATCTTGCATCAACAACGCAACAAAGAAGAGGTCTTCCGACCCAAGTGGGATTCCGCCTCGGCGAAATGAGTTCGGCTAGTAGTGCTTGCCGATTACCCTACCATAAAACAGAGCCGACCTTCGCCGCTTGCAGTCGAGGAATCCGCATGGCCCGCTTCCGCACCGTTTGCATTCCCGTGATGCTGCTTTTGATAGTGCTGCTGCCGAGCTCAGCCAAAGCGCAACAAGAGCCCTTGGTTGACCGTGTCAAAACGGCGATCGATCGGGGGATTCGTTATCTGAAACAACGCCAAGCACCTCAGGGCAACTGGGAACTATATCTGGGTCTGGCCAACATCTATCAAGGCGGCTCCACCTGCTTGGCTTTGTTGGCGTTAATCAATGCCGGGGTCGATCCGGAGGATCGCGTGATCCAACGAGGACTTGCCTATCTGCGCAAGCTGCCACCAGAGCATACCTATGTGGTCGGGCTTCAGACGATGGTTCTGGTCGAGGCTGGCTTTAAAAGCGATCTGCAACAGATTCAGAGGAATGTCGACTGGTTGATTAAAGCCGCGGTGCGCGATGGCAAGGAGCTGCGCGGGTGGAGCTACACGGATGCGAAAGGACCGCCGGATAACTCGAACACCCAGTACGCCTTGCTGGGTCTGCACGCGGGCCAACAGGCCGGGGCACGCATCCCGGCAGAACTTTGGGAGTCGATTCAAAATTACTATGTCCGTACCCAGAATGCCGCTGGAGGCTGGGGGTATCATTCGGGCCAAGCTCCCTCGTTGACCATGTCCGTGGCCGGCTATTGTGGACTGACCATCGCAGGGATGGAACTCCATGCTGCCCAACAAGGGCTTGATGTCGATACAGGCGTCGCGGCCAATTGTGGCAAGTATCTGGAAAACCGACCGCTCGCCAAGGCCCTGGAATGGATCGGTAGTAAGCGGCATTTTTCCTTTCAACAGCGGATGCATACCTTTTACAACGTCTATGGCATCGAACGCGCCGGTCGACTCTCCGGCCGACGATTTCTCGGACCGTTTGACTGGTATCGCGATGGTTGCCGCTTTCTCACGGACCCCAACTCCCCGGGTCGGCAACTCCCCGATGGCTCGTGGGCCATCAGCGGAGGGATTGATTCCCTGGAAGTGATCTCCACCAGTTTTGCACTGTTATTTTTGTCCAAGGGACGCACGCCGATTTTGATCAGCAAGCTGGCCTGGGGGGATAGTCCGATCCCGGAACGACACAGCGGCTGGAACAACAAGCGGCACGACAGCAAGCACCTCGCGGAGTTTGCGAGCCAGGAATTGTTTGATGATACGCCGCTCGCCTGGCAGGTATATGATCCACAGTACATCGATGCTCGGGATCCGAATGCGGTACAGACCGAGGTCGAGAAACTCTTACGCAGCCCTATCTTGTATATCACCGGTCACGGGGCCCTGACCCGGGCCAACTTTCCCCCGGTCCATCGCCAGATCCTGAAACGCTATCTGGAAGAGGGCGGCTTTGTCCTGGCCGAGGCCTGCTGTGGCAGCCCGGAGTTTACTGCCAGTTTTCAGGCTTTGATCAAAGACTTGTTCAACCAAGAATTGCGACCCCTTCGCAAGGATCACCCGGTTTGGGTGACGCCGTTTCCGGATCCACTGCTGTACTTCAACCGCCCCGACGATGAATTACTTGGCCTCGATCTCGGCTGCAAAACCGTGGTGGTCTTCAGTCCTCAACCGCTGGCCGGTTACTGGGAAGACGACCGCTATATGCCCGAACCTGGCGCGCGTGCCAGCAACCGGGCCGAGGCCGCGTATCGACTCTCCGCCAATATCCTTGCCTATGCCACCGGAATGGAACTGCCCAAACCACGGCTCACCGAGGTGAAAGTCGTCGATCCCAAGGATGTTCGCACGGCACCACGTAGTTATCTGAAAGTCGCCCAGCTGCGTCACGAGGGTGACTGGGAACCCGCCCCACGGGCGATGCGCAACCTCATGTTCCATCTACGCGAGCAAGAGTCTTTGGATGTGTCCCTCGAAAAAGAGGTTTTGCCCTTTACTCATCCTGACGTCTTCAATTTCAAGCTCCTGTACATGCATGGGCGGAATCAGTTTGTCTCGGATGAGAACGAACTCACGATTTTGCGGACCAATCTTTCGACCGGCGCTACCCTGCTGGCCGATGCCTGCTGCGGGAAAGCCGCTTTCGATCAGGCATTTCGTACTTTCGTCAAGCAGCTATTCCCGGATAAGCAGCTCGAACGCATTCCATTGGATGATCCGCTCTTTGGTGCGGAACTCAACGGCAAAGCGATCCGCACCGTCATGTGCCGTCGCGAGCCTCCCGCGGGGAGCAGTGCGGAACTTGGGTTTTCGTCTGTGCCTCCGTTTCTGGAAGGCATCAAGGTGGACGGCCGTTGGGCAGTCATCTACAGCAAATATGATTTGGGTTGTGCACTGGAGAAACATCGCTCCTCCGATTGCCTGGGTCATAATCATGAGAGCGCATTACAGCTCGGTAAAGCGGTGGTACTGTACGCTCTGAAACACTGACCCAGGGCATCAAGGTTGACCGTTGCGCTGACGACAACCATCCGTTGGGGAAGCCACAGATGACCGAACACTACCTGGCCAGAGGCTTTCGTTTCGCTGGGATCCATGCCGGAGTGCGTGAGGCGGTGGACCGAGCCGATCTCGCCCTGATTGTCAGTGAGACGCCGTGTCGCGCCGTGGGGGTCTTTACGCAAAATCAGGTTGTGGCGGCTCCAGTGAAGGTCTGTCGAGAACGTTTACCCAGTGGAGACCTGCGTGGCGTGGTGGTCTGCGCAGGGAATGCCAATGCCTGCACCGGCGAGCAAGGGCTCGCCGATGCCCGACGCATGAGCGAATTACTCGCTGCTGAGCTTAGCTGTGAAGCCCGTCAGGTGCTGGTCGCCTCGACGGGAGTGATCGGGGTGCCACTCCCAATGCCCGCACTCGAAAACGGCATTCCCAAAGCCGTTGCTTGCCTTGCGGATACGGGTCGGGCATTCGAGTCCGCGGCCAAGGCCATTACCACCACCGACTCCCGAGCGAAAGTAGCGACGCGACGGCTCGATGCCGTGGCCGGCGGCCCTTACTACTTGAGTGGAATGGCGAAGGGGGCAGCCATGATTGGCCCCAATCTTGCCACCATGCTTGCCTTTGTGTGTACCGATGCTCCGGTGGCCGAGGCGGATCTGGGTACCATTCTCGGGCACGCCGTGCATAGCACCTTTAACTGCATCAGTGTCGAGGGACACACCAGTACCAATGACACGGTACTGTTGTTGGCCAACGGCAGCGACACGCCCCTGACCGGTGCGGATCTCCAGGCGTTTAGCCGAGAGGTCACTCAGGCTTGTGCCGACCTGGCTCGCATGATCGCCGGGGATGCCGAAGGGGCGGAGCATCTGGTGGTCATCCATGTCGAAGGGGCCACCGCGGATGAAGATGCGCGGCGGATCGCCAAGACGATCGCGGAGAGTGCTCTCGTCAAGACTGCCATCCATGGGGCAGATCCCAACTGGGGACGGATTATCTCAGCCGCCGGCTACGCCGGGGTCCCATTCCACGAGACCGAACTTTCGCTTTGGTTGGGTGATCTGCCACTTTACCAGCAAGGGACTCCCCTCCCCTTTGATGCAGCGACGGCCTCTGCTTATCTCAAGCAGCAACGAGAAGTGCATCTGCGACTGCGGGTCGGGCATGGTCCCGGGATTTGTACGTTCTACACCTGTGATCTGACCGCCGAATACATCCGGCTCAACGCGGAGTACACGACCTGAGCTGGCTGGGGCTGCCTCAGCATGCCATCCGGAAACCATCCTCGCCTCAGCTATGCCAACGGAAATGCGGTTTCACCTGGGGGTTGACAATCAACTCCTCGGGCCATTCCCCCAGGCTCAGTCGGGAAATCGCCTGCGCCGCGAGTAAACCCATCATATCGCGCGACTGATGATCCACGCCTGCGGTGTGCGCTGTGAGAATGACATGGTCGAGTGCGAAAAAAGGATGGTCGGGGCCAGGCGGCTCAACATTCAACACATCCAGTCCTGCCCCTGCAATCTGGCCCTCCCTTAGTGCCTTCGCCAGATCCGGTTCGTGCACGACTCCGCCGCGGGCGGTGTTGATCAAGAAAGCGGTGGCTTTCATACGCCCCAGCCGTTCGCGGTTGATCATTTGATGCGTCTCCGGCGTCAGCGGGCAGTGTAGCGTCACGTAGTCAGCCTGGGAGAGCAGTTCCTCCAAGCCGACCAGCGCAATGCCGTGGTGACTGATAAAAGCATGATCCGGTACAGGCTCGGTGGCCAAAACGTGCATGCGAAACGCCAACGCTCGCTCCGCAACAGCCTTGCCAATACGTCCCAGACCGATGATCCCAAGGGTTTGTCCACGAAGAGGTAGATTGGCATACCGCGGCCACGAACCTTGGCGAATCAGCGGATCTTGGCCGAGTAGGTTCTTCGCGAGGCTTAACATCAGCATAAAGGTATGCTCGGCCACTGCCTCCTGGTTGCTTCCCGGGGCATAGGCCACCACGACTCCATGGCGGGTTGCGGCTTCGACGTCAACCGCATCATAGCCCACCCCTGCACGTGCCAGCACGCGTACTTCGGGCCGAGCGGTAAAGAAACGTTCCGTGTAGGGCTCCGAGCCGGCGAGGATCGCCGCACAGCCGGACGCCTGTTCGATCGCCTCGTCTTCGCTGAGCTGCCGCTGAACGCTTGGGTAAACCATGTCATGGCCCGCGGCTTGAAGAATCTCATAATAGCCGGTCCGCACTTTGGCGAAGGGGGTGGCAGAAATCAACACTCTGGCCATCGTCGTCTATCTCGTCGAATAACGGTCCCATTGGCTGCTGTGCAGCGATCATACTCCGCTCGAAAGAAATGTCACTGCAAAAACAGAATTTTCCCTGAACCCAAGCCGCTGTGGCAGCGTCCTTGCATCGAGCATCGCCCCCTTCCATGATCGGTTACGAAGGTAGTTCGGATGCCAAAGGTTCGCGCGATTGCCGGGTCTGCAGCAGAAACCGGCGCAAGCAACTGCTGCTTGCCGAGCGTCCTTGCTTGACGCAGCCGATCCTTCCAGGGACAATTGTGTTAGGTGGGGTGCAACGATTATAGTGTACCCTATGGGGGCATTTTTTTTAGCTCGGACGTCTTGACGACGTCCCGGTCGAGTCAGTGGCCATGATGTGTGCGACCCATCTCGACGGAGGCTTCGACTATCAGCATGAGCAGGGTATGTAGTCGACCCTTTGCCTTGCATGAGGACCTCCGCGGCTGCACCATCTGCCCAAAGGAGGTACTTTGACTACCGCAACTCTCCGATCCCCGTTGATCGTCACATTGCCATCTGCCCTGGAACGCGCCTGCCTGTGTGCGCAACGGGCGGTCGAGAACAAGGCCAGTAAGGTGCTGGTCCTCGATATGCGCAAGATGACTCCCTTGTATGACTTCTTTGTTCTCGCCAACGGGAGTTCCCGCCGGCAGATTCACACGATCACCGAGGAAGTGGACGCCGCCATGCGTTCGCTGGGCGACCACCGGCTTGGCATCGAAGGCTACGAAGCCAGCAAGTGGGTAGTCCAGGACTATGGCGACATTCTGGTCCACGTGTTTGATCCGGAGACCCGCGAGTATTACGCCCTGGAAGAGTTGTGGGCTGACGCTCCACACGTCGACTGGCAAGATGTCCTACAACGCATGTGAGCCCGAATACGGGCTCACGCGCTCCCTCTTCCAGGCGAGACATCAACCGCCGCGGCAGTCAGTCGGCTTCCGCGGCGATTGTGCCCATGGTTTGCCTCGTGCACTTGGGACAGTTGCTGAATCGCATCGCGAACGCGCCCATATTCCGCATACGCTTTTCGCATCTGGATAGTGCCCTGTGCACCTTTCTCATCCTCAGAGCAGTTCGCAATCATTGACAATCTACCTGACCCCTTCCCTTCCTCTCGTCGGCCCTGCCCTGCAGCCAGACCCAATACCCCCTACGACATCTTTCATGGAAGGCCTAGCGTCTTCCATCGCCGCCCGCCGGTACCAAGCGTTTGCCTTCCCTGTGCGCGTCCCGCAAACTGGCGTGTGCTTCAGCGTCGCGAATTGGGCATGTTTCCTCTCCCGTTGTCGAGTTAAAAGGGTAGCCCTATGTCTGTTCGTCGTATTCTGCTGTTTGGATTGTCGCTGGGCATTTGTGTCTTCGCGGCTCTGGCCGCTCAGCCCAACCTCGAAACCAACCAGCCCCCCCGAATCCTGACCTGGGCCAGGCAATCCTCGTTGGAAACGCCCGCCACCGCGATCCTGGTTGAGCTCGGCAAGCGTGATGGTCGCCCCACCGATTGGTCGGGAACCGCACGCCTCCAAGGTGCCCGAGTCGTACGGCGGGAAGGCTATTGCTTCCGCCCGGATGCCGGCGACCGTCTGATCGAACCGCATGGCTGGACGGCCAGCTCGCATCGGGCGCTGAAGGCTCCCCGCAACAACCCTGTCCTCAACCGCTTACTAGGCATGTCGGCCGTCGGGGTGGTGTTCCACCTCGAAGCGATCCACGACGATGCAACGCTCACCGTCCAGGCAGGTACCGATCAGCCGACTGTCACCGTAACGCTGCGTAAGGTGCTCAGCGGCCAGCCACAACCCATCTATGATGGTCTGGGGGTGGTACGTCTGGTGTCCACAGCTCTACCGCTGGTAACACAGTCCACCGAAGATGACTTCCCTGCCGCTTGCTACACCCCCGACGGCAGCCTGTGGGTCGCCTGGCAAGCGTATCGTCTTCGCGATGAGCAACGCCGCATCCGCCAGCCTCGACTAGACAGGATCCCAGAAGATTTTTCATTTTTGCATAAGCCTGGATATTCGGATCAGTTGCTGATCAAGTGCTTCCGCAACGGTCGGTGGACGCAACCGATGGCCGTGACCAATGCCCAGCAGGATTTGTTGGGTTGTGCCCTGACCGCTGCTGGGAACCAAACGGTAATGGTCCATTACGTGGCTCGGACAGCACAGGGAATGCAATTGTTCCAGGCCGAGTGTAGCCCCGAAGGATTGGCGAAGCAACCGACTCTCGTGAGCAATGTCAAGCGTTCAGGAATCCGGCCGGTCGCCTGCAATCGCGATGCTCAGACAGCCGAAGTGGCGGTCGCGCCAGGGACTGGGAGTCGCTTCACCGTTGCGGTGGCCTCGGGCCCCGATGGCCAGACCAATTCTCTCTGCGATGTCTATCGCGATGGTGACTACGACATCCTGCTCGACGAGACCGAACCGATCGCGACCTCCTCGAAGTTCGAGGCCCGACCTGCTTGCTGCTATGACACCCAGGGACGACTCTGGATCGCCTACGAAGAAGGACCCGTACTTTGGGGTAAGGACTATGGTGCCCTCGACAACGACGATGGTCAGCCCCTGTACACCGCCCGTTCAATCAAGGTGGTCTGTGTCCAAGACGGCAAGCTACTCCGGCCGGTCGCCGAACTCCCGGTCTCCAAAGTCAAGCCGCCGGAGTTCCCCGCCGGCCGCAACCCCGGCCCCGCCTTTGAACTCAACACCGATCGTTACGCCTATCCTCAGATCGGCATCGATGGCAAAGGCCGTATCTGGATTACCTACCGGCGGAAGTTTGGCACTCGGCATAGTACCGAACTCGGGTCCTACTGGTTGAGCTTCGCCCACCGACTTGAGGGGGACCATTGGAGTGCCCCGATTGAGCTGCATCACTCCGACGGTCTGCTCGATTGCCGACCGGTACTGCTTCCACACAAATCAGGCGGCGTACTGATCGTGCACACCACCGACGGGCGATACTCCACGCCTCGTCAGATCGACAACAACCTGTATCTTAGTTATCTCGACCTCTCTGGAGACCCCGTTGAACCAACTTTGGTGCCGCATGCCCCGGGTGAAAAAGATCCTGCCTTGCTCGACAGGGCACAACAGGAAGCGGCGGCCGTGGAGCGGATCCGTGCATACCGTATCAACCACAACGGGCAGAACCTCCGACTCTTACGTGGTGAGTACCATCGTCACACCGAGATCTCCTGGGACGGAGGGCCGGACGGGTCGCTGGAAGACATGTTCCGCTATGCCATGGATGCCGCAGCCATGGACTGGATTGGCAACGGGGATCACGACAATGGTGGCGGCCGCGAGTACACCTGGTGGCTGACCCAAAAGTTCAGCGACGCCTACCATGTGCCCGGCCAGTTCACCCCAATGTTCACCTACGAACGCAGCGTCCGCTACCCACATGGCCACCGCAATGTCATGTTCGCCAAACGAGGGATTCAGACCTTACCCAGACTCGGGCAACCCGACCCCAACAAGCGAGTGGCCGGAATCCATGCCGATGACACCAAGATGTTGTACAAGTACCTGCATCAATTCGACGGCATTTGTGCAGTGCACACTAGCGCTACTAGCATGGGTACCGACTGGCGTGACAACGACTCCCAGGTCGAACCCATTGTTGAAATCTATCAGGGAGACCGCATGTCTTACGAGCAGGAGGGGGCACCGCGAGCAGGCTACCCCGCCAAGGCCAATCGATTTCCCGTCAACATCGCTGGCTGGTACCCCAAGGGGTTCATCGACAACGCACTGCTCAACAAGGGCTACAAGCTCGGCTTTCAGTCCTCCAGCGACCACTGGAGCACACATCTCTCCTACTTCATTGTGCTCGCCCCAGAGAACAGCCGTACGGCCCTGCTGGAAGCAATCAAGCAACGCCACTGCTACGGGGCCACCGATGACATCATCTGTGATGTCCGCTGCCATGGCCACCTGATGGGGGACGTCTTCACTCTGAGGAACCCACCGACCCTGTCGATCACCGTCGAAGGGACGGGCGAGCTGGCCCACGTCGAGATCATCAAGGATAGTCAGCTGACCGCGACCCTCAACGCGGACGGTCCTCGCCTACAGACAAAATGGACCGATCCAAAGCCTAGCCAAGGAGAGCACTTCTATTATGTTCGGATCCGTCAGAAAAACGGAGAGATTGCCTGGACTTCGCCAATGTGGATTCGTTATCAGAAGTGATGACAAATCTTTGGGCGACCTCGGGAGAGGGACGCTACGGGCCTCTCCCGACACCACAGATATCTACTGATCGCAGCCTGGGTTCGCTCGATCGTGGAAGTTGCCGCGCGACTGCTCAGCCGATGTAAATCCCATCAAACAACAAGTCATCGTCCCCAAACGGGAAAAAGGGAAGCGTCATCGGTGCCGGGGCAGGAGCGTCACCCAGTAGGCTCAGGCTGCTACCGCTGTAAACGGTAACAATACCCGGGGAGGGACTGGGATTGTTAAAGATCGGTGCAGAGCCCTTGGCCACCAATACATCGCTCAGCCCATCCCCGTTCACCTGCTTGACCGCGACCCGTACCCCGCCACGTGAAGTGACATCATTGTCCACAAAGAAGTTAGCCAACACCAACGCCGACGAGGCCGACGCATCGCCTAAGACCAACCGCTGACCCGAGAAGATCTGTACCCGGGGACCTCCATTCGGACCACCCCCGGCAATTAGGTCAGCAAATCCATCCCCGTCCACGTCCCCACCCGCCACAAATGCCCCGTCTCGAACCGACGCTTCAAAGACGAACCGATCCCCCGTCAATTTCGCGGGCACACCCGGCCCCACAAAGCCCGACAGCTGGCTACCATCGAACAACGCCACACGCGGTCCCCCACCCATCCCCGCCGCCACTACCAGATCGGGTACACCATCTGCATCAAAATCCCCCATGGCAACCCGGGCTCCACCTCGGAAGTCCGTATCCCCTTCGAATGCAATGAAGTCCGCCAGCACCAACGGTAAGCCGCCCGAGAACAGCGACATTCCATCGAAGACGCGTACTCGGGCCCCGCCGGAGTCGCCCGGAGTGACGGCAAGATCGTCGATCCCATCCCCGTTTATATCCCCGGTGGCCACGAAGACTCCACCAGAGATCGGAGTGGGAAACTGCGGATTCCTCACATCGGCAAAGGCAAAGAACTCCGCCAGGAAGCTCCCCGTCGACGCATCGAAGATCTGCACCCCGTCGACACCGCCTAGACCCCGACCCACCGCCACATAGAAACCGCCGAGCTGACCAAGCGAACCCACCGCCGTCCGCACCGGATTGAAAGTATTCGAAAACGGCGTCAGAGCCGGGGGATCGACGATCGTGCCTTCAAAGGTCGGAGTGGGCGATCCGAATGGCACCAGCCCACCTCCCCCCGCCGTGTAGAGCCGCAACGTCCCGTCGAACGGCCCACCGAACGCAACGAACAGATCCGACAGGTCAGGAGCACTTACAATGATCGGCTCCACCACAATCGTCAGAGTTGCCGTCGCGGTCAGCTCCCCGCTATCCGTCGCCTGGACTGTCAAGGTAAACGTGACCGACTCGTTCCCATCAACGGCAATCGCAGCGGGATTGGCCACCTGCACTGTGCCGTTGGTATCAACGGCAAAGGCCCCGCCGGTATTCCCCGCCACAATCGCGTAGTTCAACGCATCGTCCGCGTCGGGGTCAATGGCCGTCAAAGTGATGACCGGCACCTCGGTGGGCCGGTTCTCTCGGATTACAACAGGTCCCAAAGTATCGGGGACAAACACCGGAGGCTCATTGACGTCCAGCAACGTGATGACGACGCTGGCCGTCCCAGACAGACCACCCGGGTCGGTGACCGTCACCGTCAGCCTGAACATCGGGTTGACCTCGAAGTCCAAAAGGGCTGGGTCGGCCACCGTCAACACACCGGTACTTGGGTCGACGGTGAAGGTATTTCCTGGGTCGCCCGCAGTGATTGCATAGGTCAATGTGTCCATGGCGTCCGCACCGGTGACCTGCAACGTGCCGACCACCGTGCCCGCCGGACTATTTTCCGGCAATTCGAAGCTGGCATCCTCGGGGTTCGGAGCCACGTTTGTCAGATTGACCGTGACCGACGCCGTGTCACTCAGACCCCCTTCATCGGTGACCTCCACCATCAAGGAAAACACTGGCATCGTTTCAAAGTTCAACACGCTGGCATCGGCAACGCTCAGCACCCCGCTGGCGGCGTCCAGGGCGAATCCACCCGCTGCGTTCCCGCCCGTAATCGCGAAGGTCAGGGTCGTGTCGGCGTCCGGATCGGTCGCCGCCAGGGTAGTCAGCGGGGTCCCGGTGGGGGTCCCTTCCGGCACACTCAGGGTGACGTCAGCCAGGGCCGGTGGCTCATTGACGTCGCTCAGGTTGATGGCGATCGTCGCCGTGTCGCTCAGTCCGCCCGGGTCGGTGACCTCCACTGTCAGGCTGAACGCAGGCTGAGTTTCAAAGGCCTCGAAGTCCAGAAGTTCCGGTTCGACCACTGTCAATACACCGGTTGCGGGGTCAAGTGCGAACGTGTCGCCGACATTCCCGGCCGTGATCGCGAAGGTCAAGACGTCGCCGACGTTGGGGTCAGTCGCACTAAGGCTCCCGACAAGGGTACCCACCGCGGCGTTTTCCTCGACCTCGAAGCTGGTATCGAGCAGCTCCGGGGGCAGGTTGTTGACCAGAATGCCCTCCTGGGAGGCGGTGAGCATCATCACCGCGGTGTCAGCGGCAACGATTGATTGCGCGCCCGCCGTGAACAAGCTCGCTGCAAAGCTGGCCACTCCAGCTTCCGCAGGGGTGAAGGAGAAGTCAGGCGGCAGCGCGGCGAACGTGTCGGAACTGGCAAAGGTCAACGTGCCGGAGTAGCCGATGGCCGGTTGGTCGAACGCGTCCAGCACAGTCACCGTGAACATCCCGGGCGAAGCCGGGTCGACCGGGCTGGGGAACCCTTGCAGCTCCAGCCGGACCGGGTCGGCTTCGTAGGCGCCGATGCTGGTTGGCGCGGACCGCGGGTTGCCACGTTGATCCGTGGTGACGTCACCCAACGGCCCGCCGGCGCTGAGAGCTGGGCTACCGACAAGCAAGGCCTGGGTGAGGGTCGG
Organism: uncultured Alcaligenaceae bacterium; assembly: GCA_964410665.1. Taxonomy (GTDB): domain Bacteria; phylum Planctomycetota; class Planctomycetia; order Gemmatales; family Gemmataceae; genus CAYPIE01. Next base: position 51,475 of record CAYPIE010000040.1, read on the forward strand.
GCCGCCGTTGTCCTGCAGTGAGCTCAGCAAGGGGTCTTGACCCATGATCGCGGTGCCACCAAAGTTCAACGCCGATTCGATTAGATTATTGTCCCCGGATGAGGACTCCGAGCCTCCGTCGGCGACACTGATGAAGTCGTTGGGAGCCAAAGAATCGGCCAGAATGCTGCTTTCGAGGATCACGGTTGCATTGGCATCATCCCCGGCTGCGAGGCCGCCATCTGATCGACTGTACACTGCAGCACCATCCGCTTTTCCAGCGCCTTCGCCACTGCCAGCAATGACTACATTCATGGCAAGCGTGCTGTTGAGAATGCGCAATTCGCCGTTGAGGTTGAACACCCCGGCGCCGAAGGCGGATCCGCCTCCTCCGCTCACTCCGATAACCGCGTCGCCTCCTGTGCCGCCCTGGGCGAAGTTGCCGGAGATCGTGGAGTTGGTGATCGTCACCGTGCCCTCATAGGAGAAGATGGCGCCCCCGAATCCACCGCTGCCGCCACCCCCTGCACCGTTTCCGCTACTACCACCCGCCCCGGCTCCAAAA
>CAYPIE010000041.1:0-23424 GCA_964410665.1 uncultured Alcaligenaceae bacterium
CTTGATGGCAAGCGTCTGTCTGGGCAGAGCTCCGGACTGACGTCCTTCGCTAGAGCAGAGACTGTGCACTGCGCAGGAACGTCAGTTCCGGAGCTCTGCTCTGCCTCTGCAGGCGAGCCCCGGACGTCAGTCCGGGGGTTCCCCGCAACGCAAGCGCCTCTGCCTCTTCCAGACTTCCCGCAACCGCTTCTGCCTCTTCGCAGCGCAAGCGCCTCTGCCGCTTTCCCCGCAGCGCAAACGCCTCTGCCGCTTTCCCACACCGCAATCGCTTCTGCCTCTCGAGGCGAGCCCCGGACGTACCCGGACTCCTTTTTTTTCACCCTGAGTTCCACGAGGTTCTCCCCGACATGCCAATCGAATCCAAAGACGTGCACTGGATCGAGGAGCCCAAGCTGGGCTTCTGGGAAAAGCTCTATGTGCCGGCCATCGTGGAGGGGCTGAGTACTACCTTCAAGCATATGACCGGCAAGAAGATGACCGAGCAGTACCCCGAGCAGGAACCCGACCTGCCGGCCAACTATCGGGGCGTACATCGGCTCAACCGCGATGAGGAAGGGCGCGTCAAGTGTGTGGCTTGCTATATGTGCTCGACCGCTTGCCCAGCGCACTGTATTGACATTGTCGCCGCGCCGGCGCCGGAAGGGTGGACGGGACGGGAAAAGTATCCGGAAACCTTTGTGATTGATGAGCTCCGCTGCATCTATTGCGGCATGTGTGAGGAAGCTTGCCCGGTCGATGCGATTGAATTGACCTCGCTGTATGACCTGACCGGTTTAAGCCGCGAGCAGATGATTTTCGACAAGGAAAAGCTACTGTCGGTGTACGATCAGACCAAGGAACAGTCGAAGGACCCTATCCGCACCCATGCCGGGAAACTCGGAGCGGCCTCGGAGTTGCCGACCGTCAAGGAATGAATACCATCCTCTTTGACGTTTTGCATCACCGACGTTCGCCGAGGAGCGCATGAATCTGCCGCTGTTGCTGCCCATCGTCCTGGGCTTCGGGGCGATCTATCTGCTATTGCCCCGCCCGTCGCGATTTCCTGCCACGGTCGGTGGAATTCTTGGCCTGGGGGCACTGCTCACCCTCGGCCTGTTCATCGGCAACGAACTCCCCAGCGACCCCCGACAGAGTGTCGGCAGCGTATTGTTTTACGCCTTTGCCGCACTGGCGGTGCTATTCGCAGGGTTAACCTTGACGCAGAATAATCCGGCTCGAGCAGCCCTGGCCTTTGCAGTCGTGATCCTGAGCACTTGCGGCTTGTTTCTGCTTCTGGCCGCTCCCTTCCTGATGGCAGCGACCATCATCATCTATGCGGGCGCCATTATCGTCACCTTCTTATTTGTGATCATGCTTTCGCAACCGGAAGGATATTCCGATGAAAACGACCGATCCCGCGAACCGTTTCTTGGCTCGCTGGTAGGTTTTTTCTTGTTGGGTATTCTGCTGGTGGTGGTGCATCGAGTTTACGGCCTCGATGCTCTGGATGCCCTGATCGCCCGGACAACTCGCTTGGCTGAAGCGGATGACTTTAACACGCTGCGTCTGGAGCTCGACGATCGCACCGCTGCCGAAGCATTTTTCACGTCCTGGGAAAATCGGCTGGGCCGTGAGCTGGTCCCAAGTCCGCGTGGGGATGCTTACCGAAAGCTGGCCATGCAGATCGAGGACCGGGTGCAAAACGCGGTCGACAATGGACTCGAAGCGTATCAACGCAAAGATATGCGGGGTTTGCGCACCGCTTTCGGGCAGTTGGCCAACCAAGGACAGCGGTTACAACGACTGCGGGCCCATCCCGAATTTGTCCAGCAAGGAATGACGCTATCCGGGCATGGCCGGGTCCTTCCAGTGGATAAGGAGCGGTTCGACCCATTGGCGGGCGACGCCCAGCCGCGGCTGCCGGATCAGAACGTCGAGGCGCTTGGCCGCACCCTGTTTACCGATCACTTGATTGCCATTGAATTAGGGGGCACCCTGCTGTTGATCGCCACCATTGGAGCCATTGTGATTGCGGGCGCCCGCCCCCGGAGGAGCGCATGATCCCGCTGTCGTACTTTCTGGTTGTGGGCGCAGTCCTATTTGCACTGGGCCTGATCGGTGTGGTCACTCGCCGCAATCTGATTGTGCTGTTTTTGTGTTCCGAGATGATGTTGCAGGGAGTGGCGTTAAACTTCGTCGCCTTCTCGCGCTTTCATGCCAATCTCCAGGGGCAGGTCTTTACCCTTCTGATCATCACCGTGGCGGCCTGTGAGGCCGCTCTGGCTCTGGCTCTGATCCTGGTACTATATCGCACCCGCAAGACGCTCGACGTCAGCGTCTGGCAAGATTTGCGTGAGTTGGGCCAGGAACCGGCCTTCGACGATGAGCCGTTGCCTCCGCCACCGGCGCCACCGGAGATGCCCCGGTTGCCCGTCGCTGGTCCGGAACCTGCCGAGCCCCGGGAGGACTACAGCCGTGTTTGACTCCGCGACGATGATCTGGCTGGTCCCCGCCGCTCCATTGACGGCCGCGATTCTGTGTGGCCTGCTTCGAGCGATTGGCGTGCGTGGCTGGGGCGTCGCCCTACCTTCGGTGCTGGGCATTGGCTTTGCCTGCTACTGCGCTTTGACCCTGTTGACTCGAGTTGGGTCGGAAAACCCGGTCCTCGAGACTGCTGAAGTCACCTGGTTTGCCGCGGGCCAAATCGATGTCTCGTTACGCTTGGCCGTCGATTCGCTCACCGCGGTGATGCTGACGGTGATCACCTTTGTCGGTAGCTGGATCGCTCTGTTCTCGATCGGCTACATGCGCGATCATCATGGCCAGTTGGATACCGGTTACGCACGCTTCTTTGCCTTGATGAGCCTGTTCGTCTTCTCGATGACCGGGCTGGTACTGGCGACCAACTTCCTGGTGCTGTTCGCTTGCTGGGAAGGCGTGGGCTTGTGCAGCTATTTGTTGATTGGCCACTGGTTTGCCAAACCCTCGGCGGCGGCGGCAGCGCGAAAAGCGTTTTTGGTGACCCGCCTGGGCGATATCGGGTTGATCCTCGGGGTGTTTTTGCTCTGGGTGACGTTCGATCACACCCTGGACTTCAACACCTTGTTTGCTCAGTTGGAAGACACCCCCCCCGAAGGTGTGTTGACGGCTGCCAGCCTACTTCTGTTCTGCGGAGCGGTCGGCAAGTCTGCGCAGCTGCCGCTGTACACCTGGTTGCCCGACGCGATGGAAGGTCCGACCCCGGTCAGCGCCCTGATCCATGCCGCCACCATGGTGACGGCAGGTGTCTACCTGATGGCACGTATGACGCCACTGTTAGTGCTGGCCCCCTTCGCCCAACATACCGTCGCGATCATCGGCGCGGCGACCGCGTTGATCGCATCGTTTATCGCCTTGACCCAGTTTGATCTCAAACGTGTCCTCGCGTACTCCACCGTCAGTCAGCTGGGCTACATGTTCATGGCCCTAGGAGCAGGGATCGGCTCGTTGGCGGAAGCCGGGGTGGTCGCGGCACTGTTCCACCTGTTTACGCACGCCTTCTTCAAGGCCCTTTTGTTCCTGTCGGCCGGCTCGGTCATGCATGCGATGGGCGATGTCATCGACATGCGGCGTTTTAGCGGCTTACGTAAACTCATGCCGGTCACCCACATTGGCTTTTTGTGCGGTGCCTTGGCCCTGGCCGCCATCCCGCCATTCTCAGGCTTCTGGAGTAAAGAAGCGATTTTCGGCGTGGTCGAAGCGGCCTCGGGGAAGGATCAGGGCGGTGGCATTTACCTGAGTGTGTTGCTGGTCGGGGTGTTCGCGGCCGGCATGACCGCAGTGTATACCTTCCGCGCCTACTTCAAGACCTTCTGGGGTGAGCAACGAGTGCCCGATGAAGCGGGTGAACATCCGCATGAATCGCCGGCGATCATGACCATTCCCTTACTCATCCTGGCAGTCGGGGCCGTGTTTGCCGGGTTGGTCCTGGAGCCGGTGTTGCACATCTTTGGGCCGTTTGTCGGGCTCAGCCCGCTGTTTACCCAGACCGAGATGCTCATCGACACCCAGATGGTCGAGACCCATGGCAGTGTGGTGCTGATGCTAGCCAGCATCGCGGCCGCCGTGGGCGGTCTCGTGATCGCCTATATCATGTTTGGCCGCCCTAGTGAGCTACCAGATCGGATCAGCCATAGTTTCCATCGACTCTATGCCTTCTCGGCCGACCAGCTTTATCTGGATGATCTCTATTCGATTATGATCGTCGGTCCGCTGCGGACCATCGCCACCCTATGTGGCCTGATCGATATGGCCGTCGATGGGCTGGGTCGTTTGATCAGTTCGATCCCTGGAGCAATGGGCCGGCTGTTGCAGCCGATCCAAATCGGGTTAGTGCAGTTCTATGCCCTGGCCATGGCCATGGGCTTGATTGTGTTCTTGGGCTTCTTAGTGTTTCGGGGCAACTAACTGCCAGGGGTATGACCGGGCATGGACATCGCGGCATTGCGGACGTTTCTGCTGGGGGTACTGGGCCTGCCACTAATCGGCGGCCTGATCGTACTCCTTTTGGGCGGTAGCTATAAGCTATCTCGCAGCCTAGCCCTTGTCTTCACCCTGGTGCATCTTAGCCTCACCGCCGCCTTACTGATCCCCGCCGGCAAGCTCCTGACCAACCCCGAGCAGCACAGCCATGAGACCAACAATGGCTTCCGAGTGATGGTCCCGGAAATCGTCCCCGGAGCAACCACCGAGACGCCCCAGCAAACCACCTGGGATATCCTGCCAGTCGAGGTCAGCGCCACCACCATGGACCGGGCCAGCACCGGCGTGCAATTCTTTATCGGGCTGGATGGCATCAACTTCTGGCTGGTGGCCCTGGCCAGTGTGATGATGCCGGTTGTGGTCCTAAGCACCTGGAGTAGCATCACCGATCGGGCCAATCAATTTTATGGCTGGCTTTTGGTCTTACAGTCGGCCACCATTGGCGTGTTTCTGGCCCTCGATATTGTGTTGTTTTATGTCTTCTTTGAGCTCACCCTGATTCCGATTTTCTTCCTGATCGGTATCTGGGGTGTTGGCCCGGGTCGTCGTGAAGCCGCCCGCAAGTTCTTTTTGTATACCTTGGCAGGTTCGTTGATCACCCTGGTGGGTGTGATTGCCGCGGTGTTGTTGGTGTACTTTAACACTGCGCCGCATGTTTTGACCTTTTCGCTGCCCGAGTTGGTAACGCAACTGCAAGCACTGTATTCGCAAAGCGATGTCGAGAAGCAAGTCTACTGGCAGTCAGTGCAGTCGTATCTGTTTATCGCCTTGGTCCTGGGCTTTGCCGTAAAAATCCCACTCGTGCCGGTGCACTCCTGGTTGCCCACGGCCTATAGTGAAGCCCCCATGTCGGTGACGATCTTTCTGTCCTCGCTGTTGGCCAAGCTGGGCACTTATGGTCTGGTCCGCATCGTCCTCCCCCTGGCTCCGGATGCGGCCATCACCGGGGGTCTGAGTCTGATCGGCACCCTGGCAACCATTGGCATCATCTATGGGGCATTCTGTGCTTATGCGCAGAGCGACCTAAAAAAGATGATCGCCTACAGCAGTATCTCGCACTTAGGCTTTTGTGCCTTGGCACTGGCAGCGTTTAACGCGGAGGGACTTCAGGGTGGCGTGTTGCATATGGTCAACCACGGCGTGGCCACCGGGGCGTTGTTTTTGCTAGCGGGCTTTCTATTTGATCGCTATCACACTCAGCAGATTGACGACTACTCCGGGTTGATGAACTTGCTGCCGGCCATGAGCTTTTTCATGGTGGTCATCTGCCTAGCCAACATTGGCATTCCCGGGCTGAATAACTTTGTCAGCGAGATGATCATGCTGGGGGCTCTATTTGAGCTGTCTGAAGAACAAAATATTTCCATTGGCTATGCGGTCTTCGCGGCCTTTGGAATTCTGATGGGCGCCTGGTACATCTTGACCATGTTGCAACGGATGTTCTTTGGCCCGTTGCGCGAGCCGCCCCGGCCTGCGGAGACGATCGTCCGCGGTGGTCTGAATCTGCGTGAGTGGTTCGCCATCCTGCCCTTGACGGGCTTATGTTTGGCACTCGGACTGTTTCCGCGGCCGGTACTCGAGGTGATGCAACCGGATACCCAGGCGCTGGCGACCCTCGCCGAGACGGCCCGTGCACGCCACGATTTCTCAGCAAATAATGCGGACTGAGTGTCACCCGCTGTGATACCGATTCTGGACGCCAACTGGAGAAGATGAGCCGGTGAACGCGTTGTCGAACCCCGCTGTGGACCAGACCCTGACCGGGGTGTTTCGTCTCATTGTCCCCGAGGCCATCCTGGTCGGCTTTGCCTGTATCTTGTTGCTGATGGCCACGCTACGGCTACACCGGTTTACCCTGTTGATCACGGCCATGGCTGGGGTGGTGGCAGCAGCCCTAGCAGCGCTGGCGATTCCGGTGCCGACCACGCTGATCTCCACCGTGACGCCATTTCTGGGCGATGATTTCGCCCAATTCATCCGGCTCACCGCATTCGGCTTTGCCCTGCTGTTTTGCCTGCTAGGTTTCCGCGAATCCGGGGAACGCTATAGCGGGGAATACCTGGCCTGTCTGTTAATCGCCACGGCAGGGATTGCCCTCGCGGGTGCAGCCAACGACTTGCTGACCATCTTTCTGGCACTGGAGATGGTTTCTATCCCGACCTACATACTGCTCTATATCCCCAAGCGGGATACCCAGGCCCAGGAGGCGGCGGTTAAATATTTCCTGTTAAGTGTGTTGTCATCGGGCTTGTTGCTGTTTGGCTTTAGCTATCTGTATGGTGCCACGGGCACCCTAAACTTGGCGGCGATCATTCAGACGCTCCCGCGACTGGTAGGTTCCGAAGCGACGACCTTGAGCCTCGTCGCCATTGTGATGATCTTGGCCGGGTTGGGCTTTCGCATCACCGCGGTACCGTTTCACTTTTATGCTCCGGATGTGTATCAGGGGGGGCCCACCGGGGTGGTGGCCTTCCTGGCCGTAGTGCCCAAGCTGGCCGGCTTTGCCGTGCTGATTCGCATTTTAGGCTTGGTGGTGGTTCAGCCAGGCTCCCCGTTGCCCTTCGCCAACCAGATCCCACTATTGTTGTGGATCTTGGCGGTGATCACCATGTGCTTTGGCAATATCCTGGCCCTGTTGCAGGAGGATATTCGCCGCCTGTTGGCCTATTCCAGCGTAGCGCATGGCGGTTATATGCTGATCGGCATTGCCACCGCGGCAAACCAGGCCATGCATGATACCCCTGGCGTTTGGGTCAATGGCGTTGAGGCCGTGCTTTTCTACCTGGTCGCCTATGGGGCGATGACCGTTGGGGCGTTTAGCATTCTGGCCATGGTCAATACCCCCGAACGCCCGGTCGAGACCATCGACGATCTTGCTGGGCTGAATGAGTCACACCCGCGACTGGCGATGGCCATGGGGCTGTTTTTGTTCAGCTTGATTGGCCTGCCGTTGACCGCAGGATTTGCGGGGAAATTCCTACTGTTTGCCGGGGCCTTATCGATGCCACTGGACGGCCCGCAAGGGGAGCTGTACCGCATCCTGGTGGTCATCGCGGCTATCAATGCCGCGGTGGCAGCGTACTACTACCTCCGGGTGATAGGGGTGATGTTTCTTCGCTCGGCCTTTCGTCCACTGATCAATCTGCGTTCGCCGTCGGTAGGGATCACCATTGTGCTGTGCGTGTTGCTGACCCTGGCCTTCGGCGTCTACCCGTGGCCGTTACTGCAGTTCGCTCGCATGGCGACGACCGGGCCGACCGAGTTGCTGGCCACGGATGGCGGGGCGACCATGGTGGGCATGCTGCCGGAGTGAGGGAAGGGACCTCGAGCGGCGCTTGGGGCTCGGCATTGTTCCCAGGTTTGGCAATACACCATAGCAGTCGAGTCCTACCTGGTCCGATGAAGCGGCTCGAAGTCCGTGGCGATCAATCGCCACCTTGGAACCAAGAAAATCCCGCCCCCAAACTCATTGCCACTGCCATCTCGGATGGTCAACTTAAAAATCCGAACCTCGGTATCACTCGCGATGCCAATCACCCGGCTCTGGTTATTTCCACTCACCGCAAGCTAGGATGATCCAAGCCCACGGATCTTGACCTCATCGGTGATGCCCAGTTGGCCGTTTTGGGATTGATCCGAGCTGCTAGTCCCACGAAGCGGACCTGCCTTTTCTGAGCGGGGGGTGTAAACCTGCCGAGGCAGCGCTGGGGCAGCGTGGGGGCTTAAATGCCGATGGACAGCCCCTGGCGGACGCGGAATCTTCGACCGACATCTGTGCAACGCTCGGAGGGTTCCCACCCAATGGTGTTCGGCACTAGAGTCGCTCTGGGCGTTCCCCACGCCCGTCGCCGACTCCGAGCGTGCCACCCAGCGGGCAACCCGGCGAGGCCGCTCCGATGCGGGGAGAAGACCCACCAGCAATCATCGTGCCGAACACCTTTGGGTGTAAACACGACGCTCGGAAGATACGCGGCCGCCCGGACGACCATCCACCAGCCTCACATATGGGGATTCGGGTGGGTGGATATGCTTCCAACACAACGCTACATTGCTCTTTGGGTTACTCTTGACATGATCTCCTCAGTCATGGTTCGGATCCAATGAAGCGTGTGTCAGAAAGCAGATCAAAAGTCTCGGCGCAAATGTGCGGGCTTGCCATTGCACTCCTCGGAACGACGATCTTCTGGTGGCCGCCGATCGCGTCCCGATTCTTTCCCGATGATCTGGTCTGGCGGAACGTTGCCGCTCAAGCGGCCGATTGGTTCTTCTGCCTGGTCTTGATGGCGATCGTCCTATTCTGGGAACGCGAGCCGGTTTCGTCACTTGGATTCAAGCCCCTTGGCAAAGACAATCTTTCCGCAGGAATCGGGCTCGGCGGATTCATCATGGTGGGACTGGTCGTTTGGAAGCTCGTGTCGGCGCAATGGATCCAAGGCAACGGTGCCGGCAACTCCGGAGCTGGGCCGTCGGAGTTTCCTCGGTACTTCTTCTGGTGGTATGCGCCGTTCGCCTTGGTAACGGCGAGCTTTTGCGAAGAAGTCATTTACCGCGGCTATGCCACCGAGCGTCTGCTCCGCCTCACCAACCACCGTTGGGTTGCCGTGCTGCTGCCGAACATCGCCTTTGCCTTGATGCACTGGAAGGACGGGGTCGAGAAGGTTTTCTTCGTCGGAACGGTGTGTCTGTTGTTCCAGCTTTACTACGTGCGCTATCGCGATCTCACGATGACGATCGTTGCACATTTCTTCATCGATAGCTTGGCGATCGTCGGAGCATTGTTTGGGATCCGTTCCGGGTGAACCGGATGAGCGAAGATGGGCTTAATAACCCAAACAATCAACTTACTCTAAAACACATATTCAACACTTCAGTTCCCAAACACGGTCAGTTCGCCAAGGCGTACTTGGCATAAGTTCCCACCACCATGGGAGAACTGAAACGCATGAACTCCTCGAAGTGGCTGTGGAAAGAGATAGTATTGGTGGGCTTCTTCTGGCTCGGTCAAACAGCGGGCTCGGTCGAGCGTCATCCCACGCTCATCGATGGCGTTGAGCTCTACTGCTTTACGGAGCTGGCCCTGAGATGGGTTGTCCACCTGAATGAATACACCATGAATGACAAACTGATGGCAGTCAGGTGCTTGAGTATGTAGCTCGAACTGCGTCAAAGGGGGAACGGGCGTATGAGTCCTGAATAAGAGCCTACAGTTGCGTAAGATAAACCAACCGCGCGGGTTGATGGGGACGCAAACGCTGTCCTCCTTCAGCAGATGACAATAACGTCGCCAGTCCCCGGGTGAGTCTACCGGGTCTGTGTAAATATCGGTGTGTGCTGGTGGATAAAAGCAAGCCGGTAGGAGCATGGCCACCAGACCGACGCGCTGGATGATGCCATGGCGTAGTAGGTTTAATACACCGACCACCGTGCCAAGCAGAACCGCGGTTTCCGCGATAAAGGATTGATGGCCGAAGATCCCCGGCACCCCCATCAAGGTTGGAGGAATCGGTGGCGTAATCAAATCGACCAGAGCGATGGCAGCCGCTCCGACCGCATGGCTGTACAAAAAGAACCACAACACACCCGGTTTACCTAGACGATACAAAAACGTCAGCAACAGCAGAAATACCGCCACACGAATCCCAAACGCCAGCGGGATGGCATTAAAACACCGATGCGTATGTCCGGCGAATTGTGCGTTGAAGGTATTGGCATGCGTGTAAAACCAATCAACGAACAAGCTGAATGGTTCATGCAAGGCGTACTCTAGCCCTCGTTGCTCGGGGAAGCGTATCTCTGGGTGATTGACGATGAAAACGGTCTGGATCGCCGCTGCCAAGCCCAGCGCTATAAAGAAGATTCCTCGGCGACGATCGCGAGCGCAGAACGCCCAGAACACACCGAATCCCGCGATAGGCCCCATCAACACAAACATCCCTTTGGATAATATTATCAGGCAGCCAATGGTGATTACCATCACGTACCTGAGTCTTGACATCTGCTCCAGGGCCAACCACGGGGCAAGAATGAGAAACACAATTCCGAAATACGGAAAATTAATAAATGAATACAAGTCATAGCATGCAAACCCACGCACGCCAACGACTAAACAAATGAGGAAGCGGCTTAGATCGTCTGCAAGAAGCCGACGAAAAACTCGGAGCGTATACATAGAACAGAACAAAGCGGTTGCGACCAGAGAAATGGCTTGAATCACGTTCGGGTAATTGGCGGTGATGCCAAACCCTTTAACAACCGCCAAACTGATGCAGCGTTGCATCAGAGGTAGGTAGCCACAATCATCTTTCTGGAGGTTCTCCCAGATGGATTCATAACGAGCCATGAAGAAAAAATTGGTGCCTGCTTCCGCCCAGACTTCTGCCCGGTGAGCTAGCGTCGGGAACCGGACAGCGATGAGAAAGACCAGCGTGACAAACGATATAAAGAAATATCCATTGATATTCGGAACTATCCTCCAGAAGTGGGCCAGACCACGGACAGTTTGATCCGAGCTCCTCTGGCGGTAAGCGGCTATGGTCCCAAGGGTCCGCTGGATCGGATACATGGGTTCATCCCATCGTCGGCCGTTCTCTGTTTGAGCCAAAGCAACAACGTTGGCAGATTACTCCTATGTCCTTTGCATCGTGAATGACCGATGTTAAGGATGAAAGTTTTCGACGGATATGGCAGCTTTCTCGCTCTCCTACCCGTTGCATTTCATAGAGGCGAACCTCATCGAACTGATTCGCCTTGACCATCGCTCCCCAACCGCGGTGCCGGCAATCATCGTTCTGCGAGGTAACTACGTCGGTCCGCTAAGCACCCGAGCTCTTCGTCTTGCCCATCAGGGGCATCAGTAAGACCACGGAGATCACACTGATCCCAGCCGCAACGACCAAAACCATCTTGAAACCGAACTGATGAGCAATGATACCGCCCCCGAAAGCCGCCAGGACGCTGGAAATCCCCAAGGCCGCATTAAATATCCCCAACGCTTCGCCCTCCTCCATTGGGGCAAGCTGGGCAGTCCAGGCATTCCCCCCCACAATCAGCGGTGACCAAGCGATCGGAATCAGCATGTAGATCGGTGGGAGAAGGTAGGAGTTGATTCCCGTGTCCACGTAGGCCAGGATTGCCATCCCGACCACGGCGATCAAGGTTGCCACAAACCCGATCATGACCACCCAGCCATCTCCGATCCTCTTGCCCAACGCTCCCGACGGCGCATAGGCAAAGATGCCGATGAACGCGCCGACTCCGTAGTAGATCGACGACAGTCGATAAGACACCCCCAATGCTTGCTTCATCAGCAGTGGATAGAGGACTCCCACCAACCAGGTGGCCAACATCACGAAGAACCAACTGAGGATCAGCATGCCAAACGGCGAAAGCCACTCCTTACGCATCCGTCGCAGCACTTGCCCAAGACCTACTTCGTAATGGCCCAACATGCTCGTCGCTAGAGGACGCTGCTTGTGTTTACGCCGTGTAAACGTGGGTTGCTCAGGCTTCACACGAACACCCGGCGAGGGCAGGCCGACCGAACCGAGGGCGAAGGCTGGCACCATGAGGGCAGCCGAGAGATAGAGGCCAAGCGCAGGGCTCTGCTCTAGGTAAGCAACCAGCACCATCCCAAGACACTGGCCAACTCCGTAGAAGGTCTGGATGACACCGATGCGTGTATCCCATTCTTGTTTGGGGTGAAACTCGACTACAAACATCGAGACCACCGTATTGCTGGTCCCTGCACCGATCCCTTGAAGCAACGCCAACAGGATCCAGAACCAAACTAGGTCCGTCGTGGGGAACAAACCCAGCCCAATCGCCAGCAGAACATACCCCGTCAGGTAAAAGAGCCGGTACCACCCGGTCCGATCCGTGAGGGCTCCCATCAGCGGCGACAGCAGCTGCCCGCCATAGAACATGGCCATGACCGTGCCGGCCAGAGCAGCGTCTCCACCCTGGTTGGCGATCAAGATTGGGATCAACAGTCCACCGGTGCCGAAGACCACGACGGCTTGCAGTGCATAGCCGAGATACCACGGCTCGATCTGATGCCACAGCGAAGCGAACAAGTTGCGATTCATCAGGAAACCTACGTGATCGAGCTCGGTGGCTTGGCGTGTAATGAAGGTGATAGGGACTGAGAGTGGCAACTGGAAGGTGTCTTTACATTGCTCCGGATGTGTTTGACGAAGAGATCACGGACGAGGCTTTGGACACCTATTTGCATGCGAGTGGCCACGCCCTGTGGGTTGCCATGATCGGCGACCGGGTCGTCGGCCAAATTCGGGGCATCTTGCACTATCAGCCCGATGCACCAACGCAACTCTACATCGATAACCTTGGCGTCAGCCCCAGCTATCAACGCCGCGGTATTGCCACCCAGCTGATACACGCAATTCTGGCCTGGGGCCGTGGCGGAGGGTGTACCAACTTGTGGGTGGCTACCGAAATGGACAATTACCCCGCCCGAGAACTGTATGCGACCTTGGCCTTAGAAATGCGGACGCTTGTCTGGTACTCGGGCGACATCCCCGCTGAGTCATGATCGGCCTCCATTTGCTGGTAGAGCAACCAAGCGAAGTGGTTCGGTCCGTCCGTGCTACGGTTAAGAAACTACAGAAGTGCAGTCTGTTTGCTGCATTAAGAAAATAAATATTTTAATTATCCTATATGAAAGCCAGCGACCATCGAGGTACGATCGCATCGAATGCAAGCTCGGCAAGCAAACCATCGAATCGGTTTCAACGGGGAAATCATACTCCCGATCGCTCAGCGGAAAAACACCGCCAACCACACCGTTGGCCCATCCGGGTTTGTCCACTCCACCCGGTGGCGGCGATGAGCTGGGATCAACACATGATCACCCGGCTTCATAGGAAGTACTGTGGCATCGTCTTCAAAGCGTAGGCGGGCTTCCCCCTGCAGCACCATGACCCATTCGTATTCGACTTGATCGTACCAGAAGCCTTCGGGACTGGCCTGTCCGGTGGAAATAATCCGTTCGATGCGGACGTGGGGATTCTCGGCGAGTACCGTCACCAGTTCCTCGGGCAGCGAAGTCGGCAAGTTGTCCAGTAGATTGTTCACTTTCTCAGGCCCAAAAAGTCGCGAGGGGATCACTTCCCTTCAGCATTCGTAAGAACCTGATCGATCCAGACATTGGATCGCGAAACTCGGGCAAACAGCATGATGTCGCCATAGCGTGACTTGACCTGCTGCCCGCGTTTCTGGGGAACGCCGCTGTTGGTAATCCCCGCCAGTTGGATCCGTCCACCCGCGAATGGCTGGCCGATGCCGAACGGTCCATGCACTTGCCTCCGTGCGGAGCCTCTTTTACGCCCTTCGAAGACTGGCGTGCGAACACGCCACACACCGACTTGCGGACTAGGCCGACTGCCGCCGGCTGAACACCCCTTCGCTGGCATGGTCCCGGACATGGGCCAACAGTTTTTCCCAAGCATCGTTGTGCGCGGGGATGCGATTGCCCACCCGCTCGAGTTCCTGCAACAAGCGAGCGGCATCCGGGAAGATTTCCTCCGCAGGGGTGGCGGAGGTGTCAGTTTCGAGCGGGAAGCCCAGTTTGCGTGGGATGGCGAGCAGATCCTCCGGTAGTGGCTTGGTTTTGCTGTTTTTGCGACGTGGCGCCAGCAAGATCCAACCGGCAATCACACGGCCCAGCGCCTTGAGGTCCGAGGCTACGGTTGGCTCGCCGGTTTCGGCATCGCTCACCACCGGTGCTTCGGCGGGCTTGCGGCTATCCGACCCTGGGTCGTTGGTGGGCGTACGCAGCCAGGCTGGTTCGCCGAGGCCGGTGAGTTTGACGGTTCCTTGTTCGGTAAGGATGAATGACTCAGGCCGTAGGTGACCATGCACCAGACCGGCTTGATGAATCAGATGCAACCCTTGGGCAGCCTGCCAGACCAGACGGAACCAGACTCCGGCGGTGGCAGCCGTCGGCGCCCAGTCATTCGAAGGCACTCCTGTTAGCCATTCTTGCAGGACTGCCGGCCGGCCCTGGATGTCCAGCACTTCCAGCGTTGTGGCCAGGTTGGGGTGGCGTAGGGCCGCGGCGGCGGTAAATCGGGAGCGATACTCATCCGGATGGACTGCATCGTGTAGCTCGGCTTCGGCCAGATGGCGTAGCACGACAATGCCACGTGGTCCGTTGCTGCCGTCCGGAACTCGAGGGTCGAAGACCCGATAAAGAACTTCCTGAGGGGTGACGCGGATGCGATCGACCACGCGCAGCGGCCCGAGCATCAAAGCATCGAAGTTGCCCGCTTCCATCAGGGCAAGTTGATAAAGCGTTAGCACGCCACTGGCCAGCAGTACTTGTCGCAGCGACTTGCGTTGTCGGTGCCCTTCCCGCCAAAGAGCAAAGAGTGTATCTTTGTCGACCAATTCCAAGGAACGGAGCAAGTCGCCCAGATTACGATCACCTGGATCCAGTTCTTCTTCCAAGGACAGAATCGCCCGTTCGTCGTCGGCTTCGTTGGTGCCAGAGCCATGCAAAGCTTGTGGCTGGCCCGCCTCCCCATCCGCATGGTGCAGTGGCAAGATCTGGGCAGGTTCATTGCCCGTGGATTCGACCTCCCGTTGTTCGACGAGCTCGCGAAGCTTTTGCCGATACCAGTTACGCAAGTCGCCCAAATGTCGGACCATATCGTTGCGGCGTTCATCCACTTCCCGCTGTTGCTCGCGGAGTTGTTCGGCCTGCTCGGCGAGCTGCTTCTGGGAATCATCCACCTGGCGTGCGGCCTGATCGATGGCAGCTTGCCGCTGCTCAAGCCGCGTCTCGCCATGGGCCAAGAGCTGCTTCATTTCGGCCACCCGCGCCTGCCAATCGATCAACTGCTGACGGAAGGCGGTCACAGCCAAGCGATGCTCGGCGCGGGCCCGCTGCAGATTCTGTTCCTGGGTGCGTAGGCGTTCAACCTCCCCGCGAACTTGGGTGCGTAGTTGCTCCAAGTCTTCCTGGCTTTGCCGCGAGTATTCGTGCATCTCACTGAGGTGACTGCGTAGCTGTTCCCGTGCCTGTTGGAGTCGTTCCAAGGCCAGGCGACAGCGTTCCTCCAGTTCGGGGAGTTGGGACTGAAGGGTTGACGCTTCTTGCAGCAGGGAGTTGCGGAAGCGGTGCAGTTCCTCACGGACCTGTTCGATTCGCACCTGGGCCTCACGTTGCTCCGCTTCCCAGCGGGCGCGTGCCTCGAACAGTGCCTTTCGTTCGCCGGCGATGGTCTGACCGGCTTCTTTAAGCCGATCGACTTGTCGGCGAAGATTGTCCTCACGTTGCTTGAGCGCTTCGGCGAGCTGCTCTAGTTCACCCGATCGGTCCTCGAGGTCCTGGCGCAAGCGGCTCGCCTGGTTGCGGGCTTCTTCCTGCTCCTGGTCATACTGTTGGCGAACCCCGTTGAGTTCTTCCTTCGATTGGGTCAGCGACTGCTCGCGCTGATCGAGCTCTTCGCTGCGTCGGGTTAATTCTTCGCCGCGACGACGCAATTGCTCCTGCAAGGACTGGCGAGCCTGCTCGGCCTGTTGCAGTTCCTGTTCTCGTTCGCGGATGGCCCGGCGGTCAGCCTCCAGACGTTCTTGGACCTCCATAATCTGTTGGGCACGGGAACGCATCAGACCCGATTGCTCGGCGTGGTCGGTCGCGCGGCGATCCAGTTCTTCCTCGCGCTCGCGTAAGCGAGATTCTTGTTGGCTGAGCCGCTGTTGCAACTCCCGCAGCTGGGTACTGGCCGATTGCAGATTTTGCGAGCGTTCCTCGAAGAGTTTGCGTTCCTGGTCATGGCCTTGGGTTTCATTGGCCAGGCTCGAGCGGAGCTGTTCGAGCTCCTCCGCCTTGGCCTGGAGTTCCTGGGCCGTCTCCTCTTGCCGTGTGCGTTGCTCGCTCAGTTCCAGGCGTTCGCGTTGCACCTCCTCACGGGTGCGTTCCAGACGAGTACGCAGGGCCGCCAGCATGGCTTGCTGCCCTTCTAGCTGAGCGGTCCGTTCGGCGACCTTGGCCGTGGCAATTTCCTGCTCGGCGCGAAGCTTATGGATGCGTTCGGATTCACTTCGCAGTTGCTCGCGTTGTTCGTCGAGGGTGCGAATCTGTTCCTCGAATTCGCGACTGTCGCGTTGTAGCTGCTCGAAGCGGAGGTCGACCTCTTTGACCCGCTCCTGCATTTGCCGCTGCTTCTGCTCCAAATTGGCTTGCCAACGATCAAGTCGGGCCAGGTCACTTTGATACTGCTGGGTCTTCTGTTCGAGCGTTTGCTTATCGGACTGGAGGCGTGCCTCAAACTGGGTGAGCTCGGCCTCACGTTCCTCTAAGACACGTGAGCGTTCGGTGTGCTGCTCTTCTTGCCAGGTTGATTGCGATTCGAACTGAGACTTTGCCCGCTCGTACTCGGCACGTTGTCCCTCCAGGGTCGAGGTGCGGACCTCCAGCTCACGACTGGTTTGTTCAAGTTCCTGCTTTTGACTCTCGATCGAGCGAAGTTGCGACTCGAGTTCCTGTTCGCGGGTCTCCACGTTCTGCAGTCGTTCCCCCCACTCGGCTTGCAAGCTCGTTTCGCGTTGTTCGAGTTCGCTCTGGATCTGGCTTCGCTGTTGTTGCAACTTGTGGGCGGCATCTCGGAGCGATTCCTGCATCTGCTGCAACGATTGTTGCCGCTCACGCAACTGACTGGCGGCTTCTTCTTCGAGTTGTTGTCGGCGTCGCTCGAGTTCGCGGGCATTCTGTAGCTTCTGTTGCTCGAGTTCTTCCAGGCGTAGGCGAAGCCGTTCCTGGTGATCCTGTTCGAGTTGAGCAACGCGCTGGCGATATTCATGCTCAAGCTCATGCGTTCGTTTATGGACTTCGCCTTCCAGGTCGCCCCGGCGTTGCTGCAGTTCCTCGAGCTCGCGGTGGAGACTGTCCTGCTGGCGTTGCAGTTCCTCACGGCGATCCTGATAGCGGGCGTGCAGTTCACCACGAAGCGTCTCGAGTTGCCGCCGCATCTCGGCCAAGTCATCCCGTTCCACAGTCTGCTGGTCGCGCGTTTCGCTCAGCTGCTGTTCACGCTCGACCAGTTCTTGCTGACGACGATCCAGCTCGTCACGAAGATGGTTGAGGATATTCTCACGTTCGCGGAGCTCGGCCTGTTGTTCCTCAAGCTCTTGAGCCCGTCGTGGCAGGTCGCGTTCGCTGTCGCGAAGCTCCGACGCGCGTTGATTCAAGGCCTGCTCGGCCTGGGTGTGCTGTTGCACACGCTCTCGGAACTCACGCTCGCGTTCCTCCCAGCGCATCCGCTCGTTGTCGAGCTCTGCCTCACGTCGCCTGAGTGCCTCTTCGCGGGAGGGAAGATCCCGCTCGCGTTGGCGGAATTCCGCTTCGCGATGCATCAGGTCCCGCTGTCGATGATCGAATTCTTGTTCGCGCGTCGACAGCGCCTCGGTTTGTGCGGCGAGCCGGGCACGCAGATCGGTGAGCTCGGCAGTCCGGCTGGGCAGAGCCTGCTCACGCTGAGTGAGCTCGGCAAAGCGGGTCTCAAGCTCGGCTTCACGCTGCCGCAGAGTTTCCTCACGCCGTTGCCGGGAGGCTTCGGTCTGATGGAGCTGGTGTTCCCGTGCATCAAGCTCTTGCAGACGCGTCTGGGTCTCAGCGCGAAGCTGGCTTGCCTGCTGACCAAGCTGGTTGCGCAATTCGGTCAGTTCGGCCTCGCGGCGCGGTAGGTCCCGTTCACGTTCGCGTAAGGTTGCTTCCCATTCCTGAAGAGAGCGTTCTTGAACTTCTAGCTGGGAGACACGCTCGCGCCATTCATTCGTGCGCGCATGCAGGGCGTTTTCCGCCTGGCTGAGTTGCCCCTGGAGCTGAGACACCGCATCTTCACGTTGCTGCTGCTCAAGGTGCAACTGGCGGCCTTGCTCAGCCAGCTGGGCGCGCAACCCGGTCAGGTCCTCTTCATACTGTCGTTGTTCGGTCTGGAAGGAATGACTTTGTTCGGCCAGCTGGGCGCGCAACGCCGCCACTTCCTGGTCCCGATTCGGCAAATCTCGCTCCCGCTGTTCCAGAGCGCTTTGCCGGTGCTGAAGTGTGTGCTCCAGTTCAGCCAGGGCCCCTTCGTGAGCTTGAAGCTGTTCGGCCCGGCGAGCAATTTCCTCTTCGCGACCACGAAAACCAGATTCGGTCTCGGCAATTTCCCGCTCTAAGCGTCGGAGATCTTTCTCGCGACGCTCCAGGGAGGCTTCGAGCTGCCCCAGTTGGGTCTCGGTCGCCGCGAGGTTGGTTTGGCGATGGGTCAGACGTTCCTCCAGGGCTTGGAACTCCGACTCCTGCTGTCGCAGCTCTTGCTGACGCTGGGCGAGCGCCTGTTCCTGGACCTCAAGTTCATGCCGGGCCGTCTGCATGGTCTCGGCCGCGCCTTGGCGGAGCTGCGCGCACTCGCGTTCGACCTCTTGGCGACGGCGGTACCAGTGGGTCCGATCCGCCTCGAGTTCTCGGGCCTGCTCGTTGAGCTGACGTTGCCGCTGTTCCAGTTCTTGATACAGGCGATTGATCTCTTGGCGTTGGCTGTCGACGTCCTGATGCTGCTGTTGGAAGTCTTGACGCTGGGCTTCAAGCTCGCGTTGGCGATGGTTGAGGTCCTGACGCTGAGCTGCGAGCTCGTGCTGACGGCGATCGAATTCTTGACGCTGGGCCTCGATGTCTTGTTGTCGCTGTCGCCAGTCGTGTAAACGAGCCTGTTCATCGGCTTCAAAGCGTTGTTTGCGTTCTTCGAATTTGCGGACTTGTTCGCGGAGTTCGAGTAACTCCTGAGTTGCCAGTTGAGACTCGATCGGTGGAGAGCGGTGCTCGGGAGTCATGGGTTCGCTGGCGGCGGACCGACCGGTCGCCGAGTCGCGAAGGCTGGTTGGCTCGCGACCGGCAGGGTTGCGTGGCTCCCGGCGATGAAAGGTGGGATCCTTCTTCATGTTCGGCTTGGCCGTGGAGCCGGTGCTGCCCCCATCGCGACGCACAACGGCCGCCGACTCGGAATGGCCTTCAGCAGGAAGCGGCACCAGCCGAGGGCTGGCGAGGGGCGTTTCACGCGGTGTGGGGGCGGGCTGCTGCACATCCAGCAGTAAATCCACAGCGCCAAGTGTGACTGTGTCACCACCGTGCAAGCGTACCGGGGTATGTTGACTGATGGGAGCGCCGTTGACGATGACCGGTAAAGCCGGCGAGAGTTTGCGGATGCGAACCCCATCCGGATTGCGGTGAAACACACAGATGACCGGCGGCAACCCCGTCCCAGGCAGACGTAAGTCGCAACCAGGCACGCTGCCGACAAGAAACTCTTCCCCGGTCATCTCGTAGACGACCGGACGAGCATTGCCGTGACGTAGTTCAAGCCATACCGTCGGCAGGGGTGCCGCTGAAGCCATGGTTTGTGCGGGGGAGCTAGAGGCGCGGGGCTTGACGAGGAGGACGACCGTCCGTGAACCGCTTCCGCCGTCAAGGGCTTGCCGAGCCCGCAGGGTCCACCAAGGCGGATCCGTAGGCGGATTGGAACGGATTTGCGGCGGATTGACAAGCCGAGATCGGGCGGCGGGGGTAAACGAGGGCGATGGACCGACTAACGCAACCAGGTCGCCAGCCCAAAGGTGAGGGCAATCACCAGCAATACCCCGCCGAAAACCAACAGAAACTGCAGCCACACCGGCCAGCCAGCCGCACGCTCGGCCGAAGCCGGGGGGTGGTCCAGGCCACCATCTTGACTCGCCTCGGCTCCGATCATCGGCACCGATTCCAGACCGCCTCCCGCGGCGATATAGGCACGCTCAGCTTCTTGTATGATCGCCGGAGTAATATGCACACAGATCGGGTCCATGGGCAATGCTCGATCCCGCCGGGCCCAGGGATGTAATACCTCCATCACCTCTTCGGCCGAGGCGTAGCGATCGCGCGGCGATTTCGCCATCAAATGATCCACGATCCGGGCAAACTCAATAGGGATGACTGGGTTGATGGCACTTGGCAACGGCGGGAGTTCTTTGCGATGTCGCCGCATCTTCTCTTGGGCAGTTCCCTCGGGAAATGGCGGTTGCCCGGTCAAGGCGTGATACATCGAGCAGCCCATTGCATAAAGATCGGCCCGTCCGTCAATACGGGTGGAATCGACCACTTGCTCGGGAGCGATATAGTCCATGGTACCGAGCACATAGCCACGCCCTCCAACGATGGCCTGATCGGCGTTCTGGTCCTCTTGGTAAGCCAGCGCCATGCCCAGATCGAGCAGCTTGGCATGCACCTTGGGAGTGATCATAATGTTGGAAGGCTTCAGATCGCGATGGATCAGTCCCTTGGCGTGGGCATGAGCCAAGGCATCGGCGACCTCGACAAACAACCGGGCGGTTCGCTCGACACTCAGATGCCCTTCTTGGTGAATGACACGAGTCAGGGTCTGGCCACGAATATACTCCATGGCGATAAAGTACACCCCTTCAATCACACCGGTGGTGTAGGTGCGCATGATGTGGGGATGTCGCACCCGCTGACAGAGATCCATTTCCCGACGAAAGCGGATCAGGGTGCGGACTTCTTGTTCGGCTTTTCGCTTGGGCAACACCTTGAGAGCTACCAGGCGATTCTTGTGACGATCGGCGGCCAGATAGACCGTGCTGACGCCCCCCCGCCCCACCGGTGCCAAGATGTGATAGGGCCCGAGCACCAGGCCCTGCCAAATACCGCGACGCAGGGTTGTCGCTTGAAAATGCGTCAAAACTCCGGAAGATGTCCAATACTCGGCCAACCGATCGGCATCACCAATCGTCTTGGGTAGAGCCGCACAATGGGTGTCCAGTTCGGCCTCGTTGAGCAACCCCGAGCGTTGCAAGGCCTGCACAAAGGCCTCGATCGAACCAGGGGTTGCAACCGTCGTGGCGGACATGCTCTCCTCAGTCCTCCCCCAGCGACAACGGAGATGAAACGATCCCTGGTCACGCAGCGATGGTCCCAACTGTTAGTTTAACGGCTGTGCTGGATGCTTGGATACGGAATTCTTTTCTACGATGGATTGGGGCATTTGGCTAGCCAACGGAGTGCGGTCGCCGCCCGGGTGAGCGATAGAAGTGCCATGGCGACTTGCCTTGGCGGAGGTTGTGGGGAAGGATGAACTGCAAAGCGCTTGGCGGCGCCAACCTTCGAGCGACTGCCCAGCCGTGCTTGTCAGCGGGTCGGTTCGGTTCATAAGATAATAATGTTTCTTTCCGGCTGTTACAGCGAGGATTGACTCCCATGCGTTGCATCGTGGTGTGGTTACTCGGGCTGATCGGATGGGGATTTCCTGAAATCGGACACGGCCAGGAGCGGGCAACCCCGCCCGCTACGCCTTCCGCCGCCCGCGAGGGCTCTCCGGCCCGCTACGCCGAGCGGGCCCGTCAGGAGCTTGCTCAGCAAATCCCCCGCCTGGGCAATCCCCGCTTTGTTGTCCGCGAAGAAGCTCAGCGACGCCTGTTCCAGGCTGGTCCCGAAGCTCTACCCCTGTTACGCAAGGCAGCGGCCTCTTCGGATCCAGAGATCCGGTCTCGGGTGGTCGAGTTGGTCCGTTACTTTGAGGATCTGACCGAGAACGAACGCCTGCTCGAGGCGCCGCGGCTTCGTCTCGATTTCCAAAAGAAACCGCTCCGCGAGGCCGTCCAAACACTGGCCCAGCAAACCGGCTTGCCCCTCGAGCTCGACGCCGATCAGGTCCCCAATCCGCAACGTCCGATTACTGTGCAAACCGAGGCGTTGCCACTCTGGCAAGCCATCGATCGCTTCTATGCGGCAACCGGGCTGCGTGAGGTGCCAGCCCCCAATTCGAATGGAGCCCAGTCGCAAGTCTACTTGGGCGGCAACATGATCCGCTCCACTGCGTACTACCGCCGTCCCAGCGGTCCGCAAAAAATTCTGCTCGCTCCGGGTAAATTCCGCGGCGTCCGCGATGCCGGCAGCACCGCCGTCCGCATCCGCGCGATTCCTCGGGCAGAACTCCACGACCCCTTACCTACCCATAGCGGTTCTGAAATCACCTTTGGTTTGGATGTGCGGGCAGCACCA
Source organism: uncultured Alcaligenaceae bacterium (assembly GCA_964410665.1). GTDB lineage: Bacteria > Planctomycetota > Planctomycetia > Gemmatales > Gemmataceae > CAYPIE01. Next base: position 22,553 of record CAYPIE010000041.1, read on the forward strand.
CCGTTGAATGCCAGCAAAGTCATTGGAGTACAAATCGAGAAAGCCTTCGATCAGCACGGCCTGCCCGTGCGTCAATCGCATACCGCAGCCTCGATCCTCGGTGGGGATGGAACGGTGTACTACAACAATGTTGGTGGCCAAGCTCTGGTCCAGACCGCCTGGCCGGCAGCAGGGACGAGCTTCGCCAGTCATCCGCATCAGATCCCGGTCACCGTGCGAACCACGCGACGCGATGTACAGCTCCTCCGCGAGGTGGTTGGCTTGGTCGCTCTTCGTGTGCAAGGGCAGTCGCACCAACTGCTCCGCATCGACGAACTCCACAAACAAACTGCCAACACGACCTTCCAAGTAGAGGGAATTACCGTTCAGATCGTCAACATTCTGAAGAAATCGAACGATCGCTACTCGCTCCAGATTAAACTGGAGTACTCGATGAACCAGAACAACCCTGCCATCGCCAATCTTGGCGTCAACCCGTTTGGCCCCGGGTCGGATCCTGCCGCCACCTCGATTGAGTCCCCCGAACTGACCATCCTCGACGGCAAGGGAAATGCCTTGACCGAACGCACCTCGGGCAGTTCTCGCTCCTCGTTTAATGGCGTGGTCATCCGGCAATCCAAAACGTTTCTTTACCAGCAAGCCGAAGGCCAGGGGATCCCCGAAACCCTGGTTCTTAGCGGTCGCAAACCTTTTGTGCTCCGCGTCCCGTTTCGTTTGAAAAATGTACCGCTGCAGTGACGGCCAACTAGAAAAAATTACAAACTCGCGTTGACAAGCCGAGCCGATCGAGCGATATTCCTTCTGTTCGGCCTCTTCTCTGTTCCGGCCCCGTTACCAAGCTCCCCGCTCTGGTAACGGGGTTTTTTCTTGAC
>CAYPIE010000041.1:23524-50526 GCA_964410665.1 uncultured Alcaligenaceae bacterium
CTTTCTGGCAAGGGTTTTTTCTTGACCTTTCTGGCAAGGGTTTTTTCTTGACCTTTCTGGCAAGGGTTTTTTCTTGACCTTCGCTTTTGTGATTTATCCAGGTTCTCTTGCGCGCATTCTGATGAACCCTTTTCTTCCACCTCCAGTGCTAGGTACTCCATCCCCTCAGTTGTGATTGACACCTTGCTAGCCAACTTGCTACATCAGGCAAACGCACTCCAATCCACCGGCTGTTGGGCGGGTTGGTACGCATTGCATTCGATCAATCGTGGGTAGACCGCATGCCTCGGCCTGAACCCCCTGACGCGATCGCTGTCCCTGCGGTCCCACAGCGAACCTGCCACGCTCCCACCAGCGTTGGGATCGTGGCGCCCGCTTGGTTACAGAGCATCGCGGACGATGAACCGATCGATGTATCTGTGTGTATCGCGAATTGGAATTGTCGCGACTATCTACGTGGTTGCCTGGAGTCGCTGCACGACCAACCTCAGGGAGTGCGTTTAGAGACCATCGTTGTCGATAACGGCTCAGGCGACGGCGCCGCCGACATGGTGCGACGGGAATTCCCCGAAGTCGTGCTGATTCGCAATCAAGAAAATCGAGGCTTCGCCCGCGCCAGCAACCAGGCCGCCGCAGTCGCCCGGGGCCATACGCTCTTTTTTCTGAACAACGACACGTTGGTACCAGCGTTCACCCTCAAGCACTTACTCGACTTCGCACGCACCCATCCCGAGGTGGGGATGATCGGGCCACGCCTGCGCGATGGCGACGGCAACCTGCAAATTTCTTACCGTGGCCGTCCAACGATTCCCGCGATGCTGCATCGCTTGCTGTTGCTCCGCTGGATTGGATTGTTTCGCCACGCTTATCGACGGTATCGACGATCCACCTTCCAGGCAGGATCGGTCTGTCCGGTTGAAATGCTCATGGGCGCGGCGGTGTTGATTCCGCGTCACGTCTTCGAAGCCTGCGGCCGCTGGGATGAGGACTACCCGTTTGGGGGTGAGGATATCGACCTGTCGAATCGGGTGGGCCAAACCCATCCGCTCATCTATCTTCCTGAGGTCGAGATCACCCACTTTGGCCGAATTAGTTCCCGGCAAAACATCGAATTTGCCACGCCAAATGTCTTGATCGGTTACGTACACTATTTCCGCAAATCAGGCGCTTCTCCGATCGCATTGACCTTGTACAAACTCCTGGTCACCTTGGATACCCCCTTGCAACTACTTAGCAAACTCGGCCAGTTCTGCTGGCGTCGTCTGTGCCGCCGCGCTGAACAGGCTCACCGTTCCTGGCTGGCGATACTGGGTCTGTGGCACTTTCTCCGCCTGGACCTTGGACGGTTTTGGCGTGCTTGATCGATGGGCACGGCTCCAGGCAGACCACCGCGGGAATATCGCTCGGCAGTAAAGTAGCTGCTCCGCCCCCCTCTTTTCCAGTTTCTCATCGAACATGACCGCTGCGATGCTACGCAAGTGCCCTGCCGGTGGCATTGGAATGACCTATCGGGATCATCCGGATTTTACCAATCTTGAGGGAACTTTTTGACTTCCCAAGGCGTCTGACGTACGTTTCATCCGTTGTTCCACCGAGACCGCGTCCCCTCGGGTGGCCCGGTTATCGCCTGGAACACCGTCTGTTCATCCAAGCGATCGAGGTCTGGGAACTGCTTCACTTGGCGGAACTCCTCAAATGGGGGCTCCACCAAGATCGTCGGGTCTGGGCCGTTCGCCAAAATGAAGGGGTGCGTTGATCGACCAGGTTCTCTCGTAAACCCGGCCGACCCACCGTAGTCTTTGCTTCCATCTGGCTGACCGAACATCGACTGTGAGCGGCAAGCGAGTGTGCTCCGTCCCTACATCCTATCCCTCCCAATGGAATTCGTTGTTATGGCCCAGTTGATGCCCGCCAGTACCACGTGGATCGTTGCCCCCAACCAGTCCGAGCTGGCGACCCCCAAGACAGATCTCGATGACATTTCCGAAGTGGACATCGATGATTCGGGTGAACTGAGTACGATCCTTGAATTTGAGCGGGTGTTGAGTTACTCGGCCCAGGGAAATACCCGGTACGTGTCCAAACAGCGGGCCTTGTATGTACCCATCGAGGTCACTCAAGCGCTTCGAGTGGCGAAATTGCAGGTCTTGCTGGATATCGAGCACGCTCATCCTAGCGACCTGATTCTCCGACTGGCAGATCCGACGGGACGCAGTATTACCCTGATCCATCGCCTAGTCGACCTTGGTGCCAACTTCAGCCAAACCATTCTGGATGATCAGGCGGACTCCCCAATCGACGAGGCCCTGGCTCCTTTCAAGGGGCAGTTCCAACCGCAAACCCGGCTCTCTTGGTTCGATGGCGTCCAGGCCCAGGGAACCTGGCATCTGATCGTTATAGATTTGTCCCGAGATCACTTTATCGGCAAAGTCAACCATGTGTCCCTGCAAATCCATGGGAAAGCGTCCACGGAAGCCCCCAGCGGGTCAACGTCTTCTCCAGAGGATCGCCGCTAGCCATACTTGTGATGACTTCCCCGGTAGTTTCAGCCGTCGGAGTTGTGTCCCCTGAACATCGAAACAGATGACCGCCTGCTCGGTGGCTACCCAGACTCCCTCCCCCCCTGGGTCCATCACACAAGCAGTGGCCGGAAGGGCATGGCTGAACTCGAGCTTTCCCTGTTGAGAAAACCGCTGAATTGCTTTGCCCAGTAGAACGACCCAAACCGCGTCCGTTCGTGGGCATATGGCCAGGGAGAAAGGCGAACCCTGGTCCAGACCGAGATGGCAAACCGAGTTGCCTTGGTTGTCAAAGACCAACAGAGCATTCTCACTATTGTTGATATCCGGGTGTTCCCGAACGGCGACCCAGACATGTCCCGACTGCGGTGACACCGCCAAACAGGAAGCGCACCACTTGGTGATTTCCTGTTCGACGGTCACCTTGGTCGTGGCTAGATCGATCCGGACTAGCTTCCGCCCGGCCAACCACATCGCCTGGCCAACCGGATCGTAGGCAATGTCGAAGCCGGTCACATCGTAGGTGGCCAGCGGTTTGCCGCTTCGATCGAACACCCGCGTCTGACCGCTATCGATCCGGCCCTTGGTCGTTGTCACCCAGAGGTTTCCGGTCGCCGGATCCACCGCGAGTGCACTTGCGGCAAGGTCCGGCAAGCGAAGTCGTTGCGTACCGTAGAAATCCAGCTGGACAATCCGATTCCCCACATTTTCCGTCACCCAGATCCGCTTACCCTTCGGATCAACCGCAATCTTGTGAGGCGTCCCAATGGTTTCGCAGTTGTTGAATTGCGAAACCTGAAACAGGATTTGTCCCTGTGCCGTGACCGCAGTCAGGTGATCGCCATACCGCTGCTTGCCACGAAAGGCAGGATCGCAATTGTCCAAGATCAACAACACCGAGCGTGGCTCTGGGAGAACCGGTACGGCGATGGCGGTTCCAGCCAGCAAGCCCAGCACCGTGCCATAAACGCTGCTCATCCTTGCCCCCTCGAACTACTTGGGTTGCACATAGGGTACTTGATCAAAGGCATCCCCGTCGCCGATGACGCGTGGGTCCTGATTGACACGTAACTCGTGTAGCAGTTGCTGTCGCAACTGTTGACGTGTTTCAGCATAAGCGGGGTCCTGGGCCAGATTGGTCATCTGCTGCGGATCGCGGTTGACGGCATACAACTCTTCCGCAGGACGTTTGCCAAAGCCCAGCTGCCAGAGAGCTCGATACGTGGAGTCATCTTCGTGCTGAGTAAAGAAGTCGCGGGTCGGTCCGAAGTCAATATCCATCCGCCGCCGTGGATTGACCCGAAGTGGAGGAACAGCCACCGGCCAACGATCTGGTTTAAAGTTGATGATATAAAGATACTCATCTGTTCGAATTCCACGCATGGGATAGGGCAAGCGATCTTTTCGAGCCACATCGACATGTGTTTCGCGTCCCATCACAGCGAAGCCACGTAGGTTGTCCGCTGGTTCGCCATGGTTGGCCAGTATTGGCAGTAGGTTCTGACCATTCATGTCCGAGCTTGGCGCCAGACCCGCCGCAGCCAGAAACGTCGGTGCGAGATCGATCAAGCTTACCGGAACATCGATATACACAGACCTATCAATGTGTTTGGGCCAACGCATAGCCAGCAATACTCGGGTACCAAAGTCATATAGATTGCACTTGCCGCGAGGAAACCCGGGTGCCCCGTGATCCCCGCTGACGACCACCAGCGTCTCGTCGAGTTCCCCGCGTTGTTGCAGCTCGTCGAGCAACACTCCGACCGCGGCATCGAAGGCCATGGCCTCGCCCAGGTAATCGGCAAAGTCTTGGCGGATAGTCGGATGGTCGGGAAGAAATCGCGGCAGCTTGCCCTTGAGTTGCTCGGGGTCCAGTCCCCAGAGTTTCTGGGCCGAGCCCTCGGCCCAGGCTCGGTGGGTGTTGGTCGGGTTGAACCAATAAAAGAAGGGCTGGTCGTCACGACGATCGGCTAAGAAGGCTTGGAAGTTTTCCCGCACCTCGTTGAGGAGCTTGGCCTTGGCCAGCTCAGGATCCGCGGCCCGCATCACTTGCTGTGAGAAACGATTAAATTGCTTGCCGGCCGGCTGATAATTCCGCTTCGCTCCGCCTAGGCGATCTGGACTGAGGTGTAGTTTATACGTCCAGCCGATGTGATAGCCATGTTGTTGCAGCATCCGTGGGAACCCCTGGACCGAATCCCACGGGTCCGGGTACCCCTTGACCCAAGGGTGATGCAACTGTGCATGACTGCCATTGCGGAAGAAATGTCGGCCGGCCAGGATGGCTGCACGAGAGGGAGTACACGAAGGGGCACTCACAAAAGCATTTTGGAATATCGCTCCCTCACGCGCGAGCCGGTCGAAATGGGGTGTCTGAAGGAGGTCATTGGGCGAGGGGTGCTCGGCATCACGATAGGCGCTGGCATAACGACCCAAATCATCGGCAAAGGCAAACACGATGTTGGGTCGCTTCTCCGCAGCGTTCACCGAACCAACCAGACAACTCAGCAGGCAGGCAATGATCCACTTCATAAGATCCGCACTCGCAGCATCGAACACGATGATGGCCAAAGCAACCGATCTCTTGTACCGCGAGCCAACGCCTCCCGCCAGTCCCCAAGATGCTACGCTTGGGGAAAAGGCTGCTTCGATCCTGTGCAAACGAGTCGATCCATGTCGCGTCTCAGCTGGGCCATCCTATGTGCGTTACTCGCCTTACCCCTAGCCACCAGCTTCCAGCCGACCCTCGACCCGGACACCTGGTGGCATCTACGAGTGGGACAATGGGTTCAGGAACATCAAGGTGTTCCCACGACCGATCCGTTCTCGCGTCTAGGGATCTCTGAGCATCGTGCTTGGCAGGCGTACAGCTGGCTGCATGGTTACCTGCTCGAGCGGACCGATTCACTCGCCGGTCCAAAGGGCATCATTCCTTTCCGGGTGGTCCTCAATGGCTTGGTGCTGCTGGCAACCATCGGCTTTGTCGGCTGCAGGGTGCCCGATCCCGCCCAACGGTTGCTCTTGCTTGCCGCATTGGTGGTGATATTTCAACCGTTCATGAACGAGCGGCCTTGGAACTACACCATCCTTGGTGTGCTCTTGACCTTGGACGCGATGCATGGGCTGGGGGAAGGTCGCTGGAGCTGGCAAGTCGCGGCCTTACCGGTGGTGTACTGTGTTTGGGCGAATTTACATATTCAGTTCGTCCTTGGCCTTGGACTGCTCGGACTAGGTTGTGGACTGCGGTACGTCGCCGGCTACCCCGTCCGTAACTGCCTGAAAATGTTGCTGCTGTGTGGCCTGGCGACCTTGGTGAATCCCTACCATGCTGGACTATGGCAGGTGGTCTGGGAGTACGCGACGCAAACCACCGCCCTCCGACACGTGCTGGAGCTGCAGCCACCCGATGGTCGTCATCCGGCCCACTGGGCAACACTGATCTTGGTCGCGCTGGCCGCAAGGCGGGTCGCGTGGCGACCAGATCGCTGGAGCGGCTTCTTGGTCCTTGCCCTGGGGTTGTTGTTTGCCGCTCGAATGCAACGCGACATCTGGTTTGCGGCGATCCTGGCCGTTACCGTGTGGCACCCGGGCGGGTTCTACGCCGTGCCTTCAGGGGAGGATCCGAACTCGGATCGGTCAAAGCAGGCATGTTGCCCGTTTCTCTGGAAGGGGCTGACCTGCGTTGTCTTGACATTATTTGCCATCGGATTCCTTCGCGGATCGTCCCTGGCACAGCTCGATGCCTCGTTGGCAAGCCGGTATCCGGTGCAAGCCTGCCGCTTCGTTCGCCAGCATGAGTTCGCCGGTCCGCTGTTCAACGACTTCAATTGGGGGGGCTACTTGATCTGGGCGTTGCCAGGATATCCAGTCGTCATTGATGGCCGGACCAATTTATATGGTGAAGCACGGCTACAGCGTTCCATCCGCACCTGGGCAGGCGATCCCGGTTGGCAGAATGATCCTGACTTGAAGACCGCCCGATTGGTCATCGCCCCGCGCTACGTGTCACGCTCGGATCGTCGTGAGGTGGGGTTGGTCACTCGATTGCGGGACTGTCTGGACTGGAAGGTCGCTTATCAGGATGGGGTTGCGGTGGTGTTTCTCCGACGCACTCAATCATAATATTCATCAGTTGGATCGAAGGCCGGGATGGCAAAAACAATGGTCTGCACGCCCTGGTCACTGAGAATGCGGTGACGCGTGTTTGGTTCAATGTAGATCACGGTCCCTGGTTCCACGGTCACTTGGTCACCATTGAGCTCCATGCTGCCGGTCCCGTCGAGGATGTAGTACACCTCGGTTGTCCGACGATGATAGTGTAGATCGGCCTGCCTGATGAAGGTGACGTGTAGGCTACAAGTTGGGGTATCGGCCGCGGTCAAAATCCGGGTACTTTGACCACAAGAGCAAGGGACCGTGGGGGCAGTGGCCTGATGACGAACCGCGTACCCCTTGCCGAGAATCATGGTCATGCGGACACCCTCATGGAAGGGAAACCTGATGCACCCAAGTCGTGGATGGATTGTGCTCGTGGTGTTCTCGATGGTTTGGTCGACGGGTTGCTCTGTCCAACCACAGCCTCGAGGGGTCGAAGACGCGACTCCGGATTTCCAGCGGAAACGTCCTGCGATCGATCGCACGCAAACAGGAACCATCCAAGGTCAGGTAGTCTGGGACGGCGAGGCACCCGAGGTCCCACCGTTTGTCTATTTTCATCATGGCCAGAACTATCGTTGGTCTTGGCATGATGCCGCCAACCCCAATGGACCACAGATCGCTCCACAAGGCCACGGCCTCGCTCAAGCGGTGGTGTACCTGGAGCGGGAGGGAGCCTGGCCCAGTCGAAACTGGGATCATCCCCCGGTCGAGATCGAATTACGAGACTATCAGATCGGCATCCGCCAAGGCAAGTCACCAACTCGCCGCGTGGGCATCGCCCGCTTGGGCTCCACCATCCAGATGCAATCGCGGGATCCACGATTGCGGCTGTTGCAAGCTCGAGGCGCTGCGTTTTTCACCCTGGCCTTTCCAGACCCGAACCACCCGCTCGAGCGTCGATTGGATCAACGTGGACTAATTGAATTGAGCGATGCCTCCAGCTACTTTTGGGCTCGGGCTTATCTCTTTGTTGATGATCATCCCTACTATGCGATCACGGATGCAGAGGGTGCTTTCCAACTGAGAGAGGTACCCCCAGGTTCCTATCAGCTGATCTGTTGGCACCCGCACTGGCAAGTCGCCCGCCAAGAACGCGATCCGGAAAATGGGTTTATCGCCCGACAATGGTATCGTGACCCATTGCGGCAATCCCGCCCGATCCATGTGCAACCCGGGCAGACGATTCACACCGAGTTTCGTGTGAAAGCAGAGCTCCTCGCCATCAGGCAGTAAGCATAGGCGTATAGCAATGGGTATAGGCCGGCCGTGTGTTGGGGTAGACGTCCATCGAGTTTACCGATTCAGACACGGCGGGTGGGAATCCACCGTGCATCCGCGTCCGCAAGGGGCGTCTGTCGGCAGTTGAGCCCCTGTGATGTCCCGGCGAAACCTCGGCGGGTTCCAACCCGTCGCTCGGAGAACGCACGGGCTTCGGCCAGCGACGCACGGGGGACACCCGGTAGCTGAAGCAGGGCGGCGAGGGTTGACGCACGCTAGTTGAAAACTTCCTCACTTCCTGATCGGCCTAGCGGCCAATCGTCCTTGATATTGGTCCCTACTGGTTTTCGGGTAAGGGCACCTGGCGCGGCGAACGCAAATAGGCGATCAGATCGCGGAGCTCGGTAACGCTCATTTGTTCAATTTGCCCCTCAGGCATCATGGAAATCGGCAGTTGCTTGCGTTCCTCGATATCTTCCTTCGGTAGGAGCAGTTTCTCGGTAGCGGTCTGCACGGTGACGGAGCGATCAGACTCGGCCACGATGATGCCAGCGACCAAACGGCCATCGAACAAGGCAAACTGGGTGAGTCGATAGTCGTAACCAATCACCGCGCTGGGATCGATCAAGTTTTCAAGAATGTAGTAGAGGTTGGCTCGATCCGATCCAGTGAGATCTGGACCAATCGAATGGCCTTGGTCAAACAAGCGATGACATTGCTGGCAGGTTTTGCTGTAGACCCACCGGCCGTTGCTGAGATCCGCCTGGGCAATTACTTTCTCCGGGAGCATGGCCTGATAACGGGCAATCGCGGCTTTCCGCTGCTCAGTCGAACGACGCACATCCCCCCAGACCACCCGAACGCGCTTGGCAACCTCGGGGGACAGGGCAATCATCTGTCTGGCGGTAAAGGCAGTGATGTCTTGTCTTGGTACTTGCTTGGCAGCCACTGCATCGAGCAAAGGCAGGGCAAACACGGTGCGGGCAGCCAGCGTGTTGAGCACATCCTGCTTTGCCGTGTCATCAAGCTGTGGGTAACGTTTGAGCAACACGTCGGGGGTGCGTTGGTCTGCGTAAGCCGCCAAGGCACGGATCGCCAGCCGACGCATGTCCGTATCGTCGAGCAGTCTATAGAGCAACGGACTGAGATTTTGGACTCTCTGTTGCACCAAAGTCTGTAGCAATGCCCGGCGAAGCTCCGTATTTGCGTGTTGGCGAACCAACGCCTTGACCCGGGGCAAGGTCGACCGACGATCAAACAGCAGGTCGAGAGCATAAACTCCATGTTGCACCTGCCAGGCGGTGTCGGCGAGCAGTCGTTCGCGGGTTTTTGTCCACACCGAAGGCGCGGCCACCTGCCGACGTCCCTGCAATCCTTCCAACAATCCGTTCAGAATCCGTTGCCTTGCAACAGCCGACTCGAGTTGACTGGCCAGTTGAAGCATGGCCGCGAAGCCATCTGGGTGAGTGGATGCGGCCTCGGCCAATCGCCGAGCGATGAACCCACGCAGCTTCGGGATCTGGGTGGTCGTGGCCAAGTCAGTCGCCTGGCGGAGATCGGTTAGTAAGGCAGGTTCGATGCCATACCAGATCATCAGCGGTTGGACCCGATCGGTGGCATCTCCTTGGTGGCTGGCCAGCGGACGAGCAATCGAATAGCGTCGTTCTAACGGCAACCGTTGCATCATCGAAGCAAGGTGAACTCGGACCAACCCCGAGGGATCCTCGGCTGCAAGACCGGCGAAGTCCTCGATAACATCGTTGGGCGGAGGACCAACGTCGCACAGCAGACGGATCGCCCAGCTGCGAACATGCTCATTGGCATGGTGAAGTTGCCGTTGGAGCCATTCGCGGTCGATACCACCCGTGTCATACAGGGCCCACATAGCACGTAACTTGTGGGGAATCGCGTTTGCATGAGTAAACATGTCTCGAAGCGTTGCCTGCACTGACTCCATGGCTTGCCCATCGGCAGCTCGTTCGGCCAGCAGCCGCTGTGCATGGCGGACAAACCATTCATTCCGATGTTTGAGTAAAGCCACCAATTCGGCGTTGGACTTCTTCGCCAGGTCAAACCGTGGTATTTCGGGTTTGCCATAGGCAAAACGATAGATGCGTCCGCTGGTGCGGTGCACGCCATCATGGTCATGGCATTCGCCCAAGTCCGCCCAATCGCTGATATAGACCGCCCCATCCGGACCAGAAGTTATGGCCACGCCGCGGTGCCAAGCATTGTCGGTTCGGAACATGTCGGGTTCATGCTTGCCAATATAACTGCAACCAAGACGTTCTAATCGATCAACGTTGATCCGTCTACCATGGATATTATTCATCAATATTTTGCCACGAAACGACTCGGGCCAATTATCGCCAAGATAGATCAGCGCACCGGAGTGGGCATGTCCACCGCCGGCATCATCATGCACCCCAACGGCCTCCCGCGAACTAGTCCAGTCGCCACCGCCCCAATGCAGGTGGTCACCAGTCTGATCGATCAGTTCGTAAGCGTACCGGTTGTAATCTTGGCCAAACATACGTTGGTAATGCGCCCCTGGAAGCATGTGCCAAAGATGGCCAATCACGCAGTTGGTAAAGAATGCCTCTCCGACCTCGTTGAAGTCCAAACCGTAAGGATTGGTGGTGCCGTTGCAAACGACCTCGAACGTATGTCGGCGTGGATGATATCGCCAAATCGAACAATTCATACGGATCCGTTCCGCATCGGGGGTCCCCGGCTTGCCCGCCAAGGATTCCCAGGTGATCCCATGGCGACCATAGATCCAGCCATCGGGACCCCACGTCAGCCCGTTGACGATGTTGTGCTTGGCCTTCAAGCTAAAGCCATCGATGAGCACCTGCGGCGGACCATCGGGTCGGTCGTCAGCGTTGTGATCGGGGATGAAAGCAAAGTGGGGCGGGCAAGTCACATAAATGCCGCCGTTTCCCCAGACCAGTCCGGTCAAGTTGTAGGCACGATCCCAGAACACCGTCCGCTGGTCAAAGCGGCCATCGCCGTCGGTATCTTCGAGGATCAGAATGCGATCACGTCCCTTGGACGGATCGTCCGTCCAATCTGGGTAGGAGAAACACTCGGCGACCCAAAGTCGCCCACGATCATCCCAAGATAGTGCGATCGGCTGGGCAACCTCCGGTTCTGCAGCAAATAGCGTCGCAGTAAACCCCTCGGGCAAGTGAAACCGCTCGAGCGAGGCGATCGGGGTCGGAGGGGTATCGTTGGGATCTTGTGTGTTCTGAATCGAAGGAGGAATATCGCTGGTCCAAGCCAATGGTACCAGCAGCAGAGGCAACAACATTGGCAAGAGTATGCGAGATGGCATGAGAGAGGAATCCTTGCTTTAAGACAAAGACGCGCGCATCGCTTCGACGAGCCAACCGCCCCGAGGTTGGCTCGGGGCAAAAGAAGGAATATTCTTAACAGAATTCAATGTAACCGGTGCTGGACTTATCGTGAATCACCACTGACTTGCGTTTCCGGGGTCTCGATCAGATCCAGTCCCAGGTTCTTGCCTTTCTCGACGGCGGGGATGCCTTCGGCGAGCCAGACCGGAGGGGGAGCGTCTTTCAAATAGTGATCAAAGAATTGTTGCATACGGATCGTCCAGTCTTTTTGGTTGTCACGCTTGCGAAGTCCGTGTGCTTCCCCGTTGTAGTTGACCAACCATGCCGGTTTGTTCAACCGCCGTAAGGCAACAAACATTTCAATTCCTTGGTACCACGGGACCGCCCCATCTTTGTCGTTGTGTAACATCAGCAACGGTGTCTGGACTCGGTCGGCCCAAAAGATCGGTGAGTTCTCAATATACTTTTGTTGCGCATCCCAAAGGGTGCCACCGATGCGACTTTGCGTCTTCTCATATTGGAACATTCGGCTCATCCCGCTCGACCAACGAATTCCCCCATAAGCGCTGGTCATGTTACTCACAGGTGCACCGGCTTCGGCCGCGGCGAATAAATGGGTCCGGGTGACCAGATATGTAATCTGGTAGCCGCCCCAGCTGTGGCCTTGCACGCCAATCTTGTCCTTATCAATGAAGCCTTGTTGCACCAAGTTGGTGACCCCCGGCAACACCGCATTGAGACAGCTTTGGCCCGGGCTACCCACGGTGTAGGTGATATCGGGGATGAACACCACGTAGCCACGACTGACATAGAAGCTAATGTTAATGCTCGTTCCGGGTGCAGGGGACACATAGCGATGGAACCGATCGGAGAAACGCTCGTAGAAGTAGACCATCATGGGATACTTCTTGGTAGGATCAAACCCGTCCGGTTTATAGAGAATCCCTTGCAATGGAATACCGTCGAGGGAGTTCCATTCGACGAGTTCGGCCGTGCCCCAGCTGTAGTTCGCTTGTTGCGGGTTGGTATCGCTCAGCTGCTTCAGGTTGTGGAACTTGGAATCACAGACCCAGAGATCGGGGTAGCGCACAAAGGTCTGCCGGGTGAGGATGTAGCGGTCAACATCCTTTGCCTTCTTCAGTGACCCGAGCTGTTCATCAAGCATGATAAGCTTGGTCGGTGGTTGATGGACCGAGATCTGGTCGTGATAATAGCCGGCCGCTTTGGTGCGTTCATGAAACGCCGAGAGTAGGATCGGTTGATCGGTGGGTAGGAACCGCTGGTCGTCCTCCACACGGACAAACCGGAATCGAATGCTGTTGGCTCGCCCAACGCCATCGGTGATACACACCGGAGGAAAGACGCCACGCGGATCGACCAGCCATAAATCATAGCGGTCATAAATCACCACGCCTTGGTCCCCTTCAAGCCATCCAGCAATGCCATATCCCCGAGGACGATTGGGCGTATCGTGTCGTTCATTGTGGACGGGGTATGGGATGTCCTGAGAGAGAGAAATGGCCTTCTTCGCATGGACCGGACGCGCTTTCCAGGCAAGCTCGGTGTTATCCCACCAGTACAGGTACTTCGCCAGCGGCGACAGGGAAGCACTGCCTTGCACACGCGTAAGGATTTGGGTCCGATGGCCGGTGGTCAAGTCCACGAGATAGACGTCGGAAAACCTCGGCGATTCCCAAGAAATGAGTTTGCGATACTGTCGTGATGAGGAAAGGACCCCAACCCGAGCATCCCCGCGATTGCCAGGAACCACCGTACCGAGCTCGGCATCGCCCAATCGTACCACTTTACCCGTCGTTCGGTCGACGACTGCCTGATGGCTCCGATTTTTGCTCCGACTCACCTGAAGAAGCTGCATCGGTTGCAACAAGGAATCTTGCCAATGCCAAATGTCGACCGTCACATCACTGGACTTAGGGTTCGCTGTTTTGGCGTCCGGATCATCTTCCGCTGTCGCTTGTTTGTTGCTGGGCAATGGCTTCGGCGACGACTTGGGCTTTTCCGTGAGTCGAAAGAAGATCCGCTTGCCACTTCGCGAGAAGGAGGGAGAACGGCTGGCGAGGGTAAACCCCTCGGGCATCGCGTCATGGTCGTCCTTCAGGAGCATCCGAGCCTGCTTCATGCCTTTGGCCCAATCGTACAAGCTTAATCGAGGTTGTTTGGCCGCTTGGTCGTCGCGGTTTGTCAGGAAGGCCAGATGATTCCCTCCATGGTCCCAATTGAGCGATTGGTAATTCCCTTTGCCCGAGAGAATCACCTTTGATTTCCGGGACTTGGTCGCAATGATGGCCACCCCATCTTGGTGATCTTGCGGGCCATCGGTGATGACCGCTAACCGCGTTCCGTCACGAGTGAACTCGTAGTTGGTCACATGGGCAAACGAAGTCTGCTCATCCTGGTCGAGCCGCCAAAGCACGAGTGTCGTGCCCTTGGGCTTGGACGGCTTTTTTGCATCTTCCTTGTTTGCCTCGGATTGGCTGGATGCTTTCTGCGTTGTCTTGTTTTGGGATCGACTCTTGGAGGGCTGAGCCGGCTGCTGCCACCAAGTATCTGGAGTGTTCCCCTTGCCTTTCCCGGCCGCCTGCGGCCTGCTGCGTGGTTTGACTTTGGCAACACCCTTGACGCCCTGCTTCAATTCTTTGGAATGCTCGCCGGCTGATTCGCCGGACTTGTTCTCGTTGGACGGCTTAGACGACTCGCCGGTTGGCTTGACCTCTTGTTTGGCCGGAGCAGGAACCTTGGGTTCACCCAGGTACGCGAGAAGGCCCCCGGCTTGGCTCGGCAGGCGGAAGTTCTTGACACGTTCGCGGCTACGCTGTTGACCGGAGTTCAGGTCCAAGACGACCAATTGATTTTTGGGAAACTCCTCCGGTTTTTTCTTGGCTTTGCGTGCTTGCTTGATCGCATCGGGGTTGGGGGCAATCAACAAGACCAGCCAGCGGCTGTCATCGGTAAAGCGAGCCGAGGTCCCGCGTGAGAAAGCGTACTTTTTGCTCGTGTCGTTCGTATGCCGCACATGGAGCGTGGAAGGTGTATCGGGCTTGCGTGGATCAATGGTGTATACGACCCAGTTACCATCGGGAGAGATACTCGTGTTGGTGAGGGAACTCCACTGGTCATAGTCAGAATGGCTTAGCGGGGATTTGGCAAGAGAGGGGTGGGCAAGCAACATGATCAGAAGAATGGGCCCCCCCTTGCCAAGGAGGCGAAACCGACTTGAAGGCATGATACAAAATCCTAGATGAACAAGTAGCTTAGCTAATTTACCAACGAGCTAATGTACGGTGGGCGACGGCACAGCGTCAAGCAATTCAACCTCAGGAATGGTCGTCGGCAGTCGGAGCGTATAAAACGTTCAACACAGACGTTACGGCTCGGGTCGGAGAGGGCACGATGAAGATCCACGAGTATCAAGCGAAAGAATTGCTGGCGGAGGCGGGTGCTGCGATTCCCGAGGGAGTCGTGGTGGAAACCCCCGAACAAGCCGTCGAGGGGTTCGATCGTCTGGGCGGCAAGGCCATAGTGCTCAAGTCTCAGATCCATGCTGGCGGCCGCGGCAAAGGGAGATTCAAAGATAGTCGCAAGGACTTCGGTGGGGTGAAGTTCATTGCCAATCGGGACGACATCAAGCCGATTGCAGAGATCATGCTCAAGTATCCCCTCGTAACGGCACAAACCGGACCCGAGGGCCAGAAGGTATCCAAACTGCTGGTGCAATCGGCAGCGGATATCCAACGTGAGATCTACGTTGGCATGGTCCTCGACCGAACGCTGGGCTTACCAGTCCTCATGGCGTGTGCCGAGGGTGGTGTCGAAATTGAGGAGGTCGCGGCGTCCACCCCCGAGAAGATCATCAAGATTCCGGTGTCGCCCGAGCTCGGCTTACAGCCCTTTCAGGCGAGGCGCGTCGCCTTTCAGCTTGGCTTGAGCGGTGACCAGGTCGAGCAAGCGGTGAAGATCCTATTGGCCCTGAGTCAGGTCTTTCTCGACAAGGATTGCAGCATCGCCGAGATCAATCCGCTGGTGGTCACGCCAACCGGTGAGGTCCTTGCTTTGGATGCGAAAATCGACTTCGATGACAACGCCCTATTCCGCCATTCGGACATCCTGGGGCTACGCGACCTCGCTGAAGAAAACCCCATCGAAGTGCGGGCAACCGAGGCCAAGTTGAGTTACATCCAGCTTGATGG
Source organism: uncultured Alcaligenaceae bacterium (assembly GCA_964410665.1). Taxonomy (GTDB): domain Bacteria; phylum Planctomycetota; class Planctomycetia; order Gemmatales; family Gemmataceae; genus CAYPIE01. The sequence continues at coordinate 38,987 of CAYPIE010000041.1, forward strand.
GAACATTGGGTGCCTCGTCAACGGTGCCGGCTTGGCCATGGCCACCATGGACATCATCAAGTACCACGGCGGACAACCGGCCAACTTCCTCGATGTGGGTGGTGGGGTCACTCCTGAAGCCGCCATTGAAGCCTTTCACATTCTGCTCGGTGACCCCAAGGTGAAAGGTATTTTGGTCAACATCTTTGGGGGAATTGCCAAGTGCGACTTGATTGCCGAGGCGCTAGTCAAAGCAGGCCGTGAGGTGGGCTTCAAGGTGCCGGTGGTGGTTCGCCTGGAAGGGACCAATGTTGATCAAGGTCGCAAGATCTTGGTGGACAGTGGGCTCAACGTGATCACTGCAATCGGGCTCACCGATGCCGCGCAGAAGGTCGTTCAGGCGGCCCAGGGGTAGTTGAGGTCAACGGGGTATTGCCACTCGGTCCCTAAGGGCTTCGCCAGATTTTGTTACACTAAACGATGCCTAGGAACGTCGTTCGGGATGGTGAAGCAATCGCTTCGTGAACCGCTTCCACCATCGGCCTTCCCTCTCTGGGAGGTCGGCCACCCGAGCTCTTCCTGCTGCGAACCACCTCCTCCCCGGTAGTGTTCGCGACTGCGTACCTCGACCGATCTGGCGATCGACAACAAGGAATAATCCCCGATGAATACTGGACCTCGCCTCTGTCATTGGCAGGGATGGCTCCTGATCAGCTTGGTGTTGGCTGGATGTGGTGCTCCCGGAACCCCAACCAAAGCGACCTCAGAGAAGGACTCGGAGGCCATCCCTGCTACTCAAACACTCCTTCCGCAAACCGCGCAGGGATTTGCCAAAACGTTCCTCCAAGAGCTGTCGGTCGGTGAGGTGACCCCCGATCAACTGAGTCCAGCGTTTCGCAAGATCGTCGCTCCACCGGTACCCGGATTCGACCGCGATGAGAAACTTGGCTATAGCGATTCTGACCTCGAGAACTGGCTCAAGACCATGAAGGGCTCCAGCTACACCATCGAGCAAACCCTGGACTACCCGCCCGACCAGGCATTTCGCGGCCGCGTCCAGGGAGGAGATGCGAAATGGTTCGGCTTGGTGGTGTCCAAGGCCAAGGCAGGGAGTTGGCAGGTGGACTGGTTTCATCGCACCAGAGCCAGCAGCAACCCAAGTCCTCCTACGGGTGATGATGCGGCGATGTTTGCCGCACGGGCTTTGTTGGAGCTCCTGATTGACGGCAACTATCGCCACGCCGAGGCGTGGATGACCGACGCTATGAAGGAGAAGATCGGCGGAAGCCCGAGCTCCACGGATACCGCCAAGGGGCTCAGCTTTGATCGCGCCTGGTTGCACACCCAACTGAGAAAGCGTCTCAGGGATGTCCGCGGCTACACTCTGACGGGAACAGGAAACCAGCTGAAAGCAACCCTCACCGGCCCCAAGCGGCAACCATCTGTCTCTCTAAGCGTGACCGACCGCAAAGTCAACCAATGGCTGGACTAGCTCACTCGATCCGTCGTCTCCAACCCAAGGAACCTTCCCTATGAGCATCCTGGTGGACAAGAACACAAAGGTCCTTTGTCAGGGCATGGGTCGAGCGGGGATCTTCCACGCGACCCAATGCCGCGACTACGGCACCCAACTCGTGGGGGGCGTTGCTCCGGGCAAGGGGGGCACGACCAAGGAAGGGTTCCATTTGTTTAACACCGTGGCCGAGTGTGTTGAGAAGACAGGGGCGAATGCGAGCATGATCTTCGTCCCAGCCCCAGGGGCTGCCGATGCCATCATGGAAGCCGCGGATGCTGGAATCAAAGTGATCGTGGCCATCACCGAAGGGATCCCCGTTTTGGATATGGCCCGAGTCATGCGTTTCCTGGAAAACTACCCAGATGTGCATTTGATCGGGCCCAACTGCCCCGGCATCATCACTCCCGAGCAGTGCAAGATCGGCATCATGCCTGGTTACATCCATACCGCCGGGCACGTTGGGGTCATCAGCCGCTCGGGCACATTGACCTACGAGGCCGTATATCAGCTCACCCATCTTGGGCTTGGTCAGTCGACCTGTGTCGGTATTGGTGGCGACCCAATTATCGGTACCAATCAGATTCAGCTGCTCGAGATGTTTGACAAGGATCCTGGGACCGAAGCGATCCTGATGATCGGCGAGATCGGTGGTGTCGCGGAGGAAAAGGCCGCAGCCTTTATTCAGGACCGCGTTGGTAAACCGGTCGCCGCCTTCATCGCCGGACGGACGGCTCCTCCAGGCCGCCGCATGGGCCACGCCGGGGCCATCATCTCCGGAGGAAGTGGTTCAGCAGACGCGAAGATCACGGCTTTGAAGAATGCCGGGATCGAGGTGGCCGAGACCCCCGCCGATCTCGGTGAAGCGGTGCAACGGGCCATGAAGCGCGCGTAATACGACGACTTGCTGGGGTTCCGACCTCAATGGGTGAGGGTGGAGTCACGGTCGATCCGGACCGAGATCCACCCACCGGGACGTGGGGTCCCATGAGGTCCGCAGCGATCCGGACCCCCGGGGATGGGTTGGCAACGATCAGGCTGCCAGGGAACGTACCTGTCGCTGGGTACCGAGATGCAGCATCACTTCTAAGCCATTGACAATGCGGTCTTGACCCCGGCCATCGACCAACATCCGGGCACATCGCGACATGCCGAGTCGTTCGAGCGGATCCGACATCAGTAGGTCCGCTGCTTCATGCAGTTGTTCTGCACTTACCGTTTCGGCCGGTCCGAGATAGGTCGCCGCTCCTTCTTCATCCATCCGCACTGCGTTGGCAACGTGACGCTCCTGCTGGGTGATCAGCAGCTGCGGGATCCCTACACAGGCCACCTCAAGCGACCAGCCATCCCCAGAAGTGAGAGCAAAGTGCGCTCGAGCCACCCGGGTGCTGATCTCGTTGAGTTCGGTCAAAATCTCAATGCGAGGTTCCTGTTCACGGGCAATGGCTCGTAGTTCTTCAAGTCGAGGGTGATGGGGTCGGACGATGATCGAAACCCGGTCGACCTTGGTCGTGTCCAGAAGCTGCTCGGCTCGGAGCAGGGATTGGTCTTTCAGGTCATCATCTCCCAGTGCGACCAGAGCACGAAAGGGAGGACTGCTGGGTTCCTGTGCACGTAAAGGGCGTTGACGACGAAACAACGAACGCACCAACGCATAGCGGCGTCCGACCAACAACTGGGTTCCCGGCGGATGCCGGTAGTGGGTCGGACAGAGTAGAGGGTTAATGATCAGGTCGACGGGGGCGTCCACTTTGGCTTCCGAGTCGAGCAACACCAGAGTGATCCCTGCGGCCCGCAATCGTTCCAGGTACTCTTCACTGAGCCCTGCGCCTGCCAGAATGATTGCACCGGCATCTAAGCGGCGAACGGTTTGGATCAGCTGATGCGCATCCTCAATGCTGCCAAACTCATGGTCCGCAGCCATCCATTCACTCCCTCCTCGATGGATGAGATGAGCTAGCCCCGCGGGTTCCACCGTCGCTTGCACATAGGTTCCTCGTCGCCTTCGCTGCAGGGCGGCAGCGTACAGTAAACATTGATAAAATGATTCCCAGCCGCGCTGGGAGCTTGCATCACAGCGAAACAGAATTGGTAATCGGGTCATCCATTTCACTTTCGTTCAAGGAAGGTGAACGGTCATGCTGGGACGCAATCGCTCCTCAGACCGTCCCCGATCGACCACACAAGGATAAAGCGACCACGGAGCTCAGCCGGTAAGCTCGGCGAGCCCGTGCCTCGTGTGTTGCGACCAAGGTGCAGCCTTGAGGCGCGGGGAAACATCCCCAGCCCTCTCCCGAAAGGTGATCAGCGGATCCGCAGTGGTAGGAAGGTCGTCCTGGATGGGAGTAGCCAATCCACGCACCCCGTATCATCCCTGTCTGGAGCGAGTCGTCCAGACGCGTAGGGGACGCGGATCGAATCCACAGCACCTCTTCTCTTCGAACCGGCATCAGAAAACGCCGGGATGTCGATGGTTCCGGTCATCGACGGGGCGGATGGTAATCCAACCCCCGGCTTTTCGGAAAGAGCAGTTTTTCGAGGCGATCCTGGAAAAGTTCGCCTTGTCGATCGGAGACGAATCTGGTTCTAATCTTGTCGCTACTCGAGTTTCATAAAGGACTTGCCGCCTTTCCGGGAAGTCCTGTGGTTCTCGTGTGAGCTCGTTTCCCGGAGGATCCTTACTAGGCGTTCCATGTGGAACGTCCCCGTAATCCGTGTATCTTCTCATCCACTGGGATTCCTACTGGCTTTGCCCGATTGCATGTCAGGGAGGCTGCCTTGGATAGCAATTCCCCCCGCCTGGGCCGTGGCTTGGATGCCCTGCTTGGGAGTGTCCTTGAACCCTCTCCGAATAACGCCGAAGCCAACGACAGTGAGTCGACCACCGCCCGGATTGGCGTGGATCAGATCGATGCGAACCCATACCAGCCGCGGAAGATTTTCGACGATGACGAGATCGCTCAGCTGGGCGAGAGTATCCGAGTTCATGGTGTCCTTCAGCCGTTGGTCGTTCGCCCCCATGGGGACCGCTTTCAACTCATCGCAGGTGAACGCCGATTACGAGCCGCACAGGTGGTGGGGCTATCGGATGTTCCCGTGCATGTGGTCAACTTCAATGACCAACAATTGGTTGAAGCAGCCCTGGTCGAAAACATCCATCGCACCGACCTCAACCCAATTGAGAAAGCTCAGGGGTTCAAAGACTACCTGGATCGCTTCACCATGACCCAGGAGCAATTAGCCAGCCGGCTTGGACTCGACCGAACGACCATCAGCAATCTGATTAATCTGCTCCACCTCCCCGAGGAAGTTCAAAACGCGGTCCGGCTCGATCAGATTTCTGCGGGCCATGCCAAACTCTTAAAAGGACTCCATGAACCAGAACGCCAGGTGGCCTTGTGCAAGGAAGTGATGCTAAAGGGGCTTTCGGTCAAAGCGTTGGAGCTGCTCATCAAGCAGCACCGACAGGAGTCCCCAGCTCCGAGTGGTACGAGCAGTCCAAGCACCACTCCGACCGAAAAATCGGCCCATGTCCAGGGAATCGAGGATGAACTTCGACAACGATTTGCCGTCCGCGTCCAGATCCGACTTAAGGACGTCGATAAAGGGCAGATCCTTTTCGCTTTCGACTCCCAAAACGATTTCGAGAGGATCCTCGAGTTGTTGCGTAGCTAGTTCACTTGCGCTCTAGCCAATCGCTAAGGATTTCGCTAGGGTGAGGAGGTCGTGAACCTTCGATGGTCCAGGACTCTCTTGTTCGATGTGCGGGGTGTAGCGCAGCCTGGTTAGCGCGCCTGCCTTGGGAGCAGGAAGTCGGCGGTTCGAATCCGCCCACCCCGACTCAGATCCACCACACATCCCCACAGACTATCACCAGCATCCCAACACTAATCAAGGCATTGACTTGGAAAAAGGCTTGGTTCACTCGGCTCAGATCATCCGGACGGACCAGAGCATGCTGGTAGAACAATAGAATCCCCAGGGCGAACAGTCCGACCAAAAACAGCGCGTTCAAGGCAGGATGCCACCACCACAACCCAACTAAAACCATCAGCATAAGGCTATGACAGAGAAGTGCTAAGCGAAGTGCTCCAAGAATCCCTAACCTGGCGGGGATGCTGTGCAAACCCACGCAACGATCAAACTCGATGTCCTGGCAAGCGTAAAGAATATCAAAGCCGGCAACCCAGCACAGGACGGCCACACCCAAAAGGATCGGTGTTGCAAGGTCGACCATGCCACATATCGCGATCCAGGCCGCGATGGGGGTTAGCATCAAAGAGATCCCCAGCCAAAAATGCGACAGCGCGGTGAACCGCTTGGTCATTGAGTAAACGCTGATGAACAGCAAGACCGGGACGCTCAACCGTAGAGGCCAAACATTGGCAGGAGAACGCAATAGAAACAACGAAGTCGCCGCGATAAACAGGGCTGCCATGAGCACCGTGAAGCCGGTCACCCCACCAACTGACAGTTTGCCTGTGGGAAGATGGCGGTTGGCTGTGCGCGGATTCGCCGCGTCGTAGTGCCGATCCACTAAACGATTGAACCCCATGGCCGCAGAGCGAGCAAACACCATACAGCTCAAAATGCCCACAAGATCAAGCCAGCGAAACGGTGCTTGATTCCATGCCAAGACACTGCTGGCCAAGGCAAACGGTAGGGCAAATACTGTATGGCTGAAGCGGATCATGGCCAGATAGTCACGGAGCTGGCAAAACATCGAGAACGACCCTGAAGGTTTGCGGTCCATTGTCCAGACTTGTTCGGTCGCACCCCGAAGGAAAGTCCGGTACATGGGGAAACAGTTTACTTGAACCGTTGATGGTCGGGTCCCGATCACGCCATGCCCTGGAACTCGAGGACCTTCGTGCCGGGCGGGAGAGCTACCTATGGCGAGTTATCGTGGTCATCTTGCCTTCGCTTCCGCCTGTGGAGCTGTCTACGGAGGGATCGGTGCCAATCCCATTGGACTGTCGGTGCCGACAGCGTTACTTGGCGGGGGATTCACGGTGATCGGGGGCCTGCTCCCCGATCTCGACAGCGATTCCAGCGTTCCCGTGCGTGAGCTGTTCTGTTTGCTTGCTGCATTTGTCCCATTACTGATGCTCCATCGCCTGCACCATTCCAGCCTGGCCCAAGAGGAAATTCTGCTGTTTCTCTCCGGCGTGTACCTAACGATTCGCTACGGCTTATCCCGGATCTTTAACCGCCTCACCGTCCACCGCGGCATGTTTCATTCGATTCCCGCCTTGGGGATCGCTGGGATGGTGGTCTTCCTGAGCTATCAATCCCCTGACCTCCGGATTCGCCTGTTTCTCGCTGGTGGCACGGCCCTAGGCTATCTGTCCCACTTAATACTGGATGAGCTCTATAGTGTGGACTTCCGTGGCGTACGGCTCAAGCTGCGAAGTTCGGCTGGAAGCGCCTTCAAGTTTACCTCTTCATCGTTCTTCGCGACCGCATTCACCTATAGTTTGTTCGGTGCCCTACTGTACCTGACCTTGTGGGAGTTGCAGGAGACCACTGCCTTGGCCGAGCTGCAGCCGTTGTGGAGCTGGCTTAAGCCTTCTTGAAGTGCTCGACTCGGGAAATCCAGACAAGAGTTGCTCTTGCCTGCGACGGACTCGGAAGTGACAATGAGTGTATCTCCCGTGAGAATTGTTCGCTGGTTCGGGCAAGTCTTGTGGTGGGCTCCGTGCTAGAGCGCTGGATGGTGGACAACCGAATGGCGTTCTGGAGCGGCTTGAATCCCCGACGATGTTCTCCCATTCGAGGGGCATCGCCGGTCCAGCTCCTTCGTAATCATCCCTTCCAAATTCTAGCTTCTTCAAGCTCACCCCTGGACGGCCGGATCACTGCTTTGCAGCCATGCTGAGGTTTCTCGCCCTCCGGGAGATGACAACCGAAACCTTCACTCCCCAGCCGGGTCCCGGTCTGGGTCTTGACTCTTCCTCCTGGGAGATTGGCCCCGATGAATGGCAAGCGTCTACTCGATCTCGTCAACGAAATGCATGAAACGAAGCGGATCTCAAAAGAAGACATTTTTTCGGGCATCGAAGCGGCCATCCAAATCGCCGCCGAGCGAGCGACCGGTGCCCAAGAAGAGATCACCGTCTACATCGATCGCAGCACCGGCGAGATCGTGGCCCTCAATGGCGATACGCAACTGGATCCGGAAGAATTGGGACGCATTGCCGCCCAATCAGCGAAACAGATGATTATTCAAAAGATTCGTGAAGCCGAGAGCGAATCGATCTACGACATGTACCGCACCCGGTTGGGAAAAATCGAAAGCGGCATTGTTCAACGCATTGATAATGGCACCGCGATCGTCTCTCTCGGAAAAACCGAAGCAATTCTGCCGCGCAGCGAACAAATCCCTGGACAATCATTGGGCATCAATGAACGGGTCAAGGCCGTAGTCATCGAGGTCAAACGGTCCGGACAACGCGTCAAGATTGTCTTGTCTCGTTGCCATCCCAACTTTGTCCGCTGCCTGTTCGAAGAGAACATTCCTGAAATCGAGGATCACACCATCGAGATCAAGGCAGTGGCTCGGGAAGCCGGTTTCCGTACCAAGATCGCCGTCAGCTCGATTGATACCAAGGTCGATGCAGTCGGGGCTTGTGTGGGCGTCCGAGGGAGTCGGATTAAGGGAATCATCGAAGAACTGGGTGGCGAACGCATTGATATCGTCCGCTGGAATGACTCCTTGCAGATCCTCATTCAGCACGCATTACAACCGGCCCAAATCAGTGAAGTATTCACTTATGCGCGTCTGGGTCGCGCCATTGTTCTCGTCGGCGAAGATCAGCTGTCACTCGCGATCGGGCGACGTGGCCAGAACGTGCGGCTAGCCAGCAAGCTGGTCGGCTGGGATATCGAGATCATGACGCACGAAGAACTTGGCCGTAGTCTGGAAAAAGCAGAACTCTATTTCCGTCAGTTGGAAGAGCTCGACGAGATCATGGTCCAAGCCCTGATCGAAGAGGGCTTCCTGTCGTACACGGATGTCACCTTTATGGAGCCCGATGAAATCGCCGAAATCACTGGGCTCGACCCCGAGCAATCCGAGGAAGTGATTACTCGCGCAGAAGAACTCACCGAAGAGCTCGAGAACAATCCTCAGTTGTTTGCCGAGCAAGAGGTCTCCCTTGCTGAGGCTGCGGAAACTCCGGAAGACCTCACTGAAAGCGGCCCGGCTGAGCATCCAGAATCGACCGAGCATAACCTCCCAACCGCGGAAGGTTTGCTCGAGGCAGAGATGGAGGACGCCATAACCGACCAGAACGAGGTGCCAACGCTCGAAGAACTTTTTGAGGGTTCTGGCAGCAACTCCGACGTCGAGACTGCCAGCAGTGAAGGTGAGCTCGACCAGGAGGTCGACCAGGAGGTCGACCAGGAGGAGGAGCACAGGGAATCTGTCGCGACGGAACCAACCGACGCAACCGCCGAGGAAGCCAATGCATCCGAAACGGCGCTACCACCCCCGAGCGATTTAATGCAAGACGACGCCGAGATCGCCTCGCCCCAGGCGGAAGATGAAGTCGTTGATCCCGAGTCGGAAGACCAACTCGAAGGAGTAGCAGACGCCGAAGAAGCGGCAGATCAAGCCGAGGAACCAAGTGAGACTCATTCGGAGTCGGAAGAAGCCCGGTCGTAAGGCCGGTGGCGTGGTCCGGAGCCAAAGACGAATTGCACAAACGCCTCCACCAAGAAACAGCCGTTTCGAAGATAACGTGTGCCCAAGCGACGAGGCTCCTGAGCCAAGCGGAATAACCACTCCAACCCACTCGCTCGCATCCAGGTGGGTGCCCGAGGAACACGACCGGCAACCATGTCAAACGCTGCTCCCACTTGAATCGCCACCGGGGCTCCCATGCGAGCAACTTGAGCTGCCAAGAACTGTTCCCCCTTGGGTTGACCTAAGGCGGCAAAGAGGAGATCGGCCCGGCTGGCGCGAATGCGCTGGACCAGTGTATCGGTTTCGGCCGAGGACCAGTCCCCAAAGGGGGGTACCGCGATGCCGACGATTTGCAGGGTTGGAGCAAAGCGTTTCAACGCCTTGGCGGCCGCCTCGGCCACCCCAGGCTCGCCCCCCACCAGAAACAAACGATAGCCGCGTTCTGCCGCGAGAGCGGCCAAATCATAAACCAAATCTGAGCCACACACCCGTTCGGGAAGACGTCGTCCCGTCAGTGCCGCCGCCCAAAGTAAGGGCATTCCATCGGCAACCAGCACCTGGGCATTCTGGCTGATCGAGCGCAGCTCTGGGTGTTGTGACACCAGCATGGCATAGTTCAAATTCGCAGTAATGACATACCCCGGACGTCGCTGCTGGATCAGGGCATCGATCCGTTGCACGGTCTGCCGTCGTGTCAGTGACATCAGGGGGAGATTGAGCGCCCAGATTCGCCTGGGGGCCCGGAGCGATTCCATGATAGCCAGGCTCCTCGCAGCAGAACCATTGACAGTACGCTGTCTACTGCAGTCAATGCGCCCTGTACTGGCCTGAGTAGTGTAGGAAAGCTTCCGCTTCATGGCTTTGCTATCACCAAAACTGTTTGAAAAAACCAGCATCAATGCCCCGTTAAAGTCCGCAAAATCTGCGAAAACTCGCAAAAAGGGCTTGCCTTTCTCATCCCTAATCTTTATTCGTATTGAGTAGTAATTTTTCACGGTTATGTGAATTTTCTCTTCATTTTGGGATTTGACGGTGACGGTTGTGGTTTGGTTCCTGGTTATGCTGGTTATACTTCCACTGGGAGTGTTGGTAGTGCAATTCACTGCCGCCCTTCTGTCAGCATGGCTCTGGCCAGACCCGAAAACGATGAGCGAGCTCGGGATTGATTACCCTTGTGTAATCGTCATTCCCGCGCATGATGAACAAGACTGTATCGCCCACACACTTACCCACTGTCTAGCTGAGCTGACCCCGGCCGATCGAATTCTCGTGATCGCCGACAACTGCACCGACCAGACCGCTCACATCGCGCGTCAGCTCGGGGTATGGGTCATCGAACGCCACGATCCGACCCGCCGCGGCAAAGGCTATGCCCTGGACTTCGCTCGCCAGGTCCTTCTCAGCGATCCCCATCTCACTCATCGTCAACCCGTGTTGCTGTTTCTGGACGCGGATAGTCAATTGAGTCCGGGGAGTCGGTCTGCCCTCGTCCATCAGGTGCGGACCACCGGACGTCCTGCCCAAGCCCGCTATTGGCTGACCATCCCCAACGTGTGCAGTCCGCGCGAGCAGTTCGCTGCCTTTGCCATGCTGGTGAAAAATGTCGTTCGTCCGTTGGGGCTCGCAGCGCTCGGTGGTCCCTGTCTGCTGACCGGGAGTGGAATGGCCTTGCCTTGGCAGGCGTTCGCGCGGGCCCCGCTGACCGGTGCCAATCTGGTGGAAGATATGCAACTGGGCCTGGAACTCGCCTTGCGCGGTCAGCTCAGCCAGTTCTGTGCTGCTGCCGAAGTCACCAGCCCCCTCGCACCCTCCCCGACGGCTACCAAACGGCAACGGACTCGTTGGGAGCAGGGTCATCTGCGGACGATCGTCCGGCAAACTCCTCGCCTTCTGCTTGCTGCATTCCGCCAAGGTCGGCCCAGCCTCCTGGCCCTCGCACTCGAATTGAGTGTCCCGCCGGTTGCCCTCCTCTTCCTGATCTGGTGCCTCACACTGATCTTCTTGGGACTCGTCTTCGCCGCAGGCAACTCACCCTGGCCGCTGATAGTGCTCAGCATCGCCGGTGTGCTGCTCGGCGTTACCGTGTTGCTCAGCTGGTTGCAGTGGGGCCGTTCTCTGCTCTCCATGCGGGCGTTGCTCTGCTTGCCTCAATATGTGCTTTGGAAGGTGCCCATTTATCTGGGCCTGCTCATTGCTGCCGAACAGCGGTGGATTCGAACAGAACGTTCACCATCGCCGTGATGTGGATTGTTTGCGTGCGGGAAATGGTTGCACCTTCGACCAGCCCCCCTGGTGGAAGTGTGTCAAAAAACTCACCATGATGGACCCCAGGACCCCCCGATTATGTCAACGATGACCCCC
>CAYPIE010000042.1:0-50458 GCA_964410665.1 uncultured Alcaligenaceae bacterium
CAATTTGGCATTGCCCCTTTGGCATTGAGAAGAACGGGGAAGATAAGATTCAGTGCCATCGCACCTTGTGCAATCGCATCACTGCTCTTATCTCTCTGGCCTGCTGGCCGTCGTCCGGCATGCCACTCTCTGGACAGTGCTCACTTCGGACTGTACGTTCAGTTGGCTCAACGGCTTTGATAGTATCCGAGGGAGATGTCGTGCCAGAACACCCGTTCGCGACCGGCCTACAGTGCCGGGTTTGTGGCAAGCAGTATGACAAGCAAGCACTCAACTTCTGCCCGGAAGACTTCGGGCCGTTGGAAGTGACCTACGACTATGCCGCCATCGCCGCACAACTGCGTCGCGACACCATCATGGCACGCCCTTTCAACATGTGGCGCTATCGCGAACTGTTACCACTTGATGGGCCCCCGTCCGTCGGGTCTCAGGTCGGTGGCACGCCCTTGATTCGCGCGGACCGACTCGCCGAAGCGTTGGGGGTAGAGCGGCTTTGGATCAAAAATGACGCGGTCAACTTTCCCAGCCTCTCGTTCAAAGACCGAGTTGTGTCGGTGGCCTTGAGCAAGGCCCGTGAGTTTGGCTTCGACACGGTGGGCTGTGCGTCAACGGGCAATCTGGCCAACTCGGTCGCGGCCAACGCCGCCTCGGCGGGGCTGACCGCCTATGTGTTTGTCCCGTCTACTCTGGAGCAGGCCAAGATTCTGGCGACAAGCATCTATGGCGCCAACGTCATCTGCATCGATGGCACGTATGATCAGGTCAATCGGCTGTGCTCACAGATCGCCTTCAAATTTGGCTGGGGCCTGGTCAACGTCAACCTGCGGGCGTTTTATGCCGAGGGCTCCAAGTCGATGGGCTTTGAGATCGCCGAGCAACTTGGCTGGCGGATCCCACCGCATGTCGTCTCGCCCATGGCCGGTGGCAGCTTGATCGGCAAATTGCACAAAGCGTTTCATGAGCTCAGCAAGGTCGGCCTCGTCGAACCCGCCGAGTGCCGGGTTTATGGCGCTCAGGCCAGTGGTTGCAATCCGATCAGCGATGCGGTCAAGACCGGGCGGGAGCGTCACCGGCCGGTCAAAACACCCAAGACGATCTGCAAGTCGCTTGCGATCGGCGACCCCGCCGACGGCATGAACGCCGCCAAGCTGATCCGCTCCACCGGCGGTTGGGCGGAGGACGCCACCGACCCGGAAATCGTCGAAGCCATGCAGCTGTTGGCCGAGACCGAAGGCGTGTTTGCCGAGACTGCCGGCGGTACCACCCTGGCGGTCACCCGCAAGCTGATCGAGCAGGGCCGGATTCCGCGTGACGAGGACATCGTCATCTGCATCACCGGCAACGGCCTCAAGACCCAGGACCCCCTCGCCGAAGTACTGGCCACCCCGCCGATCATCGAGCCGACCATGCCGGCCTTCGAGGAGGTCCTCGAGTCTCGCGGCGAACCCGCCTTGGTCTGAACGAACAACCAACCTCTACGCGGGCCTTTGGCCCGCGTGCTGGCCGACACGGCTATGTCACCGAATGGTCTGGGCACCGACCACGGTGCTATACCACGAATAAGGGAACTGTTATGCCCGTGCGTATTGAAATCCCGCCACCGCTGCGGGAAAACACCGATGGCAAAACCGATGTCGAGACCAGCGGCGCCACGGTCGGCGAAGTCCTTGCCGACCTGACCAGGCAGTACCCTGAGATCGAACCGCGACTGTTCGACTCCGGCGAGTTGCGGCCACACATCAATGTATTTGTGAACGATGAGGACATCCGTTACCTCGACGAGATGGCCACCCCGGTCGGTGATGGTACGGTGGTGGCGTTGATCCCCGCGGTCGCAGGTGGTGCTCGATGAGCGATGCCGACGATACCCGGGAAGACAGAGACGGCGAAGTGCCCGAGGGGGCGGCCGTCTTCCCGGAGATTCCGGAGGAGTTGGGTGTACACCCACTGCTATTGTGCACCTTGCACGCGATTGTTTTTCTGCAAGGCTCGGATCTGAACATCGTGCAACCCGATGCCGCCGATGAAGCCCTCGAATATATCGCCGGCTACCTGCAGCGGCTGGACCCCGCTCAACTGCAACGGGTCGAGGAAGACATGGCCTGTTTGCTTGCCATGGCCCGCGAGGAGAAATGGCCCAAAGAATTACTCCAGTTTCTCAAGACCGTGCTGGCCGACTTCGGCGTCGGCAAGGAACCTGACCATGACGCTTGATGCGGAATCGCGGGAACGCTATAGCCGACAGATGCGCTTCGCCGGCGTCGGCCAGACCGGTCAGGAAAAACTGCTGGCCAGCCGGGTCACCTTGTGTGGCTGCGGCGCCCTCGGCACGGTGCTCGCCAACACCCTGGTTCGCTCCGGGGTCGGCTTTGTTCGCATCATCGACCGCGACTTCATCGAGACCAGCAATCTCCAGCGTCAGGTGCTTTTCGACGAGGCCGACGTTACCGACAATCTGCCCAAAGCCGAGGCTGCCGCCCGCAAGCTCCGCGCGATCAACTCGAGCGTCACCATCGAGCCGGTGGTCGCAGACATCGACCGCACCAACATCCTCGACCTGTGCCAGGACGTCGACCTGATCCTCGACGGCACCGACAACTTTGAGATCCGCTACCTGATCAACGACACTGCGGTAAAGCTGAACAAACCCTGGGTGTTCGGCGGTTCGATCGGCGCGCACGGCCAGACCATGACCATCGTGCCGGGTCAGACGCCGTGCCTGCGCTGTTTGTTCGAAGCCGCGCCCGGGCCAGGGGACGTCGGCACCTGCGAGACCGCGGGCGTGCTCGGGCCGATGGTGCAGATCATCGCCAGCCTTCAGGCCACCGAGGCCATCAAGCTGCTCACCGGCCACCTCGAGGCCATTAACCGCGAGCTGTTGTTCCTGGATATCTGGGAGAACACGCACCGACGTATGAAGGTCGCGCGGCTACTGGAGAAGAATCACTGTGTCTGCTGCAAGCAACGCAAGTTCGAATGGCTCGAGGGCGACCACGGCTCACAGACGGTCAGCCTGTGCGGCCGCAACGCAGTACAGGTTTCACAGCGGCGGCAAAGCCGCCTAAACTTCGAGGACTTGGCCAAGCAGCTGTCGTATTCTGGCAAGGTCAGCCATAATAAATTCTTGCTCAAGTTTGACGTCGAGGATTATCAGTTCACCGTGTTCCCGGACGGGCGAGCCATCATCAAGGGCACGGCGGACACCGATAAGGCACGCACCCTTTACGCCAAATACATCGGCCACTAAGACCAGCCGACGACCCCTGCTTAAGCAAGCCTCCACAGCCATGGGAAGCGGACGCAGATGACCATTTATCTCGACAACGCGGCCACCAGTTACCCCAAACCCGAATCGGTCTACCAGACGCTGGACTATTTTGCCCGGCACAGTCTGGCCAACCCGGGCCGGGCCGGCCACAAAATGGCCCTAGAAGCCGAGCACACCCTGGATGATGCTCGCCACCGCCTCAATCAGCTGCTCCACGGTAAGGCCCCAGAACGCTTTATCTTTGCCATGAACGGCACCGACGCCCTCAACATGGCCTTCAAAGGGGTGTTGCGGCCGGGCGACCATGTGATTACCACTGACCTGGAACATAACAGCGTGAGCCGCCCACTGCGGGCCCTCGAGCTCGACGGTGTGATTCAGATCAGCAAGGTTCACGCCGATGGGGAAGGCTTTATCGACCCCGACGCCATCGCCACGGCCATCACGCCAACCACGCGGCTGATCGCCGTGACGCACGCCAGCAACGTACTGGGCACGGTGCAACCAATAGGCGAAATCGGCAAAGTCGCCCGCAGTCACGACCTGCTATTCCTGGTCGATGCCGCGCAAACCGTGGGCGTGTTGCCGATCGACATTCAGGCGATGCACATTGACTTGCTCGCTTTCCCAGGACACAAGTCGCTGTTCGGCCCCACCGGGACCGGTGCCCTGTATGTGTCGCCACGCGTCCAGCCACGGCCGTGGCGTGAGGGGGGCACTGGCGGCGACTCCTCGAGCGAAACTCAGCCACGCGAGTACCCCTACTACCTCGAAGGCGGCACCCCCAACGTGCTGGGCATTGCTGGGCTGATCGCCGGGATTCAGTATGTCCAAGAACAGGGTATGGGGGAGATTCACGCCCATGAGCTCGCTCTGCTCGACCGGCTACGCGCGCAACTTGAAGAGATGGGAGGTTTCGAGATCTTCGGCACGACCGACCCCAAACGCCGGGTTGGCACCATGAGCTTCCGCAGCGAGGTGATTCCTGCGACCGAACTTGGCGGCATCCTGGACCAGTCGTTCGCCATCGCCGTCCGACCCGGCCTGCACTGTGCTCCGTACATCCACCAGTCAATCGATACCTTTCCCGACGGTGCAATCCGGGTCAGCCCGGGCCCGTTCAACACCGTCGAACACATCGACGCCCTGGCCGCGGCATTGCGCGAGGTGACGGCTCTGTGACTGGAACTCGCCCGAGGTTGGTGTAACATTTCGGCCGTGAAGGTGTTGTACGCCCAGTGCAAAGTACCACAATACCCAGACGGCGACACTCATGTCACACATCTTGATCGTACTCTCACTCTTGGTAGCGGCGTTCACTGCTGGCCAGACTCAAGGCGCCAGCCCGTTCCTGGCGATCGAAGACGAGGCAAAGACCGCACCGTCGCCAACCACGCAAGTGCCCCCGTCATTCAAGGATGGCGGCAACTGTCTTTTCATCGGGCACAGCTTCTTCATTCCGGTGGCCCGGTACTTTGACAAAATCGCCAGCCGAAGCGGCTTTTCTCGCCATCAAGCCCAACTCGTCTTCGCGCCCGGAAAACGCGGCTCACCCGGAGACCTGTGGCGCAACTCCAGTCGCAGGAAACAGATCGAAGACAAACTGGCCAGCGGGAAGATCGACCTTCTGGGCATGACCACCTTTTCGAGCAAAACTGCATTCAAGGATTACCAGCGTTGGATCGACCTGGCCCTGAAGTACAATCCCAACACGCAGTTTTTCATCGGTCAATGCTGGACGTTCGGCGGGCCGAAAAGGGAAACCAAACAATATGATCAGGCGATCGAAGCGAACGGCGATCATCAGTTCAAGATCGTAAGGGAGCTACGCAAGTCTTATCCAAATAATCTTATTTATTTTATCAATTACGGCAAAATCGCTTCTGAGATGAAACGCCGCTTCAGCGTCGATCAGCTTCCCGACATCACCAAGATGGTCGGCCGGGACAAAGGTGCGCTGTTCCGAGACGGCTTCATGGGGCACGCCGGCCCCATGATGTTGGAACTGTCTTCCCTGGTTTGGCTGAACATCCTCTATGGCACCGAGATCGAACAACTGAAGCACTCAACTTACCAATCGGATGTCAAGGACATCACCATGAAGGTGATCAAGTTTAACCAAAAGTACCGATAACTGGTTGCTTCGCTGAACCAGCGGGCCAGAAGGCATCTTAGTGCCGGGTGAACCGCATCAGTAACCGCTCGACGTGCTCGGCCCACTTCCAGCGTGCGAACACCTCGGCCTTGAGCCCCAGGAGTCCGGCCATGCGCAGGAAATAGTCGCCGTTGAGGTGCATTTCGCCCCGGTTGCCCAGGCCGCGCTCGACCAGCGCCGAGCTCAAGAAGTCGGCGATGATCTGTCCGCCGGGACTGAGCAAGCGCATGGCCTCGCCGAGTAGCAGTATTGATTCATCAATATGTGTATGTGTAAATACACTGAAGAACAGAACCGTGTCAAACGGCCCTTCATGATCCTCGATCGGCAGCGAGGTCATCGCGTTGACGCGGAAGACGAAGTTCGGTCGTTTGAACTCCCCCCGGCAAAAGTCGATGGCTTGCTGCGCCAGGTCGGTGCCGTAATATGCGCCCCGGTCGGAGAGATACCCCTCCAGGCCAATGGCAATCTGGCCGGTGCCGCAGCCGACGTCCAGCACCCGTTCGTCGGGCGTCACGCCCAGTTCCTGGGTGAGCATTGAATGGCGTTCCCGGGCCGACTTTTCGTAGGCCTCGCGCGAGTGGTAGGCCCCGACCACCCACCAGTAGTTGTCTTGCAGGTTGGCGTTGCGGAACACAGCGTGATAATCGATGTCTCGTTCGTGCGGGAAGTTAACCTGCACCGGAAAGTGCTGGTTGCCACGCAACTCAAACGAGCCGAGCCCTGGCTGGATCAGTGCGAAGCCCAAACGGAAATCGCCGACCGACCCCGGGGCGATGATGGGCAGGCTGAACTCCACCGGTTGACCGGGGTATAGGATATCGGGGAGATCGACCGACGTAGTCGCTTTCCGGTAGCGAGCTTCGGTCAAGGGTTGCCAGGAGTAGTGCAGCCGGACCGGGTGATGACCCCGTGAGGTGAGCGGAATACCAGCCAGATTGTTGATACGCAACCGTACCTCGGCCGCTTGCTCGGTGGCCACCATCAACGGCGGGTTGAGAACCTGGAACTCGGCCACCGCAGCGCCTTTGGGCAACGGCCGGTCCAGCCGGTGCGGGCAGAGAAGTTGCCGGCCCACGCGGCGAAGCATGCCGAGCGGCCGCCAGTGGAGCAAAGCGATACTCGAACGGAGGTTTAACACCATCGACTCCTCAGTGGGTGCCACTATGATCGCTTGATCCCACCCTGACCACTTGCTTAGGACTCGAGGCAATACTCAGACGGTAGGGCCTCACACAACCCCAACGCGAGTTGATTGAGCGCAAGGAACGGGTGTGCAAGCAATCGTGGCACACCTTCGGAGGTTGATTCGATTGAGTGAGATTTCTGAACAAGAACTTAACTGGAGGAACAAAGACTCATGCGAATACCCAGGTCGTCGTTCCAGGTACATTGGAACACTAGGAACGTAAGAGAGAATTGAGTGTGGTTATAGCCCATCCTTCTGCGATTGTGACGCTGAGCCTTGGATCAGTGTGGCTCTCCTTTCAGGAGTAAGATACAGTTGCTGGAATGCCTTTCCATAGACGACTCTCCCGTCCGAAGCCCAGCCGTCTAGGCTCGGGAGGAGCGAGACCCAATACATATATATGTGAACAAATGAGTCATAGTACAGAAGCGAGTCATATCCTGCAGGGTTTTCTCGGGTACGAGGTCTGAAAACCGCAGAAGTTGAGAAAACCCCAGAATTGTGCTGCAACCCAGGTGTTACGAACATCAGAATTGATCCTATCTCGGTATTTCGGTCTCTAACTGACCCCTCAAGAACTTGCTCAACCCATACTGGCGCGTGATGCTTCCTCACCAGCGGTACAGACTCTACGTCAAGATCCATATCGTAGTATGTGAAATCCACGGCAAACACAGGGCGTTCCTTGAGTGAGGCAACAACCCGGTCAATCGTTTTCGCGACATGAGTCTGGTATCGTACACTCGCAATGTGGTGATACTTCCAACGGAGTTGCTCGCGGATTATTGGCAACTGTTGGTACAGATTCCCCAGAACGGCCAGCAGAACGAGGGCGGCCATCGGCCGATGTGCCGGTCGTTCAGTACGAGGGAGCGCTGACAGCAGCAGTGGTAACA
This sequence comes from uncultured Alcaligenaceae bacterium, assembly GCA_964410665.1. Lineage (GTDB taxonomy): Bacteria > Planctomycetota > Planctomycetia > Gemmatales > Gemmataceae > CAYPIE01. The sequence continues at coordinate 7,509 of CAYPIE010000042.1, forward strand.
AGGGGATAAACGAGAACCAGTACCACCCCATGTACTGTTCAGACTTGAAGAGCATCAGCAGTAGGACAGCGAAGCTGGCCAGGATGCCGAGGAAGTACCGAAATGGACACCGACCGGCCACGAGTGCGAAGCCAAGGACGAACAATGAGACCTGCCCAATTCCGAAGAAGCACAGCCCTCCGTTATATACCCCATCCCAGTGATTCCCGTGGTGTAAAAGCACCAATCGAAGGTGATGAAGGGGCTCAGCCGGTGGGGGCGCCTCCTGCGTCAGATTCGCTACGAATGCGACTGGGTTAGTCAAAATAAACGGATTTGTTAAGAGAAAACCGCCCACAACACCAAAGCCGAGCGGAGCCAACCGATGAAGCCGTTTCGGCCCACGTAAACTCAGCGCAGCAACGAACACCAGTACAGCAATCGCGGTGACCTTGATCCCGAGCGCCGCCCCAATGAGTGTCCCCCCAAACCAACGGCGCCTTCCGGAATCGCCTTGGTAGAACATCAACCCAACCATTCCGGTGGCTAAGGCAGGCAGTTCCGGTCCAGTCAACTTACCGGTCCACCATGCCATCGGTGTCGTGAGCCATAGAAGAAGTGCTCCCCATGCGAACGGTCCCCCCGTTCCCCGTGCGTACCACACCAGGACCACCGGAATAGTGAGCGTACACGCCAAAGCCAAACCTCGCATGACAAGCAGTTCGTTGACAGGCAATCGGCAGGCGGCGGCATACCAAAGCCAGTAGACCGAGCCATAGCCGAGGGTGTTCTCCTGGGCAAAAAAAAAGACACGGTGCCTTCGCACCGCCAGCGTTCTGCCGCCTGTAGCGCGTAGTTTCGGAACCAGAGTTCGTCAGGAACATAAGCCTCTGCAAAATAGCAGGGAGACACTATCCAAACGTAAACCACTGACCCGGTCACAGCAAACATCCAACCCCAATCGAGCGGCCAACGGAGTCCGGACCGACTTCGAACGGTCCTGAGAAGTGAACCGAACCAACTGCCCCGTTGCTCGACAAATATCTGTAAGTCTGAGGTCACCAGTAACCTCCTCCGCTCAGTTGTAAGCCAGCGATCCACGAATCGAACGATCGGAATCGATCAAAGATCAGTGGACAGTGCATCACCCGAGGTGTGACAGTAAGGTCGCAGGAAGAGTCATCCCCCCTGAGCAATCCTGCGGGCTGCAACCCACACCGAAGCCGATTCCTAATCCACTCCTCGCTGATCCGCACTCACGTTCCGCAACCATGGGACAACCCTGCAGCCCGCTGGTTACGGCATTCCATGACCGCAGCCATCCAATCCCTTGCCTTGACTCCAGTGCTTTTTCGGGACCCCACGCGGGCTATACCCCCTGAAAAGCCCTGTCGCCGCTCGTCAAACTGGGCCAGAAGCAGGAACGGGCAAGCTCGTCGTACTCTCAGACAGTGCCGCCAGCTTTGGGATTTCGCCGGCGAAACTGGCCAGGACAACCCGTATAAGGATGATCGTCATCCTCAGCGAGGAGAAATAAGTTGTCAGGGGTGAGTGACTTGGAAGGAGCCGGTCGCACACACCGGATTCGCTCATCTAGACAAGATTGTTCAAGTTCTGTATTTGGTCGGATTCGACGAAACAAATCGTCCTTGACGTTGTTGTCTAACGAAAAGTGCCCAGGCAGTTGGCGGAAGGCGGTCGCGATGTCGCTCCCCTGCAAAAAGCTAATCGCGGATTGAATGATCTCTTGCTGATCTCGATCGCATAAGTGAAATTGCGAAAAGGAGGGATCGACCACAAGTTGGCAGTTCAAGAGATTGTAGGGAAACCGATCGGCCAAAAGGGAATGCAGTCGCTTCGAAAGAAACGGGCCGAGCCGTTTCCCCTAGCGTTGGGTGAACCGCATCAATAACCGCTCGACGTGCTCGGCCCACTTCCAGCGTGCGAACACCTCGGCCTTGAGCCCCAGGAGTCCGGCCATGCGCAGGAAATAGTCGCCGTTGAGGTGCATTTCGCCCCGGTTGCCCAGGCCGCGCTCGACCAGCGCCGAGCTCAAGAAGTCGGCGATGATCTGTCCGCCGGGACTGAGCAAGCGCATGGCCTCGCCGAGTAGCAGTATTGATTCATCAATATGTGTATGTGTAAATACACTGAAGAACAGAACCGTGTCAAACGGCCCTTCATGATCCTCGATCGGCAGCGAGGTCATCGCGTTGACGCGGAAGACGAAGTTCGGTCGTTTGAACTCCCCCCGGCAAAAGTCGATGGCTTGCTGCGCCAGGTCGGTGCCGTAATATGCGCCCCGGTCGGAGAGATACCCCTCCAGGCCAATGGCAATCTGGCCGGTGCCGCAGCCGACGTCCAGCACCCGTTCGTCGGGCGTCACGCCCAGTTCCTGGGTGAGCATTGAATGGCGTTCCCGGGCCGACTTTTCGTAGGCCTCGCGCGAGTGGTAGGCCCCGACCACCCACCAGTAGTTGTCCTGCAAGTTAGCGTTTCGGAACACAGCGTGGTAGTCGATGTCCCGTTCATGTGGGAAGTTGACCTGGACCGCAAAGTGGTGGGTGCCACGCAACTCAAACGAGCCCAGGTCTGGCTGGATCAGCGCGAAGCCCAAGCGGAAATCGCCGACCGACGGCGGGGCGATGATGGGCAGGCGGAACTCCACCGGTTCACCGGGGTATAGGGTGTCGGGGAGAGCGACCGGTGTAGTCGCTTCCGGGTAGCGAGCTTTGGTCAAGGGTTGCCAGGTGTAGTGGAGCTGAACCGGGTGGCTACCCCGTGAGGTAAGCGGGATACCGGCCAGGTTGTTGATGCGGAGCCGCACCTCGGTGACCAGCTTGACAGCCACCATCAACGGCGGGTTGAGAACTTGGAACTCAACCAGCGCAGCTTCTTTGGACAACGGACCGTCCAACCGGTGCGGCCTGAGAAGTTGCCGGCTCGCGCGGCGAAGCATGCGGATCGGCCGCCAGCGGAGCAAAGCGGTGCCCGAGAGGAGGTTCAACACCGGTCATCTCCTTTTGCCGGCTCTCCAAAGTCGGCGACGATGCCATCCTAGCTCTTTAGACGTTGCTTGGCGGAAATACGTCAATGCCTCCCCGCCGGCAAGCCCAACTTTCGTGGAGACTGCCTGGGAACCGAGGTCTCTACCCGCCCCGGTCAAATTGTCGGGTGAGCTGAGACGGTTCGCGTACGATTCTCCTCAGCTAGCCTAAAAACACTCCAGAGGCGAACAGCCCGTTAAACGGAGTCAGTTCGAACATCGGGTCCGCAGCCACACCATTTTCGGTGATGGTTTTGCCTGGATAAGCCCGAATGGATGGCCGAGAACCCATTAACGCGTAGGCCAGTATTTCCGCATTGGTGTCGCCGTCAAAGTCTTTTGCGGTGATGCGGACTCCGTTAATGCTATCGAGATTCCCCGCGAAAAAGTTGCCGATCGGAACCAGTCGATTCTCCCGGGTCAACGCTTGTCCGGAGAGAATGAATACCCGTGGGGCTCCTCCGGGCCCCGCACCGGCCAGGATGTCCCCGAACCCATCGCCGTCGGTGTCTGCCGCGGTCAGATAGGTACCGTTTCGCAGGCTCGATTCAAAGGCAAAAAAATCGGCAAAGAGCTTTTGTGGCGACTCGGCGAGGCTGGAGCCATCGAACCCAGCAACCCGAGGACCACCGCCGAACCCGGCTCCCAAGAGCAAGTCCGCCAGCAGATCTCCGTTTAGATCGGCCAGTGCCGGTCGAACGCCACCACGGAAGTTGACATCCTCGATCCCAAAGAAATCGGCGAACTGACTCCCAGAGGGCCCATCGAAGACCCGAGCACGGGGTCCACCGAACTGGTCAGGAGTAATCACATAATCTGCAACCCGGTCACCGTTCACATCACCAGCCGCCACAAAGACTCCGCCGGTGAACGCTTCCTCGAAAGCCTGGATGCTGCGAATGATCTGTCGCAAGACACCATCAAATATGTTGATGCGTGCCGTGACCCCCGGGCCGGTACCCGCGATCACGTCGGCAACGCCGTCGCCGGTGACATCGGCCATGGCCACCCGTACGCCACCGGTGAAAGAAGGATCGAAAGCAAACAGGGAGTAGAGTTCGGAGCCGTTGCGATCGAAGACGCGGACGACTGGGCCCCCACCGAAGTCGGCCCCGACGGCGAACTCAGCCACATCAGTCTGGCCCAGCGGTGAACCCGGTGCGTATATCGCCGTCAGTGTCGAGTCAGAAACTGGAATAATAAACTCATGTTCACGTTCTCCACCGTCCGACCAATGATCAAAGAAATAGCGGACTCCGTTCCTCGTGATGGCCGGCGGGGCCTCCACAGCACGGATGACTCCGGAGACACCTTCGAATGAATACGGCAACGACACCCTTGAACCATCAAGGCTGGCAAAGTTGGCCACATTGCTATCGATGCGAACCCTCGACACCTCGGGAGTTAAATCCCGAGTCACCACCGACTCCAAGCCAAGAGGATCCGTGGCGGTGAGCACGATTCGATAGGCAACATTTGTTGAAAGAAAGGGGGTTCGGGAGGGCACGGTAAAGGAGCCCGACTCGATTCCAGACTGGCTGCGTACAAAAGGCCTGACCACATCGCCGGTCACATAGTCTACCCTCCAGGTCAGGGCATCTTTGGCGAGCGGTCCAGTTTCGGGGTCCACCGCACGACCGCGAAACTCGTAGGTTTCCCCGGCAATGAACTTCACTCCCTAGCTCGGCAACTCGATTACTGCATCTGGCGGCAGATCGGTGGTCACCGACAAGACGGCTTGGTTGCTGACCATGGTGCCAAAATCGTTCGTGATCATCACTTGAATTCGAGTACCGTCTTCGGGCAGATCGACCTTCTCCAGCGTATATGCTGGACCAGTCGCTCCTGGAATCGCAGTGCCATCCCGTTGCCAGCTGTAGCTCAGTGGGGATGCTCCGCTGACTTCAACTTCAAAGGTGGCATCCTGCCCGACTGAGACCAAATCACTTTTCGGCTGACTGACGATTTGCGGTGCTAAGGTTGTAGCGGTGCTGATTTTCGAGAGGCGTCCGCCGAATTCAAGGTAAAGGAGCGACCCCGAATCGGTCACTTCTAAATCGGCAGGAAAGACAAGCCCATCTGCGAAAAGGGACACCTCCCCGGAAACCGGGTCATATCGATTCAGGGTTCCCTGCACAAAGTCAGCAAAAAAATAGTCGCCAACAAAGGAGTCACCAAACTGCGCGGTAGTAGGTTGATAGAAATCGGCCCCGGTAATCGCCAAACCTTCACTACCAAGGGGAGTGTGTGGAATGGCTAAGATTGGGGAAAGGAATCTTGGATCAGTCGTCGGACCTTCCGTATTGGGCCAACCATAATTGCCACCTAGAACTCCTACATTGACCTCTTCATATTGGGTACCCCCAACATCATTGATCAACATCTGTCCCGTGATCGGATGAAAAGTGAAGGTGAATGGGTTACGTAACCCGAGAGCCCAGATCGACCGGTGGATTCCAGACGTTTGATTGTAAAACGGATTATCAGGAGGAATCGTTCCATCAGAATTAATCCGGAGGATCTTGCCATGAATACTCGAGAGATCCTGTGAGAGAGAAGGAATGCCACCGTCACCGACCGCAATATACAACTTCCCATCAGGTCCAAAATGTAAGGCACCACCGTTGTGATTGGTAATAAAACTGACCGCTTGGCCTAACTCGACTAAGGGCACTTCCGAGTTAAGTACCGCGCGGTCGCCGTCAGCCGTGAATCGGCTAACACGAGCAAAGGGTGCACCTGGCTCTTGGAGGGGAGTGTAATATACATAGACATACTGATTATCTGCAAAATTGGGATCAAGCGTGACACCCAATAACCCGCGTTCGCTAAAGTCGTCCACGCGAATGCTGACGAATGGTTCGGGCAATAATTGATCGTCTTTAATGACACGAAGGTCGCCGCCGACCTCAGCGACGAAGATCCTCCCATCCGGAGCAACTTCAATTGCCGAGGGTAACTCAAGGCTATCGGTAAGGATCTGTTCCACAAATCCTGCGGGCAGATTCGCCGGGGTGATCCGGTCTTCAAACAACTCGACTTGGAGTGGGGCAACGTTGGAATAGCTGGGAACCATATCGGCCTCGGTAGCAAACATTACGTTTTTTACAATCTAGCCCGTCTGGTTGCCCAGTATCCCGAGAAGTCCGCCTTTGCCCCGAGTTTGCAGAAGTGAATTGCAGCAGGACTTCTTTAATCGACACCACCAAGCTTTTCAGTTAACCACCTAGGGGCTGACCAAATCCGCGGCTGGTCAGGATGAGCCTGACGGAGCCGCGCGGCGTATACGTCGATCTCCTCCGGGGTGGCTTGACGCTCTCTTCGATACAAGAAAACTTCCACATGGTTCTCAAGCCGATACGAATCCGGTAGACGACAGAATGCCTTCCCGATATCCCTACGGTGGAGCAGACTCTCGGCCGTCGCGTTCACAATCGCCTGACCTTCTGGTTTACCATGTATCTGAGGTGGAGAAGCAACGATCAGCACGTCTGCGGCAAACACCCACTCCGGAAACCCACTGGTGAAATCCTGGTTCGGGTAAAGCAGCTGCCGTTCCCGCGGCAGCGGTTCGCCCAAGGTGAGATCCGATCCTCGGAAGTGTGAGGAATTCAGCGTTCCAGAACATGCGACTACCGCATACTGTTCTCCCGGATTCAGTTCTACGCGAACCGCCTCAACCATCCGGCGAAACTCCACCAGATCATCTCGTCGAAGCGGATGGATCATCACCGTTGGGAACCAGGGTGTACAGCGATTCGCATAGACTGACGCCGACGGAAGGACCGTGAGAATGAGCATACACACCCCGGTCACTGCACCAAGACAGATTAGAGTCAGAGCCACCAGCCTCGATCGAATCCACCGTGTGATCAGCACCAGCGCGAGGCTCGTCACGACCAAATAGGACGGTGCGAACAAGAATCTGTGATGGAGCAACATGTCTTGAATCTGGGAAAAATGCAGATAGATGATCGGCACCATCGAACCGGTCACCATCGCAACCCGTCTCGTGGACGGTTGGCAGCAGAGTACGACCAGGCTGGCGAGCCCTAACCCCACCGGAACTCGGCCGATTTGGTCGATCACCATCCAAAGCCGCTCCAGGAAAGTTGCCTGGGTTTTCCAGAACGTAAACCCTTCGGAGAGGTCTGAGGTCACGACACGGGTTACCATTGGCAATGCCAAACCGATCAATAAAATACATATTATTGTACAAACAATTATCATCGGTCGAACCGCTTCCAGGAGCGACCGGACCGTCCTCGAAGGGTTGATCATAAAAATTATAATATGTTCAATCGTCATTACCGCTATAAAAGCTGTCACCCAAAAGGAGTACCAGCGGCGGAATAGGATCATGCTGGCCAACAGAACACCAATCCCCATGAGCGACCATCTACTGAGAGTTCCCGCAGGACGGGACAAGTAGATCCCAAACACCACTAGGCCGAGAGCCGCCCCGCCAATCCCGACATAGCCGCGGAGGGTTGCCGCCCAGAACCACGGGGACAGTGCCACGAGCAGGCAAGGGATCACGACGGCACTCATGGGCACATCAGCCATGATGGTTGGAATGGTTCGCTGCTGGACAAAGAGAAGAGCGAGGTACACGGCTGGAAAATAGCAGGTAACGATGCTGAGAATGTACACGTCCCTGGAATCACCAAAGACCGCCTGTGACAGCGCCAGTGAGATCGCCGGCAATGGTCCAAAGTCATCCTCCCGGAGAGAACGAAGAGTCTCCCCGATCGCTCCGGCGAAGGAGGTTTTGAGCTCGGACGCCAGATCCGCACTGATGAACCAATAGTTCGCGAAGTCCCAGTAATAGACGGTTTCTTCACTGTGCACGAACCAAAATGCGAAAGAATTGCCCGCGATGAGGAGAAGGAGTGTCGCCGCGACAACCGCTGGGCGGGACACTCGCCAACGGACAAACGGCTGCAGGGATTCCGAGCGTGGATCATCCTTGAACGCGAAGTTCATAAGTAGTAGTAACACTGCTGTCAGCACAAAGGCATTTGTTATCAACAAAATTAAATTTAAAAATTGATAGGTGTCTTCGCTGAGCTTCCACAGGTTGTTGGTCCATCCCGAATCGGGTCGTGTGTGGTTCCATATCACTAAAGTGGAGAGGCCAAGCCAGGCCAGCCCTCCGAGTGCGGCCTGGGGCGAGGAGAGCCAGTGGACGCTGCCCCATGCATCCCGGCGAATCAGGCATTCGAGCGGCCAACTCAACAGCAGGCAAATCAAGCCACAGGTAAGCCACCAGAGCTCGGGATTCGGGTAAAAATGGACAAGGTTACATATCTGCGAGGTTAGGGAAAACGCTAGGCACAACGCGAGTCCAAACGCTTTGCCCGATACCTGTGGCTGCCATCTCAGCATCACTCTGATCATCGCTTTTCCTCGAATCGAGGCGGCATCTTCACCGCGTTTGCCCGGATGGTGTGCAATCGACTGGTGAGAGCGATTTCCCAAAGAGTAGGATCGACAGGATAGTCATCTCTATTTTGATTAATAATCAAACAAAATATTTATTTTATTGATTAATTTGCCTCTCATCCCTTATTGGGCTCGTTCCCACTTTCACAACCGCTGTTCCTCTATTCCCTGGATTGTGCAGTTGAACGCCAAACTACCTAGGTGTTCCGCACGCGGGAGAGTCCAGGTGGTATTATTCTTCGGTGATTTTGGGGCCAATAAGTTAAGTAAATTCAACTTGACTGATCTGAGCCGTTTCATTTGCCCAACTGGTCAGAAACGGGCAGCAACACGTTGGCACGGGATGGTGGAGCTGGAGGTGTCGGGTCATCTTGTGGCTTCGCTTCGTCAACGCATGCTCCAGGCACCGGGGCCACCTGGTCGGGTCCACTCCCCCCGATAAAGTACTCTACATTGGTTCTCTTGAACCGATCCTACCCCGGTGCCGAACGATATGGTTTACTTCGGTTCTACCTGCCCATCTTCGCCCGCCTTCTCTCGGGCCTCGTTCGGCTCTAGGTTATCGTGCCCGGAGCGGGTCGGGCCGTTGGTATAGGGGTGCTCGGGTACGAAAGTAATGTCGCGGCCTTTGGGAAGTCTGCCCTTCTCACTGTTGGCGATCACCACCGAAGCCGACAGGTCGCCGATGACGTTTAACGTCGTTCGCGACATGTCCAGGATGCGGTCGATGCCCAACACCAAGGCGATGGCCTCGACGGGCACGCCGACCGAAACCAGCACCATGGCCAACAGTGGGATCGAGCCGCCGGGAACGCCCGCCGCACCGATGGCGGTCAGCACGCAGATCATCACAATGCCAATCTGCTGCACTAGCGTCAGATCCCCGGGCAAGAACACTTGGGCCAGGAACACACCGGTGATCCCCTCGAACAAGGCGGTGCCGTTCATGTTCATTGTCGCTCCCAGGGGCAACACAAAACCGGCGACCGGAACCGGCACTTCCAGCTCCTCCTGAGCGGTGCGGATGCTGGTCGGCAGCGTGGCGTTACTGGAGCTGGTCGAAAAGGCGGTGACGATCACATTGCGGATCTTGCTGTAGAACGTCCACGGGTTCATCCCGCCCAGAGACCGGATCAGGATCGGTAGCACCACCAGCCCCTGAATCAACAAGCCCAAGAGCACCACGAATACATAGATGCCCAGCCGCTGTAACAGATCAAAGCCAAACCGCGACGCCGTGGCAAAGATCAGGGCAAACACGCCGAAGGGAGCGATCCGCATCGCCAGCTGGATGATAAACACGGTGATATCGCCCACCGCCTCGAACACCCGGATCAGCGGGCCGGCCCGTTCGATCGGCAGGCGAGTCAGAGCTACCCCGACCAGCAGGGCGACAAAGATGACCGAGAGCATCTGGGTATTGACGGCCGCGTCCAGGGGGTTACGCGGGACGATGTTCACAATGGTGTCGATGTCAAACGTGCCGGAGCTCTTTAGCTTGGTGTCCGTTTCGCCGCGAAAGGTCTCGACAATTTCATCGCGCGTCTCGGGTGGGATGCCACGGCCTGGCTGGATCAGGTTGACGAGGACCAGGCCGATCGTCACTGCCGTTGTCATGGTAATCAGGAAGTAGCCGATCGTCTTGGCGCCGATGCGGCCAAGTTCGCTGAGGTTCCCGAGTCGCACCACGCCCAGGGCCAGCGACGTGAATACCAGCGGGACCACGGTGAGGATCAGCAGTCGCAAAAAGATCTGGCCGACCGGCTCCATGACGTACTTGTTCAGCAAGGACAACCAGCGCGGCTCCTCGGGCCCGGTGAAGGCATTGACCAATACTCCGGTAAGGCCACCGAGCAACAGGGCGAGCAGGATGTACCAGTGCAGATTCGACTTGCGTTCGGGGGTGCTGGTCATAGTCGCTCACTTTCCGCGGGGCCGACGGACGGCCAGGTCGGATGATCGAGAGATAATTTGCCCTGTTTGGGCAAAGCTCCGCGAATTTTCCACTATTGTAGGAACTGGGAACATCTGGAAAGTTCCATTGGGATGAACGGCTTCGCTCCCGTTCCCAGTCGATGGGTTCGTCCCGCCGCTTCCGCGAACAGGTCAAGACACGGATGGTCAAACGGTTCATCGCCGGTGAATGTAGCATACGTTCATCCTTATCCTCTCCCTTCCAGAAAACGAATGAGCTCCTGAGCGGCTTTCCCCGCACCATCGATCGGGTCCTGAAGCTGTTTGAGTCGCAGCATGTTTTCTCGATAGCGAGCATCGTGGACGAGTTTCTCAAGGTTGACGGCAAGCCGACCAGGACCCAGCGCGCTTCGCGCCAGCATGATGCCCGCCCCCTGGCGTTGCACCAGCGAAATGTTCCCCGCTTGCTCGATATGCATCGGCACCCCCAACAGGGGCGTTCCTGCATGAATCGCCGTCTGCACGGTTCCCGCCCCACCGTGGGTGAGCGCGATATCCGCAAGCGGGTTGACCCGGTGAGCCGGTACATGGGGTAAGAGTAGCACGCGCTCCGAACCAGACCGCTCGCTCTCCCCCAGGATGGTGGTGGTCACTACCACTGCCTGGAGGTCCAGCGCGGCCACAATGTCGATCAACGATCGCAGCACCTCGGCCGAACCCGACACTCCCATGCCACAATACAGCTTGGTGCGGGAGGTGTGGAAGTGTTGCCGCACAGTCTCCGGGACCTCACCGGGGAGCTTCGCAAAGCACGGCCCTCCGTAGCGATACCGCGGCGTGCGGCGAAAGTAACCGGGGTGACGAGGCTTGTACCCCTCGAGTTCTTCCGGTGAGATGCCCAGGATTTCCGGGGCGTCCATCACCAGGGTCAAGTCTCCGGCCATCAGGTCGAGCGTACTTTTGTACCGCGGCAAGCCGAACTGAGCGGCCAGCTGATTGAACGGTTGAACCCAGACGCTTAACCGCGGCATGACCCAGTTGACCAGCCAATCCAGCGGCAGGTGGTGTAGCCAGCCGACCAGGTTGGGGACAAACACCCCCATGTGGCGGTCGAAAAACGGCGCGGTGAACGGTCCGGGCTGTTGGACAATGATCGGGATGTCGACCAGCTGGACCGAGAGGTACGAAGGAAGATTCCAGCCAATGAGGACTGCATCCGTACGCATCTCGCGTAGCCGCGTGGCTTCGCCGGCGACGTAGGCCTTGAGCTCCTCGTAGGTGAAGAAGCTATCCGAGAAGGGGTTGCCGCGTTCCCCGCGGTTAAAGGCCATATACTCCCGGGCTCGTTCCCTGGACATGGTGGGAGGAACGGGCACCACGTCAAAGCCGGCATCGCGGGCCACCCATTCGTAGGTACCTCCATGGCTGAAGAACTGAACATCCTGCCCGAGACTGCGGAGGGCTTTGCCTATCTCGACGAGACGGGACACCTCCGAAAGATAGTAGAAGTGAGGAAAGCAGACGATTCGCATGGGGCACTCCACCAAGTGGACTGGCTTGAACGGGATGAAGTCTGATCGTCATCGGTTGCAAGTTGGGGTCGGGGCTCGGTTTGGCTATGCATTTCGTGCATCGCTAGCATTACCAGAATGCATTGGATGTATCACTTCGGCACGCCTATAGTTTAGTAGTCGATGAGCAAATCCAGATTGCCAATGTCGAAATCCAACTCGATCTCAGGGAGAAAAAATGTCCCCGCTGACTCACCCCGCTCGCTTGATGATGGGCAGTATGGTGTTGCTGCTATGCATCACGACGTTCAGCGGTGCGCAGAATTGCCCGATAGAGACGAAAGCAAGTCGTCAAGCTGAGGCGGGACAGGGCACCAAGGAGTGTCCGGTAATGGGCGCCCCCTACCGACACACTGCAGCCGGAGCGATGTCCAACCGGGACTGGTGGCCGAACCAGCTGAACCTGCAGATCCTTCATCAGAACTCGCGGAAAAGTAACCCCATGGGGGACGACTTTGATTACGCCGAGGAATTTAAGAAACTCGACTTGGATGCGTTGAAAAAAGACATCGAAGCGGTGATGACAACGTCTCAGGACTGGTGGCCGGCCGACTACGGCCACTATGGACCGCTGTTCATTCGGATGGCCTGGCACAGCGCGGGCACCTATCGCATCGCCGACGGCCGTGGGGGCGCCTCCTCGGGGACCCTTCGTTTTGCACCCCTCAACAGCTGGCCCGACAACACCAACCTGGACAAGGCTCGCCGGTTGCTTTGGCCGATCAAGAAGAAGTATGGGCGCAAGATCTCCTGGGCGGACCTGATGGTTTTCACCGGCAACTGCGCCCTGGAGTCGATGGGTTTCAAAACGTTCGGCTTTGCCGGTGGACGTGAGGACGTCTGGGAGCCAGAGACGGACATCGACTGGGGCCCGGAGAGCGAGTGGTTGGGAGCCAAGCGTCGCAACGACGCCGGGAAGCTCGAGAACCCGCTGGCCGCGTCGCAGATGGGTTTGATCTACGTCAACCCACAAGGCCCCAACGGCAAGCCGGACCCGCTGGCCGCGGCCCAGGCTATTCGGGTAACGTTTGGCCGGATGGCCATGAATGATGAGGAGACTGTGGCTCTGATTGCCGGCGGCCACACCTTCGGGAAGGCCCATGGTGCTGCCAGTCCGGACAAGCATGTCGGTCCCGAACCCGAGGGAGCTGCCATTCAGGAACAGGGCCTCGGCTGGAAGAACACGTTCGGCAAGGGTAACGCCGGCGACACGATCACGAGCGGCCTGGAAGGGGCGTGGACGTCCACGCCGACGATGTGGTCCAACGAATACTTCAATAACCTGTTCGGCTACGAGTGGGAACTGGTAAAGAGCCCGGCCGGTGCATGGCAGTGGACCCCCAAGGATCCCGCCGCGAAGGGGACCGTGCCCGATGCCCACGACCCAGCGAAATTTCACGCGCCGATGATGTTCACGACCGACTTGGCCCTGAAGATGGACCCGGCATATGGCAAGATTTCCAAGCGATTCCATGAGAACCCCGATGCGTTCGCCGATGCCTTTGCCAAAGCTTGGTACAAGCTGACCCACCGTGACATGGGACCGGTTTCTCGCTGCCTTGGGCCGCTCGTGCCCGAGCCACAACTGTGGCAGGACCCAGTGCCCGAGGTTGATCATGCGTTGATCGACGCGAAGGACATCGTAGCACTCAAGGGCAAGATCCTGGAATCGGGCTTATCGGTGCGCCAACTGGTCTCGACGGCCTGGGCCTCAGCGTCCACCTTCCGCGAGACCGACAAGCGGGGTGGAGCCAACGGGGCTCGCATCCGCCTGGCCCCGCAAAAGGACTGGGAAGTCAACAACCCGGCCCAACTGATCAAGGTGCTCGAGACCCTGGAGCAGGTCCGCACCGAGTTCAACAACACCCTGTCCGAGGGTAAGAAGGTGTCACTGGCGGACGTGATCGTCCTCGGCGGTTGCGCGGGGGTGGAGCAGGCAGCCCGGAAGGCCGGATACGATCTGCAAGTACCGTTCGTCCCAGGGCGGACCGATGCAGCCCAGGAGATGACGGACGTTGAATCCTTCGCCGTGCTTGAGCCGAAAGCAGATGGCTTCCGCAACTACGACGATCACAAACAGGATCGTCCTGCCGAGGAGCTCCTGGTCGACCGTGCCCACCTGCTGACGCTCACCGCCCCGGAGATGACCGTTCTGCTCGGCGGACTGCGCGTGCTCAACGCGAACCACGGCAACTATCGACTCGGCGTCCTCACTGATCGGCCTGGGACCCTGACGAATGACTTCTTCGTGAACCTGCTGGACATGAGCACGGAGTGGCAAAAGTCGCCGATGTGCGAGCACTTCTTCGAAGGACGTGACCGCAAGACGGGCGAGGTCAAGTGGCGAGCGACTTCGGTCGACCTGGTGTTCGGCTCAAACTCACAACTCCGCGCCATCGCGGAAGTGTATGCCAGCGACGATGGAGAAGCGAAGTTTGTGCGTGACTTCGTGGCGGCCTGGAACAAGGTGATGAATCTGGATCGCTTTGACCTCAATCCGGGCGTGCGGACGGGTGCCGAGCCGGTGGTAAGCCGGCAACGCGAAACCGGGACCCCCCTGCGGATCGGGGGTTCAGGGTACAAACAGGAATGAGTGAAACGGTTATCTCATGCGGCGAGGTCGAATCGATCACGATTCGACCTCGCCGTTGTTTTGTTGACGCTGAATCATCACGCGAGAGATTCGCGTCAACGTTCCGCCTCCACTTTCCGAATCAAATGGATGCTCTCGGGGCCAAGGAATGGGTGTGAGTTGCGGATGGCCGAGCATGCATGCGCATCCACTACCCCCTTCGAAGGCTCAGAGCTTGCCACCCGTACGTCGCCGGGGTTACCTCTGTGGAGCATGAGGAAAAACGGTAGGACCGTCTGGTTCGTTCCTCAATCATAACAATAATTTCATTGATAATAAAACTTCTTCCCAATTTGCGCGTTGCGGAATCGTGACTCGCCGGCGAGTATTCGCGAGGCGGTACGGGGATGAGTCCGATCCGCACATCATCTCAGGCATTCTGGTCATACTCCTTGAGCGTGATCTTGAGCCAGGCTCTCGCACTGGCGTAGCCCCGTTTGGCCGAGGTCGCGGAGATGTTCAGGATCGTCGCGATCTCGTCGAAGGTGCACCCCAGGAACCACCGGGTGCGAAACACCGTGGCTTCTTCCCAGGCAAAGCGTTCGAGCTTCTCCAGGGCGGCCTCGAGATCCATGAGTACCTCCGGGTTTTCGAACGGGCTTTGCACGCCCTCCAACACGCCCTCCTCGGCCGGAACGAGATCCCCCCCGCGTTTCCGCGCCCGCTTGTGGCGTGCGATCTCCACAAGAAGGTTATGGATTTTGGTCGCGGCGAAACAGAAAAATTGCCGACGATCTTCGGGGACCGCTTGATCGAGCTTGGCCCTACTCAACATCCGTAGAAATGCTTCGTTAACAATCAACGACGTCGGTGCGTCCATGTCCGCCGGAAAGCCCTGCTTCGCCCGAACTGCGATGGCACGCAAGTCCTGTTCGACGAGGCGAAACAACCGGTCGGCAGCTTGAGAGTCGCCCAGTACAGCTTGACGGAGAAGGAGAATGATCGGTTCATCCATGGGTCACCTTACTTGACCTTGCAGAATGGTCCCGCTCAGCGCAATAAAATACAATGGGACCTCGGCGATGTGCGTTCCACCCTGCGGGAACCAAGCCTGCTTCAACCTCCGACCAACACCACCCCACTCGATGCCCCCGTCTGTCTTCGGAGGTTTTCCAACTACACCCACTTCTGGGTACACGGCGAACGGAAAGAACATCACCAAACCAATGCGTTCAATCTCCACACGCAAAGCGATCCGTTGTCTTTTCCGCATAGACTTCTCTATCAAGCGTTGGCAAGAACCAACTGTTCGGGAAGACACTCCACCCGAGGGGACCGTCCCCGTCCGGTGCCTGTCTTGGTTTCCGGACTCCGCGGAACCCGTTCTTCCGCGGAGCATGGCCCCTGGCAAACTCCTGGGTGGATACCAATCGCTCCAACACACGCCAGCTTCCGGGGAGCGGGAATGCCGATGACGAACTCCACCGGGGCTACCAGGAGAAACGTTTCTGGATCAACGGACCTTTCAGGCAGGATCGTTGATCGAACAGGGTGCTTGAGCGGTGGGGAATCCACCTAAAACAGAATCGTCAATTCTCGCGCCGACACGACACACCTCAATCAGCAGCCAAAGGTCGGTTGCTGGTATCCGACAAGAAGGAGACGGAGCCTTGCTTGGCTGGGAACGTCCAGTCCTTTGCGCATGGCATCGGTTGATGAGCATTTTGCCCCGGTGCCCAAGAATGTGACAAAAAAAAGGCTTTGAAAAATGTGTGGACGATTTCCCCCTCGGTTTTCGGATTGTAGATAGATGACCCCTTTTCCCTCGATCAGGAGCATTCCGATGCACGTCAAAACCAATGTCCAAGCGGGTTGGAGAGGCCCAAACCACAACGCCCAGGCTCTCAACGTCAAAACGAGCGTGAAAGCTGGGGGCATTGGAACGAGCCCCTCCACACGAGGTCGTTAAGCCCGGATCCTTCGGACAGCGGAACAAGGTGGCATCACCGATATTCCGCTTTCCAGCGGTCCTTCTGCAGTATGCGGATCACAAATTGCGTGTATCTATATCTTTTTTAGGAACTGCTACGATGAATATTAAAACTAATGTTAAAGCGGGCCGCATCATTGCCAACCACAATGCCCAGGCTCTCAACGTCAAAACGAGCGTGAAAGCTGGTTTCATCCGGCGATGACTACTAAGGTCAAGCCCTCAGCGTTAAGACTACCGTCAAAGCTGGGGGCATTGGTATCAGCCCCTCCACCAGGGGTCGTTAAGCCCGGATCCTTCGGACAGCGGAACAAGGTGGCATCACCAATATTCCACTTTCCAGCGGTCCTTCTGCAGTATGCGGATCACAAATTGCGTGTATCTATATCTTTTTTAGGAACTGCTACGATGAATATTAAAACTAATGTTAAAGCGGGCCGCATTGCTGCCAACCACAATGCCCAAGCTCTCAACGTCAAAACGAGCGTGAAAGCTGGTTTCATCCGGCGATGACTACTACGGTCAAGCCCTCAGCGTCAAGACTACCGTCAAAGCTGGGGGCATTGGCAGCAACCCTTCGAACCGAGGTCGTTAAGCGATTACGAACCGTTGACAAGTCCTTCCCATGCCCGCCGCGTTCTCTGGTACGTTACGGTCCCTTCAAGGAGCGAGGGACCGCCAACGCTGGTTTTCGTGGATCGTCCTGGGGCTCATCGGCCTTTGGGCGTCCTGGATGCTGATGGCACGCATTCAGGTGTATGAGGTGTCCATGCAGGCCCGCTTGGAGGTCAATTCGCTGGCCCACGTGGTCGCAGCGCCGGTGGAAGGTCGGGTCACCCAGACCACCTTGAGCATTGGTCGCGAAGTCCAAAAAGGCGAGGTGCTACTGGTTCTGGATTCGCAGCTGTTGGAGCACGAGGTGGCCGAGCACCATGCTCGACAAATCGCCTTGCGCGACCAGACGAAGGCGTTAAAGGCAGAGATCCTCGCCGAGGAACAACAGGCGGATTTCCTCACCAGGGCGTGTACCCAGGCACTTCGCGAATCAAAAGAACAAATGGTCCGGGCCGAAGCGGACGTCAACCTTTACCAGTCAAAAGTGAAGCGTTTTGAAGGATTGGCCGCGCAGGGGGCGGCGAGCCTTGAAGAACTGGAAGAGGCACGGGCAAAACTCCTGGGATACCGCGCGGCCCGAAACGCCCTGTCGGTGAGTGCCGATCGACTTCAGCTGGACCGCACGGCCGAGATTGCCGAAGGCACGGCTCGGATCGCCAAGCTCAAGAGCGCGATCGTTCGCCTGAGCGGAGAAACCGACATCGAAGATGCGAGGATCGCTCTGCTCCAAGAAACCATTGACCAAAAGACGATTCGCGCGCCGGTCGGTGGACGCATTGGTGAGTTGGGCGACTTCAACGTCGGCTCGGTGATTGCCCGGGGGCAACCGGTTGCCACGATCGTTCCGGACGGGTCGCCACGCGCCGTGGCCTACTTTCCGGCGAGCAGCGTTGGTCGCATCCGGCCGGGGCAGTCGGCCCGGCTACGCTTCGACCGGTTCCCTTGGACGCAGTATGGCAGTCTGTCCGCCACGGTTCGTGACGCCGGCAACGAACCGAAGGATGGAAAAATTCGGGTCGAGCTGCGGATCGACCCCGACAGCAACGCCGCCATCCCTATCCAGCACGGCCTCTCGGGTACCGCCGAAGTCGAGATCGAGCAAGCCACCCCGCTCGAACTGGTGCTTCGGGCGGTCGGAGAACGTTTACACGGTCAGCGGAAGTAGCCCACATGCTCGCCGAAGCCCCGTTATCGCTCCGGAGGCCACGCCGCCGGCCACGTTTTCTGGTCCCCGAAGTGGTGCAGACCTCTGGGATGGACTGTGGGCCGGCCGTCTTGAAGTGTCTCCTGGAAGGCTTCGGCATCCCCATCCATTACGACCGGTTGCGTGAGGCCTGTCAAACCGATGTGGACGGGACGTCGATCGACGTCCTTGAAGAGATCGCTGTGCGGCTCGGCCTGGATGCCGCGCAGACGATGTTGCCGGTGAACCATCTCCTGTTGCCCGAAGCCCGAGCGCTACCGGCCATCCTGGTGGTGCGGCTCGCCAACGGCTTCACCCACTTTGTGCTGGTGTGGCGCAAACACGGGCCTATGCTGCAGGTCATGGACCCCGCCGTGGGCCGACGCTGGTTAAAGGCTACCCAGTTGGCCGAAGAGATCTATCTGCACCAACACGCCATCCCGGCCGCGGCCTGGCACGCCTGGGCGACGACGGACGGTTTCCTGGCCCCACTTCGCCGACGCTTACAAAACCTCGGTATTCGGCCGACGACTGCCGTGCTGGAAAAGGCGGTCGATGCGCCACGTTGGACTGCGATCGCCCGCCTGGACGCGATCGGGCGTTTCGTCGAAGCCCTGGTGGATTCGCGCAGCTTACAGCGCGGGCGGGAAGCGAACGCGGCGTTTCAGTCGTTGCTAGTCGAAGTGAGTCACGAGCCCCGGCAAGCGTTTTCCCTGGTCCCGGAGAAATACTGGTTTGCCCGACCGGCAGAGGTTAAGAATGATCCAGATGAAGAGGAGTTGGTCACCCTTTGTGGTGCCGTCCTCGTGGGCGTGCAAGGGCCGCGACCATCGACCGCTCCCCCTGAGGAAGTGGCCAGCGCTAGCCAAGCTGACGGCGCCGCAGACCTGAGCGAGGACCTCAAGACCGCGCTCACCGAGAGCGAAAGTCAGCCCCTCCGGGTTGTCCTCGGCTTCCTCCACGGAGCGGGCAGGCTGTTCTTTGTGGTGCTTGCCATCTTCCTCACCCTGGCCGCCGCGGGGACGGTGGTCGAGGCGATCTTGCTGCGCGGCCTGCTGGAGATCGGGCGGGATCTCGTCCTGATCGAGCAGCGATTGCTCGCCCTGGGGGTGCTGCTGGCCTTCGCGGTGCTCTTGATGGCGTTGGAGTGGGGGGTGTTTCACTACCTAGCCCACCTCGGGCGAAGGCTCGAAGCCCAGCTCCGGGTGACGTTTTTGGAGCGCCTGCCCCAACTCGAGGACCGGTATTTTCAAAGCCGCCCCATCTCCGACATGGCCGAGCGAAACCACAGCTTGCACTACGTGCGTGAACTACCCCGCCTGGCCGGGCAGTTTGTCCACCTTTCGTTGATGATCCTGTTCACCGCGACGGCCATTGTCTGGCTCGACCCGTCCAGCGCCGCGGTCGCCGTCGCCATCGCGGTGCTGGCCGTGAGCGTGCCGTTGCTGTTTCAACCGGTTCTTCAGAGTTACGACCTGCGTGCCCGCACCCACGCCGGCGCCCTAAGTCGGTTTTATCTGGACGCGCTGCTCGGACTGACCCCGATCCAGGCACACACCGCGGAGCAAGCGGTATGTACGGAGCACGAGGCCCTGTTGGCCGAGTGGGTGCGGGCCAGTCAACGCTATCTGTCGTGGGTGGTGGTGGTCGAGGCGGTGCAAATCACCGTGGGCTTCGGCCTCGCCGGCTGGCTGCTTGCCCAGCACGCCCATCGCGTTGCCGAGCTGGGTGGCACCTTGCTGTTGGCCTATTGGACCTTACACCTGCCGGTCCTGGGCCAGGAACTGGCGCTGGTCGCACGCCAGTTCCCCACCTATCGCAGCGTGACGCTGCGCATCCTGGATCCGCTGCGTGCCACCCGGGCGAGCCGTGAGGACGAGATGGGGAAAGCAGTGCCGCAGGACATCCCGTCGGATGCGAGTTCGTCGGGAGCCCTGACCCCATCGAGCCTCCGTCCGGGCGTCCACATCGCGTTCGACCAGATCTCGGTTTGTGCCGGGGGCCACGTCATCCTTCAAGACGTGAACCTGCAAATCGATCCCGGCAGCCACGTCGCCATCGTCGGCGAATCGGGTGCAGGCAAGTCCACCCTTCTGGGCCTGCTCCTGGGTTGGCATCGGCCTGTCGCGGGGAACGTCGCCGTCGACGGCACCCCCCTGAGCGCCCAGCGGATCGAGCTGCTGCGTCAGGAGACCGCCTGGGTGGATCCGAGCATACAAGTGTGGAACCGGTCGCTGCTGGACAACCTGTTGTACGGGACCCAGGCTGGGCCGGCCGCGAGCCTCCACGAAGTGTTGCATCAGGCCGACCTGCACGAGGTGCTCCATCGTCTGAGCGACGGCTTGCAAACGCCGCTGGGGGAGGGTGGCGGGTTGCTCTCCGGCGGTCAGGGACAGCGGGTGCGGGTAGGCCGCGCCCTGGGCCGATCGCGGGCCCGCTTGATCCTGTTCGATGAGCCGTTCCGCGGGCTGGACCGTGACAAAAGGCGACTGCTGTTCCGCCGCGTCCGGGAACAGATCCGCGGAGCGACGTTTCTTTGCATCACCCACGACGTCCGTGAAACCCTAGAGATGGATCGTGTCATCGTGATCAAGCAGGGACAGGTCGCCGAGGACGGTTGCCCGAAAAAACTCGCCGGGGACGACCGCTCGCACTACGCAGCGCTGCTCCGTGCAGAAGCCGAGGTCCTACAAGGCACGTGGCACAGCTCGCTCTGGCGACGCTTACGCTTACACAAGGGACAGTTACAAATGCGTGAGTCGGAGCAACTGTCATGACGGGAACGTTGCGGGAGACCACCTGGCGTGGCAGCCAACTCTGCGCAGCGATCGACGCCCTGGTCGCACACAGCGATTTGCCGCTTCCTACAGGGCAACGCGCGAGCGTCCCCCCTCGGCCCGGCGTGATTCACCCCGGGAACGTGGCTTCGTGGGTCCAACGGCTCACTCAGCCACTGGGGTTTGAAGCAGTTGCCGTCGAGTCATCGTACTCCCAGGCGGAAGCAATGCTCCAACGCGCCGCCCCGGCGATCCTGACGATCCACCCTGAGCAGACCCCAACGTCTGCCGCCACCATGGCATTGAACGGGGGCCTCGCTTCCTCGGGCGACACGGAACTTCGTTATCTGTTGTTGGTCGGAGGAAGTCGCCGCACACTCCAGGTTCTGGCGCCGGATCACACGGTGGTCCAGGTTCCCAACGGCGCTGTGCGAGATTTACTCTGCCGGCCGCTCGAAACCCCGGTCGAGCCCGAGGTTCAGCGGGTGCTGGCGGTGATGGGGCTCTCCGGGAAGCGACAGGCGCGTGCCCGACAGGCACTGTTCGGACAGGTCTTGGGCGAAAAGCTGGTCCAGGGTTGCTGGCTGATTCAACTGTCCGGACAGGCGCCGGTGCGCGAGCAGATCCGCGAATCGCGGCTCACACCAACGTTCGGGCTGTTGATGGGCTCGCATTTTTGTGAGTACGTGTTGTGGATCGCGTCGTGGTGGGTCATTGGCCGCTTCACCCTGCAGGGCCGGTTCGACCCGGGCTGGCTCCTGGCCTGGGGGCTGCTGTTGCTGTCCATCATCCCCTTCCGTCTGCTAACCACCTACCTGGGCGGAGCGCTGTCGATCCGCATGGGTGCTGTCCTCAAACGCCGGCTCCTGCACAGTACGCTGCGTTTGCGCGCCGACGATGTACGACAGCTGGGCACCGGACAACTGTTGGGGCGGGTGATGGAGATGGACGTCGTCGAGATGATGGCGTTGACGGGGGGATTTCTAGCGGTCACCGCGCTGGTCGAACTGGTTGTCGCCGGGCTCGTGTTCGCACTGGCGGCACAGAGCGTGGTGCACGTGCTGTTGCTCATCGTGATGGTCGGGCTCGTGGTCCCGTGCTCCTTGCAGCTGTATCAGCGGACCAGGAAGTGGACACTCGAACGTATGACGATGACTAACGATCTCGTCGAACGCATGATCGGCCACCGGACCCGCGTTGCCCAGGAGGCGCCGGCGCAATGGAACGCTGGGGAGGATCAGCGGCTGGAAGTCTATCTGCACACCTCTCGAAACCTGGACCAGCTCATGGTGCGCCTGCAGACCCTCCTACCACGCGGCTGGTTGGTGTTGGCGATCCTCGGGCTGGCTCCCTGGTTCATCGCCCCGGACGCGGCGACGGTGCAGTTGGCCGTCGGGGTCGGCGGGGCACTTCTGGCGTACCGGGCGTTCCGTAGCTTCATCGAGGGGGCTCACCGCTTGGCCGTCGCCGCGGTTGCCGCCGGGCAGCTGGCCCCGTTCTGGCGAACCGCATCCCGACCTACGTCCCCGGGCCACCCCCAAGTGGCTCAGACGCTAGACCGCACCGAAGGCGACATGGACGAAGGGACGCCGCTGCTCGAAGCCTGGAACCTCCTCTTCCACTATGACGAAAAGCAACGCCCGCTGCTGCACGACGTGAGCTTCACCGTCCGGCGGGGCGACCGCATCCTGCTGGAAGGAGAATCCGGAAGCGGCAAGTCGACGCTCGCCGCATTACTGGCCGGCGGCCGGACACCGTCTTCGGGGTTGTTGCTGCTGCGTGGCTATGACCAACCCAGCCTCGGACTGGATGGGTGGCGACATCGGATCGTGCTCGTCCCACAGTTCCACGAGAATCACGTCCTGATCGGAACGTTCGCCTTCAACGTCCTGCTGGGACGCGGGTGGCCCCCCACTCCGATGGACTTACAAGAAGCAGAACAAGTGTGCCGTGCCTTGGGCTTAGGGCCGTTAATCGACCGGATGCCGTCGGGCATGTTTCAGATGGTCGGCGAGACCGGCTGGCAGTTGAGCCACGGGGAAAAAAGCCGGGTCTATCTGGCACGAGCGTTGTTGCAACAAGCCGACCTACTGGTGCTCGATGAGAGCTTCGGGGCGCTGGACCCTTCGACGATGCGTCGGTCCCTGGAGTACGTGCTGCAGTCAACGCCGACGTTCGTTGCCATCGCCCATCCCTAAGCGAGGCCCATGGCAAGCCGAAGCCAGGCGAGGTTTATGCTTCATCTCGGTCAGGGATTCCTACGGGGCCGACGAACGCATCCGCACTTCTGTACGGTCGGGAACACGGCCCGTGAGGGCCAACACGAACACGTTCGTAGAGGACAGCGCGACCAACCACAGGGCCTGGAGGCTTGAAAACACCATGACCGACCCGAATACCGATGCCTATAACTCGGACGCCGAGTGCGGTTGTCAACTCCTCGACCAGGCGGCCTCGCTGTACGAACAGGGACAGTTCCCGGAAGCCCGGTCGCATTGCCAACGGGCGCTAGAAATCTTCGAACGCCTCGACGGTCCCGATCATCCGGACGTTGCCAACGTGCTCAACACCCTCGGGCAAATCGTCCTGGAGCTTAGCGACTACCCCGAAGCTGAACGGGCCTTCCAGCGTTCGGTGGGGATCATGAAGGGGCTCGCCGATAACGGTGGCGATCTCTCCCGCCTTCATGTTTACAGCGTCAGTCACCTAGGCAATCTCTATCGACTCCTCGGACGCTACAAAGAAGCTGAAGCCATCTTTCAGAGCGCGTTGGACTTTGCCAGAGAGCAGTTTGGCCCTGAAGACATCGAGGTCGGCTGGATGCTGAACAACCTCGGCATGATCTACAAGCACCTGGGGCGTTTCCAGGAAGCCGAGGACGTCTATGCCGAAGCCCTGAGCATCACGACGGCGCAGTTGGGGCCGGATCACCCGCAACTGGCCGACCTGTACCACAACCTCGGCGGCCTGGCACACGCCCGGGGGCGGTATGCCGAAGGAGAGTCGCACGCCCGTCGCTCGGTCGAGCTCCGGGAGCGAGAACTCGGCCGCGACCACCCCACGGTGGCAGCCGACGTAGCGGCGCTCGCAGCGATCGTCGATTCGCTGCAGCGATACGCAGAGGCCGAGCTTCTGTACCGACGAGCGTTGCGGATTTATGAAAACCGTTACGGCGAAGTTCACTTCGAGGTCGGCTTCAATCGCAATAATTTGGCAACCCTGTTGTATACCCAGGGTAAGGCACAGGAAGCAGAGCAACTGTTGCTCAGTGCAGAGCGTGTCCTGAAAGAGGTCGTTGGCATCGATCACCCCGACTATGCTCTCACACTGAACAATCTCGCCGCGATTTACAAAGATCAACATAAGTTTGACCAAGCAAAGCCATTGCTTGAGCAGGCGTTGAAGATCTTCGAGAAAGCACTTGAACCAAATCATCCCACGATGGCGACTTGCCAAACCAATTACCAGGAGCTTGTCCAAGCGATCACTTGACGAAACTCAAGTCGTTACTGGGAGTGCTGACGACACCATCAAGGTGTGGAATGCAATCGCGTACAACGAGACACTTGATCCCACCAAGGCGATCGGAAGCTCGGGTCTCCCGTAAACCCTGGATTCCTCGGGTTTCTGCTGCTTTGATCCAAGGCGGAGCAACCCAAACATGATGAGATTCGGGTCCACAATGACGGGAAGAATGCAGCTAGGACAAAAATATTAGTATGTTATATTATATATATTTTTGTCCTAGCTGATCCTCGCATGGTGGTTTATCCGCCCGCGGACGGCCACATCCCCTCGGTGATCGGGCGCAGTTCCAGCTTGGCCGGATCGACCACCACGTGCTTGATGCGGCGACGTTTCCAGGTGTAGGTGATGTGCACCCCCCCGTCGGCGGTCTGGATCACCGCCGGGTAGGAGAACTCCGCACCCAGGGTATTTTCCAGTTGCAAGGCGGCGTTCCAGGCTTTGCCGTCGGGGCTGATCGCGACCTGGAGTTGACCGCGTCCACGCCGCTGGTGGTTGTAGACCAGCAGGTGGCGGCCATCGGCCAGAGTCACCGCGTCGATCCCTGAGCTCGGGTTGGGTAGGTCGGTAGCAGTCAGGGGGCTCCAGGTTTTGCCCTGGTCCTTGGAGATGCTGGTGGCAACCTTGCCCTGGCGGGTGCGGCAAAGCAACTGCAGGGAGCCATCGGCATGGCTCAACAGTGTCGGCTGGATGGCCGCGAATGTTTTCCCGTCGTTGAGCGCCTGCGTCCGTTGCCAGGTTTTGCCTTGATCCTTGGTCATCTCCATGTGCAGCCGCCAGCCAGCGTTCTCGGTGCTGCTACCACACAACAAGGTACCGTCGGCGAGCAAGATTGGCTTATTCTTGACCGGACCGTCGATGCCTTCGGGCAGGCGGCGGGGTTCGCTCCAGGTTTGGCCGTGATCCTTGGAGATCGTCAACATCCCCCACCAGCTGCGGGGATTCGGCCCGACCTTGTAGAAGAGCATGAGTGGGCCGTTGGGCACCTGGTACAGGACCGGGTTCCAACAGGCATGACGGTGGTCCTTGCCTTGCGGGGTGGTGTATTGCACGCCGTCGGCGACCTTGACCACCGGGGTCCATTCGCCCTTGACCTGCCGCGATAGCCAAATCGCGACGGTGGGATGTTTCTCGTTCGGGCCACCGAACCAGGCGGCAACCAGGCCGGCTGGAGTCTCGGCCAGGGTAGAAGCATGGCAGCGGGGGAAAGGAGCCTCGGTGTAAATGAATTCCTCGCGGAGAATACCTTCGCGAAACGGTGACTCATCCGCGGCAACGGCCAGCAAGGCGAGTAGGCAACAAGTCCACATCTTGATTCTCCATTCGCTTCATGAGTTGGCTTCAACCCTACCCGACTCCGCCTCGGCGAACAACTACGTGCTTCTGCTTGCCCGCGGCGCGGGTGGCTCTTACATTGAGGCCAATCTAAATCGTAATCACCCGGGCCCGCGTGGGAGTCTTGGCGATGGGTAGCGTCTACGTTCGCTTGTCGGTAATGATGTTCTTACAGTACGCCGTCTGGGGCGTCTGGGCGCCGATCCTGGCCTTGTACCTGGGCGGCCTGGAAGACTTTCGTCAGGACACCGGCTACAAGGTTAACCTGGTCTACATGACCATGGCCATCGCCAGCATGATCTCGCCGTTCATCGCCGGCCAGCTGGCCGACCGCTTTTTTGCCACCGAGAAATATCTGGCGGTGAGCCACTTGCTGGGCGGGCTGTGTCTGTTTTATGCCTCGCAGCTGACCAGTTTTGATGGCTTGTTCTATGCGATGTTGGCGCACTGTCTGTTTTATGCGCCGACGCTGCCCCTCACCAATTCGATCTCGTTTGCCCACTTGCCGAATTCCGAACGGGACTTCGGCCGGGTGCGGCTGTGGGGGACGATCGGCTGGATCGCCATTAGCTTTCTGTTTAGCGTCTGGCTCGGGCTGCCAGAGTCGTGGACAAAAGCGTTGGGGATGATCGAGCCGCCCTCGGTCGGCGATTGCTTGTACGCCGGCGGAGCGTTGAGCTTGGTAATGGCGATGTATTGCTTGACCTTGCCGCACACGCCACCGTCGCCCCGGGCGGAATCGCCGTTCGCCTTCCTGGGGGCCTTCAAGCTGGCCAAAGACCGTTCGTTTGCCGTGTTGTTGGTGGTGGCGTTTTTGGTGTCGACGGAGCTGCAGTTCTATTACGTGTTAACCCCCACTTTCTTCGGGGATGAATCGGGCTTGTCGCTGTCCCAGAACGAACTAGAGGGTGCCCTGAACTTGGAGGGTGAACAAGGCAGGAACGAGGCAACGCTGCTGATGCGTCAGCTGGACATCAACCGCAACCGGAAGCTGAGCGAGCGTGAGCTCAAGGAGGCGGGCATCCGTGAGACCGAGCTCGATGTGGCCTTGCGGGGGTTACAAAACCGCTCGGGTGATGAGTCCGCCCTCGAGGCGATCGAGAAGCAGGTGAAGGAGGCCGAGCTCCCAACCGAAGATCGCCCGGCCGCGATCATCGCCGAGTACGTGCGAACGGCGGCCGATGAAGATCAGGACCAGGAGCTGACCGAGGAAGAGCTTAAGACATTCATCGACCAAATCAAACCGCTCCAAGAGAAGGTGGGCCCGGCCCTTTTGGTGTTTGAGGACGCCGACAAAAACCAACCGAGCCTGGCCACCGAGAAGGGGGGCGTTGACTTATCGGATGCCTGGGTGCCGCGGATCATGCTGGTTGGTCAGATCATGGAGATCATTGTGCTCTATCTGCTGGCCTACGCCCTAGCCAGCCTGGGCTTCCGCTGGACGATCACGCTGGGCATCCTGGCCTGGTCGGTGCGGTATGCGCTGTTCGCGTTGGGCGAACCGCAGTGGCTAGTGATTGGTTCGCAGGCACTGCACGGCTTCGGTTACGGCTTCTTCTTCGTGGCGACCATGATCTACGCCGAGCGGGTGGCGCCGAAGGATGTGCGGGCCAGCGCCCAGAGCTTGATCATGTTCGTGACTTTCGGGGCGGGCATGTTGATCAGCTCGATCATCGCCGGGCAGGTGGCGGATTACTTTGACTTTAACTGGCACTACATTTTCGCGGTGCCGGTGGCAATCACCGCGGTTTGTGCATTGATCTTTCTGATCGGATTCCGCGATCAGACGGCAGAGACGACAGAGACTGCTTCGGAGAATGGAGAGAATTCCCAAGGCTGATATGTGATGCTCGCGAACGTTGCGTCGGAGCCCGAAGAGTTCCGAAGTTTCTGGACGTTTTCCGGGGACTTTCCGGTGACTTTTCCGGACTCTGGCGGAACGAGTTGGCAGTCGGCTCGGTTTGCATGAACCAAGTTCAGAATGGGTTCTAATAAAACTGCTGGCATCGTTGGCACCATTTGTAGCAAAACGGTGCAGGTTTTGCTATGATACGGGATAAGTGTGAATATTCCCGAGCCGTTTCGTGAGCCCGAGTGGGACGTGGATGCCACGATCGGATAGTTACGATCCGCCGTTGCCTGACATTGTGGGCAACGCTCCCGCGATGCGGGAGGTGTATAGGCTTACACGACTGGCTGCACCGACGTCGGCCAGCGTGTTGTTGATAGGCGAGACGGGCACGGGGAAAGAAGTGATTGCCCGCGCGATTCATCGTCTAAGTCCGCGTTCGGACGGTCCGTACATTCGGGTAAATTGCGGCGCATTACACGAAAATCTCCTCGAAAGCGCCTTATTTGGCCATATCAAGGGTGCATTCACCGGTGCAGTGGATAACAAGACGGGTCTTTTTGAAGCAGCGCATGGCGGTTCGATTTTCTTGGATGAGATATCGAGTACGACGCCTCAGTTGCAGGTGAAGTTGTTGCGCGTGCTGCAGGAGCGTGAGTTTGAGCGGGTGGGGGATACGCGAACCATCCGGGTGGATGTGCGTGTGATCGCTGCCACAAATCAGGCATTGGAAGACGAAATTGAAGCAGGGAATTTCCGAGAGGATCTTTACTATCGACTGAACGTCATTCCAATACCCTTGCCAGCGTTACGAGAACGCCGTGAGGATATTCCGCTGTTGGCCCAGTTCTTTTTGCAACGCTACTGTGAGCAGAACCAGCGGCCGGTGATGGAGCTTGCCCCCGACGTCCTGGCTCAGCTGGAGATCCACGAATGGAAGGGGAATGTTCGCGAGCTCGAGAACACCATCGAACGGTTGGTCGTACTTTCGGAAGGGTCGGAAATCTCCCTCGAGCTGGTCAAGAAACTCGGGCGACAACGCTACCAGCTGCGTTCCCTTCGCGGCGGCGAAGATGTGCCCAGCCTGATCCAACGCCTGGTTCAGGCTGGTTTACGCTCGTCGCCTTCGGAGGTTAGGGATTTACACAAGCATCTGGTCGGCGGCCTCGAACGGGTACTCATTGAAGAGGTCATGAAGCAGTGTGACGGCTTCAAGGTCAAAGCCGCTGCCCGGCTAGGGATCAACCGTAATACACTACACAAGAAGCTCGAAGACTACGAAAAGAAAGATGGCTACCGCAGCTCGGAAGAGCCGACTGAGGAGAGTCCCGAACCGGAAGAACCATGAGCCTACCGATTGTCTTGACCTCCAACAATGCTCTCGCTGTAGTGATTGGCGGCGGCCCGGTTGGGCAACGCAAGGCCCGAGTCGTGGCAACAGCAGGCTGGCCGGTCCGGATAGTTTGTCAAGAACCTCGGCCCCTGGACTTCCCCCAAACGATCGACTGGCTCCAGGAAACGTATCAGCCAGAGCATCTCCAAGGAGCGACCCTGGTGTTCGCCTGTGCTCCCCCCGACGTAAACACCCGCGTGGTGGCCGAGGCCAAGGGTTACGGTTTGCTGGTCAACTCAGCGAGTGATCCGGATACTGGCAATTTTACCTTGCCAGCAATCCTCCGCGACGGTCCTCTAACGGTGAGCGTCAGCACGAACGGCGCGGCTCCTGGACTTGCCCGGCAAATTCGTGACCACCTCCAGACCGCGATTGATCCCGTTTGGTCCGACTGGATCCGACTCATTGGTGCATTGCGGCCTTTGATCCTCAAGCATCGAACCGATCCCCAAGAGCGTCGCCAGCTCTTTGAAGCGCTTATGGATCCTTACTGGCTTGAAGTTATTCGCTGTCATGGGCTTGAAGCCGTCGTACAACAGTGGCTTGAACGGCTGGATCCTTCGTGTACAGCGCAAGCAGCTTCGTTATAATACTTTCTGGTTTTTCCCCTTGCTGCCCTGAAACAGTCACCGGTAGGAATGGAAGGGATCACACGCTTCTGCTTTATTGCCAGCTATAGCCTGGCCTTGCTCATGGAAGTGGCGCGCCTACTGTGGCCCCGTCGAGGGTTGCGCTGGGGAGCATGCGTTGCCGGTGGCGCGGGGCTTCTGGCGCAGTCGGGTTACTTGCTGCTGCATCCACCTTCACCTGCCCTTCCCGAAGGCTCACTATTACTGCTCACCTGGGTGCTGGCCATCTTTTATCTGTACGGCACTCTGCATTACCCCCGTCAGGCCTGGGGTGTGTTTGTCCTGCCGGTGTTGCTGATCTTGTTGGGCCTGGCCACGCTTATACGCCTGCAAGGGGACGGGCCTCCGTTGCCATCGGCGGTCGACTGGCTGTCGGGAACCCGCGTCTGGGGAAACCTCCATGGCTCGCTGTTGTTGCTCGCCGCGGTAGGCCTCAGTGTTGGTTTTTTGGCCAGTGTCATGTATCTGATCCAGGCCTACCGCCTGCGTAGCAAGCTCAACCCGATTGGTGGCCTTCGCTTATTCAGTCTGGAACGTCTCGAACGTATGAATCGCCGGGCGATTAACTGGGCGTTTCCTTTTTTGACCGCCGGGCTCTTGCTCGGCATCTTCTTGATGACCCACAATGCTGTGCCAGTCGCCCAATGGGCCTCGCTTAAGATTGCTGGCACCCTCGGCCTATGGCTGGTGTTTTTGCTCCTTCTGTATCTGCGCTATGGCGTGCACTTACCTGGGCGACGATTGGCCCTTTGGACCATCGCGGCTTTTGGGCTCATGCTGATCACGCTGGCCTCAACGCATCCGGTCGTTCAAGGAGGATGGCGATGAACCTCAGCGCGATCGGTTGTAGCGTCCATACTGCTCCGGTCGAACTGCGTGAGCAGATGGCCTTTCCAGCCGAACGCCAGTCCGCCGCCCTTGCTGAACTGGCCGCCCGCTATGGGTGTGAGGGGGTGCTCCTGTCGACCTGCAATCGCGTGGAGCTTTATCTCGGGCGAGACGACCAGCTCCCTGCCCTCGGCGCGGACCTGATCGCCGAGTTCCTTGCCGAGGAACGACAATTACCCACCAATACTTTTCGTCCCTTTCTGTATGAATACCGGAATGCCGCTGCAGTGACCCACCTCTTCCGGGTCGCCTCGAGCCTGGATAGCCTGATCGTGGGCGAAGGGCAGATTGCCGGTCAGGTCAAGCAGGCGTATGACACCGCACGCGAGTTGGGCTGCACCGGACCGCTGCTCAATCAGCTGTTTCATCATGCGATGCGGACGGCCAAACGGGTCCGTAGTGAGACCGGGATTACCCGTGGGCACGTGTCGATCTCCAGCGTCGCGGTCGATTTTGTCCGCCAAGTCTTTGACCGGTTCGACGACAAAGTCATCTTGGTTATCGGGGCGGGCAAGATGAGCCGGCTCACCCTGAAACATCTCCAAGATCTAGGTCCGGGCCAAATCCTTGTGACCAACCGTGGCTTCGACAAGGCGCTGGCGGTGGCCGACGCCTGTAACGGTACGGCCGTACCTTGGGAGATGCTCGACGATACACTTGCCAAGGCGGACATTGTGCTAAGTACCACCGGAGCTCCTGAACCAATCATCACCAAAGCTCGGTATGAAAAGATCCGGCAGCGGCGTACTGGAACCGTGGTCATTTTGGACATTGCCGTCCCCCGCGACTTCGATCCCAGTATTCACGACGGCGATCAGACCTGTCTATTTGACATCGATGATCTCACCCGGATTCGCGAGCAGACGTTAGCGGAACGGCGCGAGCACATCGCACCAGCGGAGGCAATTATCGCCCAGGAACAGGCGAAGTTTGTTAGCGGCTGGCACCACCAGCGCAACGGCATGGTCATCCGCAGCTTGCAGGCCGAGTGTGAAGCCAAGCGGCAACAGATTTTGAAACGCCTGTTTGGCAAGCTCAACGGCAAGCTCGACGAACGAGACATTCGCGAGATCGAAGGCGCCTTTCGCTTGTTTCAAAATCAACTGCTGCATGCCCCGATCACCGCGCTGCGCGAGGCCTCTGCAGAGGGCACCCAGCACGGGCTACTAGAAACCATTCGCAAACTCTTTGGTCTCCAAGAGCAAGCGTCTTGACGCCTTCCTTGGAAGAATCCGCGGGCTTGCTTGGCAAATCCCGCGATCACGCTAGACTGCCTGAAAGCAAGCTATCCGGGCGGGACCGAGGAAGGATCGCGGCACAATGACCATGCATTCCGTGGACGAACAGTTGGCTGCCCTACAGCGGGGTATCGAACAGATTGAACCGGTGGCAGAATTCCGCAAGAAGCTGGAACGCAGCATCCAGACTGGCAAGCCACTCCGCATCAAGTATGGCATTGACCCTACCGGGATCGATGTTCACCTCGGCCACACGGTACCCTTACGCAAGTTACGCCAATTCCAAGAGTTAGGCCACCAGGCCATCTTGATTATTGGTAACTATACCGCATTGGTCGGTGATCCCAGCGGTCGCGATCAGGCGCGTCAACGACTCACCGAAGAGCAGGTCGAGGCTAATGCCCGCGACTACCTCAAGCAGATTAGCAAGATCATTGACATCGACCGGACCGAGGTGCATACCAACGGCACCTGGTTCAGCAAGTTCTCCTTCCTCGACGTGCTCAGCTTGACCAGCAAGATCACGATCCAGCGGATGCTGGAACGCGATGATTTCACCAAGCGGCGCGAGGCAGGCACCCCCATCTATCTCCACGAGTGCCTCTACCCACTCATGCAGGGCCAAGATAGTGTCGAGATTAACGCTGACGTCGAGCTTGGTGGTAGCGAGCAGCTGTTCACCCTGCTCCTGGCCCGTCACCTACAACAAGACGCTGGGCAAGAGGGCCAAGTTTGTATGACCTTGCCGATCCTGCGTGGATTAGATGGTCAACGCCGCATGGGCAAAAGCCTTGGCAATTACGTCGGTGTCGGCATGCAAGCCCAGGAACAGTTCGATAAGACCATGAGCATTCCGGACGAACTGCTGCAGGAGTGGTTCGAGTTGCTCACCGACCGTTCCCGCGCGGAAGTGGAAACGCTGGTCCAAGAAAGTCCGTTCGAAGCGAAAAAGCGGCTCGCAGCCGACATTGTGGGGTTCTACTACGGCCCCGACGTGGCAGCCAACTGTCGTACGGAATGGGAAAAAACCAAGTCTGACAAACAAGATCCCTCTACGATCCCTGAAGTCAGCCTCTCTGCCAGCGAACTCAACCAAGGTAGCATTGATATTATTCAGCTACTCGTCTTGACCGGGCTTGCAGACAGTAAGAGTGCTGCCCGACGTATGATTGTGCCCAATTCCGGTGTGACCATCGGACCGGATCGTACCAAGGTGACCGATCCACAATTGCAACTCCAGGATCTTGAGGGCTTGATCGTCCGCTTCGGCAATCGCAAGATTGTCCGCGTTCGACTGAACGATTAAACGCCCCGGCCGTTTAATTACTTACACGAACCGGTCCAAGGAAATTGGGATCAAATGTCAGAGTAAAAGCAAGCGTTCTGGCAAAACCGGTGGGGGTAAACTGATATCGAAAGGCAGATGCTTGCCCCAGGAGCCCTTGCCCGCCAACTCCAACCAAAACCAGGTCGCCCCCACCATTGACCAGCGAGCTACCCACCGACACACCCGTGATAAAATTCGGGAAGTTGGTGGCTATAAAACTATCGATCACATCCCCGGTTAAGTTGCCCGTAAAGTTAAGACGCTGAGTGTTAAACGCACGGCCTGAGAAGACCGTCACGTTACCGGTGGTTCCCGGTCCAGGGCCTACAATGACATCCGGAAAGCCATCGGTGTCGACATCCGCACTGGCAACCGAAGCACCACCTCGCAATATCGGGTTAAAGGCAAAGAAGTCGGCGATGCGGTCCAGCGGCCCTAAGCCCGTAAAGGTCAAGGTCTGTGCTGCAATCTGGGCACCATCGAAGATGCGGACCCGAGGAGCTCCACCAAAGCCAGGGGCTGTCGCCAGAGTGGAAAACCGCCCAAAGGTTTCCCCAGCAGCTACATTCACCCCATCGCGGAAGGTAAACTCAAAGGCAAAGAAGTCCGCAATCGCATCGCCAATCAGCAAGCTGGTATACCCCAGCCCCTGAAAGGCAATCGACTCCCCATTCAAAATCCGCACGCGTGGACCACCGCCTAGACCCGAACCGATCACCAGATCATCAAATCCGCCCGTGCCGCCAACATTTCCCAAAAAGTTGCCGGTGGCCACTTGGACCCCACCACGGAACGAAGGTTCATAGACAAAAAAGTCCGCAAGCACCGCCCCAGCAATCGTCGGGTTAAAGGCAAAGCCGGTTTGCAGAATGACCGCTCCGTTGAACACCCGCACGCGCGGGCCACCCCCCGAGCCTGCACCAACGATCACATCCGGGGCACCATCGGCGTTGATATCGCCCATGGCCACCGAGATGCCGCCAAGAAACGTCGGTTCGAATGCCACAAAATCGCTAAACACCGCACCACTGAGCGTGCTGAAGACCTGAACCCGGGGAACACTACCCGGTCCCGTGCCGAGGGCAAACACATTGAAATCGCTGGGATTCACGCGATCCTCGAGTGGTTCGACCTGCAGTCGCGTACCGCGGACTGCACGCGATTGCGTTGAACGGCCTTTCTCCCACCATCGCCAGAACTTCCGCTGCATCGCCCCCTCCCACATTCGAGCCATCCCGACCACCGATCACCTTCGACTCGCCATACGACACTCAAGAACTTGTTCAAGACTAGCTTAGGTTCGCTCGCCCGCAAAGCCTTGTCAAAGCTCAAGGTCGCAGCCCCATACAATGTCATGTCGGATTGCGGCGACTATTCGGAGAACTCTGGCGATCTGCACTTGACCGGCCAGGACAAGGCGTATCTAATGCCTAAAGTTTTAGGTTTTAAGTCCGTAGGCAGTGGGAGTGGCCCCGTGGACGAACTACCAACCCCCACCCCCCGGGAGCTGGCCATCTTGAAGGTCCTCTGGGCCCGTGGTCCTAGCAGTGTCCGCGAGGTGCATCAGGAACTCGCCAGGCCGGGGATCGACTCCGGTGAGGCACTGGCCAGCAACACCGTGCAAACCATGCTTCGACTGATGGAGCTCAAAGGGCTGGTCACCCACCACCTCAAGGGCCGCAGCTTTATTTACACGCCGCTGTTTACCCGGGAGGAAACCGCATCGCGTTTTCTGGATCGAGTGTTCGACGGGGCGGCTTCACTGCTCATGCAGTCGCTTCTTGAGGCCGAGCGGATTCCGTCCGAGGAACTCGAACGGATGCACGCCCTGATCGCTGAGGCCCGTCGTCAACGAAGCAACTCGTGACCAAAGCACTGAGGGTTCGACCATGACAGACTTCTGGATGAACCTCGCTGGGTGGTGGCCCCGTGCGGCCCTAGTCGGGGCGGTCACTTTGCTGCTGGGCTATCTCGCCATGCGCACCCTGCGTTCCCTAGCCCTGCGTCAACACGTCGGGGCCTGGACCATCCGGGCCACTCTCCTAGGGGCGATTATTTGCCTTTTCCCCGCTTGGGTTCCCCTGCCTCGTCCCGAGTCCACCCTGACGACGACGCCTCCACCGCCGATTGCAGTGCTGGAGCCACAAACCAAAACGATGGTTGCTGACGAGCTGCCACTACCACCGTCTGCACCCATGGACATGGAACCGGTCGTAGTAGCCGCCACGGAAACTCCCGTGTTGATTACCGCCAACTCTACGGCACCGGCTCTGGACTGGGTGAAGATACTCGGTCAAATCGCCCTGATCGGCTATGGACTGCTCATGTTAACGCAAGTTCTACGCTTAGGACTTGGGCAGTTGGTCCTATGGCGGCTAGGGCAATCGATGCGCACTCCACCAGAAGTGGTCGCGGAGCTGTTCGCCCAGATCGCTGCCGAGCGTGGGATCACCCGGTTACCACGGCTCGGGCTTTCCCATCGCGTGACGACGCCCATTTGTTTTGGACTGTTCCGGCCGACCGTGATTGTGCCGGAGCGTTTGGTACACGAAGCCGATGTCGAAGGGCTTTCGTGGGTGTTCGCCCATGAGCTTGACCACCTGCAGCGGGGGGATCCGTGGACCGGGTGGTGGCTCGCTTGGGTCCAGGCGGTGTACTTTTTTGTGCCTTGGTTCTGGTGGTTGCGGCACGAGCAACGGCTGGCGCAAGAGTTTCTTGCCGATGCCGCGGCAGTACGTGGTCTGCCGGATGTGGCCGAGTATGCCGATTTTCTGGTGCAGTTGTCTTGTCGCCGCCAGGGAACCGCCGCGGTGGTGCCCCTGGGGGCGACCGGTGTCCGAGCTGGTTCAACCGATCTATATCGGAGGGTACGTATGTTGTTAAACCATTCATCCAAAAGCACCTCGCCAGCGACTCGACCATCGTCGCGACTCTGGCGATTTCTGACCGCAGGAATGTTTGTCGGTCTGGCCGTTCTGCTTGGTGGTGTTGGCCTGCAGAGTGGCAACCTTGCCGCGCAGGAAACCGAAGATCCCCCGGCGGCTCCCGAAGCTCCCGAGCCCCCCAAGCCACCGAAGATCATCATTCTCAATGCCGAGGGCGACCAAGAGGGTGTCGAGAAGAAGTTAAACGAAGCCTTCAAGAAGGCCGCTGAAGCGCTGCAACAGGCCGGCCAAGGTGAGGCTGCGGAGGCCATGAAG
Organism: uncultured Alcaligenaceae bacterium; assembly: GCA_964410665.1. Lineage (GTDB taxonomy): Bacteria > Planctomycetota > Planctomycetia > Gemmatales > Gemmataceae > CAYPIE01. Next base: position 43,985 of record CAYPIE010000042.1, read on the forward strand.
AAAGCTCTCGAAGCTCAGAAAGAAGCCATCTTGAAGTTGCAAAAGCAGGGGATGTTCAAACTTCAAGAGAATCTCAAAGGCGAACAATTCAAAGCGCTCCAAGAACAACTCAAGGAGATGCGCTTTGATGGGCAACAGATTGAGCAACTCAAAAAGCAACTGGCCGAAATGAACGTCCAATTTCCCCAAGAGGAACTGCAGAAGCAACTTGAGCAGCTCAAAAGACGGTTTCCGCAGATGAAGAATATGCCCCCACTCCAGTTTCGGTTTGGCAACGAGGGCAACTTCGAGTTTCCTCGCCTGCAACAACTCCAGATCCGCAGCAAACCACGTCTCGGCCTGCAACTGGAATCCCCTTCGCAGGCGCTACGCGAACAACTGGAAATGCCCAAAGATCAGGGGTTGGTGATCACCAACGTGTTGCCCAACACCCCCGCCGCCAAGGCCGGGGTCAAGCCGTATGACATCCTGCTGGAACTGGCCGATCAGCCCGTGAGCAGTGACCAGGGCGAACTCCTTGAACTCCTCAACGGCTTGGAGAGCGACAAGGCGATCTCGGCCGTCGTCCTCCGCAAGGGACGCAAGGTCACGCTGGAAGGAATCAAACTGGCCAAAAAGACCCAAGTCCGCGTTCAAAACGCACCTGCGAATCGGATCAAGATCATTCCGAAGCCGCCAAAACCTCCGGTTGTCCCCGGGCGTATCAAGAGCGTTCCCAAGCCACCCAAACCTCCAGTTGTCCCCGCACCCGCTGCCCCCATCCAGAGCAGCTCGAGCATGAGCGTTCAGGTGGGCAATGATGGCTTTCAAGCACGATACTCCGGCGATGGCATTACCGTGAATATCCGTGGCACCGTCGAGAACGGAAAAGCCAAGCCGACTGACATCCGAATTAAAGATGGCGACACCACGGTCGAGGTCAACTCGCTGGACAAAGTGCCGGCCAAATACAAAGAACTGATCGAAAACAAGATTATGAAGAGCTTTCAGGTCAGTTAAGTTGACTCAAGCTTGACCACCCGTCATGACCGCCAGACAGTTACTGTCCGGCGGTCATCGTTCTGCAATCTCATCGCCAACCGCGACGATAGGTAGCACCGACCTGGCGGAGATTCGAACTCGGTTGGCCCATCGGAATTTGGCGAGCAAGGTCCAGACTATCGATATTGCGAAGTCGAGGCCGCTGAAACAGGCCCGATGGTAGGCCCGATGGATTCACTGTTACCTCACGTAATAGCAAGTCTAACTGCATTTCCTGTTGCGGCCAGTTCAGCGACAAGCTTACCGGATAGCTGATATAATCTTGACGCTGCTCCCCTGTGGTGGGGTCGGTCACCAGCGAACTCACCCACGACACCTCGTTGATCTCGGCCGTAGCCAGAGTTTGCCCACCCATGTCTTGTATGACATAGCCACGCACTTGTGGCTTGGTCGTCCCCCCCATCTGGGGACGAATGGTCAACCGGTCAAACACGGTAATCTTGCGGATCGGCTGGCCTTGGGTCGAACGGGTTGTTTGAACCAGCTCGATCGTATCCTGCTTCATGCGAACTTCGTAGGGATCATTCGGGTCGTAATCTGCCATACCCAGTGCTTGCAGTACCCAGTCGGGTTCAAAAGGAAAATTGAGCTGGACCACCCCTTGCGAGTAGGCATTGTGATTGCAGTGGTACAGATGGTCGCCACCTTGCTTGACCCAATACCAGAATTCCTGATCATTCGAACCGAGGTCAACCTGTGGGATACTAAACTTCTTGCCGGTGAGGCGGAAATTCCGCGGCTTCTGGCAGGCCATCGAGCCGCGGATTTCCGGAGCTCCGGTCGCGTCCAGGTACAGGGTGTCGACACTAATCCCTTGCAGCCGCTGGGCTCGGCGGTTCATGTAGCCAACCAGTTGCGAAGCTTCCGGCTTCTCGACCGGGCCCTGCACGGCAGCCGGATCAGGCCGCCGCTGTTGTGTCCAACTTGTACAGCCTAGAGCCATCAGGCCTAACCCGAGCACGACCATCAACCTGCTTGTTCGTCCCATGCCCGAAATCCTCATATGTGCAACGACACACCCGGTCGGGGATGATGTGTCGATCGGGTTCATTCCCAGCCCAGGATGCGGAATACCTCATCTTGGACGGCGGTGAGTTCGGCCTCGCTCAACTGCGGATCGAGCAGTTCGTAGCGTTGGCGTGTCCGCGCGTGCTTTAGACAGAGATATTCGTGCCCGGCTTCCTTGCGCACATCCTCGAACTTCAGCCGTTTGCGTCGCATCAGCAACAGACCCAAAACATAGCGGAAACGCAGTTGCTCCGGTTCGCTTGCTTCGGCCAGATGTTCGAAGCACTCCATCAAGAGTTCATCATTGATGGTCGGCTTGACCGGGGTTTGGCTTGCGGGAATTCGCCCTAGCCAGTGGGCAATGGTTCCTTCCGGCGGTCCTGACCAGGCCTCGACGGAGTAATCCCGGCGAGTGATGCGACCGGCCTCCTCGATCAAGATGCCATAAAACCGCTCACCTTCGGCCAGCTCGCGTTGACTAACGTAGCAACGTCGGGTTGGCGCCTGAACGGGCAGAGTTGTCATGCCCGAGCCTCCTTCGCATCGTACGGTCCTGTGCGCTGGGTTGGCAAGTTCCACTCCCCGTCCGATCCACTAGGGCGAGCACCTGCCTGCGAAGAAATGCTGAATAACCCGAACAAAGCACCTGGGTCCATGTCCGTTGTCAATGCAGCCCCTTGAGCACACTGCGAACCATCCCGGGAGTCTCCGCCCCCCAACCAACCAAACGCTCGACGACACTTCCTTGTGGCTTCAATATCACCACCACCGGGGTTGTATCGATACCATGTAACCGGTGCACTTGTGCCCCATCCAAGATCGGGAAGCCCACACCTAGGTGTCTTTGCTGACGTGCCCAATCACCACCTCCCGGTCGGTCGAGCATAGCCAGACAATGCACCTGATTGGCCAACTCGCGACGAATCAATTCCAGCTGGCGAAGGGCCAACTCCCCCGAACGAGTATTCGGTTGCAAGTACAGCAGCACCACCGGTCGATCCCAATAGCGGGCCAGCCGGACCGACTCACCACTGAGTAGATTCGGTGCCACAAAATCAGGAGCTAATTGCCCTAGGCTTAGCCCCAGCTGGACCTTTAAAGTCGCCCGCGCAGGCCGCGTACTGGGCAGTCCTCCAGCGCGTGCCTGTTCGACCCGCCATCGCAGATCGCGGATCGCCTCCAGGTACGGCGTCCCCGCGTGCTCGGCTAGGTGCTGATCAATGCGTTGCATCAGTGCTTCAAAAGGTTGCGGATTACGCCCTGTTTGCGGCAAGATGCGGCGATACTCGGCGTCAATTCGTTGCCACTCAGCCAGATCGCGTTGGTATTCTCGCACTAGCGGCCGGGGTAATCGCAAGGTCCGGATCAGCGCATACTTTAGCTCCGATCGAGTTGAGGGGTCCGCCGCGGTGGGGTCACGCCGCTCGATCACCCGCTCGACCCGTAGAGCATAGCCAGTGAATGGCGACACCCACAGACGATCGACACGCTGCCAGCCCGGACGGTCAGGACGCGGCCGAACCCATTCCGGGGACTGGCGTCGACCGGTGAGCCGAATGCATCGGGTCCCTCGTATGACCTCACGGCCCTCAATCTGCCATTCCGTGGGGGGTTGACCCAATTCCATGGCGTCCCAGCGTGTGACGGTTTTCTCCGCCCTGGGTGGCATCGGAGGCAAAAAGCCCGCTTCCAGAGGAGGCGGGGCACCCAACGGCGGTGGCGGCAATCGCTCCAAGCGTTGCGTTGTGCCATGGACATGACGAATTCGCACTTCGCCCATGGGGGTTACCTCGGCAAGGGCGACCTGGACCGAAGGTTGCCCGGATGGTTCCCCAGCGAGATTGGCTGCCCATATACTTGTTTGCAGAGCCACATGGGCCACTTCCTGATTGGCCGCGAGCACGAAGAAGCGCATCTCCAAGATGGAGCGGCGAGGGGGACGATGGGTTGAGGCCGAAACTTCTTGGAGGAAAACACCTCGATACACCAACTCCTGCCCTGGATGTAAGTTGGTTCGCGGCAACGTGGGGGGTGGCTCACCCGGAAGGAGCCAACATGTCCCTAACACCATCCAGACGCAGCCTGGCATGCTTGCCTCCACCGTCCCATTCTGCGACAAGGATCTGCCCACCTCGGGAATACCACCGGCAACGCCCCAGAACAAGCGCGGTTTGTCGCCGCCACGACGCCCGATGGACCACTCGCCAACCCGCTCGAGGCCCAACCGTCCGATTTACCGACATTATTGCCCATCAACAGCAGACCAACCAGACAAATCTAGATTATCCTCACATCCCATCGCGGTGCTACGAAGCCGATTCGAACGGTCAGGGCCCACAAATCACCCCCGAAATGTCCCGGATTTGTCGGGATTTGTCCGGAATTGTCCTGGAAATGCCCAGATACGCTGCGAACTCGAGCACCCTAGTGCGGCAGCCTGCCAACTCAGACGGCCAAAACCAACCCTACTCTCCCTATACATGTATATGTGAACTATTGTGAAAAACTGCGAGAATTCTTTTCACCGATGGTGTCTCGCTCCCACATCAGATCGCCCGCTTTATAGGAGATGATCGACTAGGTCTGAATGCCATCAAAGACCGCCAGTGCAATCGGCGTGAACAACAATACCGGCAGCCAGGCCGCCAAGGCTGGGGCAATCAGGTCGCTGTCGCCGAGATTCTTGCAGGCAAACAACACCGCATAGAACACCGCACACATGGCCAGACAAAGACCTGCACTGATGAAGATATGCCGATTCTGGTCTCGCAGGATCAAGCCCAAGCCCAGGACCACCAGAATCATACCAACAAAAAACCGCGTCAAACGCATATGGAAGAGCACCGCGATTGGAGCCAGGCGGCGACTATCGGATGATTGAAGAATCTCATATAGTTCATACGATGAGGCCAGGGAAAACCAGTTGCGTTGGCGTGTCAACGCTGCAAAGTCGGCTTCCCGCACCTGAAGGAAGTACTCACCCGGTCCTAGCGCCTCAAGCAGATCCGACTTCGCCCCCTCTAGCGTGATTGGCATGGTACCCAATAGCCGCCAGCCACCGGTATGCCGCACTCCGGCTTGCGGCGGAATATAGTAGGCATCTTTCGCGGCTAGATGAATGACCTCTTGAGCGGTCTCTGGTAAGGTCACATACAACCACTGCACATGCAGCTCGGCACGTTCGGCTGCGATCCCCTCAAGATGGACCCCGGTGCTATCGTAGGTGCTCTGCACATGCAGCTTCTTGGTCCCCTCCGGATCATCGCGCTTTTGCATCAGTTGGCCGGCAACGTGCGGAATCAACAGCTCCTGGTTGGCAATCCCCAAGCCCATGAATAACACGGCCCCAATCAGCACCGGACGGATCAGCCGCTGCGTCGACACCCCTGCGGAGAGCACGGGTAGAACTTCGTTATTGCGCTGCATCCAGGCGATGGTGAACATCCCGGCCAAGAGCACCAACGCTTCGCACAGCCGGTCAAAGATTGGCACACTTTGGTACAGATACCACTCGCCAATATGGGCAAACACCTGCGGTAGCGTACGACCATCTTCTGTAAAGTCATCCAGATTGGTAAACAGGTCGATGACGATGTACAGACTAAGCAGGCTGACTACACAAATCAGGTAAGCGCGGATGTAGGCCAGTAGGACAAACCGATCCAGAATACTCATGCGTCCATCATCCTTGCCGATCTAGCGGGCGCGGGGCTGGTAGCACTGTAGGTACTGGATCAGGTAATCATTGCCAGTATGACATTTGGAATCGCCGAAGCCATTCGCCCGCAATTCTCGTACGGCCGCGGCGAGACTCCAGCCCTCATACTCCATGCGGTAGATCGCCGTCAAGAGACCTGTGCGATGCAGCCCCGCGCGGCAATGCAATAACACGGGCTGTTGGGCCGGGTCGGCCAGAATCGCATCCATCTCGCCGAGGAATTGATCAATCACCTGGGGCCGGTCGGTGTCGAGCTGGTGGGGTGGGATCAAGTCCGGCTCCAACAAGCGATAGCGTACCCCGTGCTGGGCACAGAGCTGACTTTCCCGGGTGACCGCGCCGCGATCGTAGAACGAGGCAGGAATTTCCGGATCGGGTGCCTCGTTCTGAAGATTCATCACGGTCCGGATCCCATGCTGCTCAATCGCCTCACGAAAACCATCGGCAGAGAGTTGGCCACTACGTAGAAACACGCCCGGGGTAACGATGCGCAGCCGCTTGCTATGCATGTAACCGGCTCGGTAGTGGACCACCGGGATGGCAATCAGCCCGATGAGGATCAAACTTCCCAGCGTCCAGCGAACCCAGCGTGGCATGGTGCCCCTCCTTTGGCAACCTGCAGACCTGGTGTGGGATTGTGTGCGGAAACGAGCCGTTCAGCAAGGGCAAGTGGTGGCCGGGAAAGGTTCGCGGAAAACATGGAAAAC
>CAYPIE010000043.1:0-50142 GCA_964410665.1 uncultured Alcaligenaceae bacterium
CTGCTTGACTCTCATCAGTTCGTAAGCCGTGGTTGGTCGTGGAGATCATAGATTCCCTATCTTATGTCGAGAAAGTCGAACTTAGTTGACTGGTCGTTGGAATACAGACCCCATTGATCTGCCTTCTATGGATATGTAGGTACCGACCAAACTTTGGTCAAACGAGCACGGCGTTCGGGAAGAAGCTCTACGTTAGCGGCGGACTCACGGACAATTCGATCTCACACAAGGTACAGGTCTACAATCCTATCGCGGCCAAGTGGTCTGAAGGGCCGTAACTACCACGCAGTGGACAGTTTAATCGCTTTTCCCCGGTGGCGTGTGTCGCCAAGAACGCATGTCCGGTCTCCCTCCCCGACAAGTGATGTACCACCTCTTCCATGAAGGATGGGAGAATGCAGCCAGAACGACACACCGACGATTCGTCCACCGCATGGTCGACCACGAAGGCCTAGGCTTTGTCGTCGGAGGTGCTTCGATAGAGCGCAGCGTCGCGAAGGCCGAAGTCATCAGCCCTTGAAAGACTGTTGCACGTCGGTCGGCGGCGGTTCGACTAGTTACACTGGGGACACCAGCCGGAAGCCGCAAGATGCGTAGGGAGTCTACTCCGGCTGCTCAGTATAACGTTCGGCACGCGAAACCGGTAACGTGGTGGAGAGCAGACTCCGGAAGTGCGGTTGCTTACACCAAGTGGCGTTCCTCTGGCCGCACGGTCTCATCGTCGATCTGCCAGTCCATAACTCTCGAGCACACCGGCGGGACCTCGCACGGAAGCGAGATATCGGAGCGGAGGCGGGACGCTAGGGAACTTACCGCAGGTGTTGCAGTTGTCGGTGACACAATCCCAGAGCGAACGGCAGGACACTCCGCAGCCGATCAACGGTTGAACTGGTTGGAAAAGAACGCTCCCATGAGCGGGCGAGCGTAGCCCTGGTTAGCAGATGAAGTGTAGTGTCGGTTCTTTATTGCACTGGATTCCGAACACAGGATCGGCCCAATTTCTCGGGTAACAGTTGGGCGGAACGGATAAATGTTGACGGACGTCAAGGTGATCATCAAAACCCGTACACGGCAAGAAATGCTAGCGGGGTCGGTCAGGGCCTCGCCAAAGCGATCGAACAACTACGGCCGGATAGACCGGACTACTTACCCGCTCGGTCTTCTCGCTGACGTGCAAGTAGTGGCCTGGCCCTGCCGAGACGGGATCGACTTCGGCCAGACCGACTCTGTACTCCTCCTCACCAATCCTCGCGGCAAACATTCCCGACCCCAATCGGGGATGTTCCAACAACATACATGCTCAATATTGATTTTAATTCTGGGCATGATCTAGTAATCCGAGCAACCGACATTAGAACCAATGCGAAGCAGGATTGAGCGCTCCGCACCTTAGAATCGACGTGAAACTGCCACCACGAGTGTCTAGAAGCGAGTTATGATCACAGAACTGAATCAGATGAGCAGAGATGTCCATTTTGACGTCCGGTTCACACACCGACTCCGGTTTACAGAGGACATCCTGGGACAAGACAGCGAAGTCCTCTGGGAAGTCCTCCAGACCACGGGATCTGCCCCAGCCAGAGTTCAACTCTGGCTGGACCAAGATGTGAGCGATGCAAACGAAGGGCTGGCCGAGCGTTTCGAGCTGTTGTTGAAAAGTCGGCCCGATCAGGCGACCCTTTGTGGGGTGACCCAGACCATCCCGGGGGGAGAGGCCTGCAAGAACAGCCCTCGGATCGTCGAATCGATGCTGGACGCCATGAACCAGGCGGAGCTCGACCGGCGGAGTTACGTGATCGTGGCCGGTGGCGGTGCGGTGCTCGATGCCGTGGGTTACGCCGCCGCGATAGCTCACCGGGGCATCCGACTGGTCAGGCTGCCCACGACCACGCTGGGCCAGGCAGACTCGGGCGTCGGCGTCAAAAACGCGATCAACCGGTTTAACAAGAAGAATTGGGTGGGCACCTTTGCCGTGCCGTGGGCGGTCATCAACGATGCGAGTCTGTTGTGCAGTCTCCCTGACCGCGACTTCCGCTGTGGCTTCGCCGAGGCAGTCAAGGTGTTCCTGCTCAAGAGCGAGGCATGGTTCGACCGCGTTTGTGAGAACGCCACACTGATCGGCGACCGTGACCTCCGAGCGTCGATGCCGGTGATCGTAAAGTCGGCCCAGTTCCACCTGGACCACATCACCCAAGGCGGTGACCCGTTCGAGTCCCGTGAAGCGAGGCCCTTGGATTTCGGCCACTGGTCTGCCCACAAACTCGAGCCGATGACAAGCTACGCGGTGCGTCATGGCGAGGCGGTGTCGATCGGCGTCGCGGCGGATGTAATGTACTCGTCGATGGTACACGGACTGCCCTCCTCAGACGCCGAGCGGGCGCTGCGTTGCCTCCTGGATCTGCGACTGCCAATCACCCATCCGACACTCACCGAGGATCCGAAAAACGTCTTCGACGGGTTGGAAGAGTTCCGCCAACACCTGGGCGGCCGGTTGACTGTTACCATGCTCGAGGGCGTCGGCGAACCCGTTGATGTCCATGAGGTGGACCAGTCGGCCATGTACCGCGCTTTCCAGCAGGTGGCCGAATTCGCCGCAGACGTACGCGCTGCATCCCTGATCGGGAGGGCGTCGGTTTGACTCTCTCGACTACAACCGAGCCTCTGGCCGCCCTGACGAAACTGCTAGGAGAGGTAAACGACCTGAAGCGGATCTACTCCCCCGACCACCCGAGAGGTCTCGCCGACGAAGGCTTCCGCCGGTCCTGGGCAGACATCCTCGAAGGGGAAAACCCCGCCGATGTGGCCCGCCGGGAGGCGGCATACGCCCTCATCTCAGCCAAGCTCGGTGCCATTGACTTCGACATGCTCATCCGTGGCGGCCTGACTTCGACACAAGCCGTGGACGTCCTGCGGAGGGCATTTGGCGAAATCTCCCGGGGTGTTTCGGAAGACCTGCGGAAGAAGGCCGAACTCGGCTTGGAGTTGTACCTCACGAATGAGTCCCGCAAGTCTCGGGCACTACGCCTACCGAAAGCTCTGGAACGCCTCACGAGCCAACCTCGCGCCGGGGCAACCTGTCCAGAGCTACCACGACTGATCCTCGAACCACCCGAATCGCACGGCGGACATTGCTATGTCACGGCAGTAATGGCGACGATTCTTGCTCCGTCCTATGGGGCCGACCCCGGTACGCCGTTTGTAGCGGCACTCAGCCACCACCTTCACAACGCGTTTCTGCCCGACTCGGGGTTCGCCGGAGAGATGCTCTTGGGCGAATACCTTTCGGCCGTCATGGAGCGCTTCACGGAAGATGCCCTCGCAGAACTCCCAGATGAGATCGCGGACTTGGTCAGAGGATGCCGGGAAGTGTTGACCCATGCGGAGACCCCGGAAGCCAAGGCATTCCACGCGGCGGATGTGATCGACCGGGTGCTACAGATGCGGCAGTACGCCCGGGTGGCGATGTTCCGACTTGAGCATGCCCTGGAAGACTTGGAATTAGTACACGCCGGGCCATTGCAGTCTTTCCAAATCGGCGTGCTGAGAGAGGCCGGCTTGTGGACATCAGACTGACAGCTTCTGGGGGACCTTTCGGCCAACTGCTCGGCCCGGAGAACGGCCAGCCGCTGAAAGTCACTCTCGACCTGGGCAACGGCAATGGACTGCTTGGGGACGGCCGGACCGATTGGCCGGTACTGGGGAATATCCCCTACCTTCGCACCGGCCGCGAGACGCTTCGATTCCGCGCAGTCGGTGAACTCCAACGCGGGCGACCAGAGGAAGCACTTGCGATATTGCTCACCGACCAAGATCCGTTTTCACCAACTCCCCCACCCAGCCTCGATTCGACACGCGAGGTCGTCCGTAGAACAGCGGCCGACGGAATTTCGTTTCGCCAAGCCATGGATATGCTCAACTTCGGACCGGTGTCGCACTACTTCGCGCATCGCTGGTCCGCACCGACCTACCTGTCCGGAGTCGGGCTGCTCGCGGCCAAGTGGAGCGGACCGGAGGTGGTCTGCGAGGTCGCGTGCGGCGTTGGGCAATTCTTGCGTGACCTTCAGTGGGCCGGCGTCCCCTCCGCGGGGTTGGATGTGGTGTTCGCCAAGCTGTGGTTGGGACAACGCTTCCTCGGGCTGCTCGGCAATCTCATCTGTGCCGACATCGAAGCGACTTGCCTGCCGCTATCAGGCAACACGGGTGAGCCCGCAATGGTCTTCTGCCATGACGCATTTTACTTCATGGCCGACAAAGTGCGGACGGCCGAGGCGTTTCGCCGCTTGGCGGGCGCCTCTGGAGCTGTCCTGATCGGGCACGCCCACAACGCAGCTGTCGACCACCGGGTAGCCGGTTCCCCGCTGACCCCGCAGGAGTACGGAGCCCTCTTCCCTGATGCAGAGCTTTACGATGACTCGGACTTGGCTGCTGCGTACCAGTGTTGCGAGGTTCCTGAGAGCCGTACGGCCGAGGAGTTGTCCAACGCAGAGGCTGTTTCACTCGCGTGGCGGGCGTCACCAGAAATCTCTTGGAAGCCCAAATGGTCGCTGTGCGAACCGCGTGAAGGCAATCCGCTGAGCTTGAACCCCTTGCTGACAGACAACGGAGACAGGCGACTCCGGCCCAACTGGCCAATGAAGCGGTTCGCCCAGGAATATCAGGGTGCCACTTACTTGCAAGGCAACACTCTTCCGTGCGTAGACACCATGACCGACGCTTCCGCAGGCCGGGTGACCGATGAGACCATCCGTCTGTTCAAACGCCGGGTCTTGCTCGACCTGCCGGGGGGCTGGTGAATGGCGACTGAACGATTCGGATGGGGCGTTATTGGCTGCGGATGGGTCGCCAGGGATTTCGTCGTACCAGCGATCCACGCGTCATCCAACGGGCGATTGACGGCGGTGTGCGATCGAGACCTGGAGGCGATGGCAGTCCTGCCAGAATTGGCAGGCAGTTCGCATCGGCAGTACACGGACATCAGTCAGCTGCTCGCTGACCAGGACGTCGCGGGAGTGTATGTGGCGACACCCAATAATACTCATTCAGAGATTGTCGTCCGGTGTGCGGCCGCGGGGAAGCACGTGCTGTGCGAAAAGCCCTTGGCCCCCACACTATCCGAAGCAGAGTCGATGGTCGCAGCCTGCGAAGAAGCCAAGGTTACATACGCAACGGCCTTCGACCAACGCTTCCATGCAGCGCACCGTCGTCTACGATCCCTGGTCCGAGACGGCGAGTTGGGGGAAGTCAGCCAGGTGAGATTGCACTACGCCTGTTGGCTGCCCGCCCACTGGTGTACTAACAACTGGCGCATCAATCCGGAGGCCGCAGGGGGGGTGCGGGGATCGACTTAGCACCACACGGAATCGACCTGATCAGCCATCTGCTCGGTCAGGATTGGCAGGAACTGTGGGCCATGACGCAGAACCGCGTTCACGACTACCCGGTCGACGACGGGGCGGTCTTTCTCGGACGGCTGAAGAACGGCACATTAGCAACCCTGCACGTCGCTTACAACTGCCCCGACACCTACCCACGTCGCCGTCTGGAATTGATCGGCACCCGAGCAATGGCCGTGGCTACCGATACCATGGGGCAAACCTCCGGGGGATCGATCGAACTGATCCACGCCAACGATGGACTTACCGAGGTTGTCCGCGTCCCAACAGAGGACGACCGATGCCCCTTCCTTGTTCAGATCGAATCCTTCTCAGAGGCCATACTGTCGGGCGAAGTGTTCCCGTTTAGCCCAGCTCGAGATGTTGCCCATCTACAATTGCTGCTCAACGCGTTGAGTGGCAAGCCATTGGGAGCTGCCACATGCCTCTAACTCAGTACGCTTGTTCGAACTGTGGGCACTGGCAGCCCTGGTTCCAAGACCAACAGCCGATCGCATGCCCGGTGTGCACCGACGTGCGCAATGCCCTCCCCGAGGATCGGTGGGACTTCCGCAAGGCCACCCGGGTCGGATCAGAATTAACGACACACTGGGAGGAAGTGCTCCCAGGCCTGTGGGGCTTCTCCTGTCACCCCAAGTTCGGACTCGGAGCGACGGGATGGTTACTCGTCCGGCCGGACGGTAACGTCGGGTTCGAGGGGACTCCCTGGTACACAGATGCGGCCTTGCAGCAAATCGAATCGCTCGGTGGCGTCCGCGTCCTGGCGGCGTCACACCCCCACGGCTACGGGGCTTTGTGGCAATTGCAGGACGCGTTCGAGCCCATCCTCGTCATCCACCGCGAAGACCTGAAGTACACCAAAGCGTTCCGCGTCACTTGGCCCGCCGATGACTGCCACGAACTCGCCCCGGGACTGACCCTTCACCACACCGGTGGCCATTACGAGGGCCACTCAGTCCTGTACGACGCCGACCGACGCGCCCTGTTCTGTGGGGACGCGTTGAAGATCGACTTTCACCCCAACGGCCGCCCAAGGGCGATCAGCTGTCATAAAGGGTACCATTACGAGATCCCCCTCTCGCACGCTGAATTACGTCGGTACCGTGAGGTGTTCGCCGAACTGCCCTTCGAACGGGCGTTCACGCCCTTCGAGTATGCCGAAGGGGTGACCAGGCGACACGCCATCGCGTTGTACGATCTGCTCTTGGCAGGGCAGCCTCACACCACCGCCGTTGAATTGGAGAACCTATGACCGTCTCCTCGCCATTGTCCCACGAAGAAGTGGTGCGACTGTACCATGCCAATTTCTTGGAAGGCAAACTGTCCCAGTTCCGAGTTGACGGCATCGACCGGTTGGGACTGCCAGTCTGGATCGCCGGGATGACATTACCGGACGGGACCCTGCTCGACGGCTACGGTTACGGTGCCACCCCGGACGAAGCTGCAGTTGGAGCCTACGGGGAACTGTCCGAACAAATCCACTCGACGGCCTCCATGCAAAGGCGGAAGCCAGTCTTCGGAAGCTACGCCGAACTTGCCCGCGAACGCGGAAAAACCGGCGTGGTCGATCCCCTGACGCTGTGCCTGCCGGCGGGCAGCGAGTACCGCCCGGACATGCAGCTCGCCTGGGCGGAAGCGGTCCGGCACTCGAGCGGGGAGACCGTCCTGGTACCGTGGGAGTTCGCCGCGGTCAGTTTCGGCCAGATGCGAGGGCGGCCGCCCTTGATCACGCCGATCACCAACGGGCTAGGTGCCGGAGACACCCTCGCACGGGCACTCTCTCACGGGCTCTTGGAACTGCTCCAACGTGACGGCAACTGCGTCTCATTTCGGGCGATGGACCGTGGCATCGTGGTCGAACTGGACGAGATCACCGACGACGTGCTGGCCGGTCTCCTCGACACTCTCCGAGAACTAGGCGTGGAGGTGACGGTCAAGCTGGCGGCCTCCGACTTCGGCATGCCCAACTTGTACGTGGTCGGGCACGACGTCGATGAATGGCCCGGCGCCTTGCCGATCCAGGCCACCGCCTGCGGCGAGGCGATCCACCCTGACCGCGAACGCTGCCTCCGCAAAGCGCTCCTGGAATTCGCGGCCGCCCGAACCCGTAAGGGATACATGCACGGCCCCCTAGAGTTGATCCGTCGTGTCGCGCCCGAGGGCCATCTGGACACCTACGCGGAGTCGTTCGACCCTGCCAACGAGGAACCGCGCTGCCTTGCGGCCATGATGGAATGGATGGAGGCGACTCGGGAAGAGTTGATCGACAGGCTTAGTGGTTCCGTACTGCGGGATAGTTGCCGGGTCAAGCTCTCTGATCTCCCCAGCACAGGGCCGGTGGGTACACCCGAAGAGTTGCTCACGATAGTCAGTGGTCGCTTGCGTTCGGAGGGCTTTGACATCCTGTACTTCGACTTCTCACCTCCAAGCAGAGAGTTGGCCGTTGTCAAGGTGGTCGTGCCCGGTCTGGAGTGCGAGACCATGAGTTACTACCGCATCGGTGAGCGCGGCCTCGGCCGGTTGATGGAGCGAGGTTGTGATTTTGTCGGCTTCGGCAGTGGCCCCACCGGCGCACTGCCGGTCCGACTTACCGAGGAGGCTCGGGAACGGCTCGGCGACCAGGCTTGGCTCGACCCGCGGGCAGTGGACCGGATCGTCGGCCCGCTCTACCCGCTGTACCGCGAACCGAACAGTCACGCCGCTGCCATTGCCAAGGAGCGGCATTTCATCCCAGTATTGAAGGCCACCTGATGAGAATATGTTTCATCTCCCGCCGCTTCTTCCCGGCCATTTCGGGGATGAGCGTGTACGCCCTAAATCTATTGCGGCAGCTGGTCCGGGCCGGACATGACATCGTGATGATCTCGCAGTACCGCAACGACGCCGCCGGCTCGTCCGTCTATGGGGGTGGGCCGCCCCCGGAGGTGCCCGGGGTCGAGGTCATTGGCCTGGAGTCGCTGGGCGAGCAGCGGGTGAACTCGGGCCTGCCGGCCGACTTCGAAGCCGATCTACGAGCCATGGTCCGGGCCGCCCTGGAAGCCCACGAACGCAAGCCCTTCGACGTCGTGCACGCGCAGTACGGTTACCCCAATGGTTTGGCTGCATTGGAAGTCAGCCGTCGGACGGGCGTCCCGAACGTGGTGTCCATCCAGGGTGGAGATGGCCACTGGGTCGGCACCTGCTGTGACACTCACGCCCGGACCATGCGTGCCGTCCTCAACCACGCCGGCGCGGTGCTCATCGGCAGCCGTTCCTTCGCCGAGGAGGTAGCCGAGAATCATGGAACTGACATCCAGCGATTCACGATCGTGCCCGGGGCGACCGACACCGAGCGATTTCGACCCAGAGACCCAGACAATCTGGGCGGCCTGTCCTCCCCGCCGACACTGCTCTATCATGGGCGGGTTGACCTGAGGAAGGGCTTGGGAGAACTTCTCAAGGCGTTCCGTTCCCTCGCCAACCGGCACCCCACACTCAGGCTGACCGTGTCCGGGATCGGACCCGACTTGGAAACCGTGCGAACACAGGTCACCGAGGAAAGTCTTGAAGGCCGGGTATGTCTGACGGGTTACACAGCCTACGAGGATGCCCCGAGGGTGTACCATAAGGGCGACATCTTCGTTTCGCCCACTTACTCCGAGGGGTTCTCGAATACCATCCTCGAGGCAATGGCTTCGGGCCTACCGGTGGTGTCCACCGACACCGTCGGAGTCGTGGACTGCCTGACAGACGGGCATAACGGACTACTCGTGCCGGTACGTGACTCGGAGGCGTTAGCTGGTGCGATCGATGCCATGCTCCGGGATGACTCCATGCGAACCCGACTAGCCCGACAGAGCCTCGCGGACGTTTGCCAACTGTACTCATGGCCGGCCGTCTCGGCCCAGATCGAGAGGGCCTATCACAACGTCGCGGGCAACACCCCGGACTGCGGCTGGACCACAACATACCGGCCGGACTCTACATTGGAAGACGCCGACCCCAACTGCCGGTTCCGATCCCAACCTCACTTCCTTTAATCTCGGGAACTCACACGTGCCGACGGCACTCTTCATCTCGCCGCACCTCGACGACGTGGCCTTCTCGTGCGGTGGGGCACTCGTCACCCTCGCTCGGCGCGGATGGTGTACGGTGCTCGCCACCCCATTCACCGCTTCGGTCCCTGATCCGAGAGGTTTCGCTCTTCAATGCCAAACTGACAAAGGGATCCCACCTCATGTGGACTACATGCGGCTCCGCCGGGAGGAAGACCGGCGGTTCGCGGTGACCGCCGGAGTGAGCGAGTTGGTGTGGGGAGACCTGCCCGAGGCCCCACACCGCGGTTACGAGAGTGCCCCCGAACTGTTCAGCGGAACCAAGGCATCGGACGACATCGCGTCTCGTCTGGAAGTTTTCTTCGCCGAGATGATGAAAAGGCATCGTCCCGACCTCATCTTCCTCCCTCAAGGCATCGGGGGGCACGTCGATCATTTGGAAGTCATTGCTGCGGCCCGACGGGTCCCGAGCCTCTATCCACGATCGGTCTGGTGGTATCAGGACACACCCTATGTCATCCGTCATCCCGATTCGCAAGGGATTGTGACCACCCAAGAGTTGGCTGAATTCGAATTGGACATCACCGCGGCATTGGACTGTAAGCTAGACGGAGCCGCTGAGTACACCAGCCAACTTGGCTTCCAGTTCGGAAGTCCCGATCAGATGCGAAGTCAACTCACCAACTATGCCCGCTCGAAGTCCTCGAGTGCAGGTGCCGTTGAGGTTTTTTTGCAGCTGAATCAGAGTCTGTATTGGCCCGCCGGTCTCACAGAGACTCATTAAGAAATGTCGGCTCTCAAATCTGAGCCGTTGCATGCTCCACCTTCAAAGATGAAGGAACGTCTCCTGGAAGAGATTTCACTTTGTCTCTGACCCGCTCAAGCGGCCTGTCGACCAGGATCGACTGCCCTGGTACAACGGCAAATTAGTACCGATTCCCAATTCCCTTCCCGATCCGTTCAACAGGCGAGTCGCGAATGAAATACAGGCATTTATAGATGGACCGCGTGGGCGGGCGACACGGCCTCGCCTCTACGAATTCGTCCACCGAGACCGTCATTCAGTGGGTATTCTCGCCCAGAACGGAGAAATCGGAATCATCGATTTTAACCTTGGCTGATATGGCGAGAAGACAATGGCTTTTGCCGTCTGGCCCTTCTCTG
Organism: uncultured Alcaligenaceae bacterium; assembly: GCA_964410665.1. GTDB lineage: Bacteria > Planctomycetota > Planctomycetia > Gemmatales > Gemmataceae > CAYPIE01. The sequence goes on from CAYPIE010000043.1 coordinate 10,592, forward strand.
CGTACTACTACCCTAGTACCTGCGTGCCAGACTCCCGCTCCGAGTTGGCTGGACAGGTCTCGGCAACCATGGTGCGAGACTAGCGCGACGAGTATGAACTAGATCGCGAACAGCTTGAGCCGGTTGTGGACATGATCTTGCTTCACACCAATCTCAATTCCATCAACATGGTGCCGACCGTGGGGCATTGGCTAATTGCCCTGAGCAACTCAATGCCGACGGTCAGTGATGGCCTGGCATGGAGCGAGCAGAGTTGGATGAACGGCAATGACCTGCACATCGACCTAGTCAAGACATCGCCGAAGAAACAAACGAATCGTGGTTCCAGAGGCAGCGGACCAGCGATTCGGTAACGTCGAGGTAAAGGAAGATACAGCAATGACGAGTTCAAAACAGGATCAAGCAACCTCACCGATGGGAGGCTTGGCCAAGATGCCGCTTCCTGAACTGAGCCAGACGCTTAACACATCACCGGACGGCTTGAGCCCAGAGGAAGCCCAACGTCGCTTGGAGCAATATGGCTACAACGAGCTGCCCGAGGAGAAAACCAACGCATTTTTGAAGTTCCTTTCGTACTTTTGGGGACCCATCCCCTGGATGATCGAGGTCGCGGTCATTTTGTCGGCCATAGTGGGACACTGGGCCGATTTTGGCATCATTTTAGTCCTGCTCGTCATGAACGCTGTGGTTGGCTTTTGGGAGGAGTACCAGGCCGCAGGGGCAATCGCGGCATTGAAGGCAAAGCTGGCGCTCGATGCCCGAGTGAGACGAGCCGGGAACTGGACCGTCGTGCCCGCCCGTGAATTAGTTCCCGGAGACGTAATCCGCATACGGTTGGGCGATATTGTTCCTGCCGATGCTCGACTCCTGGAAGGTGACTCGATCCAAGTGGATCAGTCCGCTCTCACCGGTGAGTCATTGCCCGTGACTCACAAGTCCGGAGAGGGCGTCTACTCTGGTTCCATCGTCAAGCAGGGTGAGATCGACGCGTTAGTCTATGGCACGGGGTCAAACACCTACTTCGGCAAGACCGCAGGTCTGGTGGCGCAGGCACACACGGTCAGTCACTTCCAACGTGCGGTACTTACGATTGGGAATTACCTGATCGTTGTTGCTGTCGCCTTGGTGGTTCTCATCCTCACGGTCGCTCTTTTTCGCGAAGACCCGATGCTGGAGACTTTGCAGTTCGCCTTGGTGCTCACCGTGGCGGCAATTCCAGTGGCCATGCCGACGGTATTGTCCGTTACGATGGCTGTGGGTGCCCGCATCCTTTCCGCGAAGCAGGCAATCGTGAGTCGGCTCGTTTCGATTGAGGAACTGGCGGGCATGGACCTGCTATGTTCCGACAAGACCGGCACGTTGACCCAGAACCGGCTGACGCTCGGAGATCCGTTCACGCTGGAAGGTGTCACCCCCGACGAGATCGTGTTGAGTGCGGCTTTGGCGTCGCGGGCAGAAGACCAGGATCCCATCGATATGGCAGTTCTCGGGGCGTTGAAGTCGCCACCGAGCAACGCGGGGCAGGTAACCCATTTCCAGCCATTCGACCCAGTGAACAAACGAACGGAGGCGACCGTCACCCGACCTGACGGCAGCACGTTTCGCGTGACCAAGGGAGCACTGCAGGTGCTTCTGGCGATGGTCGCCGATGCCGACCAAATCAGGCCTGAAGTCGAGAAAACGGTCAATGAATTCGCCGGGCGTGGATTTCGCTCCTTGGCAGTGGCTCGCTCCGACGGCGACGGACCGTGGCGTTTCCTCGGTGTACTCCCCCTTTACGATCCGCCCCGCGAGGATTCCAAGTCAACCATTGCTACGGCGAATCAAATGGGGGTCGACGTAAAGATGGTCACCGGGGACCAACTCGCCATCGGTAGGGAGATTGCACGCGAGGTCGGTCTGAAGGATAACATTCTCAATGCAGAGATGTTTGATGAAACCAAACACTACGAAAGCGGCCAGATGGCGGATGTCATAGAGCACGCCGACGGGTTTGCTCAGGTCTTTCCCGAGCACAAGTATCACATCGTCGATGTTCTGCAGCAACGTGGCCACATTGTGGGGATGACGGGTGACGGGGTCAACGATGCCCCCGCTCTGAAAAAAGCCGATGCAGGCATCGCTGTTTCCGGGGCCACGGATGCCGCCCGTGCGGCGGCGGATATCGTGCTGTTAGCTCCTGGCCTCTCCGTGATCATTTATGCCATCCAGGAAGCTCGCAAGATCTTTCAACGGATGACTAGCTATGCCATCTATCGTATCGCGGAGACGACCCGCGTTTTGCTGTTCATGACGCTGTCGATTCTTGTATTCAATTTTTATCCAGTAACGGCTGTCATGATCGTGCTCCTCGCGTTGCTCAATGACGGTGCCATTCTGTCGATTGCCTACGACCGAGTTCGTTATTCGAACAAACCCGAAGCGTGGAACATGCAGCTTGTCCTTGGTTTGGCAACCGTGCTAGGAACCGCCGGTGTGGTGGCTTCCTTCGGACTGTTTTACCTGGCGGAAAGGGTCTTTGAACTAAGCGACGATCCCATACAACAGCGTGCTATGATACAAACATTCATGTACCTGAAACTTTCTGTGGCAGGGCATTTGACCATCTTCGTGACCCGCACGCGCGGTCCGTTCTGGTCGATCTCCCCGGCGAAGGTGTTGCTGTTCGCAGTGCTGGGTACCCAAACCGTGGCAACCTTGATCGCAGTCTACGGCATCTTCATGGAGCCAATCGGTTGGGAGTGGGCTGCCCTGGTCTGGGGCTACGCGTTGGCCTGGTTTTTCGTCAACGACATCGTGAAACAGTTAGTCTACCGGGTCTTTGATCGGCATCATCCCGAGTCGGCAGAGTCGATCCGTAAGGCGAGGTGAGGGAATGGCGGCGATCCATCAAACGATTCTTACTGGGCATTCTCATGGCTGAATCACTTCCGGTTGTTTATCTGGCGAGACACGGTGAAACTGCGTGGTCATTGTCCGGCCAGCACACGGGAGTGACTAACCTACCGCTTACTGAGCGAGGCGAGCAGCATGCTCGCTTCTTGGGCGAGCGTCTACGTGGGATCGATTTCGCGAAGGTCAACACCTGCCCGTTGCTGCGAGCGTCGCGCACTTGCGAGCTGGCGGGTTTTAGACTGAGTGCCGAAATCGATCAGGACCTAGTCGAATGGAACTACGGTCAATACGAGGGGCGGGCCGAACCGTCGATATCCACAAAGAGCGTCCGGATTGGTATCTGTTTTACGACGGCTGCCCGGGTGGCGAATCTCCGCAGAACGTCGGGGTACGGGCAGACCGGGGGGTGAAGCGTCTACGTCCGATTGATGGCAACGTTTTACTCTTTTCCAGCGGACATTTTCTACGCGTGTTGGCCGCTCGTTGGCTCGGGCTGGAGCCGTCGATGGCGAAGTGCTTTCTGTTGCGCACGGCAAGCCTCAGCGCACTGAGCTACAAACACAACTTGTCTCAGCCTGCTATCCGGCTTTGGGATGACGACCGACATGTCCTCCAATAAGTGGCAGCAACGTGACTTCCAAATTGATTCAACAAATAAATCGACGGCTTGGCGATTAAAAAAGTAGATACTAGTTTGCAACCTCGGATCGAGCAGCTTCCAATTCAGTCTCTTCGAGCCCGTTGAGGAAGGGGGGCGTTGGTGAGCATGCATCCGAGATCCGTAAGCGAGTCTATGAGAAGCCGGGTTTCTTAGGCTTGGAATCGGCTGACGATGCGAACGGAACCTGCAAGCCGGACGCGGATATTGCGACGTCGACATCGTCGGACCGGGTTCTCGCCACTCGCAGGGACTTCACAATCCTTCGCGAAGCACGCCAACTGCGGGTATCGGCAAGCGGATGGAATACACGGTTCTCTGCACCAAAATAGGGCCATTGGCTTAATTCTCTCTACACTTATCTATGGATCTAGCTGCCACCCTTCTTAGTAAGGTTCTAAGCAAACGATGCGACAACAAAGGAGCCTATCATCATGGGAAGCAGAACAGAACAGAAGGCTTCCAGTTCCAACAACGAGACGACCTCCATTGAGGCGATTTCAGCTTACGGCCCAGCCCGTTCAACGATCACCGGCACCCCGCTAAGTCCAGAAGAGGTGAAAAAGATCGACGCCTATTGGCGGGCGAGTCTCTATTTGTGCATGGGAATGCTGTACCTGAAGGACAACCCGTTGCTGCGAGAACCGCTCACGCTGGCACACACCAAGTCTCGCTTACTGGGCCATTGGGGATCAGACGCTGGCCAGTCCTTCACATACATCCATTTCAACCGGTTGATCAAGAAGTACGATCTGAATGCGATTTTCATCTCTGGGCCTGGCCATGGAGCGCCGGCCGTTCTCTCCAATGCATATCTTGAGGGGACCTATTCTGAGATTTACCCGGACAAGAGCGAAGACTTGGCGGGAATGCAGCGATTCTTAAAGCAGTTCTCATTCCCCGGCGGAATTGGCAGCCACGCAACTCCCGAAACTCCGGGAAGTATCCATGAGGGGGGTGAACTCGGCTACAGCATTTCGCACGCTTACGGGACCGTCTACGACCACCCAGACCTGATCACGCTTTGTATGGTCGGTGATGGTGAGTCCGAGACGGGTCCACTCGCTACGAGCTGGCACAGCAACAAATATCTCAATCCGATCACAGACGGGGCAGTGCTCCCCGTTTTGCATCTGAACGGCTACAAGATCAACAATCCGACCCTCTTGGCCCGGATCAGTCATCAAGAGTTGGAAGCGTTGTTTGTGGGATACGGGTATAGACCGTTGTTTGTAGAAGGCAGCGAGCCGGACAGTATGCACCAGGCTATGGCTGCCACGCTGGAGCATTGCGTTCTAGAGATTCGCACAATCCAGGAGGAAGCGCGGCGTTCGGGCAAGGCGGAGCGCCCACGCTGGCCCATGATCATCCTCCGCAGTCCCAAAGGCTGGACCGCACCACGGAAAGTCGATGGACACTACCTGGAAGGTTTCTGGCGAGCACACCAGATTCCCTTGCCGGACATTGCCAGCAAGCCGGAGCACTTGAGTGTGCTGGAAGAATGGATGCGAAGCTACGAGCCCGAAAAGCTGTTCGATGAAGCGGGCCGACTGATCCACGAACTCAAAGAGCTAGCTCCGAAGGGGACCAGACGGATGAGCGCCAACCCGGTCGCCAACGGCGGTTTGTTGCGCAAGCCCCTGGATATGCCCGATTTCCGGGACCATTCCGTGGGCGTCCAGGAACCCGGCGCAACTTTGGCGGCCGCCGTTCCTGCGCTCGGTTTCTTCCTCCGCGAAGTGATGCGTTTGAACATGAAGAACTTTCGCCTTTTTGGCCCGGATGAGACGCAGTCTAACAAGCTCGCAGCCGTGTACGAAGTCTCCAAGAAAGCATGGCTCGGTGAGTACTTCCCGGAAGATACTGACGGCGGCAACTTGGTCTCGAACGGCCGCGTGATGGAGATGCTGAGCGAACATACCGTGGAAGGATGGCTGGAGGGTTACATTCTCAGCGGCCGGCATGGGCTGCTCAACAGCTACGAGCCGTTTATTCACGTTATCGACTCGATGTACAACCAACACGCGAAGTGGCTGGAGAAGTGCAACCAGCTACCGTGGCGTGCCAACGTATCCTCGCTCAATCTGCTGATCACCGCGCTGGTTTGGCGACAAGACCACAATGGTTTCACGCACCAGGATCCGGGGTTCCTCGACGTTGTGATCAACAAGAGTCCCAGCGTCGTGCGCGTTTACCTACCCCCGGATGCGAACTGTCTGCTGTCGGTCGCCGACCACTGTCTGCGGAGTGAGAATTATGTCAATGTGATCGTCGCCGATAAACAGATCCACTTGCAATACCTTGACATCGAGGCGGCGATCGCCCATTGCACGAAGGGCCTGGGAATCTGGGATTGGGCGAGCAATGATCAGGGCGTCGAACCCGATGTCGTGATGGCGAGCTGTGGTGATGTGCCGACCATGGAGTCTCTTGCCGCCGCTGCTCTATTACGCGAGATGCTGCCCGATGTTAAAGTTCGGTTCGTCAACGTCGTGGACCTATTAAAGCTGGTTCCCAATACAGAACATCCCCACGGTTTGACCGACACTGAGTTCGAGGCGATTTTCACGCCCGACAAGCCCGTGGTCTTCAACTTCCATTCTTACCCATGGCTGATTCATCGACTCACCTACCGAAGGCCGGGTCAACACCACATCCACGTTCGCGGCTACAAGGAGAAAGGCAACATCAATACGCCGCTCGAACTCGCCATCCGCAATCAGACCGACCGCTTCAGCTTGGCCATCGACGCGATTGACCGCATGCCCCGTTTTCGAGTGACCGGTGCCAGCGCTCGGGAAGCCTTGCTCAACCGTCAAATCGAATGCGAGCAGTATGCCTACAAGTTCGGAACCGATCGAAAGGAAGATTCAGAGTGGAAATGGCCTTATTAGATGTTGAGTTCGGCTACCTCAGTAGCCCCTTCGTAAGGGGTTCATCAAGAACGCAACACGGAGACGAGACATTCACCATTCCCGACGCAAAGGCCACAGAATCTTATGACAACACGAAATGCGCAAACGGCCACGACCTCTACGAAGTCAGTCGACTTCGATAAACTCTTGCAACAGTACGAATGCGGTCCCGTCAGTTTCAGCGGCAGGGATGAGGCACTCTACGAACGGCACCTTGTCTTTGACAATGTGATGCAGGCGCAAGCAATCGGTGACCACGAGCGCTTTGAGGCGGTTGCGCGTTCGATTCGCGATATCCTGTCGCAGCGCTGGGTACGGACGGAGGAGACGTATCGCCGCGAGGATCCCAAACAGGTTTACTATCTGTCGATGGAGTTTCTCATCGGCCGGTCGTTGACCAACAACATCACGAACCTGCTTCTCGATCCGATCGTTCAGGATGTGGTGAAGCAGAAGAACATCGATTGGCTCGATTTGTTGGAACAGGAACCGGATGCGGGCCTCGGAAATGGTGGGCTGGGGAGGCTGGCGGCCTGTTTCATCGATTCCATGGCGACGATGCAAATCCCGGCGATGGGATATGGGCTTCGATACGAATATGGAATCTTTAAACAGACAATCCTACAAGGCTGGCAGCACGAGGAGCCGGACAACTGGCTTCGACGTCCAGATCCATGGGAGGTTCGGCGACCCAACGAGATGGTCGAGATCATGCTCAACTGCTCTTTCGAGGTGCACGGAGGCACGTTGCGCACGGTGGTCGGGCGTCCGTCGAAGCTGATTGGCGTGCCGTACGATCGCCCTGTGGTGGGCTACGGCGGCAAGACGATCAATACCCTCAGGCTTTGGGAAGCGGCAGCACACGACTACTTTAATTTTCAAGAATTTAGTGGAGGCGATTTCGTCGGAGCACTGGCGGAAACGCTCGCGGCAGAGTCGCTCACACGTGTCCTATACCCCGACGACTCGACCAGCTTGGGGCAAGGCCTGCGTTTCGTGCAGGAGTACTTCTTGGTTGCCTGCTCGCTGGCCGATTTGATACGCCGCTTCCGGCAGAACAATGACGACTGGAGTTTGCTTCCGGAGAAGGTCGCGATTCAGCTGAACGATACGCACCCAACCATGTCGGTTCCTGAGTTAATGCGCATTCTGCTGGACGATGCAAAGCTTCCGTGGGAGCAGGCTTGGGTCCTCGCACGACGAACCCTCGGTTACACCAATCATACCTTGTTGCCCGAAGCGCTGGAGAAATGGCCGGTCGAGTGGTTCCAAACGTTGCTACCTCGACAACTCGAGATTATCTACGAAATCAATCGTCGTTTATTGGATGACGTTCGAGCCCGCTTTCCAGAGGACGAAGGAAAAGTCGAACGGATCAGTTTGATCGAAGAAGGTCCCGTCAAGCACGTTCGCATGGCGAACCTGGCCATTGTCGGCTCGCACAGCACCAATGGTGTCGCCGCGATTCACTCTCGGCTACTGCGAACGCGAACGGTAAAGGACCTGGCGGAGATGTTTCCCGAAAGGTTCAACAACAAAACCAATGGTGTCACCCCGCGTCGCTGGTTGCTGATGTGCAACCCAGTGCTGGCCACAACCATCACGGAAGCTATCGGCGACGGCTGGATAACCGATCTCAGCCAGTTGAGAAAACTGCAACCTCTTGCAGACGACCGAGGTTTGCAGGACAAGTTCCTCCAAGCCAAACGGGAAGCGAAAGTCAAGTTGGCCGATTGGCTGAAGCGGACAACTGGCCAGACGGTGGATCCGGACAGCATCTTCGATTCGCAGATCAAGCGGATCCATGAATACAAACGACAATTGCTCAATGCGCTCCGCATCCTGGTGCTTTACCACCGCCTGCTCGAGAACCCCAACCTTGAGATGGCCCCTCGGACTTTCTTCTTCTCCGGCAAAGCGGCGCCGGCTTACAAGTTGGCGAAGATCATTATCAAGCTCATCAACAATTTGGCCGGTACGATTGACGGTGACCCGTCGACGCGTGGCCGACTCAAGGTTCTTTTTCTCCCCGACTATAGCGTTACCCAAGCCGAGTGGCTGATCCCAGCGAGCGATGTCTCCAATCAGATCTCGACGGCCGGGTACGAAGCCAGCGGCACGAGCAACATGAAATTCATGATGAACGGAGCGTTGACACTCGGAACGTGGGACGGCGCTACTATCGAAATGGCGGAGGAAGCGGGCGCTGAGAATTTCTTCCTGTTCGGGTTAACGGCGGAGCAGGTGGTGGCAAGTCGCGGTTACTACAACCCGCATTGGCATTATGACAACGAGCCGGAAACACGCGCGGTTCTGGATCTGATCTTCACCGACCACTTCAGCCGCTATGAGCCCGGGGTGTTCACCCCCATCCGCGACGCCCTCCTCACCAACGGCGACTACTACATGCACTTGGCCGACCTTCGATCGTACCTTGAGGCCGACCAGAGGTTGCGAGAATTGTATGCCGACCCCCACGCTTGGGCACGCAAGGCGATTTTGAATGTCGGGGCCTCCGGGAAGTTTTCCAGCGACCGCACGATCGCGGAATATGCAACCGACATCTGGAAGGCCGACCCGTGTCCTGTGTAGTCCGACTCAATGCTGTTCAACCGAGAGTTAGCAAAGGATATGAGACATGGCGATATCTCCGCTTGCGGGCAAGCCGGCTCCCAAAGACATGCTCGTGGATCTGTCAAAGCTAGAACGCGACTATTACGAACGAAAGCCCGATCTGGCCGACACCAATCAGTTGGTGAGCTTTGGTACAAGTGGGCATCGTGGCTCGCCTTTGCACGGCACATTCACCGAAGCACACATCTTGGCGATCACCCAGGCAATCTGTGAGTATCGCCATGGTCAAGGTATCGACGGGCCACTGTACATGGGCAAGGATACCCACGCGGTGTCCGCCCCCGCGCAGCGCACGGCTCTCGAAGTATTAGCGGCCAACGGCGTGCAAACCATTATTCAAAAAGACGATGGTGTCACGCCAACGCCAGTGATTTCACGGGCGATTCTGGTTTACAACCGCGATCGCAAAGAACATCTCGCCGATGGGATTGTCATCACCCCGTCGCACAATCCGCCTCAAGATGGCGGTTTCAAGTACAACCCAACGAACGGCGGACCTGCGGACGTCGACATCACCAAATGGGTTCAACAGAGGGCAAACGATCTGCTCCGGAACGGAAATGCAGAGGTCAAGCGGGTCCCGTTCGAGCAAGCGCTCAAAGCAGACACGACGCATGAGGAAGATTTCGTGATCCCCTATGTTGAGGATCTGAAAAACATTGTCGAGATGGACCTCATTCGAACGGCGAAGCTCAAATTAGGCGTCGACCCACTGGGTGGAGCTGCAAAGCCCTACTGGGAACCCATCAACTCGATCTATGGCCTTGATATTCGTATGGTCAACCAGACCATCGACCCCACGTTCTCGTTCATGACAGTCGACCACGACGGCAAGATTCGCATGGACCCTTCAAGCCCCTACGCGATGGCGGGACTTCTGGGATTGAAAGATCAGTATCAAGTGGCATTCGCCAACGATCCGGATGCCGATCGGCATGGAATCGTCGTGCCGTCGGTCGGCTTGATGAACCCCAATCATTACTTGGCGGTGGCGATACGTTACTTGCTGACGCACCGAAACTGGCCTGCTCAGGTAAACGTCGGCAAGACCCTGGTGAGTAGCAGCATGATCGATCGTGTGGTCGCCAAACTTGGCCGGCCGTTGTGTGAGGTTCCGGTCGGATTCAAGTGGTTTGTGCCCGGGCTATTCGACGGCTCGATGTGTTTCGGCGGAGAGGAGAGCGCTGGAGCCAGTTTCCTGCGACTTGACGGCACCGTTTGGTCCACCGACAAGGACGGTCCGATCATGGTGTTGTTGGCAGCTGAAATGATGGCCCGCACAGGGAAGGATCCAGGCGAGCACTTCAAGGAACTGGAAGGCGAGTTTGGTACTCCTTACTACACCCGGATCGATGCACCGGCCACACCCGAGCAGAAAGGTAAGCTGAAAGAGCTCTCCGGGGACGCGATTGCGGCTCCGCAACTCGCAGGCGAGCCCATCCGACAGAAACTCACCAGTGCTCCTGGTAACAACGCACCCATTGGAGGATTGAAGGTTGTGGCCGATAGCGGCTGGTTCGCGGCAAGACCGTCCGGCACCGAAAACATCTACAAGATCTATGCGGAGAGCTTCAAAGATCAGACTCACCTGGATGCGATCATCACCGAAGCGGAACAGATCGTGAATGATGCACTGAAGTAAGTCCCCGGCAGCAGCTCTGCCGTTGCCTGGGAGCTTGTGGCGACTTCCCTGGCTGCGGAGTACAGCCAAGCCGAGCGACATCTGCGTCGTATCGGCAAAAAAAACGCGGCCTTGGAAGGAGGAACCTATGGCAGATGATAAGACCGCCCAGTTGGCCATCAATACGATTCGCACCCTCTCGATTGACGCTGTCCAGCAGGCCAATTCCGGACATCCCGGCGCGTGCATGGCGTTGGCTCCGCTGGTGTACACACTGTGGAACCGAGTACTCAGGTTCGATCCGCAGGATCCCATTTGGCCTGGGCGTGATCGCTTCGTCCTATCCAACGGCCACGCCTCGATGCTGCTCTGGTCCATTCTGCACCTGACCCGGACACAAGCCGTGAACGCCGACTATGAAACGGTAGGCCAACCGGCGGTATCGCTGGAAGACATTCGTCGTTTTCGCCAGCTCGGCAGCCGGGCTCCAGGACACCCGGAATACCATTGGACCTCCGGTGTCGAGACAACCACCGGCCCGCTGGGTCAGGGCATCGCCACCAGCGTTGGGATGGCGATCGCCCAGAAGTGGCTGGCAAGCCACTACAACCGTCCGGGATTTCATCTTTTCGACGGCAACATTTACGCGATCTGCGGCGATGGTTGCCTGATGGAGGGGATCGGATCGGAAGCGGCGTCGGTGGCGGGACATCTGGGGCTGGATAACCTTTGCTGGATTTACGACAACAACCATATCACCATCGAGGGGAACACAAAGATCACCTTTACCGAAGATGTGGCGGCGCGGTTCCTGGCCTATGGGTGGAACGTTTTGCGCGTCGGAGATGCCAATGATATCGATCGAATTGAACACGCACTGCACGTCTTCCGAGAAACGCCCGAACGCCCCACGCTGATCATCTTGGATACCCACATCGGCTTCGGCTCCCCACACAAGCACGACACTGCTGCGGTCCATGGCTCGCCACTCGGAGAAGAGGAGGTCCGGCTCACGAAGCGAAGCTACGGTTGGCCCGAGGACGCGAAGTTCCTGGTGCCAGACGGCGTCTATGATGCTTTTTCGGCAGGCATCGGCGTGCGTAGCGCCAAAGTGCGCGAACAATGGATGGGACTGTTTGCGGAGTATCAGGCGAAATATCCTGAGCTGGCAACCCAAACGGAGCAGATGCAGCGACGCGAGCTCCCGGACGGTTGGGATCGCGACCTCCCCGTGTTTGCTGCTGATCCGACCGGGATGGCGGGACGCGATGCTTCGGGTAAGGTTCTCAACGTGCTCGCCCGGAACATTCCGTGGTTCTTCGGCGGCTCAGCGGACCTTGCCCCATCGACCCGGACCACGTTGACCTTTGAAGGTGCCGGAGAACTGCAATCCGAAAGTCCGGGCGGAAAGAACATCCATTTCGGGATTCGCGAACACTCGATGGCTGCGATCGTGAACGGACTGAACCTCTCCAAAATTCGTGCTTTCGGTGCCTCGTTCTTTATCTTTAGCGACTATGCACGCCCATCGATCCGACTCTCAGCCCTCATGGAATTGCCTAGCATTTTTGTTTTCACCCACGATGCCATGGGGGACGGGGAAGACGGGCCGACCCATCAGCCAGTGGAACATCTCGCCTCCATGCGAGCCATTCCCGGCTTGATCACGTTGCGGCCCGGGGACGCCAACGAGGTCGTCGAAGCCTACCGTTACGTGATGCAACTGCGACACAAGCCCGCGGTGTTGGCACTATCGCGGCAGAAATTGCCGACGCTGGATCGGAACAAATACGCTGCAGCTTCTGGAGTCGCGAACGGTGCTTACGTGCTCGCTGACGCTTCTGGAGGTGACCCCGAGGTGATCTTGATAGCGACCGGCAGCGAATTGATCCTGGCCGTCGAGGCTCACGAGAAGTTGGCCGTTGAGGGCATCCGCTCGCGGGTGGTGTCCATGCCTTCCTGGGAGATCTTCGAGCAGCAAACACAAGAATACCGCGACAGTGTACTGCCGCCAAATGTGACCGCACGGGTCGCCGTAGAGCAGGCCTCTACGTTCGGATGGGAACGTTACATCGGTCCTTCGGGCAGGGTCATCGGTATGATAACATTTGGTGCTTCAGCGCCGCTCAAGGAGCTCCAAAGGAAGTTCGGATTCGAGCCGGACAACGTCGCTGCCGCCGCCCGAGAAATCCTTGGCAGGGGCAAAACCGGTTAATCATCATTCGACCGATTAAGGACGAATGCAGAGCCATTTCTCTAAGATGGACCTTCGAGACGCGACCGTGCACAACTTGCTCGGCTTGGCCGTGTTCCACACATTGAGAAATAGCTCCTTGAAGCGGATCGACTACCCAGTGCGCGGGCTTGATCGGCGAGCGTGCGTCGCCAGGCTTGTGGCTTGGCCGGGTCACGGTGCTTGCCGTTTCGTCGAGGCATGAGCTGGTTTCTCACCCAGACCGTTGCTCTGCCCGAGAAGTTACCAGGCTTGAGAAGGTTCACTTCGTTGCACCCTTATGGACTGGGCGAATACCAGGTCCGATCGTGACATGGGTGCACCGGCACATAACGACGTCGATGCTGGTGCCGGCGGAGCGGACGGCCACACCAGGCGGGCTTGGGGGCGAGTGTCATCCTGTTGACAGTCCGAGAGGTTCTTCGGCTACTGATCCGACTGGCCCGGGCAGTGGCAAGCGACCCCGCGAAGGTACTCAACAGGCTCCGCCACTACCGCCGGCGCGAGGCCAACCCGCCCGAACAGAGCTACCTACGGTAGAATGTATTTCTCAGTACCCTATTCTCGAGGCCTCTGTCGTGCCGTCAGCTTGCGAATGACGAACTCCAACTGTGATGAGTATTCGGAAATGGGTTTGCATCCTGGGTACTCTACGTAGCATTCAAGCTGAAGAGCATCCATAGCTTCCTTGAGCTTCGTTCCCATGATGGGGTGATGGACCCAGACGTTGGGTGAGGACTCCTCAGTCACCGATTGGTTCTCGTCGCCATACCGCAAGTAAATTGGCGGATCGTCCGCGCTTAAGTGGGTGATCGGGGAGGCGTCACGCATTGCATCGTCAAAACGATCGGTCTGGTGGATTGGGCCATCCCGTCTAAGTCCGAACAAAGGACCATATGCCGGGTGTACTTTCAGCGATGTGACGCCGAACCATTTCTCCAACGTGGGAATATGAAGGCATGATTGACCACCGATTGGAGCTAACACTTGAAGACGCGATGACTCACGGAGGACCGGATCCTTGTGATCTGGTTTCGACAAATCTGAATGAAAGCCCAGCCACATCAGCATGCATCCGCCGGCAGACCCTCCCGTCGCAGCGAACCGCTTCTTGTGAAGGTTGTACTTCTTTGCTTGGTGTCTTAAGTACTGAACCGCGCGAGCTCCATCGAGCATGGGAATAGGGTACGGGTTCTTTCCGCCCTCGGTGAGTCGATAGTTGATCGCAGCCACAGAAATCCCGGCTTCGAGCATGGTGCCGAGCAACTCACTCTCTTCATGAAAGCCACCTTTGTCGCCACCGCTGAAACCTCCACCGTGGATACAGATCAACAGCGGTGTAGGTTCTTGAGATTCCGCCAGCCACAGATCTAACAGGTTTCGGTCGTGCGGCCCGTACTTGATGTCAGCGTAGGTGGGGCGAAATTTGACTTCGCGGTCAGCCGCTTGCTCATAATGCCATCGGTCGAGGATTGTACCTTTGGGATCAATCCTTAAACCTGCTTCCCTACCATCGACTTCAAACATCACATGATAAACCACTCGCCCATCGTCTTTGCTTCTTTCTACGGCCATCAGGCGCTGGTCGGGATATTCCTGGCGAGCCTTTTTGCGAACGGATTCCGGCAAATCCTCATATGCGATCCGCGTGAGACCTTCCTCCTCATCTCCCTCCCCTGCATCGACTTCCTGAGATTTGTCGCGGGTGCTCGCATTTGCCTCTTGTGCAACAGCGACACCAAGTGGGAATAAGATGGTTGCCACGATCAACATCGCAAATCGGGATATCTGTTGGGCCTTTAGGCAACTCCCAACGGGAATAATCATCGCTTCTCCTGGTTTACGGTTACTGTAGATTACCACCCGCTGATGTGGCTTGTAGTGCTTGCGGTCAATGCTGGCACTTTTGCACTCATCTGAAGCTTACCAGATTCTAGCGAGAGCGTGCCCGTCGGGCTTCCCTTTGACTTGTGCCGGCGGTGTTAAGGCAGCAACCTGTTTCGCTTTCTGCAACGCATCGCCAAAATCTTTAACGTGGATGTAGCGCCTTCCCTTAATCCTGATCACATTCCCTAGATCGCCACGGTCCGCTGCCTGACGGAGTGTTTGCATGCTGAGGCGTTGATCCCGGGGCAACTGTTCCCAAAGTTCCGCAAGTGGTTTGTAGGTAGTCTGTACCAACGACATTGTGCTACCTCCAATCGAGGCCAAACTGATCCTTGGTATAGCCGGTTGCGACAGTTGCTACTACTGTCAGATCAGCCAATTTTGCAGTACACAGGCGTTACTGTTCTGAACGCTGAAAGTGACAACTGCAATCAGGTGTGCGAAGCAGAAAATGCCCCGGGGGACTGCCATTCCCCGAGGCACTGGACGCGACGGTCGGGGGTATTGACCGTCGAAGGAGTCACCGTAGCACGCTTGGTACCGGCTTGCAACAAAAAGCTCAAGTATAAACTGCCCAGTAGAAGCGACGTTTGAAGAACGTGATCACCTTGCAGTGCAGTTCTGTGCTACGCAATCTTAGCGAACTGCTGCGGCTGGAGAACGATCCTGTCCCTGGTGGTTGGGAGAACTCTGTCTTGCTCGAACGCGGTAACCGTCTACCCACGCACATGTTGTGTCGGCTGCGAACAACACCAGCAAAGCATCTGACCGAATCCATGGATGGGTCCGGAATTCGTGGCGAACGGTCTGGAATCCCCATACTCTAAGACATCGTGGTTAGCGTTCGGGGCCCCATCGGTGCTGACGAGAAACCTCCCCGGTGATCGTTCGCCTCAGGAGTGTTAAGGACTACTGCAGCCGGTCCATTCGACGGAGGAGTGACCATGCCGCTGAACGGCCCGAGCTTGTCAGAGCCAGCAGATCTAACCGATTTGCTGGCTCCCAGCGTGACGGCCAACCCCGAACAGACCGCATTGGTTTCGGCGGTTGGGGCTTGGACATGGGGGGAACTCGATAAACAGATTAAATCGCTCGCAGCCAGGTTCTCTGCCATAGGACTAAAACCAGGCGCTCGGGTGGCCTCGCTGATGCCCAACCGTCCTGAGCTCCTGCTGCACTACCTTGCCTGCCTGAAGGCTGGCTTGGTTGTCACGCCGCTGAACTACCGCTACACCCCGAAGGAGATCGACTACGCCTTAAACGCGAGTGGGGCTTCAGTCTTGCTCGCACATGTCGAGCGAGCCGCCGATGTGCGTACGAGTGCACTGGCCGGAAAACTGCCGCTGGGCCTCATTGCCTTTGGTGGACCCCTCGAGCATGCAACGCGCTTCGAGAGCTTGATCGACCGCGAGGCGCTGAACGATGCCTTTCTTCAACCCGACCGCACGGCGCCGGCGCTCCTTTTCTTCACCTCCGGCAGTACTGGCAAGCCCAAGGGTGTCACCCACAGCCTCTTGTCCTTCGGTTCCATAGTCGCCAGCTTCGCTCAGGCCATCGGGTTGACCAAGCGGGACGTCGTGTTGCCGGGATCTTCGATGTCCCATGTCGGAGCGATCGCGCTGTCTCTAGCGGGGCTCTCGGTCGGTGCGCGCGTGGGCGTTGCACGCCACTTCGACAGCGATGAACTCCTGCCGCTATTTCGAGAGTTGCGGCCCAGTGTTTTTCTCACACTCCCATCGGCTCTCATCGCGCTGCAACGCGATAACCGTGCGACCCGTGAGGACTTCCGCTCGCTGCGACTGTGCCTCACCTCGGGTGATAAGTTCCCTGCAAGCCTCCAGCAGGAGTTTACCGACCAGACTGGGCAGATCATTAAGCAGGTGTATGGCTTGACCGAAGCCACCAACTGCTTGTTCGATGACTCGGACGGGACGGCCAAGGCCGGGTCCTCGGGAGTCGTGAGCCCGGGATACATGGCTTCTCTGCGTGACGACAGCGGTCGAGAAGTGCCGCCCGATGTCGATGGCAACCTTTGGCTCAAGGGAACACCAGTGATGTTGGGCTATTGGAATCACCCCGAAGCGACCAAGGCAGCGATTGTGGATGGATGGTTCGATACCGGAGACGTCATGCGGGTTGATGCCGACGGTTACTTCTGGTTTCGCGGCCGCAAGAAGCAGATCATCGTTCACGACGGCTCCAACATTTCTCCTCAGGAGATCGAGGAAGTCATCATGGCTCATCCGGCGATCGACCTTGCTGGAGTCGTTGGTGTGTGTGATGAGGTCCACGGCGAAAACGTTTGGGCCTACGTCACCGCGCGAGACGGTGTCGAGCGTCCCGCTGCTCTGGACATCATCCGCTTCACAAGGGAGCGGGTTGGCTACAAGGCTCCCGAGGAGGTCATTCTGCTCGATGAAATGCCGATCAACGCCACGGGAAAAGTCGATCGGATGACCTTAAAGAGATGGGCAGCCGAGCAGATATCCGCCAAATATCCAGGTTGACGGCGGTCAATGAACGTGCCGCCACACCGATCAGGGGTGGGAGTCGTTGGCTCGACACGTGCGGTGGGCGTGCGTAGCAAGTGGACGGTTGACCGGCTACCCCTACATTCACGGTGGCATAAGGCGGCGTTCGCCTCCCACGATTCGGGTGATGTCGATCCCGCTGTATTTTGCCGCCGGACTGCGAGCAGCTGAAACTACTCATTGGAAAGACTAGATGACGGTATCCGCTCCGACACCCGATCAGTTGAAGGAAATCGCCCGTGCAATGGGTCTGTCCCTGACCGATGCCGATGTCGACTCTTTCATCGCATTGATGCGGCCGACCGTGGAGGCCTACAACTTGGTTGATCAACTTCCGGACAACTTGCCGCCCGTCAAGTACCCTCGCACACCTGGGTATCGCGTTCCACCGGAAGAGAACGATCACAATGCGTGGTATTACAAGACGCGGGTGCAAGGGGCCAGCCAGGGGAAACTTGCGGGCAAGACGCTGGCACTCAAGGACAATGTGATGCTCGCCGGTGTGCCGATGATGAACGGCTCCTCCACGCTCGAAGGGTATATGCCGAATATCGACGCCACGATCGTCAGTCGCATTTTGGATGAGGGCGGTGTCATCCTAGGTAAAGCCCACTGCGAGAGCCTGTGCTTGTCCTGCGCGAGCCACACCAACACGACTGGGCCGGTGCGTAACCCGTTCAAGACAAGCTACTCCGCGGGAGGTTCGAGCTCGGGCAGCGCTGTCCTAGTTGCGTTAGGTGAGGTCGATATGGCGGTCGGAGGCGATCAGGGCGGCTCCATCCGCATCCCAGCGTCTTTCTGCGGGATCTACGGGATGATGCCGACCTACGGCCTGGTACCCTACACCGGGATTATGCCCATCGAGGTCTACCTCGACCACACTGGGCCGATGACGGCTACCGTCCGCGACAATGCCCTTCTGCTTGAGGTCATCGCCGGGGCGGACGGGTACGACCCCCGGCAGTGTGCACCCTCCGTTCACCCATACTCACAGATGCTCGAGGGTGGCGTGGAGGGCCTCAAGATCGCCGTAGTGCAGGAGGGCTTCGGCCGTCCCGGTTCCGAGCCAGACGTCGATGACAAGGTCCGCAAAGCGGCCAACCTTCTCGCGAAACTTGGGGCCACCGTCAACAAAGTGTCCATTCCCTGGCACCTGATGGGAGCAACGCTCTGGTTCCCCCTTGGCATCCAGGGCCTGACGCAAACGATGATGTGGGGCGACGGGTTTGGCGGTAGCCGGCCCGACCTCTATATCCTCAGCCTCATGGACTTCCACCGCGGATGGCGTCGACGGGCGAACGAACTTTCGGAGACGACGAAGCTCTTTACCCTTTTTGGGACTTACGTCCAGAAACAGTATGGTGGTCGACACTACGGGAAGGCCATCAATATCGCTCGGCAGCTCACCGCCGCCTACGACGCAGTCCTGGCGCAGCACGACCTTCTCCTGATGCCGACGACACCGATGAAGTCGCAACCGATCCCAAAGCCGGACGCAGCACGGAACGAGGTCATCCAAAGGGCCTCCGAGTCAAACACGAATACCGCCTCCTTCAACATCTCGCATCACCCCGCGATGGCAATCCCTTGCGGACTCAGCGACGGGCTGCCAGTCAGCATGATGCTCGTGGGGAAGCACTTCGACGAAGCAACCATCTACCGCGCGGCCTATTCATTCGAGCAAGCGGGCGACTGGAGACAGATGTAAAATTTGAAACGGTTGCTTTAGAACCAAGTTTACGGCAGCGTTCTTCGTCGCCCACACTGCGTCCAGGACCACGACCTTTTGTGAGAGCAGACCTGGTTGCTGGCCTGGACTGCGTCTGTGGTCCGGTTGACTCCTGCCAGCACGCAAATCAGGCCCTTGTGGTCCTAACGCCTCACTTCCGAGGGCGATGTCTTCTGACGCGCAAATGTAGCAGCTGCGTTGACACCATCGGGAACCGAGCCTCGGACTCGCTGAGCAATACCAGTTCAGCGGCAGTCCTCGGTCCAGGTAGGTCTTGAGCCAGCGGGTATCGGTCCGAGGATTGACGACGAGGTCGGCAGCGATCGGCTTGGTCACCCCATCCGTTTCTGGAGCGAAGCCGTTCTATTCCAGCCCCGTCCCATCGAACAAGGAGCGGATACGAAGTTAAGCAAACTATTTTATACTCATATTTACGCGTGAAACTTCAAGACTTTTGCCATCTGACTCGGGGGCGGGTTGCCTTCCCGGCCTTCGCGGACCTACAATAGAATTTCCAAATAGAGTCGTATTTCAAGGTGGCCGTTTGAGGATTGCTAGACTTAGGGTTTGACCCTCAGTCCTGATGCATAATGCTGACCATGCAAACATATTTTCCCTTCGCACTCCTTCGATTGCTCGGACACAAGGTACAAGAGAACGTCTGTCTGAGGCGGGTCCAATGAATGGATTGACCCGCGATCCATCGCGTCTCACAACCATATTGGTAGGATCTGCTCTGTGGCTCGCGTACACGGTCTTCTCTGGGTCGGCAGGTGCTCAGGAACCGACGCCAGTGCGGGTCGGCTCCAAGAGTTTCACGGAGGGCATCATCCTTGGAGAGATTGCAACCTTAACGTTGGAACGTCAAGGCATCCCGGTCACCCACCAGGCAAATATCGGCGACGCCACCACCTTTCATGCTCTCGTACGTGGCGATATCGATCTGTACGCCGACTACACTGGCACACTTCGCGGGTCCGTCTACGCCAATCGGAATCTGAGCAACGACCGGGAACTACGCGAGGCCCTCGCCGACGACGGGGTAAGGATGACCGATACGCTCGGCTTTCAGAACTCCTTCGCACTCGGGACTACCCGCGAGGTGGCGCAAAAGTATCGCTTGCGAACCATCGGCGACCTGCGTGGCCACCCCGAGCTACGGCTCGGCTTCACTGAAACGTTTATTAACCGTGGGGACGGCTGGCCCAGTCTTAAGCAGGCGTACGACCTACCGCAGAGAAACCCGCGCGGCTTGTCCCACGACCTCGCCTACGCAGGCCTGGTCAATGGCAAACTCGACGTCATCGACATGTACACCACGGACGCGGAGATCGTCAAGTATGACCTCGTCTCACTCGAGGACGACCGCGGCCACTTTGTTGAATATCGGGCTGTGATCGTCTATCGAGCCGACCTGGCAAACCGCTCCCCGGAGACGATTACAGCACTAGAGAGTCTGATCGGGACCATCTCCGAACAGGAGATGCGACGAGCAAACGCGGCCGTCAAGATCGATGAGAAAACCGAGCGACAGGCGGCAGCCGACTTCCTCGATCAGGAATTTGGCCTGGATATCCAGGTCGAAGCCCCTTCGATTGGAGGTGAGTTGTGGGACCGGACGGTCGAGCATCTCACCCTTGTGGGCGTGGCCATGCTTGGAGGGATCTTGGTGGCCGTCCCGCTCGGCATCTTGGCTCAGAAAGAGCCCCGTTCCGGGCGGTTCATCCTAGGGTTCGTCGGCATCCTACAAACGGTGCCGGCCCTAGCCTTGTTGGCCCTATTCGTGCCCATCCTGGGAATCGGGGCCGAGACGGCCATCGTGACCCTGTTCTGCTACTCCATGCTGCCGATCGTGCGCAACACCCACGCTGGCCTTGCCAGCGTGGATCCGGACCTGCACGAGGTCGCCGACGCCATCGGCCTAACCCCCGGACAGAAGCTCCGTAAAGTGGAATTGCCACTCGCTTATCCGACCATCCTGGCCGGCATTAAGACGGCTACCGTGATGATCATCGGGTTCGCCACGCTCGGGGCATTCGTTGGGGCCGGTGGATACGGCGAGCCGATTCTGGCCGGAATCCGGTCTCAAAATGTCCGCCTTATTCTCCTCGGGGCGGTGCCCGCCGCTCTCATGGCCGTCGGTTCGGAGTTGCTTTTCGACCTAAGCGAACGGGCCCTACGATCCCGCCGCCCCCGGACCGCGTGAACCATGGATCAAGTTCCGACCGCGGTTTCAAACCAAACGAGTACCCCAACGTGAAAACGATTGACGCTTCCAAGCTCGTGCTGAGAAAGATCCTGGCCGCGCTGAACGGCGGCGAACCCCCGCGGGAGCTATCCCCGGAGCGATTCGACCGAACCCACGAGCAGTTCGAGCGCTCAAGCGACCAGCAAAAGCGGATCCTCCGCTGGCTGACCGGTTTTACCCTCGAGCAATACTCCGCCAACGACGACCTAAAGATCCTGAGCGTCGGTTGTGGCAGTGGCATCCTCGACCTGCCGTTAATGCGAAGCTTGTCCCGGCGCCGGTCGGGCTTCGAGTACACTGCCGTGGACCCCAACCCGACAGCCTGCGAACGCTTCCGAGCTGCCCACGCCCAGGTCCACCTGCCCAACGTGCGTTTCCGACTGATCCAGACGCCGCTGGAGGGGTTCGAACACCCGGCCCCGTTCTGTTCGGTTCTGGCGGTTCATTCGCTCTACTACCTCCCGGACTTCCCGGGCGCTTTGCGACAACTCACGTCCATCCTGAAGTCCGATGGCCACCTGATCGTGTTCCTGGCTCCAAACGGTGCCCTCAATCAACTCGCGAACTGCTTTTGGGGTCGGTCAACCGATCTCTGCGTGTGGTACAGTGACCGGCTTGAAGCTCACCTGATTGAGGAGGGGTTCGCCTATAAGAAACAGCGGATCGATGCCCGCCTCGACATCACGGCCTGCTTCCAGGATGGGTCCCCACTGGGAACGGACATCCTGGAATTCAGTATCCAGGCGGACCTTCGAGAGTTGTCGGGGGCTGTAAAGGAACTGTGCTTGGACTACCTGCGTGCCGCCGGCGAGTTCGAGGGTGGGCGGCATTTCATCGCCCACCCGGTGGACGTGTTCGTGATCAAACCTCCGTCGACGCTTAAGTCACCGGGTCCCCCGAAATGACTCCAACCCTTCCACGCTGCCAGGGCCTCCCGTGAAGATCAGCCAGGTCTTCTGACGGAACCGCCACTCCCCAGCGGCCTCATCCCGGCACGCGTCCAGATAGGCTCCCATTTCCGGGTCGGCTGACATGGCGTCCAGAGTGAGTGAGTCGTCGAACAGGCAGCGTTGTAGGTACTTCTCCGCGGTTGCCTGGTCATCCAGGGGAAGCCTGCCCTCGTACTCCACGGCCCAGCGGACGATCGGAGCGTCCGGGTCCCTTCCCACGAGGGCCTCGTGGACATCCTCCCCGCTGGAGTACGGGGAGGTTCCGACCGGTGCGAATCGTTGCAAGTACAGATCGTAAAACCGCAGATAGTGCGATGCCCGCGAAGCCTGGGCGATGAACATCAGGCCGCGAGGGTCGGTCGCGTCGAACATCCGATCCAAGGCCGAACCGAGTTCTTGCTTGGGCACGCAGTAGAGCCCGTGCGTGGACCAGACCATCGGATACCGAGCGCCCGGTTGAAAAGCCTGGATCGTGCAGACGTGTTCGTCGGCGGGTACGAACGGGGTGGCGAGTTTCGCCTTCGCTTCTCGGACGGAGAACGCTGACGGGTCCAACAGGTCGTATCGAACCGGCGGGACGTTCGGTCCGCCCAAGCCGCCGTAGCGTAGAAGGGCGTCCGGGAACTTCCCACTCCCACAGGCGACGTCGAGCAACCGTAACGGTGTGTCGGTCAACCCCGCCAGGTGATGGAACAGTTCTCCCCAGGCCAGTTGCTCGGCAAGAATCCGGTAGTCGATCGAGGCGAGTCGATAAAACGCCTCCATCCCCTCGCGGCCCCGTTCGTCCCAGTGCAGACAACTTCGCTCGTACGTGCTCGCGGTTCTCGCCGGTCCAGATGCGGGTGTGTTCATGAGGATTCCCCGAGCCGAGTGGCGGGTTCAGAGCGGCAATCAAGGACGGGGTTGTATTCGGAGTCGATGACCTGGCCGGGTTCGACACCGGGCATGAACTTCCGCCAGTCGCCATTGACCATGTGGGGAGCGTCGATGACCCGGGCCCCGTCCTCGAAGTAGGTGGTTGCCAGAACCACCCGCGGGACGGTAGTCTGGTTCGAGCCAGCCGTGTGGAAATTGAAGTTGTGGTGGAAGCTGACTTCACCCAGTTCGAACGGGGTCTCGTCGACAGACACTCCGTTCGTACGGAACCGTTCGATGATCCGACGGTCGTAACTGGTGTCGAACTTGTTAAACGGCACATCTTCGACCAGCTTGTAGAGGTCCATGCCCCGGGCAAATCCGAGCGGCCCCATTTCCATGGGAACGGCCTGGAGTGGTACCCAGACGGTGCAGACGTTGGAGGTGGCGATCGGAAAATGGTGCGCGTCGTAGTGCCAGGGGGTCCGTCCACAGCCGGGTTGCTTGGCCAAGCCGTTGTCGTGGTAGAGTCGGACTGATCCAACCCCGAGGAGTTCTTGGGCAAGACGGGCCAGTCGCGGACACATCACGAACTCCCGAACGAGCCGGCTCCCAAGCCACATCATCTCCAGGCTGCTGAACTGACTCCCGAGCCGGGTCCGGGCCGCCTCGAACAGGCTCATGATCTCTCGACGCAACGTCCACAGGGCGCCCGGCGACAGGACGTGTTTCAACTTGATGTAGCCATCTTGCCGGAACCCCGAGATTTGTTCGTCCGTCAGGGAGTATGGTTGTCTCAGCTCCCTGGTCAACTCCCGGTCGTCCGGCAGGGTTGGTACAGGTTCTGGAGGGATTTCCATAAGCGGAGCGTCGGAGGCACCCCGGTTCTCCGCCAGAGACATGTACCAATCCCACCACTGCTCGTTACCCTGATCCCATTCGGCATGGACCGAATCGGTCGTCGCGTGCTGTTCGGAAAGAAATCGACGTCCAGTTATGTCTTTTTGCATGGACCAAACTTTCTTTGAAGTCCGTATCGAGTCAATCTACCGTAGATCAACAGGCTCTTTAGCGTCCCAGTGCAAACTCGACGGTCCGGGGAGGGTATCGGCGTCTGACGCCTGTCGAGCGTATCTTCGCTTCCCCTTCCTGCTGACCCCGTCGAACTTGGCTCGGCTGAGGCTCTGGGTCGGATTGCAGCGTGCGGCCGTTGAGGTGGCCGCAATCGTCTGGGCATCCCACTCGTCCATCATTCAGAGGATTATCCAATGGGGTGGGCTATCTGCTCGAATACCCCGGCGGCGGTCTACCAGCGGACCGCCGTCGGAGGGTGCGAATCGTGCGGCAGGTAGTCCCACTGGCAACTGGTCCTGACGATATAACATAGCCGTTCGAAGAAGTCACACAAGGGGTACTCCCTCTAGGCCGCGTACTTCCGCATCCGGTCCGGGTAGGGGAGCAGGCGACTCGCACAACCTGCGTTCCGGTGTCGGACCGACCGTAGAATGAGGCAGTACATCCCTACTTCGCTTGAGCACCTGGCGTTTGATTTCTGCCCGGGCTCGCATCATGGGGAGTACTTCCTTCGCCTTCCCTTGGGGATTCGTCCTCAAATCGGTCAGGTCGGTCGGCGAACCGGTAGACGGGGATGGCCCGGAGCAACTGCTCGTACACCGCCAACTCCGGCCCGCGCCGCGGGAGGCCCCAAGGCAACCATAGACCGGAACGTCTCGAGAATCTCAAGGGCCCCTTGCAGCAGATCGAACGCGGCGACCTTCTCAATCGCCGGCGACGCCTGCGCGATGACCGTGCGGATCAGGTTGGAGGACCGCAGGAGGGTCCAGATTTCGTTGCGGACCAGTGGACCGCTCCCCTACTTTGAACCACAATACAAAAGCGCTCGGGGCCGACCTGTTCGCCTATCTCAAGGAGGTGCTTGAGCGCCTGCCGAACCACCGGGCAAACCGGCTTGGGGAGTTGTTTCCCCGACCTGTGTTTGGAGGCTTGCCCAAACGAGCGACGTAAGGTCGGTTCTTAACCAACGTGTTCAGCCGGGCAGTCCCCACTTGACCCTGGTGTGCCGGTCATCTGGAATGGGAGCAACCGACTTTTACCGGTACGATCGGTATCCGAAAGACGATTACCCGTCACCATCACACTGGGTTGTCTTGCCGCCGGGGGGCCGTGAAGGTGATGGTGTGACCCGGCAGGTCCGTGCTCCTGTTCCTGCTCGGGTTCGACTCCGTCCGTGTTGCCGGCCACCCTCCAGTACGCGGCAAGCAATTCGCTGGCCGGCGTTGTGTAGTAACCGTCCTTCCTGTGACGTCTTGTCACCCCATAAGACAGTTCTTTGCTCAGACGGTTGCTCGACCGAAGAGGCTATCACGCTACACAAGATGAGCTCTGGTAGGTGCTTACGGCGCATCGAATCGGTGACGGTCGCGTCTTCCGAGCGAACCACCCAGTGAAGGGTAGTCCTCTCTACCCATCGAATAAGGAATTGATCGAGATGAGTCATGCCACCGGAACCTCACTAACGACGGCACTCCTCTTACTCGCTCTTACAGGACCAAGAGCCTTCTCCCAGAACCGCCCCCCGGGCGAAGACCCCTTCCCGCTGAGACCCGCCAACACATCCAGCCCACGCGACACGCTCCGGACGTTCGTGGACGAACTCGACTTCGCCCTCGGAGCAGAACAACAGTCCCGGCTCGAGTTCAAGACACGCCGTGCCTTCGTCGCCTACGCCCGTGCGGCGAATACTTTGGATTTCACCACGACCCCGAATAACGGGTCACCCAGCGTCCGGGTCGAGCGCGTTCTGGCGCTCAAGGAAGTTTTGGATCGGCTGGAGCTTCCGCCCGAGAATACGATCCCTGACGCCCGGATGGTCGAGGACCGTGGTGTCAAACGTTGGAGTATTCCCGATTCGAAAATTACGATCCAGCTCGTCGAGGAAGGGCCCAACGCCGGCGAGTTCCTCTTTTCAGCCGACACGGTCCAGCGGATCATTCGCTACTACGGCTACGTCAAAGAGCTACCGGTGCGCGAGGGCACCGTACCCGGCATCTATGAAGACTACCAGGCCCAGATGGCCAGCCGAATGGAGGCGGCAGGAGGAGTACGGAACTACTTGCGGCCCATTGACACAACCAGCCCACGTTCCACGTTCGACGGTTTCCGTACCAACATGAACCGAGCGTACGAGATCGTCATGCGGGCGGAAACTGCTTCGAAAGCGGATCCACCAGCAATGTCGATGGAGGAAGCCCGAGCGCTCGAGGCCGCGGCGGAGACGCTGGTGGGCCGGGCAGTGGCGAGCCTCGACTTGAGGGAGGTCCCAATCGCCCTCTCGGGGGACCGGGGAGTCGAGTCTGCTCTGAGACTGAAAGAGATCCTTGACCGTATGACTCCTCCACCGATCGATCTTATCCCGGACCGCGAGGCAGTTGCGGCCGGGAGATCGGGCCCGGTGGGGCGGCCTTTTCGGTGGAGGTATCCGAACACCAACATCGAGATCGTCGAGAGCACTGAAGGCCCACGACAAGGGCAGTTCTTGTTTAGCGCCGAGACCGTCTCGCGACTCGATGACATGTACCAACGCGTTCGCGACCTCCCCTACCGGGAGGACAACCTGGGGCCTCTCGCGCTGGAGTTCAGTTCCCCCGAAACCTCGCCGGGATTCTTGGATTACTATCGTAGTACTCCAGGCAGTCTGATACCCAGGGCCTCGTACCTGGGAAGCCTGGTGGATGACTTGCCGGCTTGGTTGAAGATGCCAGGGGGTGGCGGCCAGATGCGCTGGCAATGGATCAGCCTTGTTGTCTGCGTCGTCCTCACCGTCGTCATCTCGGTCCTGGTACGTCGGGTTCTCTGGGTGGCAGCCGTCCGGCTATCCAACCCCTGGGATGATTGGGTCAAGGTCCTCCTTTCACTCTCCACGGCCGGCTTCGTGGCGATACTGATAAGGGTGCTCGACAGCGACGTGAATTTTACCGGAGACGCGCTGGTTGTCCTCACGAATCTCGGCTGGCTCGTCGTGACGGTATTCTTGGCCGTAGCCGCGTGGAGGCTCTGTAATGCGATTTTCGAAACGCTCTTGGTCCTGCCACACTTCGGCCTCAAAGACGTCCGCCCAACCCCGGTTCGCCTGGTCGGCCGGGTCGCCGGGGGCCTCACCTCTGCCTTGATTATCGGGACGGGGCTTCAGCTGTTGGGTGTGAACGTCTTTGCGATCATCGCGGGGGTAAGCATCGGTGGACTCGCTCTCGGGCTCGCGGCGAGGTCGTCGGTGGAGAACTTAATCGGCAGTCTATGGATCTTCGCGGATAAACCTTATAAGGTCGGCGAGCGGATCGTCGTGATGGGGCACGACGGCATCGTGGAAGCGATCGGAATGCGCTCCACCCGGATTCGACTGCTGAACGGTCACGTTACCTCGATCCCCAACGAAAAAATGGCGGCCTCAGACATCGAGAACATCGGCCGAAGGCCGTTCATCCCTCGCCAGTTCGATATCACCCTCCACTTTAACACGCCGCCAGCAAAGATCCGTCAAGCCGTTGAGATTTTGAAAGAGCTTTTAGCCCTACCCGGGGACCCGGACCCGGATCATCACAATGTGCCAATCAATCACCCCGATTACCCGCCGAGAGTCTATTTCAACAGCATCAACGCTGACTCATTGAATATCTACGTCGGCTACTGGTACCACCCCGCCGACTGGTGGGCTTACATGGGGCATGCCGACGCCATCAACTTACAAATCATGGAGCGTTTCGAAGCCGCGGGGATCGAATTCTCGATGCCGAGTCAAGAGGTACACCTCATCGGCGCGGGAAAGCTCCCGGTTTCGAACGATGAGGTGAGGGGTAGTCCGAGATGACGCGGTGAAGCTCCTCTGCGTCTCGGTATGGGGAACCCGTACCACCTCTCGTGTTGGGGTTTTGGTCGTCAAGAACGAGAATCAATTGGGAGACCACGCAACCCGCAAACCTGGTAGTTGAGTTCGGTGTCGGGTGATATGTTCTGTTCGGCTCCATCAGCGAGGCGGGACGCGTAGAGTTGATACAGGTCCCCCCCCCTGGAGCTTGTTGGAGTCGTAGACGATCAGCTCTTCGTCCTCGCTCCACTTTGGATACTCGACCACGGTGTCGGGCCCACTGTCGGTGATGACCTGTTCGTCGTAGACCCGCAGCCCCGGAGCATCGAACCTTGCCCATGCGATTTGAACGTCACCGTAGCTGGTCAAATCGTCGTCACATTCTAACATATATAATATTTTTGTTTCACTCGGAGATATGTTGGCTTTGTGGATGTGCCTATTGCTCGGCATACTGACTCGCTCGTACTCGCCCAGTCCGCCGGGATTCGGCTTCAACAGACAGACTTCCCGTTCTTCGCTCTCGATGCGGTGGATGGAAAGCCGGCCAGCCTTCAGTGAGCTGTAGACCCACTCGTACGATTTGATCGTCGGGTGTGAAACTCTCACTTCAGCCCCGGGCGAGGCGTCTATCGTGGTGATGAAGATCTCGCACTGGTGTTTGCCGTGACTGTTGTGCCGGTTGAACACGCTGCGGTTCATGCCGTCGCGCAGGAACGTCGGATTGAAGTCGGCGAACTTGCCGGAAGTGAGCTCACGGAATCCGGTTCCGTCATACCTGATCACGCACCGTTTGGTCTTCCACGTTAAGAAACTGACGCCGTCTCCGAAGGACATTACCCTGAAAAGACCAGGTGCCTGCCGTCGATGCTCAAGACCGGCTTGAAATCCCGATTGCTGTCGGTGAGGACGGTCGTGATGACGTCGTCGATCGTGGCGATGTTGTACATATTGTAGGAGACCGCGATCCCCTTCGGTCTGATGATAGGCTCGGTCATGCTCTCGGTCTCGAGTGGAATTTCAGGGCTTACGGGATCAACACTGCTCGCCCTCTGATCTTGCTCTCCTTCAGGGCCTGCAAGACCGTGGGGGCATCCTCCAGAGCGAACTTCGTCACATGGGGCTTAAGTCGCCCGGCTTCGGCAAGGGCGATAACTTCTGAGAGTTCCGCCATCGAACCGCCGACCGACGACATCACCGAACCACCGGGGCTAATGGTGGTGTAGCCAAGGCGATAGCTCCCGCCCCCGATTCCGACCATGACAACACGCCCGCGGGTGCGCAGGCACTTCACCGCCATGTCGAGTGTAGCGTCTATGCCGACCATTTCGAGCACAGCGGTCGCGCCCCGTCCCCCGGTCGCATCCATGATCTGGGGCACCGTCGTGTCATCCGAAGGTAGACAGAGATCAGCGCCACGCTCAGCAGCCAGTTGCAGAGCCATCTCACTGCGATCGACCGCAATGACCTTGGCCCCCGTCAACTCTCGAAGGAACTCGATTGCGAGATGGCCCAGACCGCCGACCCCGATCACGACGGCGGTCGTCCCCGGGCTCAGGACCGGCAGCACAAGCTTGACGGCGTGATAAGACGTCAAGCCAGCATCGGTGAAGGGCGCGGCGTCCGCCGGGTCGAGCAGTGATAGGGGCACGACGCACCGCTCTGGTGCCACCATGTATTCGGCCATACCGCCGTCCCGACCGAGTCCGCCACTCTTCCCACGGGGGCCCGCGACCTCACAGTAATTCGTCTCTCCGAGCCGGCAGAAATAGCAGTTACCGCAGTGCCAAAGGCAATTGACCACAACAGGTGTCCCCACCCCGATGGCGGTGTCTCCGCCCTCAATCCAGCCGCCGTTCTCGTGGCCGAGCGTTAGCGGAAGCTCCCAGGCACTGAGGTGCGGCATCGACTCCGGCGACCAATCGAACGCGTAGTGCAGATCGCTCGAACAAACTCCGACACCCGCGATCCTGATCAATATCTCGCCCGGTCCAGGTTTCGGAACATCGACTTCGGAGAACCGAGGTTCTGATCCCCACTCGTGGAGTTGGAACGCCTTCATGGTTTTGTCCTCACTGCGGCCTCGCTTTGCCCTCGGGAGAGGACGGTCCAAAACCCTCACCGTTCACGGAGTAGGATTTGGTGCACTGCGGCAGGCTGGTTGAGCATCTCGGGCGATTCACTATCGAACAGATATCTGTTATACCTGAATATGTAATTATATTGTCGTATTAACTAATTCGCTACCGCCTTTCCCACGCCGATCGCACCGGTCCACGGCGGCTGCCCCTATTCCAGATGACCGCCGAACCGGGGTCAAGTGCGCATGGCCCCGCAAACAGGTTAGTCAACAAGCAACTTTGCTTCGCGTGGTCGGATGTGCCGTGGACAATGCGTCTGAGCCTGGAGCAGCTCCTCGCACAGAGAGTTGCTCACCGAGAAGTACCCATGCTCCGCCACATGGGCTTCGCGAGACGCCTACGACACCTCAGAGCGGTGAATACGCCGCTGCAAGTTTGACCGCTGGGAGAGATACGTCGATTGGACGATCCTCAGCATTCTCCGCCGTTCTCGAATTGCAGGCGGTGGTCCTCGCCTCTGCACCGTCAGGGGGGTTACGTTGACACGCGAGATGTGAGCGGTTTCACCGCATCAAGCTGTAAAAAGATAGCGAGGGTCGGCGGGTAGGGATCGAGTCTTCGCGCGATGAAGCCGGATCCAAACGGTGGCTGTGGCTTGGTGTGCTGGAAGACAGTTACGTTCTACAGTTCATTTCGACAACATTTTATTCGTTCTAATTTTTCGCCTCCCCCTCCTTCACCGAAAACCAATGAATTTCCGATGCGAAGCGTGTAAAACGGAGATATGGCGGCGTAACACAAAGGCTGTGGCGATTCGGACGGCCGCCTTTGCACCTTTCAAGGACTTCTCCCATGAGACATCGACACTTGCTTCACTGGCTAGCGATGTACGCCTTACTGGTCGGCTCTGCTCGTCTGCAAGCCGCGGACGATGTCGTTTCGATGATCCCTGACAACGCGTTGGGATATGCGGTCGTCAAGGACATGGAGAAGGCAAGTGGTGAGATCCGTAAGATCGTCGACCGTATGCAGTTGCCGTCGACGGAAGTTCTGGAACTTGCCAAGCAGACGCTGAATCTTCGGGATGGCTTCGACGACACAGGCGATCTGGCGATGGCTCTGCTGCCTCAGGACGGCGGGGAAGCGTTTCCGATCATCCTGCTACGAACGAAGAACTATAGTCGGTTGATCGCCCAGCTCGAACCGAAGGATGAAGAGGGATCGATCCGTCGCGTCACAATCGGAAAAGAAGAAGTGCTGGTGGCCCCGATGAGCAAGTACGCGATCTTCACGACGCCCGAGTTTATGGACGGTCTGAAGCGGGTGCTGAAGTCCAAGCGAAGCGTCAGACCGAGCAAAAGCCAGAAGCAGTACACAAGCGAGGCAGACGCTTACATCGTCGTGACCAACGCTGCCGTGAAGATAGCCGCCGAGCAGGGAATCGTTGCACTTGACGGTCTGAAGCAGGAAATGGAGCAAGTCGAACAGCTTCGTCTCGCGGCCGCCGGTCTCGGCATGTATCAGGAGCTATTGGAGTGGGTGCTGGAAGACGTGGGCCAAGTCATCCTCACGGCGAAGATGGATGCCATGGTGGGCGTCACGCTCACGACTCGCATCGAGATCAAAGATGGCAAGCCGCTGAAGAGCCGAGCTTCCAGTGTAGCTGTCGCTCAGCAGCTCGGAGCGCTGCCGAAATGGCAGTATGTCATGGCGTTCTCCGGCGACATGATCAACAGCGATATGATGGATTTTTGGATGCGACTTTCCATGGTGATGATGAAAACATGGGGGGGAGAATCTGAACTCACTGACGATCAAG
Organism: uncultured Alcaligenaceae bacterium; assembly: GCA_964410665.1. Classification (GTDB taxonomy): domain Bacteria; phylum Planctomycetota; class Planctomycetia; order Gemmatales; family Gemmataceae; genus CAYPIE01. Next base: position 42,530 of record CAYPIE010000043.1, read on the forward strand.
TCAAGAAACTGTTCGACGCCACACTCAAGACGATGAAGGGCATGCGCAGCATGTCGTTCACGTTCGGGGTGCCGACGGAAGGAGGATCGATTTACAGCCGCACGGGCGGCGTGATTGCGGTCGAGAACAGTAAGCAGTACATCGATCGCTACGCGGAGGCGACGTTGGAGATGGCGAAGCTGATGAAGGATTTACCTTACACGGTGAGGTCAGCGAAGTACCTGGAGGTAGCCGGCACCCGTGGAATGAAGATCGAGATGCAAATCAAGCTCGACGCCCTCGCGCAAGACAATCCGCAGGCCAAGGCCATGATGGAAAAGCTCTACGGCAAGGACGGCAAGATTTCGATCTTTCTGGCGCCCGTCAACGACAAAGAAATCGCCATGGCCTATTCGAGCGAGGAAGCCTTGAGGGAGGTCATGGCCTCGCTGAAATCGAAGGAGCGAGGACTCGGCACCGACAATCGGATTCAAAAGACCGCCAAACTGTTGTCGAAAGACGCGCAGATGGTGGGATTCCTCAGTCCGCAAGGTACAGTGCAGTTTGTCAAGTGGATGATGGAGATCTTCGTCCCGCCGGGGCAGGCAGTTCCGCCGCTCCCGGATTTCCCCGAGAAAGCGCTGCCGATGGGCTTCGCAGTGAGCTTCAGCGGTAAGTCGATCGACTTCGAGTGGGTGACGCCTGAGGAAAGCCTCGTATCGCTCGGTGAGTATATCCGCATGCTGCAGCATTTGGGCCAGCGCTAACCCCTTCGGGAGGGCTGAGGGACCTGTTGGGCCCATTGACTTCGTAAGTGAAGTTGACCGAGTGTAGTTTCGTACCGACTTCCGGATGCCGATCGCACCGGTGCAAGGCGGCGGACGCCATTCCAGAAGACCGACGATCCGGGTCAAGCTAGAACGCCCTTGCCGGGCTCGTTCGTAAGAAGGCACCCCTGCGACGCGGGTTCGGGTGAGTCACCCGACCACACGTCGAGCCATGGGTTGGCTCCTCGGCGAGACCGTTGCTCTCCCGGAGATCGTCGCAGGCCCCAAAGAATCTGCTTTGCCAGACAATCACAATAGCTACTTGGTATCTTGATTGCGTTTGTACTGATGCAGCCTCGACCAGCGCAGGTTGGATGGTCGGAAACGGATCCGAGGTCAGTGATTCCTTCTGACCGCTTAACCTGCGCTAGTCTAATTACCCTCCGCCGTCTCATGTGACCGGAGGTGCTTTATTGGGTCACTTCCCTCGAGTTGTCCGGACATCCCGTTTGCCAGCCCGTAGTTCTGCCTGTCTGCGCTTAAGACACTGGTGCGAGATTTCACGGGCTTTCGCTTGATCGGCTTCGTCGTAGTCCCAGAACTCTCCGATGACCGCCTCGCACGCCGGGAAGTGGCTACCGTCGTCGCCCACTCGTTTGCGAGCATCCGCCAGACGCTGTTTCAGTGCGGCGACAAGTTCCGCATGGTTCGGGTCGTGATATAGATTCCGCGGTTCGTGTGGGTCGCGGCTCAGATCGTAGAGCTCCCACCCCGGCGGCGTCTGATATCCGCCGTCGTAATTACAGGCATAATAGCATATCAGCTTATGCGTCTTCGTGCGGATACCGACATGCGCCGGGTTGTCGTGGTGAGCCATGTGCATCCAGTAACGGTAATAGGCTTCCTGCTTCCAGTCGTTCGGCTCCTTGCCCGTCTCAAGGAGCGACTTGAACGAGCAGCCCTGGGCTGCGTCAGGAATAGTCGCCCCTGCGAAATCGAGCATCGTCGGCCCGTAATCAACGTTTTCAATGATCGTATCGAACCGCTGACCAGCTTTGATCGTCTTCGGGTAACGAACCAGGAACGGCATCCGCTGGGACTCTTCTTACATCCAGCGTTTGTCCTGATAATCATGTTCGCCGAGCATGAAGCCCTGGTCCGCAGTGTAGATAACGAGCGTATTATCCAGCTGACCGGTCTCCTCAAGGTACTTGAATAACCGGCCCAGGTTATCATCGATGCCCTTCACACAGCGAAGGAATCTCTTCAGATAAGCGTTGTACGCCAGCCGGGTGTTCTCCTTATCGCTGTAGTTTGCTGGGTTGTAGTTCTTCGGGAACTCTCCGGGATACATCCGCGGGAGATCACGCAGGTAGGAGCGACGGGGATTTCGGGAACCGATTGACGTTCCGACGTGCGGAATCAGCTCATCATCCGCGCCGCGCGTCGCAATGGAACCGAACGAAGCATCGAGCTTCCAGAGTGTTGCCGGTGGCGGGATGTCAACCCCCGCAAGATATGACTCGTAACGAGGTGCGTTATCGAAATAGTCGTGAGGGGTCTTAAAGTGGTGCATCAGAAAGAACGGCTTATCCCGATCCCAACTGTTCCTGAGCCAATCCAAGCTCAGATCCGTGATGGCATCTGTGACGTGCTTGCCATTGAACTTGATGATGTTCTTTCCCCAGGGCTTGTCCCCCCGGACACGAAACACGGGATTGTGGTATCTCCCCGGTCCTGGAAGCACGCAGTAGTAATCGAAGTCCGCTGGTTCAGCCTTCAGATGCCACTATCCGATCATCGCTGTGTGATAGCCAGCGTGACGCATTTGGAGCGCCAGCATCTGCTTGCCGGGGTTGACCCTGCCGGCCAGATCGAATGCCCCGTTCACGTGGTCGTATTGGCCGGTTAGCACACATGCCCTGGAAGGTGAACAGATCGAATTGGTACAGAAGGCATTGGTGAACAGAGCCCCCTCCTTCGCCAACCGATCGATGTTCGGAGTTGGGGCGACCTTTGCCAGCCGACCACCGTATGCCGAGATTGCGTGAGCAGCGTGATCATCCGACATGATAAACAAAATATTCGGTCGATCAGCGGCGACCGCGATCGATGGAAACGTCATCCCTACCATCAGTATCAATCTTATACCTGTCCTCTCATAAGTTAGTCTGGGGAGTTGGCTCATAACGCTCTCTACTGGTGTAGCATGCTTTCCCGTCAGGGTGACCAAGTGGCCGATGTTGTCAAGTGCTTCGCTTGCGTTCCCGGGGGCGACAATCCTCGCCCGTATTCCCACCGGATCAGAGTGGTTGATCAACTGTTCCAAAGTTGTATTCTCCGGGATCCAGCCCAGCCATTGTCCTTCATTCAACGCGCCGAATCGACAGCAGTACCAAGTCTGTCACGCGTCGCGGCGTCGGAACCATGATCGCGGGCACCTTTACCCCTGCGGGGTAGAGCTTGACAGCTCGCGATAGGTCGGCTGCGGAGACTCCGACAGGGATGTCTTCACCTATGGAAATCGTGCGCTCCCGGGCGGGATCGCGAGGCTCGCCCATTGGTCGAGACATACGACAGCACCTCACACAAACAGTTACTCTGCTCGAAAGGTTCCCACGCCCCACAAGATATGCTTCCATAGACGGTTTCTTTGTACTCGTGTTCCTGTCCCTGTCGGACACTGACACGTCATCGGTCGTGTGAAACCACACCGGTGGCGAACGGAAGGAAGCCGCTGACGTTACAGTAGAGGGTCGAAACGACTCCACCGGGGGGGAGTTCACGCGGAGGTGCTGGGGCGGTGGAGCCGCAGTGAGAAACTACGCGAAGTCTTTCCGACCCGTCACAGTCGATCCCTTTCGGAGACCCAAGGTGACACTATGAAGATCCACCGCCTTGTATTCCGGTCGGCTCTGGCCTTGCTCTCGCTGCAAGGCCCGCTCGTCCGAGCGGCGGACAAACCGAACGTGATCCTAATCGTCTGTGACGACCTGAACGACTACGTCGAGGGCTTCGGCGGCCACCCCGACGCGGTAACGCCGAACATGGCCCGGTTGGCCCGTGGCGGGGTGCGCTTCACCCAGGCCCATTGCGCTGTCCCGATTTGCGCTCCGTCGCGGGCCAGCATGTTTACCGGGATCTACCCACAGCACTCGGGCTGCTACGGCTTCACGAAGTGGGACACCTACGAAGTCCTGAAAAACTCCCGGACGCTGATGGACCACTTCCGGGCGAACGGGTACTGGACGCTGGGCACCGGCAAGCTTATGCACCATCTGGTTCGCCAGGAGTGGAAGCAGTTCGGCAATCGGGCCGACTACGGACCGTTCGCCTTTGCCGGTGGCGAGAAGGTTGCTCACCCAGACGTGCCGACTCCGTTCCGGGAAATCGGCCCGGTCGACGGGTCGTTCGGCCCGTTCGTCAACCTCGCGGGTCGGAAGACGCCCGATGGGGAACAATTCGGTTGGCACAGCGGGGGTTGGGGAAAGAACGCTCGACCGTTGCGCGTCGATTCACAAACAGCACGGGACCGAACGCCCGACGAACTCAACGGCGACTGGGCGGTCGAGAACCTCCGGGACCTCGCCGAGCACCCGGGGAGACTGCCGTTCTTCATGGGCGTCGGGTTCATCCGTCCGCACACCCCTTTGATCGTCCCGAAGCGATTCTTTGACATATTTCTGCTGGACACGATTGACTTGCCCGTCATCCGCCCGGGCGACGTCGAAGACACGCACGCCCGCTCCGTCCGGGGGATTCTCAACGGAGCCGAGCCGACCTCCTCCCGCACCGAAGACATGGGGACCAGGCTGTTCAAGAGCCTGGTCGCGTCCTACCAGTCCCGGGATGAGGCTTTACGGCGATTCATCCAGGCATACTTGGCGAGTGTCGCTTCCGTGGACGAGCAGATCGGCCGAATCCTGGACACTGTGGAACGATCGCCACTGAAGGACAACACCATCATCGTGCTCACCAGCGACCACGGCTGGGGGATGGGCGAAAAGGACTACCTCTACAAGAACTCACTGTGGCAGGAGAGTACGCGTGTGCCGCTGGTCGTGCGAGCACCCGGCGTCGCCAAGTCGGGCGCGGCCTGTGAGGTCCCGGTCTCGCTGATTGACCTCTATCCAACCCTGATTGACCTCTGCGACTTGACCGACGACACGAAAAAGAACGACCGCGGGCACCTTCTCGACGGACACAGCATCAAGCCGTTGCTGCAAAACCCCGAGGACGGCAAGTGGTCCGGACCGGCCGAGGCACTCACCGCGCTTTACAAATGGCGGATGAAGTACGACCCGTCGAAGGAGAGCTACGCATTACGGGCCAAGGACTGGCGATACATCCGCTACGAGAACGGCGAAGAAGAACTGTACCACACGGCCGTTGACCCGCACGAATGGGATAACCTCGCCGCGGACCCCACACACACCGAGCGGGTGGCCGACTTCCGGAAACGCCTTCAGGCGCGGCTCCCTGCGCCTGGGGCCGTTCCGCCACAACCCGTATGGCGGCCGAAGAAGTCGGGCAATCCCAAGGCGGACGCGGAAGCTTGGAAGGCCAAGTATTTCGCCAAGCACCCGGAAGCGGACGCCAACAAAGACGGCAAACTGACTTGGCCGGAGTACAAGGCCTACCGGGCCAAATTCGACCCGCCGCCGGTCAAGAAGCCGTCCAAGTGACATTCGCCCCGATCAGGGACCTTCCGACGATTCGCACACAATTCGTCACGCGGCGAATAACCTTTTAGGGTCGCGGAGGAATTGGAGGTATCCCCCAAGCGACAGAACGTCACCATAAGCATTCAACAAACCGGGGACGTAATCCTCTGAGTTGGAAAACCCAAAAATTGGGTCGACTTACACGTGCGGTAGCACCTCGCGATGGTCAACGCTTTGGATCAGGAGCTTGGTAAGGAAGAGCAGCCTGGCGTGGTTGTGTTCGCGGACCGGGCCGCCAGAAGGGGGCGCCGGCTTCATAAGCGCCCACGTCGGGAGCGGCGCCGGTTCCTTCGACGTCAAAGCCCTTGATCACTACGCCTTGGTCCTACCCAGGGTGATTCGGAGCATTCACGGTGTTGGACGGAATCGGAGGTAGAACGGAATCGGAGGTAGAAGACCGACAAGGCTCACCAGAACGTTTGACTGCTGCTCCGGAGCCAACTCACCCTGGACCACCTCCATCTCGCCACTGTAGAGGTTGTTGATGATCCGGGTTGGCCTGCCCCCAAAAAGTGGTCCCGTTCCTATGAGAGTCGGTCCATGGTCATCCCGGTGTGTCCTCGTCACGGCGGAGCAACGCGGAGTCGTGACGAGGACACACCCGTCCGAACTCCGACGGCGTTTGGTACCCCAGAGAGCTGTGCGGACGCTCTTCGTTGTACGCCGCCTTCCACTGCGCTGCTAGTACCTTCGCCTCCGCCAGGCTGGCGAACTCTTCCACCCCCAGCAGCTCATCCCGCAACCGGCTGTGGAACGACTCCGCATACCCGTTCTCCCACGGCGAACCCGACTCGATGTACAGCGCCCCCACCGACTCCGACGCCAGCCACCTCCGGATCGCCTTCGCGATGAACTCCGGCCCATTGTCGCTGCGGATGTGCCCCGGCACCCCGCTGGCCTCCCGCAGCCCCGACAGCACCCCGAGCACCGCCCGGCTGCCCAGCGACCACCCCACCTCCAAAGCCAGACACTCCCGCGTGTACTCGTTCACCACGCTCAAGAATTTCAACGATGTCCCCGACGCTGTCCGGTCGTCGATGAAGTCCCAGCACCACACGTGATCCTTCCCAAGGCACCGGTACCGCACACACCCGTGGGCCAACATCCCCAGCCGCCGCTTCCGGCATCGCTGCGGGACCTTGAGCCCCTCGGCCCGCCACAGCCGGTACAACCGCTTGCGGTTCACCCGCCACCCGTCCCGGACCAGCACCGCATGCACTCGCCGGTACCCGTACCGCGGGTGTCGGCCGACCACCGCGATCATCGCCGCCACCAGCGCCGGCTCGTCCTCCCGAGGCTGCGGCGGCTTGCGGCAGGTTGAGCGGTCCAGCCCGACCACCCGGCAGGCCCGCCGCTGCGACACCCGCTCACCCCGCACAGCTCAGCCGCGTCCCACCGCAGTCCGCCGCAGCTCAGTTTTTTTTCGCAACATCTCCTGGAGCATCTGCTTGTCCAGGGCCAGTGCGGCAAGCACCAGCTTGAGCCGCTCGTTCTCAGCCGCGAGCTCCTTGACCGCTTCGCGTCGTCGGCCTTCATGCCGCCGTACTGGTTCCGCCAGCGGTGGAAGGTTTGCTCGCAGACGCCGACCTGCTGGTAGACCTGGGCGATCGTCTTGCTCTCGCTCTGCAGCCGCTCGGCATGCCGGAGCTTCTCGATGATCTGCGTCGGACTGTGTCACTTGAGCATCGGTAGGTATCCTCCCCAGCAACGGGGCTAGAGACTCTCATAGGAACTGGACCACTTCTTAGGGAACAGGCCAGCTCAGGCTATTCCCAGAAAGAGTCCCAGAGCGGTTCATGGACACTCGCTCCGGCTGCTGAATAACCACTGAACTGGCGATCCCAAAAATGAGCGACCGAGTTCTGTTGCCAGTGCTCAGGAGATACTTCGTCCCACCGTCCGAGGTCGATCCGTCCGAATGAGGTGATCGGAGCCCTGAAACGGTGGAAGCGAACGCCCCGGTTGGCTAAACTATCGGTCATGAACGATGTCACCCGGAATCTGTCTCGGATCGAGTCTGGCGACCCGCCCCCAACGGGCGTGCTACGCCCGTTGGTCCACGCCGCACTACGCCAGTTCGCGCCGGCCCGGCTCGCCCAACAACGCACGGGGGCAGAGGCCACAAGCGACAATACTGGTTCAC
>CAYPIE010000044.1:0-49103 GCA_964410665.1 uncultured Alcaligenaceae bacterium
CCCCCCGCCCCCGGCGAACACTGCGGAGTTTCCAGAGAAGGTGCTGTTACTGATCGTGATGGTCCCCGCGTTCATGACACCCCCTCCGGCGAACCCTGCGGAGTTTCCAGAGAAGGTGCTGTTGCTAATAAACGCGGTGCCAAAGGTTCGTATGCCACCCCCTTCAAAACTCGAGGAGTTTCCGGACAAGGTGCTGTTGCTGATGATGAGCGTGCCCCCTGAGGAGTTCAATACTCCGCCCCCGGCGGCACCTGCGGAGCTCCCAGCAATGGTGCTGCTGCGGATGTTCAGGTTCCCGGAGTTCCGCACAGCTCCACCATCACCGGAGGTAAACCCATCGACCAGACGCAGATTGATCAGCTCCGCGGTCACCCCATTGGCCAGATCAAAGATCCGGTTGGCGTTGTTGCCGCTGATGGTGATGTCGCCGCCGCCGTCGATGGTGATGGCCTCACTCGTGTCGGTGAGTCCGAGTTGGCCAATGGTCAGGGTGATGGTGGCAGTACCCAGGCTGTCGGCAAAGAGAATGGTGTCCGCCTCAGTGTTTGCCTCGGCTTGATCGATGGCCTCGCGGAGAGAACGATCCCCCACGGCAAAGCTGCCGTCATCCTCATCGGTCAGGAGATCGACGACAAACGTGGCGGGGGTAGTGCGGTCCTCCAGGGCTTCGAGCCTCAGAGGCTGCGTGCGGCGAAGGGGGTTACAGAGGGTGAGCCAGGACTTCGCGGGACGGTTCGACGCGGTCATTGACGATTCTCCAGGGAGAAAACCAGTGGGTGGAATGGAAGCAACAGACAGGGACAGAGACCATTGCCGTGGTCGGGCTCGGCAGTCTGACTTGGTTGGCCACTCGGGGAGACCAAGAAGCCGAGCCGGGAAGCGAGGCGTGGCTGGGAGGGCGTCAAGCGCTTGCCGGGTGGCGACCGCTTGACGGCGTGGGGCGGGTGTTCCACTTGGCCGCGGAGCTCTCCGCGGGATGCCAAGGAGAGCCGCTGCTTTGGCCATTCAGGTTGGTGATTTGGTCGGACCCGGAACATGCACAAGGGCGCTGGGAGGATTGTGGGAGGGCCAGCCTCTTGGATCCTTGAGGAACTTCCTTCTATATCCTGAAATTAGAACACACTCGGCCGCAAAATCCGAAAATCTGGACCTGGTGAACCAAGAGATTTTCATTATAATAGAAAAAATCTATTTTAAAGGAAAAAAATGCGGTGAGGATGTGGCTGGCAGAAGGGACAATCCTGCGTTCGATCATGCCCGAAAAATCATCTGTGGCTCCCTTGAATCGTGGTCTGGACACCATGGTTCAAGGGAGCGATCGCAGCGTTAGGCCTTCAGGAGCTGTCGCAGCACATAGGGCAGGATGCCGCCATGTTGGTAGTAGAGGATCTCCTGCGGCGTGTCGATGCGGATGATCACCGTAAACGACTTGACCTGACCATTGGCGGCAGTGGCGGTGACGCTGAGTTCACGTCCATCGGCCAGGTTGCTTTGGATCGCCTCGGCTAGGCCGGGGATGGCGTAGACCTCCTCTCCGGTCAGGCCCAGTGACGCCGGACTTTCGCCTGGCTTGAATTGCAAGGGGAGCACGCCCATGCCGACCAGATTGCTGCGGTGGATCCGTTCGTAGCTCTGGGCAATCACGGCACGGACGCCCAACAGACGCGTGCCTTTGGCAGCCCAGTCCCGCGAGGAGCCGGAGCCATACTCTTTCCCGGCCAGCACCAATAGCGGCACCTGCTCCTGCTGGTATTGCATGGCCGCATCGAAGATGGACATCTCTTGCCCATCGGGAAAGTGGCGAGTGACGCCGCCCTCTGTTCCCGGAGCGAGGAGGTTGCGTAGCCGCACGTTGCCGAAGGTGCCCCGCATCATCACCTCGTGATTGCCACGGCGGGAACCGAAGGAGTTGAAGTCCTTTTTGGCCACGCCCCGGGCCAGTAGGTACTGTCCGGCGGGGGAGGTTTCCTTGATCGCACCTGCGGGGGAAATGTGATCGGTGGTGATACTATCACCGAGCAGGGCAAGGACCCGAGCCCCAGTGATGTTGGTGACTGGCGGTGGTTGTAGTTCCATGCCATCGAAGTAGGGTGGATCCTTGACATAAGTCGAGGCATCATCCCAGGCGAACAGGTCGCCAGTTGGCACATCCAGGGCGTTCCAACGCTCGTTGCCCTCGAAGGCATGGCTGTAGACCTTGCTGTACATGTCGGCCTTCAAGGCGGTATCGATCGCCGTTTGGATCTCTTCGCGGGTCGGCCAGATATCCCGCAGATAGACGTCCGTTCCGGTGGGATCTTGGCCCAAGGGATCGTTGTCCCAGTCGAAGTCAATGCGGCCGGCTAGAGCGTAGGCGACGACCAGCGGTGGCGAAGCCAAGTAGTTGGCGCGGACCTCAGGATGGACCCGGCCTTCGAAGTTGCGGTTGCCACTGAGGACCGAGGCGACCACCAGACCATTGTGCTCGATCTGATCGGAGACTGCCTGGGGCAGCGGGCCGCTATTGCCAATGCAGGTGGTGCAGCCGTAGCCGACTAGGTGGAAATTGAGCTGTTGCAGGGGTTCAAGTAGCCCGGCCTCGGCCAGGTAGTCGGTCACCACCTTGGAGCCAGGGGCGAGACTGGTTTTAACCCACGGTTTGGCAGTTAACCCCTTGGCTGCGGCATGTCGGGCCAGAAGTCCGGCAGCGAGCATGACGGAGGGGTTGGAGGTGTTCGTACAGCTGGTGATCGCAGCGATTACCACCGAGCCGTGATGCAGCTCGTGGGTGGCGGCTTCAGGGACGTCCGGATCGAGGGTCGCCGAATGGGTGTGGGTAGAAGTCTCCGCGCCGACTGTGGTCTGCGCACCTCCGTCGGTTTGGAGCGAAATCGGTACCTTGGTTTTGGCCTTAGCTTTCGCATGGGCCAACAGCTCGGGCAAGTGCTCGGCAAAGGAAGTTTTCATCTGCTTGAGCAGGACCCGATCCTGGGGTCGCGACGGACCGGCCAGGCTTGGTTCGATGCTGGCAAGGTTGAGTTCCAGAGTGCTGGTGTACCGGGCCGCGGGGGTATTTGCCGTGTGAAACAAGCCCTGCTCCTTGAAGTAGGCCTCGACCAGGCGGACCTGTTCCGCGGGGCGGCCAGTCATCTGTAGGTAACGCAGGGTCTCAGCGTCGACCGGGAAGATGGCGACGGTCGAGCCGAACTCCGGCGACATATTGCCAATGGTCGCGCGGTCGGCCAGCGGTAAGTCGGCCAGGCCTTCGCCAAAGAATTCGACAAATTTGCCGACGACGCCATGTTTGCGCAGTAACTCGCAGATGGTCAATACTAAGTCGGTCGCGGTAGCGCCTTCGGGGAGGCGACCATGGAGCTTGAAGCCCACCACTTGAGGGATCAACATCGACACGGGCTGGCCGAGCATAGCCGCTTCTGCTTCGATGCCCCCGACACCCCAACCGAGCACGCCGAGACCATTAATCATCGTCGTATGTGAATCGGTGCCTACTAAGGTGTCGGGATAGATTATCTTCCTGACCTGGTCAACCAAGGCAACTCGGGCCAGGTATTCCAGGTTCACCTGGTGCACGATGCCGGTCTCGGGGGGTACGACCTTAAAGTTATCAAATGCCTTCTGGCCCCAGCGGAGGAAGACATAGCGTTCGCGGTTGCGTTCAAATTCCAGGGTGGTATTCCGGGCCAGGGCATCGGCCGTACCGAAGGCATCGACCTGAACCGAGTGATCGATCACCAGCTCGGCGGGTTGTAGCGGATTGATCTTTTTCGGATCGCCGCCCATCCGAGCCATGGCTTGTCGCATGGCTGCCAGATCAACGATGGCGGGCACGCCGGTGAAGTCCTGCATCAGCACGCGGCTGGGGGTGAAGGCGATTTCCTTGTCTGGAGTGGCCTGGGGGTCCCAGCGGGCCAGGGCTTCGATGTCGGCGGGGGTAACCGACAAGCCGTTCTCGGTACGTAACAGGTTCTCCAGTAAGATTTTGAGCGAGAAAGGGAGCGTTGCGGCCTCAGGAATCGCCTGCTCGACGGCCGACAGTCGGTAAATGGTATAATTCTGACCGTGGACGGTCAGGCTGGCTTGCGCATGGAAACGATTGGAATTGGCCATGATCTTGCCTCAATTGTTGGAACGCCATGGTCGGGAGGTCGTCCCTGTTATTCTTGGCATCCCTGCGGATCACGGCAATGGAAGCTTGAGCAGGTTTGCGAGGTGAAAGCGTCACGGAGTGGCACACGAAAGCACCGGGACCGGCCAACGGCGGATCCCGGCGTAGGGAGATGAGCATGCGTTCTGCGCGGGCAGGGTCACAGCCCGCGGCTGACCACCTGAACCGGTCGATCAGTAGCAGCCTGGATTTCCTGGCGACTGTGATAGAGAGCCTTGCCATTGCCGCGACCGATGTACATGAACCAGCGACCGGCGGGGAGCTGGATATCAAACCGGCCTGCTGGATCGGTGACCACTTCCTGGCGGACCTGCTGCTGGCCGGTGTGCACAAAGATCACCTTGGTGTTGCCCATGGGAGTGATTCGGTCATTGCGGACCAGAGTGCCACGCATTCGGCCGTTGCCGGTCGAGGCGATGCGGTCGGGAGAGAAGGTCTGTGATCGCGTGCCCGGATTGGTGGCCCGAGGGGGTTCGGGGGTAGCCGGTCGATTGCGCTGAGTTCCGGTCCCCCCAGGCACCGGAACACCTTGCGGAGCCAGGAGACCACTGTTCCCACCTCCTCCATTCGGACTCTCCTGAATGGAGGGCACAGGACTAGGCGTCGCCCCTTCGCTGATTCCGGGGACCGCCACGGATGGTACTGCGGTATCGCAGGGGTTGGCATAGGTGACTACCGGTTCGAGGTAGAATGACTGGCGCATCGTAGTCACCGGGACCATGTTGCAGCGCTGTACATAAGAGACAACCGGGTCACAACGCGAACGCAAACGGAGCGACACCACCGGTTTGGCGACCCGGCGACATCGGCAGGTACATGGGTCGTAGTAGGTCGAGTAGCGGAAGCTGGTGACACTTTCGTAATAATACGATCTTCGGTAGGTGGTCACCGGTTGATAGGAAACCTGCATCCGGTAGGTAGTCACCGGCTGGTAAAAACAGCGCTGACGATAGGTGACGGTCGGGCAAGGCTGTGGGCAAGCAGGAGCAGCGGCCACCACCGGAGCTGAGTAACTGATGACCGGTGAGGAATTACACGAGTTACAACAGACCTGAAACACGTTGTTCCAGCCTGCCTCGGCCGTGGGGCCACCTAGCATGAGCCAGCCCATGGCAATGACCCCGATCCATCCTTTGCAGGGTTTCATGGCACTTTCTCCTCAAGCAAGTTGATGATCCAGGTGAAGTCTCTCAAGCCCAGTAGGGCTGGAGCAGCCTCACGAACCCCTTCGTGGACCCAGCAGCACCCTTGCATCTTTAGGGTAAACCGCTCACCGTGGGAAACAATGCATTCCCAGACTCTGCGTAGTCGCTTCGGTGATTCATCGTCCATAGAAAGCATAGAACCGCTTCAGGCCGGACAGTTTCGCTATTTTCCGGCTCTAGCGAGGGTGGCAGCGACAAAATCAATTCGATTAGGTTTGCCGATTGCATGCACAAGATGGGGGTTTCGGGCTGTGCTTGACGCGATCCAACAGATCGCGTAGCCTGCCGACCTGGGGCAATAGGATTTGCCTGACTTTCTGCCAAGGATGCGCGCTGCATGGTGACTGTCAGCTTTGCCGAACAGATTGATGAAGGCTGGTCGCTGGAAGCCCAGCTCAGTCTGGCCTTGGTCTCTGAACAACATACCGGGCTGTCCACCCTCGCGTTATCCGGCTGGTGTCGACTTACCGGTGCGCAGCCGGTGGGTTACGTTGCCGTGCATTATGATGAAACCCCGAAGATTCAAACCGATTTGCGCTTGAGTGAATCCAGAGGACCCGGCGAGACGCACCGTTTCGAGTTTGCCACGCAGCTGTTGCAGGAACCGGATACCCAGCGGGTTGAGGTCCTACTGCATTTGGGGGAAGCGTGGGTTTACCTATTTGCTGGCGACTGGTCGCAGCTAGCGGCCACGGAACCGGCCACGCCGCCGCAGAAGAAGTGGCGTTGGGCCGCTCAGCTGATCACCAAGCTATTCAACAACCTGTTCCCGCAGCGACTCTTGTCGCTAAGGCATTGGCGTGGCCGGTGGCAGCGGCTACAGACACGCTTGTTGCATCGCCGGGTACACCAGCGGCTCGATCGCTTACTTCGCCGCCACCCAGACCGTACACCCCATGCGGCGTACGTGGCTCATACTGCACTGACACCCCGATTGCGCGCTGCATTGACCGAGGAAGCCAAGGCGTTTAGCTACCGTCCGAAGATTAGCATTCTTTTGCCCATTTATAACAGCGATCCGAACTGGCTTGCCCAGGCGATCGCCTCGGTCCAGGACCAGATCTACGATCACTGGGAACTGTGCCTTGCCGATGACGCTTCGACGCACGCATCAACACGATGGGTGTTAGATCGTCTGTGTGATGATCCGCGTATCAAGCAGATGCGGCGTACCAAGAACGGCCACATCAGTGCCTGTTCCAATTCAGCGGCTGGCTTAGCCACGGGGACGTTTGTGGCCTTTCTCGATCACGATGATCAGCTGAGCCCAGATGCACTTCTAGAGGTAGTTCGCTGTCTGCAAACCAATCCAGATGCGGATATTCTCTACTCGGATGAAGACAAGCTGACCGCCCGAGGTGAACGCTATGACCCGCAATTCAAGCCGGATTGGTCGCGGGAGTTATTGCTGAGTTATAACTACATCAATCATTTTACCTGTGTTCGTCGTTCGCTTTTCGAGGAAGTCGGCCGCTTCCGCATGGGCTTTGAAGGCGGCCAAGATTATGACTTGCTGCTGCGGCTGGTGCGAAAGACCAACCAGGTGGTACACATACCGAAGATTTTGTACCACTGGCGGGCACATGGCGAATCGACCGCGCAGGCAGCTGAACAGAAGACGTACATGCACAGCTCCTGCCAGCGTGCGCTTGAGGACTACTTGCACCACGAGCGGATTGATGCCGAGGTAGTAGTGCCGGAATTTGCCGCCCGGCTCAGACTACCGATTCATACCCTCAGATGGCCACGTCGCGGAATGGTGGTGGCGATAGTACTCTTGGAAGAGGAATCGCCGGAGGACCTGCGCGAGGTGGTCGAACGGATTCGGGCGGTCACCGATTATCAGAATTATCAGATCTATCTGGGAACATCTCAGCCCGAACGGTGGTGTGATACCGAGGGGGCGGTGGTTCTTGGGGTGGGCGAACGAAATCAGCCTCGGTCGGTTCGTTATAACCAATTAGTGGAACGCTTATCCGAGGAGCTGGTGTTGTTCATTGATCCGGTCCTCGAGATTAAAGATCCCCACTGGCTGAGCCAAATGGCAGGGTATGCTCGTCTTCCCGGCGTGGGGGTTGTCGGGCCGGCTTTGCTAGCAGCCGATGGTACACGGATTTCGGGTGGACTGATCTTAGGCATGCGCGATGGCACGGCGCCGGCTCACGCGTTCCACCGCTTGCCAGGGGATACCGTAAGCTACTACTTTCAGGCTGAGGTGGCGCGGACTGTGGCGGGGATCGATGGTCGCTGTCTGCTCACGCATCGACGGCACTTCGACTTGCTCGGCGGGTTCGACATCCAACGTTACCCGAACACGATGTTCGACATCGACTACTGCCAGCGGCTTGCAGCCCGCGGCCAGCGTACCCTGTATGCTGGCGATGTTGAGATCACCGATCCTCGGCTACCTACAACGACGATTGACAGCGATCGGCGGGATGACCCCCAAGAACTGCTCCGCTTCCGCCAGCGTTTGGGTCGCCCTCAAGATGGCTACTACAATCCTAACCTCTCGGAAGGGCAAGCGTTTACTCTCAATAGTGATAGCAGGCTCATCCCTGCCAACTGTCTGAGGCAACCACCACTGCAGACCCTGGTGGTCACCCATAACCTGAATTTGCCCGAAGGGGCTCCACGCTATCTGCATGAGATCGTGTTAGGCTTACAGCAGCGGGGGACGCTGGAGCCGACGATCTTTTCGCCCCAACCCGGCAAAGGGCAACAGACCTATGCCAGCCTGGGGATTCCGGTCCATCTGGGGCCGATCGATGCACGCAAGCGGTTTGTCGATGGTCAGTGGACACCAGAAAACTACGCACCGTTGCAGGCTTATCTGGAGCAGTTGCTAACTCAGGTGCGTCCGGAGGTAGTCCTGGTCAATACCTTGATGGCCTTTCCGGTGATCGAGGCCGCAGCCCAGCTAACGATCCCAACGGTGTGGATCATTCACGAGAGCTACGACTGGACACACCGTCAGCGGGTGTTTAGCCCGTTTGCCCAGGGCCGATGTGAGGCAGCATTTGCCCTGGCAACTCGAGTGATTCCCGCCTCCCATGACACCGCAGCCTTGTTGGCAACCCTGAATCGGCGGGGGAACTTCGAGGTCTTACATAATGGGTTACATGCCCGCGAGTTTGCCGAATACTGCCGCCGGATATCACGGGCGGACGCACGCCAATGGATCGGTGCGGACGATGCTCACAAGCACATTCTTGCTGTGGGGACGATCTGTGAACGCAAGGGCCAACACCTGTTGGTCGAAGCCGCCGCACAACTGTATCGCCAGCGGGATGATTTCTGCTGTGACCTTGTCGGCTTACGTGAGCAAGTTCCCTATGCTGCGTATCTACGGCAAATGATCGCCAACCACCGCCTGGACAAGGTGGTTCGGCTGATTCCGGAAACCGACGATGTGTTCGCATACTACCGGGCAGCGGATATTTTTGTCTGCAGCTCGTACATTGAAACCTTTAGCCGTTCGATTCTGGAGGCGGAGGCTTTTGGGTTGCCGATTGTGGCTACCCCATGTTGCGGAGTGCGTGAACAAGTTTTCTGGGACTTTAACGCACTCCGCTTCCCCATCGGTGACTCAGCTGCTTTAGCCAAGTCCCTGGCCGGTCTACTTGAGGATGATGGTCGACGCCAGCAAATGGCGGTACATTCTCGCGCCACCTTTGAGAACCATCTTGACGCCGGGGAGATGCTCGACCGCTACGAGCGGGTGATGATGAGCGTAGCTCGGTTCGGGCCACGCTACCATGCCGCGGCGGGAGACCTGCCCGCGTTGCCCGAACGACGTGTCTCTGGACAAGCGGCCTAGCGGAGTGTGGCATGGCCCAGCGACGTGGTATTTGGCAGCGTTGGTGGCGTCGAGCCCAGTCTCCAGCGCTGCTGCCCTATGATCTGCCTCGGTTAAATGGTTTGCTTGCTCAGTTTGCCATCGCACCACTCCAGGTCGAGCCAGAGCGACAGGACCAGTCGCAAGCCGATCAGATGCGGCAAATCTTGGCCACCCTTGCCAGTCAGCCCCGCCTTCGCCGACGTTTCTCCAAGGCTCTCAGTGAAGGAGCTGACGGAGGCTTTGCCCGCTGGTGGCGGCAATACGGGTCCCGAACCCCAAGCGACCTTCCCGCTGATCCCATGCGGTTCACCAGGGTGTTTGCCGCGCGTCTAGGAGATGCAGTACGCCAGGCTATGGTGGCACGAATGGATCTACGTGACGCCTTTCCGCTGGGCTTAACGCCCGCGGGTTGGGAGGGCTACCTGGCCTGGTTGTTCGAGCGAGGGTCGACCGAGCTGGGCCTGACCCCGGAGGCGATCCTGTGGTTTTTGTTTGAACAGGCGGAAGATCCCAGTCTGGGTCTGGCGCTGACTTACCGGATAACCCCAACCTGGCAACAGGCCATCCCCGATGGGTTGACGCCGGTCGGATGGCCCAGACTCAAAGCATGGCTGGCGGGTACCTATTCTGCGCTGGTGCCTTGGCTGGATGCCATGGACCTCCCCAGCCGGGAGGAGGCTGCACCCGTGGGCCCGGGTGTCAATATGCTTGGTTTTTTTCACTATCCTAGCGGAGTGCAGGTTGAGGCTTGGCATACTGTTGAGGCCCTGGATCAGGCAGGCTATGGGGTATCGCTACGAGACATTCCTACCCTGGCCCTTCCAGACCCGCTGCCTCCACCTTTGCTGGGCATGGAGACGTATCCGGTCACCCTGGTGAAAACCGGCGCGGGGGAGCCATTTGATCCGTTGTATCGTCGAGCGGGGTTGCATCCACGGACTGGCGTTTATCGCATCGCTTTATGGAGCTGGGAGTTGGCATCGTTTCCACCTGAAACCATGCTCTCGGCCAAGCTGGTGGATGAGGTCTGGGGCGTGACCAACTTTGTCGCCGAAGCCATCCGCAAGGTGGTGGTGGATCGCCCGGTGTATGCGATGTTACCCGGTTTGGCACTTCCTACTCCGAGTCGACGAAGCCGGGCAGATTTTGCGTTGCCCCCCGATCGGGTCGTGTTTTTGTTCTTGTTTGACATGGGTAGTGTGATGGAGCGGAAAAACCCACTGGGCCTGATCCAGGCCTACCGACGAGCATTTCCGCAAGATGATCGCACGGCTCTGGTGATCAAGGTGTCGCGGGGTGCAGCCCGCCCTCAAGACTACCAGCGATTGTCTCAGGCAGCAGCCGAGGCGGGTGTGCATCTCATCGATGCGGTCATGTCCCGTGAGGATGTGCTAGCCTTGATCAATCTCAGTGACATTTATGTGTCACTGCACCGCTCGGAAGGGCTGGGTCTGAGTCTCGCCGAGGCGATGCTCCTGGGTAAACCGACGATCGCCACGGGGTACTCGGGCAATCTGGACTTTATGACTGCGGAGAACTCTCTGCTTGTAGACTACGATCGAGTCCTGGTGGGACCTGGACATCCACCGTACGCTTCGCAGGAATTTTGGGCTGAGCCGTCGCTGGAGCATGCCGCCACGCTGCTTCGCTGGGTGGTCGATCATCCGGAGCATGCGCGCCAGCTTGGCTTGCGCGGCCAGGTCGAGGCGTCTGCCCGGTTCTCCTTCACGGCGGCAGGGCATCGCTTTGCCGAACGCATCCAGGCGATTCAGAAGGATCGGTCGGTGCCCATCGGCAAGGAGGTGGCATGATGTCACTGCTATCACGACCATGGCGACCGGTGCGGCTGCGGCTGGCTCGACTACGGGCACAAGTGTATGACCGGTGGCGAGGTGAGACGACGGACAGCTACTTCGATTTCCATGATGCGGCGGTATTGAACGCCACTCTGTGTTCGCTCGACTTGCCTCCGTTGTCCCTGGACCCGGCCGACCCTGCCCGGGATGTCGCCGGGGCTGCACGTTTTGTGCTGGCGTTGTTGCTCAAGCAGCATGGCCACTACCATCGCCGATTTCCCACGGCGTTGTCTGATGGAGCCTCGGGAGGTTTTGCTGAACAGGTGCACCATCTGGCAAGGCGGATGCACCTGTCTGCTGAGGCCAGGAGGAATCTTCACGCAGCGTTTGCGGGCAACCTAGTCGCGCGTGGACAGCGCGTTTATGAGTATCGCATCGATCTACGCCAACAATTCCCAGATGCCTTGACTCCCATGGGACGAGGCCGGTACCTCCGCTGGTTACTCGAGCATGGCCGCGACGAACTCCAGCTAAGTGTTGAGGACATTCTTTGGTTTCTGTTTTGTCAGCATGAGGATCCTTCCGCAGGGTTAGCCACGACTTACTTGTTGCAGCCGACTTGGCAAGCGGCGCACCCGTTTGGCTTGACGGTGTTTGGCTGGGAATCGTTGAAAGCTTGGTTGGGGGAGAAGTATGGTTTTCAGGGTCGCTGGTTCCATCGCGCCATCCCTCCGACGCAGCTGACGCCCTGGAGTCAATTAGAGGTCTTGCAGCAAAGCTACCCCGATCTCCCCTTGCCGGCCGTGGCAGAGCAGAGAATGCAAGTGTTCGCCCGCTGGCTAGCACGGCAACGTTTACCTCGGCCTGGGCGAGCATGGTGGCGTGCCTTGCGGCGTGAGCTCCGCTCTGGGTGCAGCGACCGACCTGGAGTGAATGTGCTGGGACATTTCCGCTATGTGTCGGGCTTACGTGAAGCGGCCCTTGGTGTGGTCGATGCGTTGGCAACGCAGCCAATACGTCTGACCACTCGGGATATCCCCGTGATCTATCCCACCGACTGGACCGATACGCGACGCTATCTGGGCTTAGAACAGTTCAACACTTCGATCATCAACTTGGCCATCAATACCGATATCGAGCCACATGTCGTACGTGGAGGCTTACGCCTACGCGAAGGAGTCTACCGGATTGCCATTTGGTACTGGGAACTATCGCGTATTCCTGAGGCCTGGCGTAGTAAGGCCGAGTTGCTCCAGGAGATCTGGGCCCCGAGCCGGTTTGTCGCCGACGCATTGTGCGAAGTGATGCCTTGCCCGGTGTTGCCGATGTTGCCTGGACTGCGGCTCACTCCCTTCGTCCCATTGGGGAAAGAGGCGTTCGGCCTGGATCCAGCGCGTTTTACCTTTTTGTTTCTGTTTGACATGCTGAGCATTCTGGAACGGAAGAATCCGCTGGGGCTCATCGACGCCTTTCGGCAGGCCTTTCATCCGGCCGAACCAGTGCAATTGGTGATCAAGGTGGCGCGTGGGAGCGAACGGCCCGCAGACCTGGCTCGGTTGCAGGCAGCCGCTGATCAAGCGGGGGTCATCCTGCTCGACCAGGTGTTGTCGCGGGCCGAGGTACTTGCTCTACTGGATGCAAGTGACGCTTATGTGTCACTGCACCGTTCAGAAGGGCTGGGTCTGAGTCTCGCCGAGGCGATGCTTCTGGGAAAGCCGACGATTGCCACGGCGTACTCAGGCAATCTAGACTTCATGACTGCCGACAATTCTTTGTTGGTCGACTACCAACTCCTTCCACTAAACCAGGATTACGAGCCCTACCCACGTGACTGTCACTGGGCGGACCCTGATCTGGCGATGGCGGCACAGCACCTCCGCTGGGTATTCGACCACCCCGAGGAGGCCTGCGCACTCGGCTTGCGTGCCCGTGGGCAGGTGCAGCGAATCCTCGACCCGATCGCCGCTGGGGAACGGATGTTTACAAGACTTCAAGCGATTCAGCAAACGACCCCTACTCGGTTTGTGGGCTGAGCTGCCGATAGAGGTGCATCATTTCGAGGGCGGTCAGTCCTGCATCAAAGCCCTTGTTCCCTGACTTGGCCCCGGCTCGATTGATGGCCTGCTCCAGGGTGTCACAGGTGAGCACGCCAAAGATGACCGGAATCTTGCTGTCAGCGGCGAGCCGGGCGATCCCATTGGTGGCGGCATTGGCAACGTAGTCGTAGTGATCGGTCTCGCCGCGGATGACACAGCCTAGACAGATGATGGCCGTATATTGACCACTGTGGACTAACTGGCCGACGACCCCCGGAATCTCAAACGAGCCCGGCACCCGAACCAGGGTCAGGGCGTTTGGCTCGATTCCGTGGCGAGTCAGAGCATCGGTTGCACCTTCAATCAGTCGGTCGACTACCATCGCGTTAAAGCGTGCCGCGACCAGAGCTACTCGCCCGCCAACGGGAGGGGTGTAAGCTCCCTCGAGTGTACGCATTGGCTCGTTCGTCCTCCAAGTGCTGGAGCTAGGGATGGCCGAGCGAATTCGGCAAAACCCTTCTTTCCTGGTCAATCGTGTTCTATGGTGTCGGTGTGGGCCACCTGCTCACACCTTCATGATCCCCCCATCATCACCCAGGTGGGGGGATCTCATGCCTCTATCCTGCCCGTGACCATGGTGGTTCCCGATCCATCGGGTAATCAGACCTCTGCACGCCTAGACACACACCTCCAAAAAGATGAAGTAGTCTGGCTCACGTTGATACAGGTCGATCATTTTTCGTAAGGTTTCGATTCGGGTAGCGTGCCAGGGTCGTTCGAGTTCGGGCATGGAATCATGGTAGGGGAAATTGTGTAGATAATCCTCACGGAGCATCATCGCTCGCACCTTGCGAATTCGTTCATCGCCGACCACCTCACAAGTCAGACACAGGGCGTAGCGTACAGGACGTACTTCCAGATCGGCATCCTGACGAATCAATCCCCAGACAAATTTCTCACCGACCGCATTGAGGACCGAGTTGAGTAAGTAGAAGCGATCCTCGGGGTCGATCGGCAAAAAAGGGTGGTCGACCGTGACTTGGTCGGTGGCATCGCGGATTTTCTCCACGGCAAAAGCGTTATGAAAGACTTCTTCCAAGGTTCGTTCAAAAATGGTGCGAATTTTCAGTTTGCCTGCTGCCAAGGTATTCAAGCTAATATTGATCCTTCCGAGAAACTGCTTGGTCGTCCATTCTCGGCGAGCCACCCGACTTCCCCACCAGCGGCCGATCACAAAGGAGGCCAGGCCGGTGACGATGACCGTCACCAGGGTGGCCAGGATTCGTTGCAGTGATTCGTTCCAGAACGTGGCATTGCCATTCTGGGCCAAGATGAGTATGCGATGCATTGGGGGAGTCTCGGATCCCAAGGAAACGGTCAGCTGGGTCAGCTTAGCCCAGCGAACACGGGTGACAAGAGGATGCGCATTGTCGTGCGAGCTTGGACGAGTCTTGCCCAACCTCCGCTGGCTTGGCCTGAGGACGAGGTGCATCTCTGGGCCGGTCGGCTGGAGCCACCAGGTAGCGACTTAGCCGACCACCGGTCTGCGCTCCTTCCCGATGAACAGCAGCGTGCTGACCGCTATCAACTTACCCAGCGACGTGAGCAATTTATCCAGGGACGCGCCTGGCTGCGACGTTTGTTGGCTGCGTATCTGCAACGACCGCCAACGCAGGTTCCTCTGATGTACGCGGCCGGGGGCAAACCCGTTTTGGCTTCCCCCTGGGAGCAGCTGCAATTTAATTTATCCCACTCGGGCGACTGGCTGGTGGCTGCGGTGACGGTTGCCGGTCGGGTTGGGGTGGATATTGAGCGTCCCCGTCCCATCAAACGCCTGCAGGAATTTGTCGAACGCTTCTTTTCCCCGGCGGAGAGTGCGGCGTTTGCAACCTTGCCACAGTCTGTCCAGCGACAGGTCTTCTTTCACACCTGGACGCGGAAGGAAGCCTTGCTCAAAGCCCGCGCTGCCAGTGTCCAGAGCATGGATCGATTTACAGTGACCCTGGACCCGGACTGCCCAGCACGGCTAATTGCTTGGGACGAAGAGCCGGGAGCGGCCCGCCAATGGTCGCTGGGCAGCTGGGAACCTTGGGCCGATTTGGTGCTCGGACTGGCTGTGGAAAGTCCTCCGGGTACGCTGACGCAGCTGCCGCTAGAAATCTCGGCCTTGCTGGACGGCCAAGTTCCAATCCCCGACAGTTGACATTCTGTCATGGCATTATGCCCGCTTACCCGCTAGAATTATACCATTGGATTTGACCCCACGAAGCCGTATTCCTGGATGCAATGATGACTGAGCGGTATGACCCCCTCGATCCACCGCGGTGTGCGCAAATGTTGGCCGCCCTGGCCGCACCTGAACGCTTGCGGATTGTACGCTATCTCCGTAATGGTGCGAAAAATGTTGGAGCCATTGCCGAAATGTTGGACACGGCTCCGGTCAATGTGTCGCACCACCTGTCGGTGCTCAAGCATGCGGGAATTATTGAAGGCGATAAGCAAGGCCGTTTTATCTACTATGCTCTAAGGCCAGGATTGTTTCAGGATGACGATGAACTCGATGGGATCGAGCATCTCAACCTGGGTTGCTGTCGCCTGGAGGTACCGCGCTTTGTCAACCTCGAACTGGATGAAGAAGAGGATACCGTGATCGAGGAGGAAGAAGCCAACTCGTGAGCCGTCATAGTGGGGCGGGGATGTCGCGTCGGGCAAAAATCCAACCTGCCCCCAGATAGCTCAGCAGGCTGATCGTGGTCAAGACACCGACCATGGGCAAGGCAAACAAGGGTTTGCCGGTATTCCAAACCTGGCCTAGTTCGACGGTCCAACGATCGTCCAAAACGATTCGCTGTGGCTGATAATAATAGAACACGCTAAACGGCCGCAGAAACGCCATCTGGTCCCAAAGCTGTCCAAGCACATTGATCAAAAACATCACCAGGACTACCATGACGGCCTGACCGACCACCCACCAGCGGAAGCGACCGCGCGCCGAGGCCAACACGGTCAGGCCACTCACGGCAAATAAGAAGGCCGCGACATTGCACAAGCCGGCCGGGATTCCGGAGACATCGACCTGAAGAACCCGCGGCGGCGCGGCGGTTTGGCCAGGGTTTTCCAGCCCGACTCCCCCCAGGGCTTCCTGAATCCGGCCTAATAGATCGGTATCGACGGTAAACGGGCCAGCAATCCATAGCCCTAGATGTGTCCCGCCGAGCATGGCCAGGCATAGCAGGGGGATCACGGTCAGGTCCACGGCCAGATGGGCCAGGATCAGTTTGGTCCGTGCCAGCGGTTGGGCCAGGAGTAACTCCATGGTGCCACGATCAATCTCCCCGGCCACCGCGCCAGCGGCGCGGCCAATCGACCAGATGCAGAACGTGGTAAGTACGAATGGATGCAGATAGCCAATCATAAGCATTTGTGCTGGCTTCTGGAACTGCAACTGCTCACCGCCGAGGATAGCCTCATAGACCTTGCCGGCACTTTCGAAGATCATCTTCTGGATAATGCCCATCATCCCTTGCGCTTCCAGAGCGGGGGCCAGTTGGGTGGTAATGCGATGGGTGACCTGAACCCAGAGCAGCTCAAAGCCGGCCAAGAGCAACAAGACTACCAACAGCGGCACTCGAATGTCGCGTAACAGCTTACCCCAGAGCGTAACGATCATGACTCGGTCCCGTGATAACGCTGATACAGGGGGGCCAGTCCTAACGGCTCGATGCGCAAATCCTCCGGTGCATGCCGCTCGAGCCAAACCAATAGCTCCGAAAGCGGTCCGGTATGCTGCAGATGGTACATGCCATCGGCACGTAGAGCATCGTAGGGCATTGGTTGTTGGTCAGGGGCGGTATCGGGCGGGTGGCCCAGCCGGACGATGACCCGTCGGGACTGACGTAGCTCGGCCATGACCTGAACATGCACCAGTTGGCCCTGGCGAAGAATGCCGACCCGGTCGCACACTTGCTCCACCTCGGTAAGCACATGGGAGGAGAACAGGACTGCCTGCCCCCGCTGACGAGCCAGCTGCAACTGGTCGAGCAGCTCATCACGCATGGTCGGATCGAGCGTATTGGTCGGCTCATCAAGAATGATCAAGGGCACATCCGGTACCAGTACTGCCAGCAGGGCCACTTTGCGTTTCATCCCACTGGATAACTGGGTGAGGGGTCGCTCCAGGTCGATCTCAAAGCGTTTCGCCAGACGATTCACTGCCGACCCAGGCTCTTGCCCGCGTAGCCGACCGAGGAAGCGAATCAGTTGTCGTCCAGTCATGTTTTCATACAGCCGGAGTTCGCCAGGCAGATAGGCGACGCGGCGGCGGACCTCGACCGATTGCTGCCAGCAATCAAACCCGGCAATCTGTGCGGTGCCGGCACTGGGTTGCATAAAGCCGAGCAGGAGCCGTAAGGCCGTGGATTTTCCCGAGCCGTTGGGGCCGAGCAGACCAAAGATTTCTCCCGGCGGGATGGTCAAGTCCACGGCATCGAGGGCCCGGTAGTCGCCATACAATTTGGTAAGCTGGCGGGTCTGTAGCAGGGGGGTGCGGGTGTCCATGCGGTCATTTGTAACAGGGCGTGGCCGAAGTTCCAGAGAGTTTGCTCGTGACCTGATCGTAGCATGAGGGTGTGGCAATTGTCACACTGCCCCGACGGCATCGGGCGAATTCCGTGATTTGGTGGTGGCACGCGGCGAGAAACCCGTAAATTCGGAGGGCTCGCTCGAAAACGGGATCGTTCCAACTGTAGAGCATAGCTACAAACGACTTGCGATCCTCATCAATTGTTTCCAGGGCTTCGGACGGACGTTTTTCGCAAGCTGGGACGTAACGTCGTGAGCAGGGCCGCAAGGTCCGGAGCCCTTCTCTGGGGGTGTCGGCGAGCATCGGACCAGCAGAGCTGGGTCACCTTCAGGGGAGGCTTGGACTTAACGCCGGCCTTCCGGGCCGACCTGACGCAGGTCTGCACCCCGGGGCATTCCGAAACCAGAGGTAGGGGTACGGAGGTTGCGAAATGGCAACGGGACATCGTTTGGTCTTGCAAATGGAGACTCTGTGGGAGTGTCGGCTGGCAGCTGCCACATCTCTTGCCACGCCTCTGGGGAGTTTACCAGTATCTCCCAGCCGTGGTGGGCTGGCCGGCGGTGGCTGAGATAGTCCAGGCCTGCCCGGTAGACGTTTTCCGACTCTTGCCAATCGATGGCGCAAGTGGCCAGGGATCGGATCCCTCCGGGGCGTTGCCACACGCGACGCAGGCTAGGGGTCAGCATGACGGTCATGAGCCCGTCAACGTCGAATGCGTTTTGCCGAGCCTGGAGCTGATAGGTACGGAGTCGGGCGGGCGGCTTATCGCAGGTGAAGAGGAACCCCTGGCTGGTCATGAAAGAGTTCTGCTCCACGGAGATGGCTACCGGGGTCGCCGCGGCGTGGGCAACCGACAAGGCGAGGAGCATGCCAAACCCGGGACTTTCCAGCACGCAGTTCTGCACCTGCAAGCGGCCTGCTTGGCTCGGGGACCAGGCTACGCAGGGGCGGGCCTTGCTCACCAAGTGGGTGCTGTCCAGGACGAGCGTGCCTTCGGTCACGCCGATGCAACTATGCTCGGACTCCGCCACCAATCGGCAATTGGCCAGCCGCACCTGCCCCCTGCGTACTGCGATCAGACCGTAGAACCAAATCTCCGGCGGTGCCATGGCGCGACGCGGAGTCATCAACCAGCGAACCTCTAACCCTTTCAGGGTCAGATCGGACGTGCTGCTCAAGAAAGGGCCGACGAACCGTTGTGGGACGGTCGGCGGCCGGAAGACCGGCCGTGCCCCGGCTGCAGCCCGGATGGTCAGGGCCTTGCTCCCCAACTGGAACCCAGGGACCGTATACGGTCCGTCGCCGTGCACCACAACCTCACCGCCGTCGGGCGCTGCGGCGATCGCTTCCTCGATGGTGGTAAAGCGGACGGCTTGCCCCAGCACCTGAAAGTCGGCAGGAACCGAGATCGGCTGGTCGTTGGTATCCGATCGCTGCCTCGGGCGAAACCAGCCGATCCCAGCCGCGAGCAACAGTATCAGAGCAGTGATGCCCAACCACACGTAGGTGTGTGCTGGCCTGCTTGCGAGGGTTGCTGTCCGGTTGGGGGCTGTGATCCTCTTGCGGAATGCAATGGTGTTGTCGCCAGAATGCCGCGACAACACTTGGATGACATGTTCGAGGCAGGGCCGCTGTCGTGGGTCTTTGGCGAGCAGTTGATGAATTAGTTGGGTGAACGGTGCTGGTAGCGTTGGTGCCAAGGATCCCAGGAGAGGGGGCTGCGTGTGACAGACCTGGTAGAGGGTGTCCATTGGAGTTTGTCCGCGAAACGGGCGGTGGCCGCTGACTGCCTCATACAGGACGACCCCGAGGCTGAACAAATCTGAGGCAGGCGAGCACTCGCCTTGTGCTTGTTCGGGAGCCATGTACTCCGGGGTGCCGACCACCATGCCGGGGCCGGTGATGGCAGGATCGGCGGCGAGCTTGGCCAGTCCGAAGTCGGCTACCTTGACCCGCCGCGTGGGGCCGTCGAGGAGAATGTTGGCCGGCTTGATGTCGCGGTGTACCATGCCATGGGTGTGGGCCGCCTGCAGGGCGGCGGCCACTTCACGGCCGATGCGGGCCACTTCTCCCCACGCGAACGGGGGGCCGGTTTGCAGCAGCTGGGCCAGGGAGGGGCCGTCGACCCATTCCATCACCAACAGCGGAATGGCTTCGACTTCGTCCACGGTATGGATGGTCACGACGTGATCATGTTTGAGGCTGGCCGCGGCCCGGGCCTCGCGGAGGAACTGTTGACGGTTTTCGGCCGAGGCGACCAGTGTTGGCGTAGGAATTTTGATGGCCACGCGGCGGCCCAAAGCCTGGTCGGTGGCGGCAAAGACCACCCCCATGCCACCACGCCCCAAAACTCTGTGTAGCTCGTAGCGGCCGAGCACCCCCAACCTGCCTGCTGGCGCATCTGCGGTCAGAAATGGGAACATTGGCGGCGGCGTTTTGGCGGGAATCGGCTCGCTGGCCGCCACCGAAACCGGTTGCAGACGGCTCATCACATCGCTTAGGCCAGGTGTCAACACCCAGGCCGTCGAGCATTCTGGGGGGATCTCCAGTGGACCGGCCAGCATGGTAAGCCGGTGGCGACAATGGTCGCAGACCTCCAGGTGGCCTTCGAGCCGGGTCGAGTGCTCGGCGGCAATGCTGCCTTCGAGCAAACCACGCAGGTCGGTGTCGGTCAGGCAAGAAGCAGTTGACATGGGAAAACCCTGTGCCCGGTCAACGAGTTTGCATTACGCTTAGTCGCCATCGATCTCCCGGATGGCCTCGCGCAGCCGTGCGATCACCCGACTACGCGCTACGTAGATTGCCCCGCTGGAAAGTCCAAGCTCGTGGGCGACCTGAGCGGGGGGGCGGCCGAGGACGGCGGTCGCCCAAAAGGCATCCCAGGTGGACGGGGTAAAGTCAGGACGCACCTGTGCGGCAGCTTGTAAAAAACGCTGGCGACGGTAGTCTTGCTCCCACGTTTCTTGGTCGCCTGTTTGGTTGGGCTGATTTTCTAGGCTCTGGTGAAAACCGGTATCTCCGGTCGCCGTCGGAATGTGTCGATCTTTGTCCAGTTGTTTTAGCAACAGATTTCGCGTGATGGTGAACAGCCAGCCGCGAAACGAGCCCTTGGAGGGATCGTAGACGAAATCCGGGGCCGATCGAGCCACCGCGTGCAACACCCACTGCACCAGATCGGCCGCATCCGCATCCTGCAGTCCGCGACGCAAGGCGTAGCGATGGATCACCGGGGCGTAGATCGCGACGAACTTTCCCCAAGCCTGCTGGTCGGAAGGGTCGCTCAGGCGAGCTACAAGCGTTCGACGAGTCTCCGGCAGTGTGGACATACCTGTCCTCCGCGCAAACGCATATCCAGAAATCCTAAACAGAGCACGTGTGCTTGCCAAGGGTGGTCGCAGGGAAAGCCGCTGCCTGCGGGGTTCCAAGACCAGTATGCAGCGGCAGCGTCACGCTGCGATTCCCCCGATTCCCTGGGATCATGGGCAAACACGGTGGTCGGCGGCAGGGATTTTGCGATTTTCTTGAAAGATAGCTTCTCGACCCCGGTACCTGCATGCATGCGAGAGAAGCGAGTGCTCTCTCCAACCAAGCTTTTGCGGATCATGTAGGAGAAATACCATGGTGATGCCACACGCAATGCAGCGAAGGTTCCAACCCCAGTTGGAAGTACTGGAAACACGACGTGTCCTGTCGGGTAGTTTGCCAGTCAACCCCAATCCCGGGGGCGTGATCCCGGGAGTCGAGGTCCCGATTGATCCTCTCGGCCACAACCGCATCCACTTTGATGATTCGACTGGCGTAATTTCGATCACCGGCGACGATGGATTCAATTTTGCAACGGTGGATGACCACGACTTTCCCATTCACCACATCTACCACGGCCAGTCAGGGGTCATCGTTGTCCTCGACAACGACGGGGCTGGGTCGCACGAGGTCAGTGCAACGTACCTTCGTGCCAACGTCGAACAGGTGGTCTTCAACGGCCTGGACGGCAACGATGTCTTTATCAACACGACCGACATCCCCACCGAAGCACACGGGGACGAAGGGTCGGATTGGCTCGAGGGCGGTTCCGGCGATGATGAGCTCCGCGGTGGCAAAGGTGACGACACGGTCCTCGGCAACGGCGGGACAGACACCCTGTATGGTGGGCCGGACAACGATCTGATCGAGGGGAACGC
Source organism: uncultured Alcaligenaceae bacterium (assembly GCA_964410665.1). Lineage (GTDB taxonomy): Bacteria > Planctomycetota > Planctomycetia > Gemmatales > Gemmataceae > CAYPIE01. The sequence continues at coordinate 21,807 of CAYPIE010000044.1, forward strand.
TCGTGCGGACACCGTCTATGGTGGGAAGGGGGATGACACAATCAACGGTGGCAATGCCGATGATGAACTCCATGGTGGCGAGGGGAACGATAGCATCAGCGGTGGTAAGGGGAACGACCAGATGTATGGCGATCCTGACACCGCTGAGGAGGGAGGGATGGATACACTCTTGGGCGAAGCAGGTGAGGATACACTTTATGGTGGTCTTTTGGGGGACCGTTTGGAAGGTGGCGAAGATCCGGACGAACTTTGGGGGGAGGATGGCCCGGATGTGATCTTGGGCGGAGCCGGGGATGACCAGGCCTGGGGTGGCCAAGGGGGTGACATCCTTGAAGGAAACAACGGCAGCGACACCTTGCGTGGCGGCGATGGCCCCGACCGTGTCTACGGAGGTGGCAGCGATGATGAGCTCTACGGCGGTCCCGGCAAGGATGGGCTCTGGGGGGCGGCAGGTACGGATACCCTCACCGGTGGAGATGGTGCCGACCGTTTTCTCATGCATGAAGTCAAAGATGAGTTTGATGTTATCACCACAATTGCCGATGTGGATGTTGTCGTGGCTTTTGCCAACGGCGACGAGGAAACTCTCAAGGGGGTCACCTATGCCGCCGCGGTTTGGTCCGACGATGAAGTGATCGAAGTGGATGCGGCCTTTGCGGAGATGGTGCAACGGACCGGGAACAACACGCTGTTACGGCGAAAGTCGGGCAAGGAGTTGACCTTCCACCGGGTCGGCGCAGTGATTGACGTTCGTGAGAATATTGATGATCCATTCTTTGCTGCCGGTTGGAACAGCAACAACGGCAACATCACGTTGGCGGACTCCACCTTCATTTCAGCGGAGTTCACCCATCAGACCGTGTTTCATGAAATCGCCCATAACTGGGACGATGAAAACGATGAGTGGGGCGACTGGAAGGACCTCAGTGGCTGGCAGCGCGGGGGCCTGTTTGGGCTTGGGGAGTGGCAGCATGACGCCGATGCGGTGTTCGCTCGCGACTATGGGGAGACCAATCCGCTTGAAGATTTTGCCACAAGTTTTGCCGCGGTGTTTATGTTCGACATGGGTGAGACCTACAGCGGTGAGGGAGCGATTAGCTCTCTGGAAGAGATCGAGGAAAAGGTGGACTTTATCCATGCGTTTTTGGACGGGCTGTGATTGCTTGCAGGAGCAGAAGACGAGCGAAGATCAACGATCTGTCGCTCCCACGGATGGCAGGGGAGCGACAGACCACAAAGGGTTGCCGTGAGGCCCGGAGCTCTTTGTATCTCTCCGTTCTACACAGGATTATCCCGTCTCAAACCCGCCAAACAGCGGCTTAGCGAACCCCAGACATCGCTTGTGAATATACGTTATATATTTATGTTTTTGAATCTTTATTTGTATGCAGTGAGCCCTGGCGTTTGCCGGGGAACTCGCTCACGGTTTGAGTGCTCTTGGACAGTCGACTAGAGCTAATCGCAGCGACTTGTACCTATTTTCGGTCCGTGAGCAGGTGGGTGGAGCGTTAGGAATCAGTTCTTCCTTCCGAGCGGAGGTGTTCGGCACGATGGTTGTTGCGGCCCGACGGGCATACTCAGAGTCTGCGACGGGCATGGTCTGCCTGCAGCTTGGCTGTCGTTGAGCACGTAGTTGCGTTGTGGGTTGGGGATGGGATCTTCCTTCCGAGCGACGGGCTGACACCATTGGCCTCACACCTCCCACTCGGAACAGGCCCGCCCGCCTAGACGATTATCCAGAGATATTAGTATTTATAATTTTTCATGTTAATTCGCTTCCAACACAACACTACATTCCTTTGTAGGTTGCGCTAATCGACCGGTTCAAACCGGGCGGCCAGGGTTTGGCGGAGCTGGACACGGGCCCGGTAGAGCAGGCTCTTGGCCGCCTTGGGGGTCATGGCCAAACGCGCGGCGATCTCGGCATAGGAGTGATCTTCGAACTGCAGTTCCAGAGCGGTGCGTTGCCGAGAGACCAGCTCACTGAGGGCATGGCGAACCACCCCCGCCAGTTCAGCGCGCTCCATGGAGGTTGAGGGGGATTCGCTCTCGATGCGATCGTGTAACAGATTCTCGGGAACGCGGGCATGGCTGGTCACCGTGGTAAACGGTTGCACGGGATGGCGGCGTCGCGTCCGCAGGGCATTGCGGGCCACATTCTGCGCGATGTGAAACAACCAGGTGGTGAACTTGGCCTGAGGCTGATAGCGTTTGCGCGAGCGGAAAACCCGAAAAAAGACATCCTGGGCCAGATCTTCAGCTTCCTGGCGGTCGCCTAGCTGCCGGAACAGACGGCCGAAGACCCGTGGCCAGTAGCGGCGGACCAATTGCTCGTAGGCTCCGTCCTCGTCACGCTGGACACGGAGCATCAATTCGACCTCGGGGTCGGTCAGGGTCGACCGGCGTGGGAGGGTGGCGACGTTGGCAGTCATGATGACAAACTCCGATCCCTGCACATCAGGTGGTTCATACCGCGACCTCGGTGGTGCCTTCTTCGATCATCAAGGCCGGCAGTCGAGTTGGCTCGGTCACCGGCAAGCAGATGCGGAAGGTACTTCCTTGGTGCAGGACACTTTTGACCTCGATCTGGCCGCCGAGCCGTTCGACATAGCCCTTGACAATGGCCAGGCCTAAACCGGCATGAATGCCGGTCTCTTGCCGAGCAGGATCTGAGCGGTAGAAACGTTCGAAAATGCGTTCCTGAGCGTCGGCTGCGATGCCGATGCCGGTGTCAGTGACTTCAAAGTAAAACTGGTGGTGTTGCTGGGTTGCCTGGAGCTTGACGGAGCCGGCCGGGCGATTGTACTCGATGGCGTTGTGCAACAGGTTGAGTAAGACCTCGCGTAGCTTGTCAGGGTCGGTGTACAGCGACAGCCCTGCCGGGTAGCTGAGTGAAAAGTCCAAGCCGCGAACCTCGGCCAGTGGCCGCGCCACTGTGGCACAGTCCTCCAGGAGGACTGCGACGTTCACCCGAGTCAGGTGCAGGTGGTCCGAGCCGGCGTCGAGCCGGGCCAGTTGCAGGATCCGCTCGACCAGCTGGCTGAGCTGGCGGCCGATCGAGCGGCATTCCTGGAGCGTCTCGCGGTATTGGTCAGATTCGCGGGGTTTGCGCAGGGTGACTTCGAGGGTGGTTAGTAGTGCGGCCAGGGGGGTACGCAGCTCGTGCGAGATGTCGGCGGTAGCCTGTTTCTCCCGGTCGAAGGCCCGCCTTAACAGGGTCAGGGTTTGGGTCAAGCGGTCCACGATCGGCACCAGCTCGCGGGGCAGGCGGTCACGGTCGATCGACAGGCGGAAGTCCTTCTCGGACACCCGGCTGACTGCCTCGGAGACTTGTCCCAGGGGGCGCAAGCCGCGCCAGATGATCAATGAGCCGCCGATGAGAACACCGGCGAAGGTCAGGCCGCCGATTAAGATGAGGCGGAAGCGGATCATCGCCAGGGTGTGCCGGGTCTCTTCGGCCAGGCCGGCGAGCGCGGCGTCACGCTCGGCCTCCAAGGCGTCGAGCCGCTGCTTGAACGGGGCATCTTCCCAGGCACACTGCACGTAAACCGTGGGGAGGTCGTAGTAGCGCTCCTCACTGCGGGTGGTATCGTCGGTCCCGTCCCGCGGGTTGCCTGGGCGGACGATCGCTGGCAGCCAGCCGAAGACGGGGCCCTCTCGGCGGTCATCCCGCCGAGTCAGTTTCGGCCAGGGCGGCCCCGTCTTCTCATGCCCCGCATCGGTCGTGTGTTCTTCCCGGCCGGGGCCTTTGTGTTTGTCGTAGTGCCCGCGTCGATCCCCGCGGCTGCGTCGCAGGCCACGCCAGCTGCGGTCCCAGCGCGAGGGAAAGCGATATTGGGTTAAGGGCACCTTGAAGATGACCCCGTATACCCGGGTCTGATCGGCCAGGGTCATGGTCTCCCAGTTCCAGGCGACTTGTTCGTTTGCCCAGTTTTCGTTCGAATTCAGCTTATCCAGGCGTAAGGGCATGGAGGTGCCGTCAAGCGAACTGGAACGCCAAGTGTTTCCCCAGGAGGTGGCGATCTGAAAGTACTCGCGGGGTGCCTTGACGAGCGGGGAGGGGTCATCGGGGTCGACCTGGCGGTGTTTGAGGTACTGCTGCAAAGTGGCCTCATCCAGCTGAATATCGGCTACGACAATCCGCACCAGGCGGTTGCGTAGCGGGGTATGGTAGGCATGCCCCAGCCAGACAGGGAATTGCAGATGGCCGAAGGGCGTCAGGGTACTGGGCAGGATCCCCAAGGAGAAGGTGGCGACTTGTGGGAACTTGGTCCACTGGATCTGCGACTGGGTCATGCCGGCAAGAGTACGGGCTTGAGACAGTAAACCAAGCTTTCGCCGCCACCGTTCCCGGTTTCTGGCCTCGTCGTACTCCCGGTCGGTTACTTTGCTTCTGGCCTCTTGCTTGGCCTGCAGGGTTTGCTGGGTGATCTGATACATCCACCCGGCCACCACGGCCAGCGACAGCCCGGAGAGCAGCAGAAAGCAGATGATCATCGATCGCCGAATCGAGTACATGGCAGTGGTCCATCAAGGTGCTGCAGGGGAAGCCTCATCGCTGGAGTCCTCCGCGGTTTCCTCTGCCCGAAGGTAGTAGCCTTCGCCCCAACGAGTCAGAATCAGTGGGGGCGCGAAATCTTTGTCAATCTTATTGCGCAGATAACGAATGTAAACATCCACGACATTAGACGTGTTCTCATCATTTTCATCGTAGAGGTGTTCCCAGATCATGGTGCGGGTGACCACCTTGCCGCGATGGAAGGCCAAGAACTGCAACAGGGCATATTCCTTGGGGGTGAGCCGGATCTCTTTGCCGGCCCGGCGGACTGTACGACTGGCTGTGTCAATGACCAGGTCGCGCACGCGGATGATGGGGTCCTTCATGCGATGCCCACGCCGGATCAGTGCACGCAAGCGCGCGAATAGCTCGTCAAGCTCAAACGGCTTGGTCAAGTAATCATCGGCCCCAAGGTCGAGGCCTTTGACCTTGTCTTCCAGCGTGCCTCGGGCGGTGAGGACCAACACATGGGCCGACAGCCCGGCCTGTCGCCAGCGCTGTAATAGGGTCAAGCCGTCGACCTTGGGGAGCATTAAGTCGAGGATAACCACATCGTAATCTACACTGGCAGCCTTGTGATCGGCTTCTTCGCCGTCGTAGGCCACATCAACGGCGTAGCCTTCTTCTTCGAGGCCCTGGCGTAGAGCGCGGGTCAGTGGTTTATGATCCTCCACAAGTAACGCGCGCATAACAACTCTCCCAACGCAGTCCGAGGGGCATTCCCTCATGGGATTGTTCTAACACGACTTGCATGAGAACATGATGAGAACTTATGACAACGCTGTGGCCGGCCAAAACGATGATCTTCTGGCAGCCAATCCTCGGGGAGATGCAGCGATAAGAAGCATGCTGCGGCTCGCCTGGAGGGAGAGATAGTGCGATCTCTAAGCACGACCGGGAATTGATGAGAAGCGATCCCGAGGTATCCAGGAAGTTTCGGATACCCCGGGGAGACGGAACACTAGGCACGGATCACGTCAATGGTCCGTCTGTCGCGTTTGGTCGGGCCGAGTTGCTGGCGAACGCCCAAGGCTTGGAGCATGGTATTATACACATCGAGTCCCTCGGCTCCGATGTCCAAGATCTGGCCGGTTTTGAAGGTGCCATTGGCGGCACTGATCGCGTGGAAGACACCCGAGAGCTCGCGTTTGACATCGTTGTGGCGGCCATCACCCGACTCGGTCGAGACGGTAATCAGGGCGTTATCGAGGATGGTTCGGCCATTGGCTTCGATCGCGTCAGGCCCGTCGAGCAACTGGAGGAAGTAGGCGATCTCACGCATTTTCATGTGCGCATGGGCGCGGAGTTGTTCGTTCTGCTTTTTCTCGTGGAACTTGTGCCACCACTCGTGGCTGCACCCCTTATCGCCCGAGGCATTGAGCTGCTTGGCATCGTCAAAGTGCCAGATATGGCGGCCGTTGTAGACATAGTCTCCGCTTAGGCGGATCCGTTCGCCGGCTGCCAGGAAGGTCAAGGCTCCGAAGCGGACCCGGTCAGTTTGGATGGCCAGGGCATACAGATCGGCCATAAGCCGCCATTCTTCGGTGAGCTGCTTGAGGGTGATGTCAATCCCCTGACCGCCGGGGTCGGCTTTGCCCCCGTGTAGTAAGCGTGATCGGTGCGGCAGCTTGGGGCCGTTACCGTTGCGGCGTTGCATGGCGTAGGCCCGCTGTTCAAACTCGCGGATGCGATCTAAATGCTCGGTCACCCGGGCTTTGGACTTGGCCCCCAGCGGAGAGGTGTCACCAGTGTAGAACTTATACTGGTCGACCACCGAATCGAGCACACTCCGCTTAAGCTGCCGGCGACGGGCATCCGGGTCGTCCGCGGTCGCGACCTGGCCGAAGACCCGCGCAAATAGGTCGCGGGGCTTTTCTTGCATGGCCGCGGCGACCGTACCGTCCTGGTGGTAGCTATGGACGTAGCGGCTCACCCGACTTCGACGGAAGAAGGTGCCCGCGACCAGGGTAGGCACCATGCCCGCGGGAAGGCCTTGGGGATAGTGGGCGTGACGGATGACCTGGTCGATCGAAGGGCCGCCCGACTTGGCCTCCCCATCGGGCGGTTCGGCAGTGAAGGCACCGGAGGCCCCATCGAAGTGGGCGTTGATTCCTTGCTCATCGCAGCGGATTTGATCGACATTCCGCATGATCAACAGTTTTTCGGCCAACGGCTTGAGTGGCTCAAGCACTCCCGCAAAGCCCTCGGTCTGCAAGGGGGCGGGGATGCCAAGTCCGAAAAAGACGTTGAAGGCTCGCACCGGGACCTCGGCCTTGGGGGCGGCAGTTACACTGCTAAGCAGCATCTCCTCCAGGAAAGGCAGTCCGATGAACACGCTGCCCAGGCCCTTGAGCGCGGTGCGACGGTGGATGTAGGTTTGAGCCATCAGTTTCGCTCCGTTCGGGTCATGCGGACGAGGTCACTGGTTACGAGTTCACGGATCAGGTCGGCGTAGGTGCCCCCCTTGTTCCAGGCGGCACGATGTACTTGCTTGAGGACCGGGACGTCTTCGGCGACCAGAGGCCGGCCCAGGGCGAACTGGGCCAGCTTCCAGGTCAGGCACTCACGCACGCGTTCGCTGTGGGCCAAGAGTTCCATCAGTTCCGCGGCGTTTCGGTAGGGGACGGGCTTGGCCGCGCCCGGGAACAGGATCTCGCCGTCGTCGCGGAGCTTGTTGCCGTGCTCATCGCGCTCATGGTAGGTGCCCAAGCCGTCGAACTTTTCCAGGCCAAATGCCAGAGGTTCGAACTTGACGTGGCAACCGCCGCAGCTCACGTCGGCGATACGGACTTCGGCGATGCCCCGCTGGGTCCGCCCCGCCTTGGTGGGAACTGGGGTGGTGTCGACACACGGGGGTGGATCTTTGACGGTGCCACGCAACAAGTCGTGAAGCACAAACAGACCGCGGGTGACCATCGAGGCATCGTCGCCACCCACGGTCAAGATGCTGCCATGGGTGAGCAAGCCGCCGCGGCTGGGGATCTTGGACAGGTCGTAGCGGCCAAAGCCGTTGCCTTGGGGTTTGAGGCCATAATGTTTGGCCAGCCTTGGCGTTAGGTAGCTAACCTGGGCGTTAAACAGGTCCGAGAGAGGCCGTTGTTGCTTCCAGACAATCTCACGGAAGAAGGTCAGGGTTTCCTGATGCATGTCGACGGCCAGGTGCGGGGCCCAGTTGGGGAAACGCTCCAGGTTGGGGGCCAGGTAGGCCAGCCGATCGAGGTTGAGCCACTCGCGGACAAACTGCGTCGAACGCTCGATGGCCCGTGGGTCCTTGAGCATGCGTTGCACCTGGGACTCGATCTGGCTGGGCTCATAGAGTTCCCCGGCTTCTGCGGCACGCAGGAGTTCTTCATCGGGCGGAGCCCCCCAAAGGATATAACTCAGGCGCGAAGCGAGTTCATAGCCATGGACCGGCCAGGGGGTACCGTCGCCGCGCTGGCGTTCGATGCGGTAGATAAACCGTGGCGACTGCAGCATGGCTTCCAACACGTAGCGCATCGCTTCGTTGAAAACGCCACCCTGCCGCCTTACATCCTCGACGACGGCGAGGAACGCCTCGGTCTCCCGCTCGTTGAGTGGACCACGTAATAACCAGCGACCCATGTGGTGAATCAGTGGCCTGAGCTCTTTCTCAGTGGGTTTGCCATCTTCGGAAAAACGTGCGACAAATGCCGCGACGTCCATCCGGTCGACGATGAGCTCGGCAAGTTTGGCATAGGCCTCGATATGTTTCAGATCGACATTCAAGTTGTAGGCGGTGTTACTGAAGCCATCGGCCCGCAGATCTTTGGGTAGGCGTTTACGTGCCTCGGCGGCGATGTCGACGCCGACGGCCGCCTTGACGGTGGCGATGTACTCGGTCACCGTCAGTCGCTGTAGCCAGACCTCCGTGGCTTGGGCATGGTGGGTGAAGGCAGTCGGGTCGATCACTTGGCTCGACCAGTCGGCCCCCGCCTGGATCCAGTCACGCAGTAATGCTTTTTCCTGTTCCGAGAGGGAATCGCGGTTCTTGGGCATCTCGTCATTGGCGACGGTTTCCCAAACCAGACTCTCGGCCAGTTTGCCCGGGACGATGGCGTCGCCACTGCGGCCGCCTGCGAATGCGGCATCCTTGCGCGACAGGTCGAGCCTGCCTTTCTTGGTGATCGAATCGTGGCACTCCAGGCAGTGTTTGGCGAAGAGCGGGGCGACTTTGGCGTCAAAGAAGGTGCTGGCCTGGACCGCCAACCCTGCCGAAGGAGCGTTCGGGCCGGCGCGGAAGTTGCGTTCGACCTCGCCACGGAACAGGGCTCGTTGGTAAATGGCTACCAGGTGAAAGGTGCCTAGCCAGGGGCGGTCGCCGGATAATTCATTGGCCAGAACGAGGTGGAATGCGTCTTGCCAGTTGGCGAGCGAGCCGGGGCGGCGGGTCTCGGTAGCCAGGACGCCGTTCAGGTAAATCCTTGTCCAACCAGTACGCTCACGCGTGTAGACAATATGAGTCAGGGAAGTCTTGAGACTTTTCCGTTTGGAAGCGACTGAGGGGATCCCATTGCGGTTGGTACGATCGGTCCGAAGGCGGATGTCATAACGGTCCTTGTCTTGGCCGAGAGTCAGGTTACGCTCGTTGGCATTCTTGGACAGGCTGAGGATGCGGGCCGGCCCGCGTTGATCGCGCTTGGCAGGCTCGATCCAGGCTTCGACCGTGAACTCCCCAGAGCGGCGGATGGCCTGGTTCAGCCGAGTGGCCGGCTTGTCGGAGCGGATGTGCGTCGGTGAGCGAACCGCCAGTTTTCCCTTCGAGCGGTGCACGGCCTTCAAATCGTGAATCCGTAGATCGATGGGCTTGCCGACCCCGGCGCGGTCACGCACCAGCGGGCTGTTGGTGTCTTGAAAGTGATACAGCACTTGCAGACCGCTACGGACGCGGGTGAGCTTTGTCGAGGAGGTAGGCGGGGGGATTGATGCCTCGGCCCGGGTGGAGCGCTCTTGGCCACCGGCGAACCCGAGGGCGGCGGCCAGGAGAGTTGCCATGGCCCCGACGATGCAGATGCGATATCCGACTTGCATGCGTCCCTCGCCGTGTCGTCGAAAAGGAGAGAGAGAAGTTCGTCGCTGCTGCGCTGGTGGGAACCTGGATGCAACCAGCGACGCCACGGGCATTGGTTCGATGTTACCATCGAACCAAGTCAGTGCAATGAATTAACCAAGCGATCGGGAAGATTTTACGGTGCTTCGGCATGTGTTGAGGCGAGCCGGCTCGTGCTCGAGTCAGCATCCAGGAGGATCGGGGACCACGAGCAACGGGGTACTGGCTGCGGCCCATCCGACCGAAAGCGAACCTGCCCAGGTACCGCTGCAATTATTTTAATATTTGTCTTAAGATTATTTCAATACCGCTATCGGAGCAGCGAGTGGTGCGTTAGGATAGACTTTGTTTACCCTCACGAACTATTGGGTGGCTCCACGAATTCGATTCAGCCTGCCAGACAATGTCCCACACACCTTGCGCTTTTTGTCAGAGCCCAATCCCAGGGACGGGCTATCAGGGCCGGCCCTGGCCAGATGCCGCGCCGGCTCGGTATTGTTGTTTTGGCTGTTTGTCGCTGGGCGAGCAGCAGTGCTCGGCGCGGCAATGTAGCCAGCCGAATGTGCAGCGGGTCGATGGCCCGATTGTGCGACTGGGCATCGCTCTGCTGATTGCCGGGCAATCGATGATCTTTGGCTTGGCCGTCAATCTGACGCCTCCGGAACCCACCACCCGGCTGGTGCTGCACGGGCTAATCCTGGCAGCCACACTATTGGTCGTGGCCTTGCTGGGTGTGCCGCTATTTCGCACCGCTGCCCAGGAGTTGCGCCGCGGGCAGATCACCACCGAGAGCCTGTTTGTCCTGACGTTGCTGGGAGCGTTGGGAGCGTCGCTGCAGTCCATGCTCACGGGACGCGGGGCGATCTATTTTGAAGTCGTTAGCATTCTGCTGGTGGTCTACACCTTAGGCAAGTTGATCGGGGCCCGCGGTCGGGCCGCCGCGCTGGCCTCGACGCATGCCTGGTCCCAGGCATTGGCACATTGTCGCGTGGTCGATGCTCCGGGGAGCACTTGTTCGACGCCGGTGGCCAAGGTGCTCTCGGGGGATACGATCGAAGTGCATGCCGGGGAGGCCATCCCGGTGGATGGGGTCATCCAGACGGGGATCGGCTTTGTCTCGGAAGCTCCAGTGAGTGGCGAACCTTTTGCTGTCGTCCGGCGGCCTGGTGATCGTGTTCTGGCCGGGAGTGTGGCCTACGATGCCACCTTCCAGATCGCCGCCACCAGCGCAGGGACGAGTCGGCAGATTGATCGGGTGCTGGCAACCGTAGAGCAGGCACGTCACACGCCGACCTCGTTGCAGGCTCAGGCCGATCAGATGAGTCAGGTATTTGTACCAGTGGTGCTGACGGTGGCGCTGGGCACCTTTGTTGGCTGGTGGTGGGCAGCGGGGTGGCAGAGCGGGTTGTTCAATGCTATGGCAGTGTTGCTCGTTGCCTGCCCGTGCGCGTTGGGGTTGGCGACGCCGATTGTGCTGTGGTCGACGTTGAGTCGGCTCGCTGAGCGCGGGTTGGTGGTGCGTCAAGGTGATGTCGTAGAACGACTGGCAGAAGTGGATTATGTGCTGTTTGACAAAACGGGTACCTTGACGGAGGATCAGGTAACGGTCGTCGATATCGCCACGCTGGTCGAAGGGAACGAGCGGGCCCGATTGCTTGGCTGGTTGGCCATGGTCGAGGAACATAGCCAGCATCCGATTGCCCGGGCCTTTGCCGCACTCCCACGTTCTTGGGGACCGGACCAGGCTCCGCACCTCGAGGCGGTGCGGATGGTTGCCGGCCAAGGGGTCGAGGCCTGGCTTCGAGTGGATGGCCGACTCCATTGTCTACGCGTTGGTCGTCCAGACTGGCTGGGTGGTACCCAGTCACCCCAGGCGGTGCAGCTGACCGAGCGGTTACTGACCCGTACTGGGCACCGAGTCGATGTCGAAGTCGATGGTCAACGGGTGGCAGTGGCGATTGTGAACGAACGTGTACGGGACTCGGCCGAGGAGGCGCTCGCCGAACTAATGCGGTTGGGCGATCCGCTTGAGATTATTACTGGGGATACCGCCGAGAGAGCCATGGGGCTGGGGGTGAGCACGGTGCAAGGACACCTTACCCCGCAAGATAAAGTTGACTACGTTGATTCAATAATCAAAAAAGAATATAAGCCATTAATGATTGGCGATGGCATCAACGATGCCGCGGCGCTTTCGCGAGCTCATGTCGGTGTGGCGCTCGCCAGCGGGACCGATCTGGCCAATGATGCTGCCGGGCTGACACTCTACCATGCGGATCTCCGGACGATCCCCTGGGCCTTGACCTTGGCTCGTCAGGCCAAGGCGCGAATGCAGAACAATCTGTACCGGGCGGCGACCTACAACATGGTCGGCATGAGTATTGCGGCGGCCGGCTGGCTCCACCCCGTATTGGCCGCCCTGTTGATGATGGCCTCGAGTCTACTGGTGGTCTGGTCGTCGAGCCGTATCGGCTTGACCAAGGATCTGGCTGACTGCCATGTTCCCGATGCAGGGCAAGAGACATCAACTGGGAAGCGTGGTAAGGCGTTTGTGCACGCGCTGGCTCTCGCCGCTCAGGGTGCGTTGGCGGTTGCATTGTTGTCGCTGAGTGGTGTTGTAGCGTTGGGAACCATGCTTGGCTTTACGCTATTGGGCGTTGGACTGGCTTGGCGTTGGTACGACTCGCCCCGCTTGTCGCATCGTCTGGACATGGCCTTTACTATGCTGACCCTGGGGAACCTCGGCATGCTAGCCGGTTGGTGGGTGGATCAAGGGTTTGCTCCACTGACCACAGCGGCCTGTGGTTGTCACATTGGGCTCCTCGGGGAGGGATCGATCCCTTGGGGAATGTGGCTTGGGATGTTGTTGGGGGCCAATCTTGGCATGCGGTTCCTCGGGCGTGCCCGACAGGGACAGCCGATCGATTGTCGACCCGCCATGCTGATCGGAGGTAACCTGGGTATGCTTGTGGGGATGCTAGTGGGGAGTCGTTTGGGGATTACCTTCGCGGGCCCTACCCTTCCTCAGGGGGCCATCGCCAGTTTTGTGGGTATGACCGTTGGGATGATCGTCGGGATGAGCTTGGGCAGCGGTTGGACGCGTTGCTGGTTTGATGAAGCGATGCGCCTTCGCCGAAAGCCTGGTGTGTTGACTCGCTCGAGCGAAGGGTAAGCTGCGGGAGTGCCGGTCCACGGACAGACCGGACACTCAAGGACAAACTTCTTTAGCGATCCATGGCCGTTTCGGTCGCTTCTACCTTGGCCACCCGAACGGTGGGACCAAATTCGACTTCGGTCTGCTTGCCAGCCCGGACAATGATCTGCTTGTTCTCGACGACCGGTTGGTTGTCTCGGGTGTACTCGACACGCAGATCATACGCATAGGTGCGATTCGTTTGCAGCTTGGGCGTGACAAAGCGTCGCTCATTACTGGTCAGATCGGTCAGTTGATTGTTGGCGTACAGCTTGGCATTCTCGGGAAGACGCACCACAACCGTGGCACGCTCGGCGTTCCGTTGACCATAGCTGGAGCCGACGCCGGCTGGCGGCATCGCTCCCTCACCCATCGGGGTGGTGGTCGAGGGTGCAGTCTGGGTGCCGGGGACGACCGTGTCGGGGACGACTGTGCCGGGGACCGTGTAGTTGGGAACTACGGAGCCTGGAGCGACGCTACCACCGTAGCAACCACCACCGTAGCAACCACCTCCGGAATACATCATCCCGTAGGGGCTGCCATAGCAACCGCCCCCATAACAACCACCGCCATAACACCCGCCGTAGCAGGAGGCATAGGAGCTTCCGTAACACCCTCCGTAGCATCCGCCGTAGCAAGAGAAATAGGAGGCACCATAGCAGCCATTGCAGGAAGCATAGCCACGACCATAGCAGCTACCGTAACCGCCATAGCAGCTACCGTAGCAGCCGCCGTAGCAGCTCCGACGTCCGCCATAGCCACCATAGCAGCTACCGTAGCAGCCATAGCAGCTGCTATAACAGCCGCCGTAGCAGCCATAACACGACGCACGTCGGCGGTGGCCGAAGTCCGGCATATCCGGAGCTGTGGTCATCGCCATCATCATCACCATGGTGTACATTCTTGCGTTCTCCCGAGAAATCCAGACGAAAGTGCTAACTCGCGCGAGTCGCGGAATGCATGCCAAGCATTCCGCTGCCAGTCAGGATAGGCAGTAGACATAGGATGGTCAAAAGAAAGGGGGTGAATTTTTCGGGAAATGTGGATGGATTTTGACGACTCTCCGGGGAAAGGGTCGCACGATCATGCGGGCGGGGAGGATTTTCGGTCCCCGCCCTCGGGGGAACCCTTACTTTTGGGCCAGTAAGGTTCGATTCAGTTCACTGAAGTCCACAGTCAGACGATCGTTTGCGCGAAAAGTGACAACCCGTTCGCGTTGCTCACGCAGGCCGTCCACTTCCAGGGTGGCCCGGAAGGTGTAGGTATATTTCTTGGCTGCCTTCAGGACCGGGGTATGAAAGCGGCGAATAGACCCGGTCTCTTCGCGCGGTTGAGCATCAACAAATAGTCGTGCATCTTTTGGGGTAAGAACCGTGATCTGGGCCCGGCCATCCAGAGCCGAATCGGTGCTGACATACCGATCTCCCTCGCGATCTTGGCTCACACGACCGGGGGCACCCGGGATGGGTGGTGGAGTCGTAGGGGCTCCACTGGGTGCAGGGGAGCTGGGAAGGATTGGCAGACTCGGGGCGACCGATGGAGGGCGAACGCCTCCTTCTGGGGTGAACCCGGTTCCTGGGGTGATGCCAGGTGTACCGGTGTCCATATCTATGGCCGCCGAACCCAGTGGTTGGCTCCGATAAAACGTACCGGGCATAAACGTCGGGTAAAAATTCGTGAAGAAGACTCCCTGACCCGTGCCGTAGCAGCCGCCGCAGCCGCCGTGGCAGCTATGGAAATGGCCATGACAGCTGCCGTAACAACCATGACAGCTGCTGTAACAGCCATGACAGCTGCTGTAACAGCCATGACAGCTAGACCAGCAGCCAAAGTAACCCCGCCGATAAAAACCGGTGAAGCCGTGGCAACTGCCATAGCAACCATGGCAGGAAACGACCGGGGCACAGCAGCAGCCGTGATGGCTCTGGCGGAACCGACCGCCGAATTCGGGGGTTTCTGAAGCGCTGGTCAACGCCACCAGCATTACTACGCTGTACATGGGTTCTCCCTGGGTGACTGGGTTCGATGGAGGTGAATGTCGCGAAGCTGCTTGAGGCAGCGAACGAGAAAATAGGATAATTGGGTAAAAGATTGGGGTCACGCTCAACCTGGAAAAATCCCAGGCGGCTGTGGCTCAGGCGGGCCGTGCGATTGGTTTCCTCTCCCCGATGTGAACTTTCCGGAGTAGAATACTCAAGTTTGCCATTGCACCGACCGGAAGAGGCCGCGTTGTTCTGCCTCAGGAGGCTTTCTGTTCATGTCTCGACGCAATCTTGCTTGGTTGCTCGGCGTTCCGGGTGTCATCATCCTCGGCTTGACCATTGCCTATAGCGCCCCGTTTCGCACCCATGATCTGAACTATCAGCTGGTTCGTACTGTGGTCAATGTGCTCGCCGAGGTGGAGCAACACTATGTCAAGAAGCTGACCCCCGAGCAGCGTAAGCAACTGGTTGAGGACATGATCAACGGTGGGCTGACCCGGCTCGATCCTTACTCGGGTTATTTTAACGCCGATGCCTACCGCCAGTTCGAGACGCAGAGCGAGGGGAACTTTTCGGGGGTCGGCATCCAGATCAACATCGACCATGGGACCGGCTTGCCGCTGGTGGTCAGCCCGATGGTCGGTACCCCGGCTTATGAGGCGGGCATCCTGGCCGGCGATCTTATCCTCGAGGTGGATGGCCAGTCCACCGAAAACATGAGCATGAGCGAACTCATTCGCGCCATCATGGGGGAGGAGGGAACCGAGGTCACGCTGACCGTTGTGCATGAGGGGGACAAACAGCCGGCCAAGATTGCCATCACTCGGGGGAAGATTGAGGTGGAATCGGTGCTGGGCTGGGAACGCTATACCAACGACCCGTCCCGTTGGGATTACTATCTCGATCACGATGCCAACATTGCCTATATCCGTCTGGTCGCGTTCAATGAGCACACCGCCGATGACTTGCGTAAAGCGCTACTCCAGCTCCAAAAGCAAGGAGTACAAGGGCTTATCCTTGACCTCCGCGACAACCCGGGTGGACTTCTGACCCAAG
Organism: uncultured Alcaligenaceae bacterium; assembly: GCA_964410665.1. Taxonomy (GTDB): domain Bacteria; phylum Planctomycetota; class Planctomycetia; order Gemmatales; family Gemmataceae; genus CAYPIE01. The sequence goes on from CAYPIE010000044.1 coordinate 37,664, forward strand.
CCATCGAGGTCAGCGATTTATTCTTAGACCAAGGAGAAATCGTCAGTACCCGCGACCGCAACGGCCGCGGCCGCTCGTGGTCTGCTTCGGAGGGGGACACGCTATTGAAGCCCGCCGGGCAACACCCCATGGTCGTCTTGATCAACCGGAACTCGGCCAGTGCCGCCGAGATTGTCGCTGCAGCGCTCCAGGATCACCAGCGTGTCGCGGTGGTCGGCGAGCGGAGTTTTGGCAAGGGGAGCGTGCAAAGAGTGATCGAGCTACCTGGCCTGGGTGATGGTGCCGCGGCGTTGAAACTGACGACCAACACCTACTGGCGGCCTAGTGGCAAGAACATTCATCGCTTGCCCGATGCCGGGGAGTCGGATGAGTGGGGGGTGTCGCCGAACCCCGAGATGACGGTCAAACTCACCCCCGAGGAACGCCTGGCCTATCTGCGCTACCGTCGGGCAAAAGATGTGGTTGCCGGCAAAGGCGGCAAGCAGGCGGACGACGAAGCTGCCCAGCTCGCGGAAGACTTCGAGGATAAGATCCTGCAGAAGGGGTTGGCGGTAGTTCGAGAAAAGCTGAAAGCGACGAAGTGATGATTAACGTATCGACGCACCACATACAAAATATACAGTCTTTACATGACAGCGCTTTGGTTCGCCCATCTTCGTGCGCCGTTTTTCCTGCATCCGCGAACGTTGTGCATTAGGGCCAGGGAGTCGGGGAAGAAGGTTAACACCAGGATAACGCCGGTCAGAGGCCGGTGGCGAAAAAAACGTTGTTCCGCTATTCTAGCAACCATGGCCGCAGCTCACCCGCCAAGAACACCGAGCCACTGATGGCGATCAGGTCGTCGGTTCGCGACACTTGACGGGCGATCTTCAATGCTTCGCCCGGGTCTGGGTTCGCCAGAACCGGGCAGTCTCCCTTCAGCTTCTGGACTTGGTCGGCCAGCTGCCTGGCCGGGACGACCCGTGGGTTGGAGCGGTACTCGGTGGCCACCACCCGGTCGAAGTGGGGCAAGAGCACTTCCAGCATCCCTGGCACGTCTTTGTCGGTGGAGATGGCCAGCAGCAGCCAGCGTTGGCCACGGACGGGGAACGACTGCGTCAGGGTTTCGACCAGGGCCTGGGCCGAGGCCACGTTGTGGGCGCAATCGAGCAGGATCAACGGCTCGCGCTGGATCACCTCGAGCCGCGCCGGCCAGCGGACCTGGGCCACGCCCGCGGCCACCGCGGTGTCGGCGACCGGCGTGCCTTCACGCCTGAGCCACTCGATGGCCTGGACGGCTCCAGCGGCGTTCTCGGCCTGGTGTGCTCCCAGCAGACCCAGCTCCAGGCGGGGCCAAGCGCGTTCGCTGGTCTGGATGTGCACGTGGGGTGGGCAGGGCGGCACCTTGTCCGGTTGGCCCGGTTCGTAGGTGTAGTGGAAGTCGCGGCCGAGTAAAGCCAGCGGGCTACCGACCTCGGCGGCACGCTCGATGATGACCTCGACGGCATCGGGGGCGTTGGCAGTGCAGATGGCCGGGCGGCCGGGCTTGAGGATACCGGCTTTTTCACGGGCGATCAGAGGGAGCTTGTCGCCGAGCTGGGCCATATGGTCAAAGCTGATACTGGTGATGAGACTCAGTACCGGCAGGCAGACGTTGGTCGAGTCGAAGCGGCCGCCGAGGCCGACCTCGATGATGGCCAGGTCGACTTGTTGCCGCTGAAAGTACAGGAATCCCAGGGCGGTGCCAATCTCGAAGAAAGTGGGGATCTGTTGTGGGTCGCCGGCGTCTTGCAAGGAGCGGACGTATGGGATCATCTCGGCCAGCAGGGCGGCTAGCATCGACGGAAGGATCGGCTGGCCGTCGATACGGAAACGTTCCTCGACCCGAGTCAGGTGTGGCGAGGTGAACAGGCCGGTACGGTATCCAGCGTGCTGCAGGATTGCAGCTAGCATGGCCGCGGTCGAGCCTTTGCCCTTGGTGCCGGCAATGTGCAAGATGCGTAGCCGGTCCTGAGGGTTGCCCAGGTGGTCGAGCAATCGCCGCATGCGGTCGAGTTTAAGGTCGCCTGGCCTGGCGGTGCGGCGTTCATAGTTGATCAGGCCATACCAGAAGGCCAGGGTTTCGTCGTAGTTCATCGCAAACGCAGGACTGGAGGGTGGCGGAGGCCGGGGCGCCATCGTCCGCCGGCAGCTACATTGAGAATTGGCTTATGAGGCGAGAGGATGGTCGGGAAGGGATACACCGGCCCCGGATCAACCGGGGCGGCCGCAAAGCCAATTCGACGATGTGGACACCATTCGAGTGGAGGCTACTCGACCGTCACGGACTTGGCTAAATTCCGCGGCTTGTCCACATCGCAACCACGCAAGACCGCGATGTAGTAGGCCAACAGTTGTAGCGGGATCACCGTGACCAGGGGTTGGAGGTACTCAGGCACATCCGGAACCAGGATCACCTCATCGGCACGCGCCTCGACTTGGGTGAGGATCTCTTCATTGCCTTGGTTGGTAATGGCAATCACTGGGCCGCCACGGGCACGTACCTCTTCGAGGTTGCTCATGACCTTCTCGAAGACTGCACCGCTGGGCACTAGGAAGATCGACGGTGTGTCACGATCGACCAGGGCGATCGGGCCATGCTTCATTTCGGCAGCCGGGTAGCCTTCGGCATGGATATAGCTAATTTCTTTGAGCTTTAGTGCCCCTTCGAGGGCCACCGGATAGAGGTACTGCCGGCCCAGGTAGAGCATGTTGTTGGCCTGGTAGTATCGCTCGGCCACCTTGCGGACTTCGTCCTGGCAGCGGAGAGTTTGCCGCACAATCTTCGGGATGGTGTGCAACTCCTCGATCATCCGCACCCCTTGCAGATTGGACAAGTGTCGCATGCGGCCAAAGTGCAAGGCGAGCATGCTCAGCACGGCGACTTGGGAAGTGAACGCCTTGGTGCTGGCCACGCCGATTTCTGGGCCAGCGTGTAGGTAGACACCTCCATCCGCCTCGCGGGCGATGGTGCTACCGACGACGTTACAGATCGCCAGGGTGGGGTGACCCTTTCGCTTCGACTCGCGGAGGGCCGCCAGAGTGTCGGCGGTCTCACCCGACTGAGTGATGGCGACGACGATAGTGTTACGATCCATCGGTGGGTTGCGATAGCGGAATTCGCTGGCGTATTCGACCTCGACTGGGATGCGGGCAAACTCCTCAAACAGATACTCGCCCACTAATCCCGCGTGGTAGCTGGTGCCGCAGCCGGTGAGGATGATCCGCTCGGCTTGACGTAGCTGCTGCACATCCAGATTCAGCCCCCCAAAATGGGCTGAGGCCTCGGTTTCACTGAGCCGGCCACGCATGGCGTTTTCCAGGGCTTCGGGCTGCTCATGAATCTCCTTGAGCATGTGGTGTGCAAAGGCGCCTCTGTCGGTGTCGCCGACTTCCCAATCGATGGTATGCACAGCCATCTCGACCGGGGTGCGGTCGGCGTCTTGAATGTGCCAGTCGTCGCGGGTGAGCATGCACAGCTGGCGGTCGTGGAGGTAGACGACCTTCTGGGTCTGGCCGATCAGGGCTGCTGGGTCGGAGGCCAGGAAATGCTCACCCTCGCCAATGCCCAGGACCAAGGGCGAACCCAGTCGGGCGGCCACGACCAGATCCGGATTGCGTGGGCTGACGACCGCCAGGCCATAGGTGCCTTTGAGCAGCGGCAGGACTTGCCGCACGGCTTCGAGCAGGTCGCCGTTGAGGTGATAGGCGATCAGCTGGGCGATCACCTCGGTGTCGGTGTCGCTGGTGAAGGTGATCCCCTCGCTTTGCAGCTGCCGCTTGAGGCTAGCGTAGTTCTCGATGACACCGTTGTGGACCACGGCGACCATGCCGTCACCGTCGCCGGCCAAGTGCGGGTGGGCGTTAGCGTCCGAGGCCACCCCATGCGTTGCCCAGCGCGTGTGGCTGATGCCTAAGCAGCCCGGAGCAGGCTTGCCCTGAAGCAGGCTGCCCAGGTCGCTGACCCGGCCGGCGCGCTTGCGCCAATGCAGCTTCCGTCCGGTGATGGTCGCCAGCCCGGCGCTATCGTAGCCACGATATTCCAGGCGACGTAGGCCTTCTAGCAGGATCGGTTCCGCTTCCCTGGTCCCGACATAGCCCAAGATCCCGCACATGATTTGCTTTGTTCCTCCGCGACCTGGCTGCTGCATCCTGCGCAGAAGCGTTCGGGGTGCGTGCTGTTGGCGTCGCCATAGACTGCACGAGTTAACCTGTTTGGGAAAACTTCGGCAAGGCCACTTCGCTTTTCCCTCGAGCCGGCTGATTATGGTATCTTCAAGAGGCACCCATGCTCCGGAGGTTTGCCATGCGGATCGGCATCATCAGCGACACCCATGATCGCCATGGGGCGGTGGCCGAGGCCTTACGCCTGTTGGCTGCCCAGCAGGTCGAACTCATCTTGCACTGTGGCGATATCGAGTCACCCGAAACCGTGCTTTTGTTCATGGGGACCCCGACGCACTTTGTGCTGGGCAATTGCGATACCAATCCAACCCGTCTCGCCGAGGCGATCGCCGAGATTGACGGCACCTTGCACGAGCCGTATGGCCAGTTAGAGCTGGCCGGACAGCAGATCGCCTGGCTCCATGGTCATCATCAGACCGTGATGCGCGAGCTAGAACAGAGCAATCGCTTCGATTACCTGTTTTATGGCCACAGCCACCAGGCCAGTGAGCACCAGACAGGGAAGACACGGGTGATCAATCCCGGTGCGATGACCCGGGTGCAGATCTGTTCGTGTCTGGTCCTCGACCTGTCTAACGGAGAAACCCGCTCGCTGGGTTTTCGCTAAGCCAGCGACTCCCAAGTCTGGCACATATTTCGCCTTTTTTCTGGCGACAAACCGGAAGAACTTCCTAAAAATGTTCAAGGCCGGGACGCGGCATGGGGCCGTTTCCGGCAGCACGTCCACCACATGGGAGGATCGACAATGCGTTTGCTGCTGACGGGATGCATGGCGATGATCGCGGTGAGCTCGGCCCAGGCGGAGAAGTTCACCCTCACCCCAAAAAACACCAAGGTCGAGTTCGTAGGCACCAAGACCAACGGCAAGCACGAGGGTGGCTTCCAAAAGTGCATGGGCAGCTGCACCTGTGCTGCCAACGACCCGACCATGCTACAGATCATGGTCGAGATCGACTGCAACTCGATGTACACCGACAACCGCAAACTGACCGCTCACCTCAAGTCACCTGACTTCTTCGACGTCCGTAGCAACCCCAAGGCCAAGTTCGTCACCAAAAAGGTCGAGAAGACCGATAAGGGCCTGAAGATCAAAGGCGAACTGACCATGTGTGGCAAGACGGCCCTAGTCGAGTTCCCGGCCAAGGTCAGCATGGACGGCAACAAGATGACTCTGACCAGCGAATTCAAGATCGACCGTACCAAGTGGGGCATGACCTACGGCAAGGGCATGATCGACGATATGGTCACTCTGAAGATCTCGGTCCAGGCCGAAGCCAAGTAAGCCGCCCGCAGGGCAGCTGCCAGAAAGTGAAACGTCAGAAGAAAACAGCAAAAATAACATTAATAATCTGTATGTTCATGTAAGCCCCGGCCTTAGGTTCGGGGCTAGTTGCTACCGGAAGATTACGCCACCCAGGAGTCGCAGCATGGACAACTTCTTTCCACCAACGCAAGAGATCGTGGATGCTCAGCTACAGGTGGAGGTGTTGCCAGCGTTCGCGGCGTCGCTGCTAATCTTGGCGTTGACGTTGATCGTGTTTGGCTCACGACGGGCAGTCCCGGGGGCGGCCCTGGGATTGATCGTCGGCTTGGCGTTGGGCAACTACCTGGGTGAGGTACAGCTTGACTACTCCTTTAGCCGGGGGGAAGATGCGTGGTACCAATTCGGCCGGGCGGGGTATGAATGGCTCCCTTGGGCGGCGTTGCTGGCTTTTCTGCACGGGCTGATGGCTCGGACGCCGGGAGTACCGACCTATGTGGGTGGCGTGCTGCGGCTGGAGGCCGCGGCCGCGGCGACCCTGATGCTGGTCCCGGGGCCGATGATCGAAGAACACGGCTGGCTGCCGTTTGCCTTTGCCGCAGTGGTGCTGGCCGAGTGGATCCTCTTAGAAGTGGTCGCCTACAACACTCCAGGTGGGGACATTCCGCTGGCGCTTGCCATCATTTTTCTCAGCCTGCCGCTGATCATTTACCACACCGGCTTTCCAACTCTGATGGTCACCGCCGCCATTCTGGGTGGTGCCCTGATCGGCATCGTTGCCGTGACCTGGCTGGGCAAGTGTGACTCAGGCGGCATCATCCCGGTCAGCGTGGTCATGCTCAACGGGATGGCGGTGAGTGCCCAGTACAACAACTTCGGCGGCTTACCGGCTTACCTGTTCGTCATCATGGCACTGGCACCCTTGGCCTTGCTGCTCATGCTGTTGCCACCGTTCTATAAGCTGTCTCCGGCAAAACGGCAGTTGTTGCATTTGGGGCTGGTACTCGTCCCGGTGCTGGTGGCCCTGGGGCTGGCCTATGAGGCGGTGCAGGAGCTTTCAGCGGAAGGGCCCATGCAGTGATCCGGTCGGATCAGCCTCTGTCCGTGTATGTCTTGATACATATGTTCGTCGATTGCTCGAAAACGGATACGGTCACCGACACGTAAGGGAAAAAAGTCCGCAGCCACATCGACCAGGACCAATGGCGTTCTGCCAATGATGTTCCAACCACCCGGGCGGGCCAGCGGGTAGATGCCGGTTTGTTTTCCGGTGAGCCCGACACTTCCCGGCTCCACCCGTAAGCGCGGCGACGGTAGCCGGGAGACACCACACAATGCCTCGGGCAGGTATCCCAGATAGGGAAAACCTGGACAAAAGCCGATCGCGTGGACCGTATACGCCTGGCGGGTGTGTAGCGCGATGATTTCCTGTGGAGTTCTCCCCAGATGCTGGGCAACGCGGTCAAGATCCAGTTGCAATGTGTAGCAGCAAGGGATCTCGTGCAGACAGCCTGGGATGATCGCTGTCTTGGGGAGAGGAGTATCGAGGCGTTGTTGCAATTCTTGGTGGATCTGTTCCCAGGGAAATTCGGTCATGTCCACGAACACACCAATTGTGGCATAGGCGGGCACCACATCGATCAGCCACTCTGGTGGCGTAAGCTGCAGCGAACGGGCCAACTGCTGAGCGGCTTGCTCGCTGGGACAACGGATGAGAAAGGCATCATCGCCCATAGGTTCAAGCGTGGCCATGATGAAAAACTCCGACCAGCGTCGATCTCACTATTTTGTGAAATGAACAACCTGTGGCAAGCGTTAACTTGGCGATGACACCGGAGCAGCTTGGCCTCCTGATCGATCGACACGGCGGCGCCCTGTTGCTGTACGCCCGCCAGTGGTGCGCTGCGCCTGAGGATGTAGTGCAGGAGGCGTTTATCAAGTTGCTGGCGCAGCGGCCGACGCCGGAGCCGGTGTTGCCGTGGCTGTATCGGGTGGTGCGCAATGCTGCAGTCAGTGCGGCCCGTTCGGAACAACGGCGGCAGCGGCACGAGCGGGCCGCGGCTCGCTCCGCCTGGTTCGCCAGCGACCGGTTCGGCAGCGACCTGGATTCGGAGCAGGTGGCCACAGCGTTACAAGGTGTACCGCTGGAACAGCGGGAAGTGATTATCGCCCATCTGTGGGGCGAGTTGAGCTTTGAAGAGATCGCCCGGCTGGTACAAAGTTCGGCCAGCACAGTGTACCGACGTTACGCCGCGGGGATCGCGACTCTGCGGGAAAGGTTTGGTGTGGCATGTCCGAGGTGAGGGCCGACGGGCTGGAGGGACAGTTGCGGCGTCTGGTGCCCAACGGGCCGAGCCGGGAAGGGATCGTGTTCGCCGCCGGCCGGCGGGCGGGTCAGCGCGGGTTGCTTTTCTGGCGGGCGGCGACGCTGGGCCTAACCCTGGTCAGCCTGGGGCTGGGCGGCTGGCTGCTTCGCCAGCCCGACCCAGTGGTAGTCGAGCGGATCGTGTACGTGTCGGTTCCCGCCCCGACTCCGGCGGACCGGGTTCCGTCGGCGGCAAGGGAAGGGGGGGCCGAGGCGGTCCGTTACCGGCGGCCGCCGGTCTGGGTGCCGGCTTTGGGGCCGCTACGCGACCGGCAGTTGGCGCTGCGGCTAGGGATCGACGCCTTGCCGCTTCCGGCCTTGCCCCCCCCGCCTCCGGAGGCCCGACCGTTCGCCGAGGACCGGGACGGCCCGACGGGACCATCGTTCTGGAGCGAGAGATTCTGATGATACTTACACCTGTTTTGACGTTCGCCCTTGCGGCGGCGCCCGTTCTGAACCAGCCGCCGGGGCCCCTGTCTAAGGGGGCGGGGATGCCGAGCGGACTGTCCGGTGCCGGGAGTGTGGCCCAGCCGCGGATCAAGGTGGTCGAGCTGGAGGTGAAGCCCCGAGGGGAGCCGGACCCGGCGCTGCGTTACCGGCTGATGCCGAGCGCGGCGGAACTGCGGCGTGGGAACGCGGTGGTGTACTACCTGCGGGCGCTGCAGTTACTCGGACAAATCCGCTACCTGGAGAACGAGGAGCAACTCTCAAAGTGGGCTTACGGCCCGCTGGACCAACTGCCGGTGGCGGAGGCGCGGGAGTTCTGTAGTCCGGAGATCATGCGGGAAGTTGACTCGGGAGCGCGTTGCCGAGACTGTGACTGGCAGAACGAGAGCCGCTTCGACCAGGGGGAGTTATTCCCGCTGCTGAACGAGATCCAAAACATGCGGCGGCTGGCGCTGATCGTCAGCCTGAAGGTCCGGTGTGATGTGGCCGAGAAGAAGTTCGCCGACGCGGTGGCGACGCTGCAGTCGGGGTTCGCCATGGCCCGGCACACGGCCCGTGGGCCGACGGCCGTTCAGGGGTTGGTCGGGATCGCCATCGCCGGCATCTTGCACGGCCGGTTGGAGGAACTGATTCAGCAGCCCGAGGCACCGAACCTGTACTGGGCCATGGCCACGTTGCCGCGGCCGTTCGTCGACCTGCGGCCGGTGCTCGAGTCGGAGACGCTCTTACTGGACTCGCTGGTGGCGGACCTGGGGAAACTCGAGGGCCGCGTCCTGTCGGTCGAACAAGCCAACCGCATGGTGGTCGGGATTCAGGAAAGATTGGCCGAAATCGGCGGCGGAGCTCCGGACTTGCCGGGCTTGTTCGAGGTCCCGGCCATGGGGTTGGTGCTGGCCAGCTACGCACGGGCCCGGCAACAACTGCTCGACGAAGGGATGGACGCGGAGCGGGTGGAACAGATGCCCACGGCCCAGGTGGTGCTGCTGGCCTCGACCCGCCGCCTGTACCGCAGCCAGCAGGCGTATTTTAAATGGGTCTACCTCCCCTACCCGGACGCCCGGCGCGCGCTGTCCGAGGCCTCCCGGCAGTTGGTCGAGGAAATCCGGTCAGGCCCGGGCCTGGACGTGCAGATGGTCCTGCTGCGGTTGCTCACCCCGGCCTTGAACAAGCTACTCGGGGCGGGCAACCGCATCGACCGCTGGGTCGCCGGCTTGCAAGCGGTGGAGGCCGTCGCCATGCAGGTGGCCGAGGACGGCAAACTCCCGGAGCGACTGACGGATGTCACCGTGGTGCCCGTGCCGCCCGACCCGCTGACGCTCGCCCCTTTCCCCTACGAGGTCCGCGGCGACATCGCCGTCCTGACCCTGCCGACTCCCGAGGGGGAGGAGCCCAACCTGGGTAACACCCGACAGTACCGGATCAAGTTCCGCAAGCCCTGAGCCGGATCACAACTCAGTTTGGAGGTTTCCGTGATGTTCCGCATGGTTTCGATCCTACTTGTGACGATCTTCCTTCTGTTGAACCCCGCCCGCGGCGAGACACCGGCCGAGCGGATGGGCCCGCTGTTGACCGATGACACGGTCCTTGTCGGGCATCTAGACGTCGGCCAGGTGACGCTCGCGCCGCTGTTCGAGCTCGGGGACAAGGTCTTCGGCGAGGACTTGCAGATCCCGCCCGACAAGCGGGCGACGATCGGGGTCTTCTTCGAGGGCCTGCGGGCCCAAGGGCTCAAGGACGTGTTCCTGGTCTACCCGCTGACCGCCATCCCCGGGCCGCCCGTCGTGCTCATCCCGGGCGATCAAGCCAAGGCGTTGCCGCTGGAGCTGGTGATGGGTTTCCTCAACTCGGCCCGGCTCGAGCGGCGGAATCTCCGCGACTTCACCGCTTTCGGCCCGGCCCGGGTGCTGGACTACCTGGCCGTGGCCAAGCCACGCGCGAACCCGAACCTGGCGGCGGCGTTCGCGGTGTGCGGCGAGAGCGCGCTGAAGCTGGCGTACCTGACCAGCCCAGTGACCGAGCGGGTGGTTCGCGAGATGGCCCCGCCGTTGCCCGCGGCACTGGGTGGTGGCGATGCACGGCTTCTGGTCGATGAGTTGAAGTGGGTCGCCCTCGGGGTGGCCACGGACGAAGAGCTGACTACCACCTTCCGGGTGCAGGCAACCAGCCCGGAGGCGGCGAAGAAGATCGAACGGCTGCTGCGCACCGGGTTCAGCCGACTCGCCGACGCCGAGGTCTCCGGCTACCGGCAAACCTACCGGGAGTTCTACCCGGAGGCGTTTGCCCTGCTGGAGGGGCTGCTACCGAAGACCGAGGGGGACACGGTCGCGACGACCCGTAAACTGCTCCCGGAGGCCGCGAAGCTGGCAACGGTGCTCCGCGAGAACCTGGGGCTCGCCGCCCGGTGGCAGTCAGCCAACAACCTCAAGCAGATCGGCTTGGGCATCCACAACTACCATGACGTCTACGGCCGTTTCCCCGCCGACATTCTGGACAAGGATGGCAAGCCACTGCTGTCCTGGCGGGTGGCGATCCTGCCGTTCCTCGAGCAGAACCACCTCTACCAACAGTTCAAGCTCGACGAGCCCTGGGACAGCCCGCACAACCTGCAGTTGCTCAAAACGAACCAGATCAAGATCTACTCCTCTCCGGCGGACGCCCGAGCCCTGGGGAACAAGACGATTTACCTCGGGGTGGCCGGCGACGGGACGGTGTTCGGCACCCCGGAGATGAGCTACGCCAAGATCACCGACGGCACGTCGAACACGGTCATGGTGCTCGAGGCGGCGAACGAGGCGGCGGTGCCCTGGACCAAGCCGGAAGACCTGCCGCTCAGGCCGCAGGAGCTGCTTCCCAAACTGAACCAGCGCTTCCGGACTGGCTTCCACGCCCTGTTCGCTGACGGCAGCGTTCACTTCCTACCCAAGGGCCTGGATCCGGAGATGGTCGAGGCGCTTTTGATTATCAACGACGGTAAGGTGATCAGGCTGCCGCGCTGAGGGAAGTGAGTGACCGATGTAAGACCAGAGGTGTTTGCGATGCGGGAAGAGGCAGAGGCGGTTGCGATGCGGGAAAGCGGCAGAGGCGGTTGCGGTGCGGGGAAGCGGCAGACGCGGTTGCGGTGCGCGGAAAGAGACAGAGGCGAATGCGGAGAGAAAGAAGCAGCG
>CAYPIE010000045.1:0-48587 GCA_964410665.1 uncultured Alcaligenaceae bacterium
TAGGAACGTCAGTTCCGGAGCTCTGCTCTCTGCCTCTGCAGGCGAGCCCCGGACGGCAGTCCGGGGGTTCCCCGCACCGCAAGCGCCTCTGCCTCTTCGCATCGCAGACGCCTCTGCCGCTTTCCCCGCACCGCAAACGCCTCTGCCTCTTCGCATCGCAGACGCCTCTGCCTCTTTTTATCGCTTTGTGTCTTTCCCAGACTTGACTTAGCCCACGATCACCGGTTCGGCGACCACATCCTCCTGCAAGCAGCTTTGCAAGCCCTTCACCAGTGCGAAGTGCGGCTGCCAGCCCAGGCTGTGCAAGCGAGTGGGGTCACCGACCAGCCTGGGCGGTTCCCAGCCACGTAGTTCATGTCCGCCGAAGGCAATCGATTCGGGTTGGCCCAGCAGGCGGGCTACTGTTTCCAAAAAGTGCCGAACACTCACCCCCATGCCGGAGGCGACGTTGACCACGCCGGCCATGGGTTGGGTCGCCAGCGCGATCAAGGCACGGGAGACATCATCCACATGTAGGTAATCACGGATTTGGTTGCCGCTCGAGGCCGTGAAGATCCGACCTTGGCGAAGTGCTTGGACTACGCTGGGCAGAAGCCGTCGGAGGTCTTCATCGGGGCCGTACAGATAAAACAAACGGGCCCAGACAAAGCGGATTCCTAGGAGTTCGGCCAGGCGTTCGCCGACCTGGCGGAGGGCGGATTTACAGGCGGCATAGACGGTGGCCGGATGGATAGGGTCATCCTCGGTCAAGGGAGACTGGCTGGGAGCATATTCCGCGCAGGTACCGGTCATGACCACCTGCTGACAGCCGGCATGAGCCAGTTCCTCCAGCAGGCTGAGGCTCATGGTCACGCAGTCGAGATTGGCTCGGGCATGCAGATACTTGCCGGGTTCGGCATACCAAGCGGTATGAATACACGCCTCGGGCCGGATACATCGCAGGATGTGGGCCAGGCGATCCCGATTGGCCAGATCTCCGCTATGCAAGGCGAGTTGATCGCCCAAATCGCGGAGTCGCCATTGGGAACTGCCCGGCCGGACCAGTCCGTGTACCTCATGACCTTGTTCGAGTAGTTGCCGAGCAACCCGTGCTCCGACAAATCCATTGGCACCGGTGAGGAAGATGCGCATGTTGTCACATCGGGGTTAGAGTATCCGAATTTCAGGAATGGGGAGGATAAACCGCCCTCCCCGATCGCGGTACGCCTGCTGTTGGTAGAGAATTTCGTCGGCGAAGTTCCAGGTTAACAGCAGCACATAGTCGGGCATGTCGGCGAGCAAACGCTCGGGCGAGAGGATGGGCAACCCCGTTCCCGGGGCCAGCTTCAGTTGCTTGATTGGGCTGCGATCGACCAGATAATCCAGGGTTTCACAGCCGAGGCCACAGGCATTGAGCAGCGTAGTGCCCTTGGCTGAGGCACCATAACCGACGATCCGTTTGCCCTGGCGTTTCAGGTCCCGAAGCAACTGGGTGAGCTCGGTGCAGAGCATCCACACCTGCTGGGCAAACGAGGCATAAAACGGCAGGGCGGTCATGCCACACTGTTGTTCCTGCGCGCGCAGGGCTTCGAGGGTGCTGTCGGGGGCGTGCTGAGCGGCAGCGGGGGCATGGCGGATGAATAGGCGTAAGGAGCCGCCGTGGATCGCGAGCCGCTCGACTGCGCAGACGGTTAAATCATGCCGGGCGAATAGGTGCTCCAGCGCGGTCAGCGAGAAATAGCAGAGGTGTTCATGGTAAATCGTATCAAACTCCACGTGGGCGATCAGATCACCCACATAGGGGACCTCGACGACCAGAATCCCGGTTTCGGCCAACAGACAGCGCATGCCTGCAACCACCCCATGTAAATCGGCCACATGCGCCAGGACATTGTGGGCATGCAAGACATCGGCTTGGATGCCCTCGGCACGCAGTTGTTCGGCGAGTTCGAGGCGGAAGAACTCGGCCAGGGTCGGAATGCCATGCTCTTCGCGGGCCACACAGGCAACATTCAGCGCCGGCTCGATGCCCAAGACTCCGACGCCCTGCCGGCGATAGTGCCGCAGCAGGTAGCCATCATTGGAGGCGATTTCAACGACCCGATGCTGCGCGGTGAGCTGGTGATCACGGATGAGGCGTTCGGCCAGTGTCTGGGCGTGGGCGAGCATGGTATCGGAGAAAGAAGAAAGATAGACATACTCACGAAAGAGGATCTCCGGATCGACCGTCTCGGTCAGCTGTAAAAGTGTACACTTTGGGCAGAAAACGACCTCCAGCGGGTAGGTCCGTTCGGGGACGCCCAGCTGATCGGCACCACGTAGCGCATTCGCCAGGGGCATGTTTCCCAGCGCGAGCACCGTGTGCAGATCCGGTTGTCCACAGCCGCGGCAACCAAGAGGGACTAGGCGGCCTGGCTCTGAGGTGCCATGACGCTCAGATAACTCCGATACCATGGAATCGTCCTTTGCAATCCTTGCGTGAGCGTAAACAGTGGCTGCCAAGCGAGCAGGCGACGGGCCTTGGCGGCACTCAAATACTGGTGGCGGATTTCATGACAGGCGCGGTTTTGCACCTCGGGTTCGAGTTCGCTGTCCATCAGGCGGAGGATCAAGCCGACCAGTTCGCGCACGGTGACCTGCGTTTCGGTCGAGAAGTTGAAGGTCTCGCCCCACAGTTCCGAGCGTCTGGCCATTTGTTCAGCCAACAGGGTGTAGACCGCGGCACCATCCTCGACATAGAAGTAATCGCGAATAAACTTGCCATCGGAACGAATGATTGGCGGCTGCCCGCGCAACACGGCACGGATGGTCCCGGGGACAATGCGGTTCCAGTTGAGGTCGCCGCCGCCGTAGAAGTTGCCACAGCGGGTGACGACCACGGGGAGATCGTAGGTGTGTGCATAACTCTGGGCAATCAGATCGGTACAAGCTTTACTCACGTCATAGGGGTGGCGACCGAGCAGGGCTGCCTCCTCGTGATAGGGCAGCTGCGGGTGTTCGCCGTAGGCTTTATCGGAGGACGCGACCACGATCTGGCCCACTCGGGGGCTGCGACGGCAGGCTTCGAGCAACAAATAGGTACCACGAATATTGGCTTCAAAGGTGGAGACAGGGTTGCGATTGGCAATGCCGACAATCGTCTGGGCGGCCAGGTGAAAGACGGTGGTGATTTCGTACTCACCGAGGGCGCGTTCCAGGGCGGCTTGATTCGACAGATCGCCGTGGACGATTTTGACCTGCTGGTTCAGTTCGGAGCGGATCAGTTCGCTGCTGGGCACTTGGTCGCGGACCAGGCAGACGACATCTGCGCCAAGCTGCACCAGCCTGCGGGTCAACCAACTGCCCAACAGTCCGGTCGCACCGGTGACCAGGGTGGGGCGATCCTGCCAAAAGCCCGTGGCGTGGAATGTCGGGTTCTCTGGGGTGTTTCGAAGGGGCCCATCCATGCGCATCGCTCCGTCAGATCCATGACGCATACCGTTGGGCAGATTGTACCGAGGAAAAATCCGGAGCGAAACAGGAAACAGAAGGATTCGCCTCAGGGGATCTCCGAACCGCCCAAGGCGGTTCGGGGGGAATACCGGGGAAGTTCCCCGGCAACTCGTGAGCAATACCAAAGATATTTTTCTGGGCAGTTCGCGGGCACCTTGGGCTTATTTCAGCCGGGGTGCGGTCATTTGTTCGGGCCGGACGATGGCGTCAAAGCGTTCGCCGCTTAAGACGCCGAGTTTCAGGCAAGCTTCGCGGAGGGAGGTGCCGTCCAGGTGGGCCTGCTTGGCCACCTTGGCGGCCTGGTCGTAGCCGATTTCGGGGCTCAGGGCGGTGACGAGCATCAGCGACTCATGCAAGAAGCGGTCAATCTTGTCGCGGTCGGCCTCGATACCAACGACACAATGTTCGCGAAACGAGCGACAGCCATCCGTTAACAGGGTGATCGATTGCAGCAGGTTATAGATGATCACGGGTTTAAACACATTGAGTTCAAAGTTGCCCTGGCTGGCGGCAAAGCCGATGGCGGTATCATTGCCCATGACTTGGACAGCGATCATGGTCAGAGCTTCGGATTGGGTCGGGTTGACCTTCCCGGGCATGATCGACGACCCAGGTTCGTTCTCGGGGATGCGTAATTCACCCAGGCCACAGCGCGGGCCGGAGGCCAGCCAGCGAATATCGTTGGCGATCTTGAGCAACGCCGCGGCCAGGGCCTTGAGGGCACCACTGGCGACCACGACCGGCTCGTGTCCGGCCAGGGCGGCAAACTTGTTCGGGGCAGAGACAAACGGCAGGCCGGTCAGGCTGGCAATCTGTCGGGCGACGCGGTCGGCGAACTCGGGGTGGGAGTTCAGCCCGGTGCCTACGGCGGTTCCACCCAGGGCTAACGCTTGCAGCGCCGGCAAGCTGTTGTCGATGGCCTGGCGGGCCAGGTCGAGCTGGGTAACGTAGCCGGAAAACTCCTGGCCGAGGGTCAGCGGCACCGCGTCCATCAGGTGGGTACGGCCGATCTTGACGATGGCGTCAAACGCCTGCTGCTTGCTGGCCAGGGTATCGCGCAGGGCGTGGAGGCTCGGCAGCAACTGGTGGCGAATTTCTTCGACCGCGGCGATATGCATGGCGGTTGGGAAGGTATCATTCGACGACTGGGACAGGTTGACATGATCGTTGGGGTGGACGGGTTGTTTGGAGCCGATCACGCCGCCGGCCCGTTCAATGGCCCGATTGGCAATCACCTCGTTGGTGTTCATGTTGGATTGCGTCCCGCTGCCGGTTTGCCAGATGCGTAGCGGGAAGTGCTCATCCAAGCTGCCGGCAATGACCTCGTCGGCGGCCTGGACGATCCAACCGGCCTTGTCTTCGGGCAACAAGCCTAAGTCGCGATTGACCATGGCCGCGGCTTGCTTGAGCAGCCCAAAGGCGCGGATGATCGACCGGGGCATGCGTTCCTGGCCGATATGAAAGTGAATCAGCGAACGAGCGGTCTGGGCACCATAATAGCGATCTGCAGGGACCTCAATGGATCCCATACTATCGGTCTCGGTGCGGGTTGCGTTACTCGCCATGGTCGGACTCCTGGCCTGCGGCGGTGGGATGCGAATAGGACCTGGGCATTGATGCGCTCAGTCTATCGCTGGTGCGCCGGGAACGGCAATGCTGGGGTGGATTCGTACCGATCGAAGCTCGTCATTGCCTGACCGCGGAAGGACGTTTAGATTGATAGGTGCGACATTCCGGGCTCTGGTCCGGCGCATGCGTTTTGCATTCCCGAGGATTGCCGATGATACCCTCTACCAACCGGCTACTCGCAAGCGCAATCCTGTTGGGGAGCTTGGCATCTGCCCTGTGGGCTGACCAGCCTCCCGAGGGGTTCGTTTCCCTCTTCGATGGCAAGTCGCTGAAGACTTCGTTTACCATCGTCTCACGGGAAAAAGAGAAACCGGGCAACTCCTGGATCGTCAAGGACGGACGCATCGTCAACACCGGCGGAGCCCACAGCTATTTGACCACCAATCGGCCCTTTCGCAACTACGTGTTGTGTTACTGTTGGCGTTATCCTCGTCCGAAGGGCTTGGCCAACGACGCCAAGTTTGCCGGCAACTCGGGGGTCCTGTTGCACATCCAGGGCGAGCACAAGGTTTGGCCCAAATGTATCGAAGTCCAGGGCATGTACCGCGATCAGGGCAACATCTTTGGCCTGGGCGCGACCTTCAAAGGGGTGCTCAACAAAGAGGCCCGTGACAAGGCGAGACGACCGGTCGGGCAATGGAATGTCACCGAGATTACCGTCCAGAATGGCCAGATCACTGTCAAACTCAATGGGATCGAGGTCTGTACGGGCAAGGGGGAGTTGTTCGAGGGGCCCATCGGCTGGAAGGCCGAGGACACCGTCATCGAGTTCAAAAACCTCTGGATCAAAGAGAAAAAGTAAGGACCATGCGGGGACGATTCGGGCTCAGGAGCTCGCCTGGGCCTTGCGACGAAGCTGCCCGCACGCTGCGTCGATGTCGGCACCCTTGCGTTTCCGCACCTTCACGCTGATCCGGGCCTGCCGCAGAACGCGGCAAAACGTCTGCACCGCTTGCGCGGTAGGCTGGCGGTAAGGCAGCCCCGTCACAGCATTGAAAGGAATCAAATTGACATGGGCTTGCTTGCCATAGAGCAGTTGGGCCAATTCACGGGCGGCACTGGCCGAGTCATTGAGCCCGCCGAGCAGAACGTACTCGTAGGTAACTTGCCGGCCCGTCTCGCTGTAGAAGGCGTCGGCCGCGTCGAGGATGGCGTGGATGCCCGTCTGAGCGTTGGTTGGCACAATTTGCGACCGCAAGGCGTCATTGGGAGCATGTAAGGAAACTGCCAGATGGTACGCTTTGCCTGCTTCGGCCAGGCGGCGAATCTTCACCGGCAACCCCACGGTGGAGATGGTGACATGGCGGGCACTAATGCCCAAGCCGTTGGCCTGGGTGGCAACCTCTAAAGCGGCCAACAGCTGCTCCAGATTGGCCAGCGGCTCGCCCATGCCCATGACGACGATGTGGCTCAGCCGTTGGCCTGCGGCGGTGGCATTCCGCAACCGCAGGAGCTGCTCCAGGATTTCCCCGGTCTGTAGGTTGCGTTCGACGCCATTGAGGCCACTGGCACAGAAGACACAACCCATGCCACAGCCAACCTGCGTGCTGATGCAGGCCGTCCGGCGGTTGTCTTCCTGGATCAAGACACACTCAATGGTGCGTTGATCGGGTAGACGGAGTAGGAATTTGTGGGTGTCGTCCTGGGCAATCTGGTGTTGGTCGATGACGCTCGCAAAGACCGTGAAATGCTGCTCAAGTTCCGCACGCAATCGGGCCGGCAGGTCGGTCATGACGGCAAACGACTCAGCCCGGCGCTGAAGGATCCACTGGCGGATTTGCTTAAGTCTTAGTGGCGCTTCGCCGCGATCCGCCAGCCAGGACCGGAGGGCCTCCGGGTCCTGTTGGAGCCAGGGTCGACGCGTATCCGATCCGACTTGGGAACGGAGTGGAAGTTCGGTGATCGCCATGCCATCTATTGTAGCGCATCGCAGGGACCACCGGAACGACAATCACAACAGCTCATCGAGCAGATGCCCCAGTTTAAGCTTTTTCGTTTCTAGATAGCGTTGGTTGTTGGCGTTACTGGGCATTTGGATCGGCACACGCTCAACGATCCGTAGTCCATAACTTTCCAGGCCGACGACCTTCTTGGGATTGTTGGTCAACAGGCGGATCTGCTGGATGCCCAAATCGGCGAGAATTTGCGCGCCAATTCCGTAGTGACGTAGGTCTGGGGCATAGCCTAATCGCTGATTGGCCTCGACGGTGTCGAGCCCCTCTTCTTGTTGGAGTTTGTAGGCTTTGAGTTTGGCTAACAGACCGATGCCACGACCCTCTTGACGCATATACAGGATGGCACCCTGGCCGGCCTCGGCGATCTGGGCCATGGCGTACTGCAGTTGTGGTCCACAGTCGCACATTTGGCTGTGAAACACATCTCCGGTGAGGCATTCGCTGTGCGCCCGTACCAAGACCGGCTCTGCTCGTGGGCGAATCGCTCCATCTTCGGGTTGACCGATGCCGCCCAGGGTCAGGGCCAAGTGCGGTTGCTCTCCGACCACCGACGAGTAAACAAACAGATCGAACACCCCAAACTCGGTTGGCAGCTGCAAGCTCAGTTCCCGTTTGATCAGTCGTTCGCGTTCCCAGCGATAACGGATCAGGTCGGCGATGGTGCACATCTTCAGTCCGTAGCGGTCGCAGAAATGCCGCAGATCGGGCAAGCGGGCCATGTGGCCATCTTCCTTGAGCACCTCGCAAATGACCGCCGCCGGCTTGCACCCGGCCAGCCGGGCCAGGTCGACGCTGCCCTCGGTGTGGCCGGCGCGGACCAAAACTCCTCCGTCCCGGGCACGAAGCCCGTCCAGGTGGCCCTTGTCCAGGACCAGATCCTGAGGCCCAGAACGTTCATCGATGGCGACCTGGATGGTTTGAGCTCGGTCGAAGGCCGAAATCCCGGTGGTGATGCCATAGCGGGCGTCAAAATTGTGCGTGAACGGGGTCGCCGCAGGATCGACATTGACTCCAGGCAGCAGCTCCAGTCCCAGCCGATCACAGATCTCCCCAGCCATGGACAGGCACAGTCGTCCACAGGCCTGGCGAATCATAAAATTCACCACCTCCGGCGTAGCGTGTTCTGCTGGGATGACCAGGTCACCCTCATTTTCGCGAAACTCATCATCCACCAGCACGATCATCCGCCCAGCACGCAACTCGGCCAGAGCGTCTTCGATCGTGCAAAATCCGTAGGTGTTCGACTGATTCATCCGGGATACTCGCGGTTACGATCCTGTCTTCGACCCGTCCACCTTCATAATATGGGCTGGTGGAAGCCTTGTGGTGAAAAGGCAAAAAACCATTCCTATACCATCCTAACCGCTGGTCGGTGGCCATGCTTCACCAGGAACGTCGGCCGATCCAGATGTCCGGGGGCGAGGGAGACCATGCAACTGCTTGACCTGGCCCGGCTGATGCGGCTGCCCAATGTGTTTACCGCGGTGGCGGATATTCTCTTGGGGACACTGATTACCCGCCAATTGGCCCCCGAACTATTCGCCGAGTATGGTTGGCTGCCGTTTTTAGGGCTGATGTTGGCCTCGGGGTGTTTATATTGCGCCGGGATGGTCTGGAACGACTATTGCGACTTGGAGCAGGATCGCCGCGAACGTCCGTTCCGCCCTCTCCCTGCTGGCCGGATCCAACGCTCGACCGCATTGGTCCTAGGCGTCACCTTGCTGGTGGCTGGGGTAGCCGCGGCACTACTCGCCAAGCTCCAGACTGAAGTTCCTGGCTGGCAACCGGTTTGGCTGGCTCTCGGGTTGGTGGTCGCCATCCTCCTTTATGATGCTTGGCTCAAGCGGACCGTTCTGGGACCGCTCAGCATGGGCGCGTGTCGATTTTTTAATGTCCTGCTCGGCCTGAGCTTGCTTGACCCAGACCTGCTGGGCACCGCTACCCGTTTGCACCTGGCTGGGGTCGTGGGCATCTACATCGTGGGCGTGACTTGGTTTGCTCGTCGCGAAGCCCAGACCAGCGAACGCCGTCAGCTTGGCGGTAGTGTTGCCGTGATTGCGGCAAGTTTGCTGCTGGCGTTGCTTTTGCCGCTACACCGGTCCGAGGGAACGGTGACACCGGCTTACCCGTTTGTGCTCGTCGGGTTTGGCTTTCTGATCGGCCGACGCATCGCCGCAGCCGTGCAAAAGCCGACTCCCGATCGGGTACAAGCCGCCGTCAAGCGGATGATACTGGGGTTGATTCTCTTGGATGCTCTGCTGGCCAGTGTGTTCGTGCCGTTACCCTGGGCGGCCGGCATGATGCTGTTGTTGTTGCCAGGCTGGCTGCTGGGCAAGTGGATCTATTCGACTTGATCTGGCCTGTGGGGTGGTTTCCCGATTTTCCCCGCGACACGTTTAGATCGGGCTGCTAGCATCAACAACATACATTGAGCCTACCACGCGGCTTACTGCTTCGAGAGCCACCATGAGCGAGTCTTCCATTGCCGCCTCCGACCAGCCCTTGCTCGCGCTGATGCGCGATGCTCATCAGCGGCTCCGTCAGGAGATCGGCAAGGTCATCATCGGCCAGGAAGAGGTGGTCGATCAACTGCTCATGGCCATTTTCTGCCGCAGCCACGCCCTCCTGGTGGGCGTGCCTGGTCTGGCCAAGACCCTGATGGTGAGCACCCTGGCCCAAGCGTTGCATCTCAGCTTCAAACGCATCCAATTCACCCCGGATTTGATGCCTTCGGACATCACCGGCACCGAGGTGATTCAGGACGATCCCGCCACGAAACTGCGGATGTTCAAGTTTCTCAAGGGGCCGATCTTCGCCAACATCATCCTGGCCGATGAGATCAACCGGACGCCGCCGAAAACGCAGGCTGCCTTGCTTGAAGCAATGCAGGAACGCAAGATCTCAATCGGTGGCGAGGACCACCGACTGCCTGTGCCATTTTTTGTCCTGGCGACGCAGAATCCCATCGAACAGGAGGGGACCTATCCCTTGCCCGAGGCTCAGCTCGATCGCTTCTTGTTCCTGATTCGCGTCGATTACCCTACCGCAGCGGAGGAAGATCGCATCATGCGGCTGGCTACGGCCGATGCGTTTGACTTGGTCCAAGCCGTGCTCACGGCCGATGAGATCCTGCAGGTCCAACAGGTGGTTCGTCGCATTCCGGTCTCCGATGCCGTGTTTGACTTCGCCAAGGCGATTACCCGGATGTCGCGTCCAGGAACCCCCGAAGCGGCTAGCTTCGCCAACGAGCTGCTGACCTGGGGGGCGGGGCCCCGGGCTAGCATGAACCTGATTCTTGCAGCCAAGGCCCACGCGGTTTTGGCCGGGGCCAACCATGTGGCCCGTGAGGATGTCATGGCTGTGGCCGCGCCGGTGTTGCGGCACCGCCTGATTCTGAACTTCACGGCGCAGAGTGAGGGGGTCACGGTGGAAAACATCATTGAGCAACTGATCCAGACTGCCCGTCAGGCGATCGCCGCCTGATCCTGCCTTGTCCCTGCCCCATCGGCTTGGGTGGGGTGACGAGATCGAGATGGCCATGCCGACCTATCTACAACCCGCGATCCTGTCCCGGGCAGAAGCCCTGGGGCTCAAGGCCCGGCTGATCGTCGAGGGGTTGCGTGTTGGCGAACACAAAAGCCCGTTTCGCGGCTTCTCGGTCGAATTCGTGCAGCACCGCGAATATGTCCCCGGCGATGACATCCGCCATATCGACTGGAAGAGCTACGGCCGCTCCGAACGCTACACCATCAAGCAGTACGAACAGGAAACCAACCTGATCGGCCATGTGCTGCTTGATGCCAGCGGTTCGATGCTCTACGGCAGTGGGGAGGCCAACAAACTGGAGTATGCCAAGCTACTCGCCGCCTCACTGGCCTATCTGATTGTGCGGCAGGGGGACAGCATCAGCTTGCGGATCTTCGATGAGCAGTCTCGGGAGTATCTGCCACCCAGTAGCCAGATGGGCCAGTTGCACAAGGTGGTGCATCTATTGGAGAAAACCGAACCCGCACACACCACGCAGCTGGGCCAGCAGCTGCGTAGCGCGGCGGAACAGCTGCGCCGCCGCGGACTGGTCTTTTTGCTCTCGGATTGTTTGGTCGAGCTCGAGGAGTTGCTCGAGGGGCTGCGTCAGTTACGCTTCCAGGGCCACGAGGTGGCGGTCTTCCACATTCTGCATCGCGACGAGATCGACTTTCCCTTGGATGGCAACCTGCGCTTTGACGGGCTGGAGATTCCTGAACAGTTAAAGACCCGGCCGCACCGCATTCGCCCTGCTTACCAACGGATCGTTCAGGACTATCTAGCCCAGGTGCAGCAAGGCTGCCGGGGCTATGGCTGTGACTACGTGCAGCTGGATACTACGCGGCCGTTGGCGATCGCCTTGGCGGAGTACTTGGTGCAACGGCTGAGGTTGACCGGTCGATGAGGAAGCGATGACGTTTCTGGCACCCTGGATGCTGGCAGGCGCTGCCGCGGTAGGTATTCCGCTGGCGCTCCACTTCCTTTATCGCGCTCGCTACAAACCCCAGCCCTGGGGGGCGATGAAGTTCCTGAGATTGAGTATCGAGCAGACCGCACGACGGCTAAAGTTCCAGGAATGGATTCTGCTCCTGTTGCGTTGCCTGGTGTTGCTTCTCTTGGCCTTTGCGCTGGCACGGCCGGCTGCATCCAGTCTCCAGGGGGTTGGTCAGGGGGATCCGGTCAATGCCGTCTTTCTGATGGATGTCTCGTACAGCATGGCGGCCCGCGACGGCACATCGACGCGACTCGACCGGGCCAAGGCCGCTGCCAGGCGCGTCCTCGATCAGCTGCCGTCAGGGTCCACGGTTCGGATCATACCGTTTGCCGGTGACTGGGTTGGCGAACCCGGTCCGGAGTCGCCTGGAAACTTTGATCAGGCACGCCTGGTCCTCGACCGGTTACAACTCACCGGGCTGGCCACCGATTATGAGCCTGCCCTGGCAGCTGCCCAAGCCGCCTTGCAGCTTGGCAGCTTACCCAGCCAGGAGGTTTATCTGTTTAGCGACCTCCAGCGTCTGGGCTTTGATCAGCAAGCGGCGGGGGTGAAGGCCAGGGCTCGGGCGATCCATCAGCAAGCCGGGCTCTATCTCGTGCGGTGTGGCCGGCATCGACTGCAAAATGTGGCAATCGTCGATTTGTTGGCCCAGGGTGGTATCCCACATACCCAGAGTCGTGCTTCCTTTACTGCCTTGGTCCGCAATTCTGGTACCGAAGCGGTGCGCAATTTGACCGTGTCACTGGAACTGGCCAACCGGGTCTTTGCCAAAGAATCGCGGCCCATTGCCGAGCTGGGACCTGGCCAGACCACCCCTGTCACGCTGAGTGTCCTCCTCGAAGAGCCTGGCCGCCAGGTGCTCACCGCCAGTGTGCAAAACGACGATCTGGAAACAGACAATCGCCTGCAACGGGTGATCGATGTCCGTGAGCAAGTCCGTGTGTTGGTGGTCGATGGCTCGGAGCCGACGCCGCGACCGGAGCAGGAAGCGAGCTTCTATCTGCTGCACGCACTACGGCCGGTGTCGCCCGCGGCGTGGTTGGATTACCATATCCAGCCGCGCCGGGTGACACCCCAGGGGGCGCTCCCAGCGCTATTGGCCGACAAGGATGTCTGCATTCTGGTCGATGTCCCGCTGAGCGATCCGCCTACCGGGTTACGGCAAGACTTTATCGACCGGCTGATCCGCTTTGTTCAAGACGGCAAGGGGCTGTGGATCATTGGAGGACCGCAGGTTAAGCCAGCGGACTACAATGCGATGCTTGGCTCGGGGGTGGCCACCCCCCTATTGCCAGCCGATTTGGCTCAAGCGGTGACCGCACCGGTGGATCGCCCGTTTCATCCGGCGGTGGAGTCGATTCCTACCGGGAGCTACCTGGCCGGCTTTCAACGCGGTCAGCTACAGCAGATCAATGACGTGGAGGTATTCCAAAGCCTTCGTCTGGTCGATCTCCCGACTGAGGCCAGGGTGCTGTTACGCTTTGCCAGTGGCGATCCGATGTTGCTGTCGCGACCGGTTGGGGCGGGAGAAGTCCTACTCTTGACCACCAATCTAGATCCTCGCTGGACCGACTGGCCGGTGTTTCGCACGAGTTATTTGCCCTTCGTGCATGCCAGTCTAGCCCACCTAACTCAGGGTTCGGTTCATGCGGCCAATCGCACGGCTGGGGAGTCGCTCGCTTGGTATCCTCCGGACCTTACCCAGACCTACCAGCTGGTTCGACCCGATGGGCAGACCATCGTGCTGGGCCGTCCAGACGGCCGCAACGTCGATGCACGCCTGGCCCTCACCACACGGGCCACCGAGTTGCCTGGGATCTACCGCATGGTTGCGATGCAGCCTCCGAGGGAGAGCGAATCTCCACGGCCGGATTCAACGGCCTTGTTCGCCCTCTGCCCGGACCTGCGCGAGAGTGAGCAGCTGGATGCGTTTACCTCGGAGCAGATTGATGGCTTGCTGGGATTTTCCCCGGTGCAATTGTCGGCGGGATCGGACTTCGCCGCGGTGGTAGGGAGCCAGCGTTGGCGTCAAGAATGGACGATGTGGTTTTTGCTGGGATTATTTGGCCTGTTATGTGGCGAAACCCTTTGGGCCTGGAAGTGTGGGCGACCCCTTTGAGCCAAGGAGATCGGCCATCTTGATGTGTCTGCCACCTTTGACAACGGCTTCCTTGCTTGCCGAGATCACCTTCCGGGGCGTGTTGCCACGCGTTCTGGTGCTGGGGATGGTCCTCTTCGCGGTCGCGAGCGCGGTCTGGTTCTACCTTCGTGAGTCGGTGGCGATCGCACCACTCCGCCGTGCCATGTTGATCGGTCTACGTGGGCTGGGCTTCGGGGTGCTGGGCTTTTTGCTGCTACGGCCGGTCTGGATTACCGAGGTTACGCAGGAACGCCCTCGGCCAGTGGTCTTACTTCTGGATAACTCCCAAAGCATGACGCTGCGCGACCCCCGTCCCGAACGGGTCGATCACTTCCGGGCGGCCATCGCTTATGACCAGCATGATCCCGCCCAGCCGATTCCAGAACCACCGACTTCCAGCAGTGTCATGGAGGGAGTGCCCGAGCAGCCACGTCGTGGTGATTTGCTCCGGGCTGTGCTGGCCAACCCGCGGTTGAACCTCCAAAAGCGACTCGAACAGATTGGGCCGTTGCAGACCTACCTGTTTGGTCTTAAGCTTCGTGCCGCCGGGGCGATCGAGGAGACGCTCACCTGGTCTGATCCCGCCACCGCTCTTTACGATGCCGTCGCCGAGTTGAGCCAACGCGAGATCAACCAACGGCCCGCGGCCATCGTGCTCGCCACGGACGGATTGGACAATGCCAGCCAAGGGGACTGGTTGCGACTGGCACAAACCTGTGTCGACCGTGACGTTCCTTTATACGTCTATGGTATCGGCAATGCTCGATACGGAGCGGTAGAGCTGCGGGAGGTACGTATCCCCGAGACCTTGTTTGTCGATGATGAGGTAGCGGTACCCGTTCGCTGGCGGATCACCGGTATCCCGCAGAGCCAAGTCGAACTCCACCTTGAACTCGACGGTGAGCTGGTCGGTAAGCCCAAAACCGTCACCGCCCGGCCGGGCGAAGACTACCGGGATACTCTGACCTTCACCCCCACGCCATCTCAAGTGCAGTTTCGTACGCAGGAGCTTCGTGTGGTTGCTCGACTGTTGGACGCGACCGCCCCACGGCAAGATCAGCAGTCGCGTTGGGTCAGCATCACCGACCGCAAGATCCGGGTACTGGTGGTCGAGGATCGACCGCGCTGGGACTACAAGTTTCTGCAGCGTGCCATGCTTCGCGACCGCCGGGTGGAGGCGGATTTTTACCTGATGAAGGGGGACTCTCGGGTGCTCCAATCGGGCCCACCTTTCTTGGCCGCGCTGCCACCGACTCGAGGAGACTTATTTCGCTACGACTTAGTCATCCTCGGCGATGTCGCAGCCCGAGATCTTGGGCCCGAGCGGCAGCAATGGATCCGCGATCTGGTCGCCGATGGCCGCGGCTTGGTGATTTTGGCGGGAGCGAAGCACGCTCCCGCCACCTGGGAGGATACCCCGCTTGAGGAACTGGTCCCCATCGACTTCGCAGAAATCCGTTTCCCAATCGATTCGGGCGAACCAAGTGAAGAGTATCAGCCACAACTAACCTCGTTCGGTCGTCGCAGTCCATTTTTGCAGCTTGCCGATGTGGCTCAGGAGAATTCCACCACCTGGGAAGCATTGCCCGGTTGGTACTGGTACTATCCCGCACGCAAGCTTCGGCCGGGGGCGGTGGCGCTGCTGGAGCATCCAACGCAGCAGACGGAAGTCGATACCCCGATGCCGCTATTAGCCACCCAGTTCTTTGGTCGTGGCCGCGTTTTGTATTTAGCCAGTGATGAAACCTGGCGCTGGCGCTACAACCGCCAGGAAGCGGTGTTTAGCCGCTTCTGGGGCCAGGTGGTCTATGCCCTAGGGTTTTCCGGAATCCGAGGCAATCAGCGGACGCAACTCACCTTGGCTGAACGCGAACACATCCTGGGCCAGACGGGTCGGGTGTATGCGCGACTGTTTGATGCCGACTTTCGTCCGCTCAAACGCCCCAAGGTGACGGCACGGCTGGAGTGGCTTGATGCGCCTCCCGATGTTCGCCGTGATCAGACGATTACGCTCGAACCGGTCCCGGAAACCGAAGGCGAGTACACCCAGGAACTCCCTCATGACCGGCTGGGTCGTTTTCTCCTCCAGCTGGATATCGGCGAATCCACCCGCCTCGAGTATCGCGTCACCCTGCCTGCGAACGATGAGCGTACGCCCGCAGGGTTAGCCGAGGATGACATGCGTCGGCTTGCGGAACAGACCGGTGGAGCTTTTTACCGTGAAGAGGACTTGGATCAGCTCCCCAAACAACTGTCCGCCAAGCAATCCACGGTTCGCGAGCGGCGTGAGATCCTGCTCTGGAATAAGTGGATGTTGCTACTGGTGATTGGCTTACTCAGTGCCGAATGGGGCCTGCGGAAGGTGACTAACTTGAGCTGAGGTCAGCGCCCTGGGATGACCCAACAAGGAAAGGCTATGGTTCCTGCCAGTATCACCCACCAGCTACGCCAGCTTCAGGTTCGGGAGTGTTTGCTGACACTCACTTGGGGCCTGGCCTGTTGCCTGGCGGTTGCATTGGTGTTGCTCATGCTGGGCGGACTGGTCGACTTGTGGCTGGACCGTACCGCAGCCACACCCCGCTGGGTACGCTGGACCATGCTCGCCCTGCAAGGGATGGTGAACCTGGGGGCGATCTATCTGTTGCTGCTCCGACCGTTGAGTCGGTTGCCGAGCCTGGAACGTCTGGCGAACCGGGTCGAAGCCCGTGAACCCGCTTATCGGCACCGCCTGGTCACCGCCATACAACTCAACCGCCCTGGGGTACAGACCACCGGGGTGTCCACAGCCCTGCTCGCGGAACTCACCGACCAGGCCGAGGCACTGACCCTAGAGCGGCAATTCACCCGATACGCGGACCACCGCCGACTGTATTGGGCGGCCTGGACGGTGGGCCCACCACTTCTGCTTGCCCTGTCGGCCCTGGTGATTTGGCCCGAGTTAACGACCACCTTACTCGCCCGCCAATTCTTGGCCGACCGTGAGATTCCGCGGTCCATCCTGCTGATCGACCAGACCCCTTACCGCTGGCCGAGTGGCTCGGAGGTGATCTTGGAGTATCAGGTGATCGACCGCACGGGCACCCTGCGGCCTGAATTGCAGGGACAGGTCGAGGTAACCCCCAAGGATGGGATCGCCGATCGCTATCCGCTGGCCTTTACCCGTCTGGTGCCCGGGACGACCGACCGAGCGATTTATCAGGTACGCGTCCCCCCCTCGACCGTCGACTTTACCTATCGGGCCCGGCTAGGTGATGGACGGACGCGGGCACCCGGCCAGGTCGTGTTCGAGCCCCGCCCGGCAGTTGTCCGGCTCGATGCCTGGGTGCAACTCCCGGATTATGTCGGCCGCCGTCCCGACGGGCAGCGTTACGAACGACCGCAAACCCAGGGCGAGATCCTGGCGCCCCCCGATGCCTCCGCTCGGGTGCAGATCGGTACCCAGAAACCGATCCGTGCGGCCCAACTGCAGCTGTTGCGACGAGAACCAGGGACCGGTCTCGAGACAGCATTTGCTCCCGCTATGCCAATGAATCTGCTTTCCGCCACCCAGGCCGAGGTCTCCTTCGAGTTGGCACCGGAGATGTCGGCGTACCGCGTTGTCGTCGAAGACGAGTACGGCTTTCGCAACGCCTACCCACCTCGTCGCGGCATTGCACTGCAGGAAGACCGTCTGCCCATCGTCAACCTGCTCCCAGAACGGTTTGCCGGGTTGGCTGATCGGGGTGAGGAATCGATTGTCGATGGGCTGCCTATTCCCGTCGGGCAACCGATTCGGATCGGCTGGTCTGCCCGTTCTCCCATGGCCGTCGCGTCGGCCCGACTGGCCTATCGCATCAACGAAGGGCCCTGGCGATATCTACCGCTGGAACGGACGTCTGCTCCCCCGGAGGCGGGGCCATTTGACCTGGAACGAGGGCAGTTTGTCGGGAACCCCTCGGATGCCCAGGTTGAGTTTTTTCCGGTGCCCTCGGCCGAACCGATGCTACTGCCGGGGGATCTCGAGGCCGGAGGCCACTTTGCCTTCCAAACCCGAGAGGTGCTCAAGTCGTTGCCCGAGGGCGACATTGCGAAGCTTGCCGTTGGCGACCGGGTTGAATACCAGATCGAGGTGTTCGACAAGAAATCCCGTTTGCCCGGCGTGCGCCGCGAGCCGGGGCGTTCGGAAATCCGCCGCAAAGAAATTGTTGCCCCCGAGCAACTGGTCGAGTGGATTGGCCGGGTGTTGGAGAGTGAATCGCGTTTACGCCGTCTGAAAGAGCGTCAACAGGGTGTGTTTGACCAACGCGACTGAGCCGAGTGAGCTGCGATAAGGAGCTGATCAATGCGCTATACTCCCGGGTGGATGCTGATCCTCACCAGCGTGTTCGCGTGGCCGGTGCTTGGGCAAGAGCCGGCTCAGGTACCGAACCTGCAACGCGAACAACAACAGCGGGTCCAGGACGAAGCCGAACGCATGGCCCGACGCATCCAAACCATGGTCCGGGTGCTCGATTACTACCAGCTCGATCAGCGTGAAGAACAGCGTTTGTTGCGTGAGACCGCCGCGCAACTCGAGGGCCTCAGTGCTCAGCAGATGGCAACGATCTTGACTCAGCTCGAACGCGCTGCGACCGCTTCGGATGACGCAACCCGTCAGGATGCGGAACAGAAGGCGTATCGTGAGCATCATGCGGTGGTCACCCGGTTGCAAGGATTGGTCGCTCGCTTTGCTACCCTGGATTCGCTCGATCAGGTGGCCGAACGCCTGGACAAGCTGGCGGATGCAGAATTTCACTTACGTCACGAGACTATTGCTGTGGCTGAGGATGGACGTCGTCGCCGGCGAGGAGTCGATGCCTGGGTTGAGCTGGCCGACCGGCAGAAGCTGTTGGCCAGCGACCTGAAGCTCCTGGTCGATGCCCTGCGCAAGCTCGAACCGATCCTGGCCACGCCACAACAGGAACGCCTACGCGAGGCCAAGGGGCTCCGTCAGGGCCGGCAGATGGTCGAGGGCATGGAGACGGTCAGCGCCTTTCTCACCCGCCACGACCTCCACCGCGCCGCCCCCAAGCAAAACGAGCTGATCGATGAACTGCGTGCTCTAGCTCAAGCTCTGCGTACCCCTGCCGGCGACCTGGCCGCTCTGATCGAGGCGCGCGATCGTGTGGAACAAGCCTTACAGGAACAAGCACTCCTCATCGAACAGGCCGAGGAACCCATCCGCAGGGAGGACCTCAACGACATCCTTCCGGAGAACTTCCGCGGCGACGCCACCAAGTGGTACGCCAACCAGCTGGCCAACACCCAGACCCAGATTGAGGAACAAGCTCGCCGGGCCAAAGGGCTGTTAGAACCTCGGGTCGCTGAACTGGCCGAGCAACTCGCTCAGGCCCAGCAGGATATGCGCAAGGCCGAGGAGCGTTTGCGCAAGGAGAAGCACAAACAAGCGATCGAACCCCAGCTGGAAGCCAGCGCCAAGCTCGAAGCCGTGCGCACCGAGCTGAATGCCCTGATCGAGGCGGAGAAGGCGAATCGGACCGATCCCCTGGCCGCCCTCAAGGATCTGGCGGCCAAGCTTGACCAAATCCGCGACGATCAGGCCGAGCTCAAGTCTCAGACCGAGGGCCGTAAGGACCGGCCCGAACGAGCGCAGCAACTCAGCCCAAACCAGCAGGACCTACAGGCCCGGGCCGCCGAGCTCAAGGCCCGGTCCGGCCAGCTGACTCCGGAGGCGACCGAGGCATTGACCCAAGCCGAGCAGGCGATGCAACAGGCCCAGGCGGAACTCGCCCAGGCCCAACCCGTTCCCGCCACCAAGTCGCAGCAACAGGCGCTCAACGCCCTTGACAAGGCACAGGAGGCTGTCGACGAAAAGATGGCCGCCATCCAGGAACGGCGTGCAGCCCTGGCCGAGATGCAAGCCGCCCAGAAACAGTTGGACCAGCTCACCGATGCTCAGAAGCAACTTGCTCAGAAGGAACAGCAAGCCCGACGGCAGCCGGACCAGGCCCCGAAGCTGGCCGACGAGCAAGCCGAGCTGACTCCGAAGGCCAAGGCCCTGGCTCAGAAACTCGCCAAGAACGCCCCGGAGGCAACCGCCAAGGTGCAGCAAGCCGCCCAACAGATGCAACAAGCGGTTCAGAAGCTGAATCAGCAGCAACTGCCTCAGGCCGCTCAAGCGGGCCAGGACGCTGTTCAGCAGCTGCAGCAAGCGCAGAAAGCCCTTGCCCAAACCATGCAGCCGCTGCAGGCCCAGGAAATCGCTGACCAGGCGCAACTCCAACCAGCCCAAGTCCAGCCCAATGAAGCTGCCCGCCAGGTGGCCAAGGCCCTGGAAAAGGCGAAACAGGCTGAACAGGCGGCTCAACGATCCCAGCAAGCTGCCAAGAACGACACAACCCCTCCTGCTCAGGCGCGAGCCGAGTCTGGGCAAGCAACCCAGGAATCGCTCGAGGCCATCACCCAGGCCCAGGCGACGGCCCCCATCGCGGTGCAACCGCATCTGGCCCAGGCCCAGCAGCAGCTCACCCAGGCCAGTAAGCAACTGGTCCAGAAGAGTGTTGCTCAAGCCCAGCAATCCCAACAACAGGCCCAGGCCGAGCTGAAGAAGGCTCTGGCCCAGTTACATGCCGGGGCCCAGGCCATGGGGCAGCCGGCCAACGGCTCAGGCCAATCCGCCATGGCGCAGGCTGGCTCGAAACCCCGAGCGGGCAGCCAGCCGATGCCCGGGCAAGGTCAGGGAAGCACGCCCAGCCAGGGTGCCATGCCGGGGACTGGTCAAGGGATCGGTCAAGGGCCCAACGCCCAGGCCTCCAACAGTCAGGAGCGGAATCAGGGGCAAGGCGAGGGCAATCGTCGCCCCGACGGCAAGCTAAGCAACGACCCGTCGCAACTGCTCAACATCCGAGGCGAGGGCGGCTTTATCAACCTGCCACCCCAGCAACGCGCTCGCATTCGTCAGGCCTTGGGTTCTCGGTTGCCGCCGGAGTACAGCACCCAGATCCAGCAGTACTACATGAATATTGCCGGGGGCAAACCGGCTACGCGCTCCGGTGGTAAGTAAGGCTTCTCCAGGCCAACGCCGGCACGGGAAGATCAGAAGGATCTGGCCAACCCTCTGCTTGAGTCCGCCTGCATTTCCGCGTAGGCTGGGGCCACCTTGTTGTGGTCCAAGCCCCCCCGATTCGCCCGTGGAGGTTTTCGTCGCAATGCGTTTTGCTACCCTGTTGAGCATCCTTTGGCTCATGACGGGTTCGCTGGCCGCGGCCGAGCAACCCAATATCCTGTTTATTTTCATGGATGACCACGCCGCGCATGCCATCAGTGCCTATGGGTCGAAGATCAACAAGACCCCGAATATTGACCGCATTGCCCGCGAAGGCATGCTGTTTGAGAATTGCTTCTGCACCAACTCCATCTGCTGCCCCAGCCGGGCCGTGGTCTTGACCGGCAAGCACAGCCACCTCAATGGCGTCCTCGACAACGGCGCCCGTTTTGACGGCTCCCAGCAGACCTTTCCCAAGTTGCTGCAAAAAGCCGGCTACCAGACTGCCATCGTCGGCAAGTGGCACCTCAAGAGCGAGCCGACCGGCTTCGATCACTTTGAAGTCCTCTACGGCCAGGGGCCCTACTACAATCCGCCGATCCGCACGCCTGAGGGGCGGGTCAAGATGACCGGGTACACCACCGACATCATCACCGACCGTGCTCTGGCCTTCCTGAAAGAGAATCGCGACATCGACAAGCCGTTCCTGCTCATGTACCAGCACAAGGCCCCGCACCGTAACTGGCAGCCGGGACCGAAGTATCTGAGCAAGTACGACGGCGAGAACATCCCCGAGCCTCACGACCTGTTCACCGACTGGTCCGGGCTCGCCAGTGCTGCCAAGAAACAGGAGATGGAGATTGCCCGCCACCTGAACCCGAACGACCTGAAACTGGTCCCGCCCAGGAATCTCACGACCGAGCAGAAAGCCGCCTGGGATGAGGCGTACGGTCCCAAGAACCAGGCCTTCAAAGACGCCAACCTCAAAGGGAAGGACCTGGTCCGCTGGAAGTATCAGCGCTATATAAAGGACTACCTTCGCTGCATTGATTCGGTCGATGAGAACATCGGTCGGGTGCTCGACTACCTGGATGAGTCCGGGCTGGCCAAGAACACCATTGTGGTCTACACCTCCGACCAGGGCTTTTATCTGGGTGACAAGGGCTGGTACGACAAGCGCTGGATGTACGAGGAGTCGCTACGCATGCCCCTGTTGGTCCGCTGGCCCGGAGTGGTCAAGCCCGGTTCGCGCAACACCGACCTGGTGCAAAACCTTGACTTCGCCGAGACCTTCCTAGAAATCGCCGGCCTGGAGAGCCCAGAGGACATGCAGGGCCGCAGCATCAAGCCGCTGCTCGAGGGCAAGACCCCCGGCAACTGGCGGGACTCGATCTATTACCAGTACTACGAGTACCCGGCCGTGCACATGGTGCAACGCCACTGCGGCGTGCGTACCGACCGCTACAAGCTGATCCACTATTACCTCATCGATGAGTGGGAACTGTTTGATCTCGAGAAGGACCCCGAGGAAGACCAGAGTGTCTACGATGATCCGGAGTACGCCGACGTGGTTGCGCGGCTAAAGGAGGAACTGGACGTCCTGCGGGAGAAGTACAAGGTCAAGGATTTTCCCGAGCCTCCCGTGAAGCGAGGCAATCGTTAACCCCGCAGATGCTTAGCAAAACTTGATCACCACGAAGGTGATGTCGTCATCCTGGTGGGCGTCCCCGCGGAACTGACGGACGTCGGTCGTGACCGCGTTGGCGATTTGGTCTGCCGGCCGGTCATGGTACTGTCTCAGAACGTCGCGGAGACGGTCTTTGCCGTAGATTTGGCCATCGGGGGCATGCGTCTCCCAGAGCCCATCGGTGCCGACTAAGAAGATATGCCCCGAGGAGAGTCCCTCCAGACGGATCTCCTGATACTGCTCCTCGGCCAGCAGTCCTAGCGGCAGGCCGTTCGATCCAGGCGGTTCCGGAAAGGTGTCGCTGGTGGGGTCGTACAAGATCGGCGCATCATGGCCCGCACTGGCCAGGCGAATCCAGCCACCCTTGGGGTCGATCACCAGCAGGATCATGGTCATAAACCGTTCGCCCCCAGTGTCCTTGACCAGCAGCTGGTTGACGTGGGTGAGCAACTGGCCGAGGGAACCCGGTTCGGCGGCGCGACTGCGCAAAATGCCCCGGGCGGTGGCCATCAACAACGCCGCGGCAATGCCATGCCCCATGACATCGCCGAGGACCACCACCAGTCGATGATCGTCGGTTTCGCGACGGAGGAGAAAATCGTAATAATCGCCGCCGGTTTCGTCACAATAGGTACTGTGGCCTGCCACATCTAGCCGGGGCACCGTGGGCGGGATATCCGGCAAGAGTTTCTGTTGGATCTCCATGGCCAGGTTCAGTGACTGACGAATGCGTAAGTGATCCTTCAGATCTTCGATCATCTGGTTGAGGGCTTTGGTGAGTTGATCAAACTCCCGATAGCCACCTACAGCCACAGGTTTTTCGAGATTGCCGGCACCGATCTCTTGCACGC
The DNA here is from genome assembly GCA_964410665.1 of uncultured Alcaligenaceae bacterium. Taxonomy (GTDB): domain Bacteria; phylum Planctomycetota; class Planctomycetia; order Gemmatales; family Gemmataceae; genus CAYPIE01. Next base: position 23,277 of record CAYPIE010000045.1, read on the forward strand.
TGGTTGCCAGCTGGGTCACCGGCCGAACGACGCTCCAGGACACCAGCACCCCCAAGAGTAGGGTTCCTAAAGCAATGAGCCCCCCCCACAGCCAACCTTGTCGACGGAGCTGGTTGACACCCGCCATTAACTCTGGCTCGGGTATGATGATCACGAGACACCAATCTATTCCCCATTCGTCGATAAACGGTTCGCGGATGAATGGCCATACCTTGACTCGATAGGGAGCACCCTGGACATGAACCCGCAACGCCTTGGATTCCGCCACTTGGGCAAACGACCCATAGGTGGTAACGATGGCTTGGGCGACGCCACTGAGGACGGAATCCTGAGCTTCTGTCGCCGCCACTCGGGTCTCGTCCGAGGAGAGGACCGGAGTTTTCGTAGAGCTAGCGAGGAGTTTGCCGTCGTTTTCAACGAGAAACATAGTGCTGGACTGCGAAGGGCGGGCAGCACGAAGGGTGTACGCTATACTCACCAGCGGCACATCCGAACTGAGGACACCGACGAATCGGCCATCGGTGTGCCGAATGGGCCGAGAGTAGGACAAGCCTAGGGTGGTCTCTTCTTTACTCGCACGTTTCCAGGAGTAAATCGAGGTCCAAATCGGTCCATGGCTGTCGCGCGCTTCCTTAAACCATCGCCGTTCATGGGTGTTGTAATGTTCCAAATCCGCAAGCCTCTGGCCTTGATCGCCTTGAGATGTGAGATGGTACTGTTGGACGGTTTCCTTAGGGGTCCTTGAATCTTTGATGGCCCACTCAAGCCCTTCTTCGTCGGGATAGCGAATCACCCAGGTAGCATGGCCATCAGCGTTCCCGAATGTGAGAGAGTTGATCTTCGGGTTGGGAGCCACGAACTGCCGGAGGTTTTTCCGCCATTCCCGGAGTGAAGTAGGGTCCAGATCTCCATCGGCCAAGGCCATCGCTCCTTGACGGGTAACCTGCACGCGCTGCGCGAGATAGTCGTTCACTTCATTTTCCACCCGTTCTCCGACCTGATCGACGATCTCACTGGTCAACGCATCGATCGCGGTGTGGCCTTGCCACGCCGCCAGCAAGCTGAAACTAACAATGAGGACCAGCACGGGCAGGATAAACAGAATGGGACCAGTTAGGCGAATGGAGGGCAGTTTCATGCGTTTGTTCTTCCAAAGGGCATCAAGCTGACGCGAGCGAAGCTGCTTCCAGATCGAAGGAAAAGGTTACCGGTTTAGTCACCTGGCATGGGGACGTCAAGTAATTGAGCACTGGTTAATGTTCGCAAAACTTGATCACCACGAAGGTGATGTCGTCATCCTGGTGGGCGTCCCCGCGGAACTGACGGACGTCGGTCGTGACCGCGTTGGCGATTTGGTCTGCCGGCCGGTCATGGTACTGTCTCAGAACGTCGCGGAGACGGTCTTTGCCGTAGATTTGGCCATCGGGGGCATGCGTCTCCCAGAGCCCATCGGTGCCGACTAAGAAGATATGCCCCGAGGAGAGTCCCTCCAGACGGATCTCCTGATACTGCTCCTCGGCCAGCAGTCCTAGCGGCAGGCCGTTCGATCCAGGCGGTTCCGGAAAGGTGTCGCTGGTGGGGTCGTACAAGATCGGCGCATCATGGCCCGCACTGGCCAGGCGAATCCAGCCACCCTTGGGGTCGATCACCAGCAGGATCATGGTCATAAACCGTTCGCCCCCAGTGTCCTTGACCAGCAGCTGGTTGACGTGGGTGAGCAACTGGCCGAGGGAACCCGGTTCGGCGGCGCGACTGCGCAAAATGCCCCGGGCGGTGGCCATCAACAACGCCGCGGCAATGCCATGTCCCATGACATCGCCGAGCACGACGATGAGGCTATGATCCTCGGCCTCGCTCAGTTGCAGGAAGTCGTAGTAATCTCCTCCGGTCTCATCGCAATAGGTGCTATGGCCGGCGACATCGAGTCCGGGAATCGTCGGCGAGTCTTCCGGAAGGAGCTTCTGCTGGATTTCCATGGCTAGGCCTAAGGATTGTCGTAGACGCAGGCGATCCTTAAGCCCCTCGGTCATGCGATTGAGTTCGTCTGAGAGCTGGGCGAACTCGCGGTGGCCACCCACTGCCACCAGCTGGTCCAAGTCGCCATTGCCGATGCGGCGAACCGCATTGGCCAGCCGGGTGACCGGCCGGACCAGGCTGCCGGAGACCACCAACCCTAGAAGGAGGGTGCCCAGTGCGATCACACCCCCCCAAAACCAGCTTTGCCGCCGCAGCTCATCAATCCCTGCCATGACCTCGGCTTCAGGCACGACCACCGCCAAACGCCAGTCAAGTTCCCAGGGGTTGCGTAACGGCCGTACCTCGACACGGTACCCCAATCCGTCTACTTCCACACGCATCGACTTGGCGGCCGTTATCGCGGCAAACGAACCCTCTTCCGCCACCACTTGTCGGGCCACTGCCTTGAGGAGCGGGTACTCGACGCTGGTGACCGCAATGCGCTCGTCTTTCTCGGAGACGACCGGGAGGTCGGCCGAGGTGGCGATCAGATTCCCGTTGGCTTCGACCAAGAAGGCTGCAGCGTTGTCCGATGGCCGGGCGGCCTGTAAAAACTGCCCAATATCAATCAGCCCGATATCGGAATCGAGCACCCCAAGCAGGTGGTCATCGCTCGCCCGGATCGGCCGGGCGTAGGCCAGCCCTAAGGTCGCTTGCCCGCCATTGCCACGGACCCAGGGATAAATGGGGCTCCAGGTCGGAGCGTTGGCAGCCAGGGCGGCTTGATACCAAGGCCGTATTTGGGGCTCATAGCCATACGAGCCAATTCGCTCGCCTAGCACCCCTTGTTCGCTTACACGATATTCCACGATCTGCGAGCCGGTCTGGGCATCCTTGATGGCATACTCTAGCCCCAGTTCTCCAGGGTAGCGAATCATCCAGGTGGCATCCCCAGCGGGGTTGCCGAAGGTCACCGAGTTGACCGACCGATGAGCTGCCAGAATTGGATAGATAGTTGCCCGCCAGCTGCGTAATTCCTCGGGGTCCAAAGTACCATCGGCCAGCAGCAAGGTCCCAAGATCGGTCACCTCGACTGCCTCGGCGAGATGGGCGTTGACTTGCTGCTCCACCCGGGCAGCGACCTGATCGACGATTCGCCCGGTCAAGGTGTCCACCGCGCGGCGTCCTTCCCAGTCAGCCAGTAGACTGAAACTGGCCACCACCACGAGCACCGGCAGCATAAACAGAATAGGGCCCGTCAGGCGGATCGAGGGCAAATTCATGCGGAACGTTTCCAGGTGTCTTCGGGAGGGCGGCAGCGGATCCGAGGAAGTCCGTGCCTTAATCCGTTGAATCTAGCTCACCTGGAACACGGACGTCAAGCAAGCCCACGGCAGTCATTGGATCCCGGTAGGTACTTCGATGGGGTGGGGGGCTACCTCCGATGGCATCGCCGCCGGATAAGCTACCGGCTCCTCGATGCAAGGGGCACAAGCAACACATTCGCGTTTGCCCGTCGGACCGAAGTTGATCTGTAAGCCAAACAGGATGTAATCGGCTTCGGTGCTGATCGTGGTAGTCCCTTCCCCAACCTGGGAAACCGGGCCTGTGATCGAATTTTCGAAGGTGTGCACATAGCCCAGTGTCGATGAGATCCATTCGTTGAGTTGGAACTGAACCCCTGCTGAAACCGAGTGCTCGCTGATCCCTGGCAGCTGGGTATTGAAAAGCGTTAGAACATCGCGAATAGGATTATCGTTGTACTGATAGCCCAAGCGGACCGCGAGTCGCTCGCTCATTTCGTACTGAGCACCAAGCCCCAGCGCGAACACACTCTCCCAGCCGAGGCCGCCGTCGAGAAGCCGTTCACCAAACAGATCGCTATTTTCGTAGTCGATATAGCGAAGGTCTGCCGCCAGAATCAAGTTCTCCACGCCCCGGTAGCTCATACCCCAGGAGTAAATCGCCGGCAGGGTGGCCTGCAATTCTAGGGTCTGGGCGACTCCCACTTCGTTCCGGGAGTAAAACTCCCAGGTTTCGTTCCACTGGGGACTGTTGTAGGAGAAGCCCACATCCACCGTGTCCGTGAGATGGTAAAACATACCAACTCGAAAACCGGCTCCCCAGAACGGCCGGGAGTGGCTCCCAGTTGGGAATGTACGCAGACCGTCTCCACTTGCATCATCGGCCCCGCCGAAGAAGGCCGGATCGAGCGAGATCAGGCTGATCCCAATGGTCGGTCCCAAACCCACGATCAGACGATCCGTGGCTTGATACGCCACTGTCGGAGCCAACTGGTTGAAGGCTCCCAGACCAGCAATCGGTCCCAGCACTGTTGTTTGGCCGTTGGGTGTGGTGATGTTGGGCGAGACGATCGGGTTGTCCGTGCCCCCGGGAAAGTTCACACTCCCTCCGCCCACACTTGCCAGCAACAGACCGAAAGTCAGTGGGGATTCTTGATCACGATAGACGGCACCGATTCCCGTGAGCAAGCTTACACCACTGTCACTGCGGGTAGTTCCACCTTGACCCAGCAGAGGCAGATTCGACGAGAGGTTAATGTCCGGGATAGCGAGTTCTCCCCCAATTACCACCTGGGAGCGTGGCAATGCACCCATCGTAGCGGGGTTCCAAAACAACGCGCTGGTGGCATCCAGGGCCACTGCGGTGGATGCACCGCCCATCGCCCGGCCCGCGGGTCCGCCGCCAGGGAGAAGAATCCCTTGGGCTCTGACCGACGATACACTGGTTCCCAAAGCCACTAAGACAACCCAACCTACCAGTATCCGACGCATTGCCAAAACCTCCAATGGCCTGTTCGGAGTAATTGAATGGCCCGAGTGTGTAGGGATGGTATCGGTTGTCCGGCTAAGCTGCTTGAAGCGATTGAAATGCTTAAACTGCGTATCCGGGCTAGGAACTTGGTTCGTCAGCCTCGGCGTGACGCAGCCGAGCATCGATGAGAAATGGTCCAGCGGGGATCACCGAGGCGATCCCCGCCAGGGCTACCCGACCCAAAGGCCAAGCTTCTCGCCGCGCGACCCCGGCCAACGCCACCATGTACAAGATAAACAGGACACCATGGATCCAGCCGACCACGAGCACCGCTTGCGGCAGATCCGCCAGGTATTTTAGCGGCATGGCAATGCCCAGAAGCACCAGAAAGGACACGCCCTCGGTTAGGGCAATGGCCCGAAAGCGACGAAACGCAGCCGTCCCCAATCGTTAACTCCCTGGACTTGCTGGCAGGGGCCGAATTTTGATGGCCCGAAACCAGACCTCATTGCCATGATCCTGCAAAAGGATCTTGGTCGGGGAATTCGGGGCAAAGTTTGCCACCCCACGGTACTTGGACTTGGCGAAACGGGCCTTCCAGTCTGAACTGCCGATGTCTGCCTCCAGAATTTTGGCCTCATTGAGCCAGTGTTCGACGTGGTTTCCCTGCACCACAATCCGGGCGGTATTCCATTCTCCTGCCGGCCGAATCCGTTTTGCCTTGGGGGGGGCATAGAGCTGGTACATGGCGCCCGCCGTGGTCAATGGGTTTTTTCCGTTGCGGTGCCGCGCATCATCGAGCAACTGGTACTCAAGCCCCCAGAGCCGACGCCCCCATCGCACCAGCTTGTATTTCACTCCACTGTTGCCACCCTGAGCGATCTTCCAATCAAAACGAAGCTCAAAGTGTTGAAATTCCCGGGTAGACACGAGATGCCCGCCGCGTGATTTCCGGTGCAGACAGCCATCCTGGACCTCCCAGCCGCGGGTCACCGGCTGGCCGCTCTGGGTGGTCCAGCCGTCCAGGCTTTTGCCATCAAACAAAACGACCCAGTCGGACTCCTCGGCCATGATTGGCGTTCCAACCAGGCACCCGCTTAGCAGGATCCAGTGCCGCCACATCGATATTCCTCGCACGATGAAGAGCAATCATGGGATGGAGACTTCGATTTAGCATCGCATGCCCGCCGACAGGGGTCAATGCGCTGCTTACCCCCGATTCTTCCGAGGCTCAATAGCGCCTACCCCTACAGGCGGGTGCACTCATCGGGCTTTCATCTTTCTTACCTATCCTAACACTGGCAAAAGTTGCGCCTTCTGGCTAAACTCGGTGTTCTTTAGCGAAGCCATCGATGCGCCAGGATAGCGGTCGCGGGACTGCCACGGACTGCGTTTCTACCTTCCCCAGCTTGTGAAGACGGAATAGATCCATGCGTTGCACCATGCGTTGGTCCCTATGGGCAGTGGTAATCGCCCTGTTGGGAACCGGTTTGTTCGCTTTTGGCGGAACCAGTTGGGCCCAAGATGCCAAGGCGGATAAGAAGCAACCCAGCCGGGCTGAACAAATCGCCACACTCAAACGACAGGTCGAGCAACTGCAAAAACAGCTCGACCTGCTCATGAAAGACGAAGAAAACAACAAAAAGCTCGTTTCGACTGATACCCCCCCGGAAGGAAGCTTCCCTGCTGCCTACACCAAACAGCTCAACTGGCGGACCATCGGGCCGGCCACGATGGGCGGCCGGGTCACCGATATCGCCGTCTACGAGGCCGAGCCCACCACCTTCTGGGTAGCCACTGCCTCCGGCGGCTTGCTCAAGACGGTCAACAACGGCATCACCTTTGAGCATCAGTTCGACAAGGAGACCACGGTGTCCCTTGGCGCGGTCGCCGTGGCCCCATCGGACCCCAAGATTGTCTGGGTCGGTACCGGCGAGAAGAATCCACGCAACTCCGTCTCTTATGGCGATGGCATCTACAAGTCGACCGATGGTGGCAAGACCTGGACCCACATGGGACTCAAGGACTCCTTCCAGATCGGCGACATCATCATTCACCCGGAAAACCCCGATGTCGTGTACGTCGGCGCCCTGGGACGCCTGTATGGTCCCAACGATGAGCGCGGTTTGTACAAGACCACCGACGGCGGCAAAACCTGGGAGCGGATCCTGTTTGTCGATGACAAGACCGGCGTCATTGACATGGTCATGAACCCCGAGGACCCCGACACCTTGATCGTCGCCACCTGGGAACGCCAGCGCGATGAGTTTGACGCCTTCACCGGCGTCACGCCCCCGGAAGGTGTGGAGACCTACGGCCCTGTCAAAACACATGCCAACGGCACCGCGCTGTACAAGACCACCGACGGCGGCAAGACCTTCAAGAAGCTGACCAAGGGGCTGCCCACCGTCAAGCTCGGCCGCATCGGTCTCGACTACTACCGCAAGGACCCCAAGATCATCTTCGCGATCATCGATTCCGAGGATCACGGTAAGGGCCCGCCTCGCTCCAATGCCTATATGGGCATTAGTGGTGAGGATGACAAGCAAGGCGCCAAGCTTAACCGGGTTACGGAGGGCGGTCCTTCGGAAAAGGCAGGTCTGAAGGCCAATGACATCATCACTGCCTGGGACGGCAAGAAGGTCAAGGACTACGACCAGATGATCAACGACTTCCTGAACTCCCGAAAGGCGGGTGACAAGGTCAAGCTAACCGTGCTCCGCGAGGGCAAGAAGCAGGAGATCGAACTGACGCTCGGCAAGCGACCGGGTTCAACCAGCCAGGGTCAACCCACCTTGGGTATTCAGCTGGCTCCCGGCGGCAAGATTGTCATCGGTGGTGTCGTTAAAGGAAGCGGAGCCGAGAAGGCCGGGCTCAAAAAGGATGATCAGATCCTGTCTCTGGCCGGGACCGAGGTCAACTCGATCCAAGAACTTAGCAAGGCCCTAGCCGAGAAGAAACCCGGCGACAAGGTCAAGGTCGGGTTCCAGCGCGGCGACGCCAAGAAGACTGTCGAGGTTGAGCTGGGTTCGAGTAACTTTTCCGCCGGCGGCATCGCTCCACGGACCAACCCGCGCCGCCCCTTTGCGAGCACCCTGGGCGGGCAGCGTCAAAACGTCCAGAAGCAACAGGGCAAGGACGGTTTCCAAACCGGCGGCATCTTCAAATCGACCGACGGTGGTGACAGCTGGACCCGGGTCAACAGCGCCAACCCCCGACCGATGTACTTTTCGGTGATCAAGGTCGACCCCAACGATCCCAAGCGGATCTTCGTCCTGGGCGTCAGCCAGTTCATGAGCACCAACGGCGGCGAGCGGATTGTCGGCGCCCGTACCCGTGGGGTGCACGCTGACCACCACGCCATGTGGATCGACCCGAACAACTCCAAACACCGCATCCTCGGCTGTGATGGCGGCATCTATGTGACCTATGACGATGGTCAACACTGGGATCACCTCAATCACATGGCCCTGGGCCAGTTCTACCATGTCACCGTGGATAACCGGCAGCCCTACCGGGTGTACGGTGGGTTGCAGGACAACGGCTCCTGGGGCGGTCCGGCTTGGACCCTGCGGGCGAGCGGGCCGATCAACGAGGACTGGATCTTCGTCAACGGCGGCGACGGCTTCGTTTGCCGCGTCGACCCCACCGACCCCGATCAAGTCTACGCCGAGAGCCAGAACGGCGGCTTGATCCGCCGCCACCTCAAGACGGGCGAACGCCGCTCGATTGGCATCCGGGCACCACGTGGTGAGGCACGCTACCGCTTCAACTGGAATACCCCGTTCTTGCTGTCTAACGCCAATCCGCGGATCCTCTACGCCGCTGGCAACTTTGTCTTCCGTTCGGTGAACAAGGGGGATGAGTGGAAAAAGATCTCGCCCCAAATCACCCGCACCGACCGGGGCAGCGCCACTGCCTTGGCCGAGTCGCCGCTCAACCCCGACGTTCTCTGGGTCGGCACCGATGACGGGGCGGTCTGGGTTACCAAGGATGGCGGTGCCAATTGGACTAACGTCACCGAGAACTTTAAGCTGCCCAAGCCGTTCTGGGTTGCCACCATCGAGGCTTCCCGGGCCAAGCCAGGCCGGGCCTATGTGTGTTTTGACGCCCACCGTTCGGATGACGATGACCCGTACATCTTCGTGACCGAGGACTTCGGCGAAACCTGGACCTCCCTGCGGGCCAATCTTCCCCGTGGTTCGAGCCGGACCCTCCGCGAAGATATTACCAACCCGAATCTGCTCTACCTGGGCACCGAGTTCAGCTGTTATGCCTCCACCAATCGGGGCAAGTGGTGGACCAAGTTGAACAACAACCTGCCCACCGTGGCCATCCATGCCTTTGCCCAGCCCACGGTGGCCAACGAGTTGGTGGTGGCCACCCATGGCCGCAGCATCTGGGCCGTCGACGTCACCGCGTTGCGGCAGATGACGCCGGAAACCCTCAAACAGGACGTGGTGCTGTTCCAGCCCGATGCCGCCACCCAGTGGCAGCTCGAACCCGGTCGTGAATCCCCCTACTCCAGCTCGGCCCGGAAGTTCATCGGCCAAAACCCATCCCGGTCGGCCTTCCTTGAGTATGTGCTCAAGAAGCCCGCCAAGGAGGTCAAGTTGGCGATCATCGACCCCACCGGCAAGACCATTCGCGAACTGGGCGCGCGGAACGAAGCGGGCTTGCATCGGATCGGTTGGGATCTGCGAAAGGTCATCGAACGCTCCGGCGACGATGAGCAGCAAGGACAGCGGGGCCGCGGCCGCGGCGGCCTGGCCAACGCTGACCCCGATGAGGTGTTCGACCGCTTTGCCACCGGCAAGGACGTCATCGAGAAGGATAAGCTTGAGGGCCAGCAACGCCGCTTCTTTGACACCATGTTGGAACGCATGGAACTCAAGGGCGACAAGATCACCCGCAAGCAGTTCAAGGACAACTTCAGTAAGCTGCAGCGCGCCAGCCGCCGCCGGCAGCGGACTCAGCTGGTCGAACCCGGTACCTTTGGCGTTGTTTTGACCGTGGATGGCAAGGAATACAAGACCACCCTGGCGGTCAAACCCGACCCCAACCGCCCGATCACCGGCATCGCCATCGAAGAGCTCGGCGGCGAGGAAGAACAAGAGGATGACTGGGACTATTGATCCCCACCCCGCGGGGCGAGCTACCTTGCGGTAGCTCGCCCTTGTCCGACTACTCTCGTCGTAAGGCCGTCAGCACTGGTACCTGGACCGAACGCACCACGGTGACTGCGACCACCATCAAGCCGATCAAGACAACTCCACCCAACAGCAGAACCAATCGCAGCCACGGCACAGATTGTTCCCCAAGCAGATGTGGGGCCACCGCCACGAATGCGGCCACCACCCCAACTCCCAAACCGAGCAACAATAACAAGGTGTTCTCGGCGAGGATCATGGCATTCAGTGCCCGGGTGCGATAACCGAGGCAGCGTAACAGGGCTAGCTCTGCTCGACGTTCCCAGATGTTGCGAAGTAACACCACCCCCAGGCCAAGGACGCCCAGCATCAGGCCAAACCCACCGAGCAGTTGGAACGTCGTTAAGTAGGTATTCTGCGCCTCAAGGTAGTCTGCCACACGCGAGCGACTGGTGGTGACATCCAGACCCTGCGGGGCGTAACCCAGCTCCAACAGGCTGCCCACCTGCTCCAGCTGGTCTTCCGGGGCTTCGATGAGAAAGTAGGCATAGCCTTCCTCACGCGGGTAGAGCTGCTCGAAGGCCTCCTCGGCCATGACCACTTCGCTTTGAAACACACTATCTTGGAGCAACCCAACAATTCGCAGGGTGCGACTCACACCGTCCCCATCGGGCACTTCGATGGTATCGCCCAGCCCCTTTTTAAGCATCCACTGGGCCGTGTTCTGCTCGACCATGATTGGGATGGCCTCCCCCTCCTCCGCTTGGTGCAACAGTCGCCAGGGGTTGGCCTGGGCTGCCTCGGTGTCGGCCAGGCTCGCAGCAAAGCGAAAGCCGCCCCGCTCGATCAAAGCGTCTGAAGCGCCCAGGACGCGCGGCCGGGTGGCCTGGTACAGGTTCAGGCAGCTGGCGTCGTCGCCGGCCTTCAAGCGAAGAGGATACAGCCGGATCTGCTCCATGAGCGTCTCGGCCTCCTGCAGACGTTGCCCCCCCTCGGGCAGGTTCTGGTACGCCCGCTCCACCCCCTCGAGGAAATCGTTCTGCCCCGCTGAGGTATCGAGCAGCTGAAAGATCGCGATGTCGGATTCGGCGACCAGGGGGAAGCCGCCGCTCCCGCCGGTCTTCTGTAGAAAGTCCGCTTCGGGCTCACGACGGAAAGCCTCCACCGCGACCAGTAAGAAGGCGGCCGAGGCCAGCAGCGCGGCCGTCAACAGGCTTCGGGTCGGGTTCCGGCTGGCGTTGCGGCTGCCCAGCTGTGCCAGTGCCGGCGCACCGTGCCCATGAATCACCTCCCGGTTGGGTCGCCGCAGCCAGTTCCACAGGCCGGCCAGCCCGGCTACCAGGAGCAAGGCGCCACTGCCCATAAACGTCCCGGCCCGGGCCATGGGGTCGCGGACCATCGGACCAGCCAGCGCCAGTCCGACCGCTCCCAGCAGCCCGATCCACAGCAGCCGCCCACTCCAGCGCCCAGGAGCAGGATTTGCTGTCGTCGGCGCTGCGGTGGTTTCACCATGCAACAACTGACTCGGCTTCACCCGACTCAATCCTCGAATCGCCCAAAGGATGGCCCCCAGGCTCATGGCCAGGGTCGCCACTGCCCCAATCACAAAGCTCACCGGCCGGGCATGCAGGGCGAACCCACTGCCCAGCTGATCGCGCGGCCAAAGCGCCACGAACAACTCCAACATGCCAGCGGCATAGCCCACTGCCCCCAACAACCCCAGCACAATCCCCACCCCACTTACCGCCAGCCCTTCGAGCAGCAGCAAGCGGCGAACACTGCTCACCGAGAAACCCGTCGCCGTCAGCAAACCCATCTCATACGCCCGGCGATCGAGATTCAGCCGTACCAGCAAGCCCACCAGTAATAGCGCCGCGGCAATCAAAAAGAAGCTAAATCCCAGGAACAGGACATCGAAATCGTTACTGCCCTGGCTCGCCGCCAGCAACCGCTGCCGCACCGGGTCCAGAGTGAATCCCCCGGCAGCCAGCGGCAGCGTATCGCGTAGCCGACCCCGGAATTCCTTTTGGACCGCCTCTAGAGCTTGGTCATCCTTGGCTGGGGCCAGGCGGATCGAGGTCAGCTCGCCAAACCGACTGCCCCAAAGCTCCTGACCCTCGGCCAGCGTGATATACGCCTTGGGTGTCGTCTTGTGTTTTTCCCAGTAAGCATCATCGCGGCGTTGGATCCGCTGGTCGTCATAGGGGAAGGGCGGATCCCAGTCGCGCAGACCCAGCTTGTCCGTGATCCCAGGAAACGGTGGCGTTAAGTCGGGGTCCTCGGCCACGCCTTTGAGCGGAATGAACCCCTTGAGTGTCAAGGTATGACTGCGCTCCCGGGCCTGCCCCTCGATCTCCGGCTCAAAGTAGGTCAGCGTGATCGGATCGCCCGGCTTCGCGGTTAGCGGGGTATCCGGCCAGTCCACTAGCACGATTTCACCCTTGTTCAACTGATCGACCCCCACGGGCAAAAACGGCCCCAGCGGGGGCGATTTGGCCGGGTTTAGGGCTGCCACAATCGAATAGGGGATGGCCTTCACGTTACGGCCCGGCCGGTCGCCGGGAGGCTCGCGTCCCTGCGTGATCCAGTTGGCCAGATAGACCAGGGTCGGGGCGGTCCGCAGCTCCAGCTTCTCGGCGACCCGCATGGCCGCATCGGCCACCGCCGCCCCCAGCAAAAGTTGTTCGCTTTCCAGGGCAAGATAGCGGCCCGCCGCGCTGTGATGCGGCACCAGGCGTAAGCCCCAGTCGTCAAGTGTGACGGCTTCTTGCAACGCGGTGCCGAACGCGTCGAACGCGGCCCCGCCAGCGAGCAGTGCGTTGACCCGATCAGGTTTCTCAAAGCGTTCCTGGAGCAAACCCAGCGGGGCAAACAGGTTCAGCGGCGTCCGCGGGTTGGGAAACAGGCTAAAGTCGTTGGCCGGATGGTCCGCTGGAAGGATCGCCCCGACCTCAACCGTGATCCGGCTGGTCGTGTCTGACAAGTCCCGCCGGCCTAGCAGCGAACTCCGCGGGATGGCCGAGGTGCGGCCCACATTGAGGCTCAGGCGGTCCCCGACCTCGACGTCCAGGGTCTCCGCTAGCGGCCGGGACAGCACCACCGTCTCGCTTTTCCCTTGCCAGTAATCGGGTTGGCCCGAAACGCTTGGTGCTGCGCTAGACGGCCAGAACCGCTCGTCCACGCCCAGGACGGTCACCCCGCCGGCCAGCCTGAGGTCGGCCAGGCTGGCTGCGTCCTCTGGATCGGTCCGCACCGAGCCGCGCAGGAGGACCGCCGGCGCGCTGGTGCCGGGAAGTGCTTCGGCTAACTTGCCGCGGAAGAACCGGTCGGTGATCATGGTCGCGTCCACCCAGCCGAGCTGCCGCTCCACCCGATCCCGCAGGCTGCCGCGCAGTGAATCGCCGACCAACAAGGCCCCGGTCAGTACGGCAGCCCCAACCGCCACGCCGAGGACTACCGCCAGATTACCCCGCCAGTGATAACGCAAGTTGCGTCCCAGTAAGCCCCACCAGGTCATGATCACCCTCCTCCGCGACGCTTGCTTTTTCCTTGTGGGTGATTGTAAGGTCTTCTTGATCCCAGGCCGATGTGGCGTGGGCAAAATTCCTGATCAGCGATAATCAAGACTTGCACGGTCATCCGCTTTGTGAAAAGATTCACAAAGTTGCCCCGACGCGGCCAGGCTCGGATTGCCCCGTGAGCTCGGGAAGACCGAAGGAGCCATTCCCGTGGCAGTCATTTTTTCCCGACAATTGGACACGCTCATCCGCCAGGGTGGGCTCGCCCTGCTTTTGGCCGGCAGCCTGTTTGCCGGTGGCTTCTACTATTACGCCCTGCCCAGTTACACTCGTGTCGGCTATGCCCCGGAGCAGCCGGTGCCCTTCTCGCATCAGCTCCATGTTGGCAACTTAGGGCTCGACTGCCAGTATTGCCATAGCCAAGTCGCCATGGCACCTCACTCCAATGTCCCCGCGACCCAGACCTGCATGAACTGCCACAATCCCTTGAAGGCGAATGTGAAGGGGAATAGCCCCTTGCTAGCCCCCGCCCGCGATAGCTGGCGTAGTGGGGAACCCATCCCCTGGAAACGGATTCACAAACTCCCCGAGTATGCCTACTTCAATCATGCGGTTCACGTCAATCGGGGCGTCAGCTGTGTGAGCTGCCACGGCCAGATCAACGAGATGAAGGTGGTCTACGAGGCCGAGCCCCTGAGCATGGGCTGGTGTCTTAACTGCCACTATCGGCCCGAGCAATTCGTCCGCCCCCCTGACCAGGTGACCAATTTGACCTGGCAACCGCCCGAAGGAACTTCGCAGGAAGAAATCGGTCGGCAGATTGTCGAGCAGCTCTCCCTCCACCCGCCGCAAACCTGTCAGGGGTGTCACCGATGAGCGACTGTCCCACCCCCGCGAAAGCCGCTTGGCGCAGTCTCGACGACCTGTCCGGCAGCACCGAGCTGCAGGACTTTGCCGCCCAGGAGTTCCCCGGCTTCGCCAACATCTACGAGAGTCTCGGCGAGGCCGAGTTGGCCGGCGGCACCAGCTTGACCCGCCGACAGTTCCTGGCCCTCTCCGCCGCGGGTCTAGGCATGGCTGGGTTGGCCGGCTGTCGCCGTCCTGACCTGGAGGTGCTACCCTACACTGAAGCTCCTGACGATGTTCTCTACGGCCTGCCGACCTACTACGCCACCAACATTCCTCGACCCGGCGGTAGCTTTCCCGTCTTGGTCGAGAGCCACACCGGGCGGCCGACCAAGATGGAGGGGCATCCGAACCACCCGACCAGCCAAGGAGCCACGGATACTCTGGCCCAGGCCAGCATTCTCGACCTGTACACCCCGGAGCGGTCGGCCGACGTGCTGCGCAACGGCATCGCGAAAACCTGGGGTGATTTCGAACTTTGGGCTGGCGACCACTTTGCCAAGCTGCGTTCCGGCGAAGAGGATGGGACCGGCCTGCATCTCCTCGCCGAAGACTTTCACTCACCGGCCGTTACCAAACTGCGACAATATTTTCAGGACAACCTGCCTGGCGCGGTCTGGCACACCCACGAGCCCGTCAATGACCGCAACGCGATTGCCGGGGCGACGCTCGCGTTCGACCAACCCCTGCGGCCGCAGTATCACCTCAACCAGGCCCAGCGCATTCTCGCCCTCGATGCCGACTTCCTGGCTCTCAACCCTGCGAATGTCGCCCACACCCGCGCCTTCACCGCAGGCCGACGCATCGACCGCCCGGGCGACGCGATGAACCGCTTGTACGTCGTCGAAAACACCCTGACGGTGACCGGCGGAATGGCCGACCACCGACTTCGCTTGCCCGCCAGCCATCACCTCGACTACCTGATCGCCCTGGTTCGCGTTCTCCTTCAGGATGGCGAACTCAAGGTGCCCGCCGAGCTACGCAATGCCCTGGAACAACTCCCCGCCAGCGACCAGCTCGCGATCCCGCAGCCCTGGCTCACCGTCGTGGCCGAGGACCTCCGGGAGCATCGAGGGCAATCCTTAATCATGGTCGGCGACCGACAGCCTCCGCTGGCTCACGCCCTGGCCCACACGATCAATGGCTTACTGGGCAACCAGGACCAAACGGTCACCTTCCAGCCAGCCCTCGCGCCTGAGGAAAACGACCTCAACACGCTAGTTGAGGCGATCGGCAAGGACGAGGTGCAAACACTCGTGATCCTTGGTGGCAACCCGGTCTACACCAGCCCCGGGGATATCGACTTGGCGAGCAAGTTGGCTCGGGTTCCTGCGGTTATCCGGGCTGGGTTGTTCGTCGATGAGACTAGCCGGGCGATGCTCGAGTCCCTCCCCGAGGTCGGTGAACGTTGGCACCTACCCCTGGCCCACTTTCTGGAGAGTTGGGGGGACACTGAGTCACCCGACGGCACCTATGCAGCGGTGCAGCCGCTGATCGCCCCGCTGCACTCCGAACCGGACTCCCGGGTTCGCGAGCAAGGGATACCCCCAGCCCGCGGTGGGCGGACGCCGCTAGAGATTTTGATCCAATTGGTGGCCTTCGACGGCATCCTCTCCTACCGGTCCGCTCACGAGCGGGCCCGCAAGCTGGTCGAGGAGATCTTCGCCGAGCGGTTTGCCGAGACCGGCGACGCCACCGACCCAGCCAAGGCGTTTCGCCGCTTCCTGCAGGCGGGCTTTCTCCCCAATAGCGCTGCGGCCACGGTCGACCCGAAACTCCCGTTCAAGGCCGTTGCCAAGGCGATCACCGGGTACCAACCCGCTGCCCCGGTAGCAGTGGGCAATTTGGAACTGGTCTTCCATCCCGACTACCGGCTCTATGACGGCCGCTTTGTCACTAACCGCTGGTTGCAGGAACTGCCCGACCCGGTAACCAAGCTGACCTGGGACAACGCCGCGCTGATCTCCCCTGCGACCGCCCGGGAATTGGCTCTAAAGACTGAGGATGTCGTCTCGCTGACCATGGGTGAGCGGACTCTGGACCGCATCCCCGTGTTTGTCTTGCCCGGCCAAGCTGACAACTCGATCAGTGTCCACCTGGGGCATGGTCGCATGCCCATTGAGCACATCCCCTCGGGGGGAGGCTTTAACGTCTACCCTCTGCGGACGACCCGCCACCTCAATATTGCCACCGGCCTGACCATTGCTCCGATAGGAGAACGCTATCCCTTAGCCACCACTCAGGAGCATGGTGCTATCCCCGAAGGCCGCTCGGAGTTGATTATTCACGAGCTGACCCAAGAAAGCTACCAGGAACAACTCCGGCATCCGCACTCGGAACACCAGCACGGGCCTGAGGAAAAACCTTCGTTTCAGGCCGGATACCCGCATCAGGAAACGGGTCCGAACCGCCGCTTCCCGCTCGATCTGTCCACGCCCGAGCTGCTCGACAGTCAACACCAGTGGGGCATGGTCATCGACCTCAATTCATGTACCGGCTGCAGCGCCTGTATGGTCGCCTGCCAGAGCGAAAACAACGTCCCGGTGGTCGGCAAACCCGAGGTCATCCGTCATCGCGAGATGCACTGGATTCGCGTCGACCGCTACTTCACCACCGAGCTGGCTGGTGATGTCGATGATCCCATGGTGGTCACCCAGCCGTTGGCCTGTGTGCACTGTGAGCAGGCACCCTGCGAAACAGTCTGCCCGGTGAATGCAGCAGTGCATAGCCCTGAGGGACTCAATCTTCAGGTGTATAACCGTTGCATTGGTACCCGCTACTGCGGCAACAACTGCCCTTACAAGGTCCGCCGCTTCAACTGGTTCAACTACAACCTGCGGCCGCTCGACGAGCTCCGCGAAGGAATCCTGTCCGACATCAAGGAAGTCCCGGCGACCATGCAGATGCAGAAGAACCCGGACGTCACAGTACGTGGCCGGGGCGTCATGGAGAAGTGCACCTACTGCGTGCAGCGGATCGAGCGGGGCAAGACGGGGGCCAAGCTCGCTGCCACCGCTGCCGGCTACGCCAAGCCGAAGGACGCCGCGGAAGCCCGGGAAAAGGGCTATGACCTGGTCGAGCGGACCGACGGCTCCAAGGGCGTGCTGGTCCCCGACGGCATCATTACGCCGGCCTGCGTCCAGGCCTGCCCGGCCGAGGCCATCACCTTCGGCAATGTCCGCGACACCTCCAGCAAGGTGTACCGGATGAAACAAAAGGCCGGCGACTTCCTGGTCCTCGGCGAACTCAACACCAAGCCCCGCACCAGCCACCACCCCCGTATCCGCAACCTCAACCCGGCCATGCGGCCCGCGCAGGAGGGCAGCGAATGAGCACGCTCGAGTCGCCGACCACCTCCCTGGGCCTCCCCGAAACCAACGGTCAGCCTTCCGGCCGGACTGCTGCCTACGAGCGGCCTCCTCTGGTCCTGGGCCCGCATGAGTTCAAACGTATCTCTGACATCATCAGTACGCCCACCGAACAACCCCCCGCCTTGTGGTGGTGGCCGGCGTTCTTCGTTGCTGCCGTCACCATGCTTGGCGGGGTGTTTGCTGCTTGCTACCTGATTACCACCGGCATCGGCGTTTGGGGTTCGAACATCCCGGTGGGTTGGGCCTTTGATATCACCAACTTTGTCTTCTGGATTGGCATCGGCCATGCGGGCACCTTGATCTCGGCGATTCTGTTCCTGTTCCGCCAGAAGTGGCGGACCAGCATCAACCGCTTTGCCGAGGCCATGACCATCTTCGCGGTGATTTGTGCGGCCATCTACCCGGGCATCCACGTCGGACGGTTCTGGTACGTATGGTTCATGTTCCCGCTGCCCAACGCCAACCACATCTGGCCCAACTTCCGCTCGGCACTGCTCTGGGACCTGTTTGCGGTTAGTACCTACTTCACGGTCTCGATGATGTTTTGGTACATCGGTCTGGTTCCGGATCTGGCCACTTTGCGTGACCGAGCCAAGAGTAAAATCCGACAAATCATCTTTGGCATTCTCTCGCTGGGTTGGCGTGGCTCCACCCAGCACTGGCGGCATTATGAGGTCGCTTACCTGATGCTCGCGGGCCTGTCGACCCCCCTGGTGCTCAGCGTGCACTCGGTGGTGAGCTTTGACTTTGCCACCTCGATCGAACCGGGCTGGCACACCACCATCTTTCCCCCCTACTTCGTGGCCGGGGCGATCTTTGGCGGCTTTGCCATGGTACTCACCTGTGTCATCCCCGTCCGCGAGATGTACCCTAAAATCAAAGACCTGGTGACGACGAGCCACCTGGATGTCATGGCCAAGTTCATTCTGGCCACCGGCACTATGGTCGGTTACGCCTATGCCATGGAGTTCTTTGTTGCTTGGTACTCCGGCAATGTCCTGGAGTGGCAAATCTTTATCGACCGGGCGACCGGAGACTACGCTTGGGCCTACTGGACGATGGTCAGCTGCAACCTGTTCATCCCGCAGCTTCTGTGGTTTCGCTGGTTCCGGGTCAACCCGATGCCCCTGTTTGCAGTTTCGGTGGCGGTCAACCTGGGCATGTGGTTTGAACGCTTTGTCATCATTGTGCAGAGCCTCGCTCGGGATAACCTGCCGGCCAGTTGGGGGAACTTCTACCCCACCTGGGTCGACTGGTTGCAGATGATCGGTGACTTCGGCCTGTTCTTCACACTGACCCTGTTGTTCATCCGCTTTTTCCCGATGATCTCGATGGCCGAGGTCAAGGGTATCCTCCACCACGCCCAGCCGCACGGCCATGCAGATGCGGAAGCGGCCTTGAACTCACCCGCAGAATCCTCGAATTCACCGGATCCCATCCCGACTTACGGCGGCGGCAGCGGGATCCCCCAGGCCGCAGTCGCTCGCTTTGCCGGGCCGGATGAACTGCTTGAGGCCGCGAAGAAGGTGCGCGCGGCGGGCTATAAGCAGATCGATGCCTATACTCCCTACCCGGTGCACGGTATGGTTCGGGCGATCGGGAAACCCCGGTCGCGATTGTCGCTGTACACGCTTGTGGGAGCCTTTACCGGCCTTGGGGCGGCCGTTCTCATGCAATTTTATCTCAGCGCTTACTACTACCCGATCATTGTCGGCGGCAAGGAGTACAGCAGCTGGGAGGGGTTTGTGCCCATCTGTTTTGAGATGACCATCCTGTTTGCCGGTTTTGGGACCCTGTTTGGTCTGCTGGCCCTGTGTGGCTTGCCCCGCTTGTTCTCGGCCAAGGACTATCACCCGGACTTCACTGCCGTGACCGATGATGGCTTCTTTTTGACCATTGAGGCCTCCGACCCACGCTTTGATCGGCGACAGTCTCCGGCCCTGTTGCGACAGCTCGGTGGTACCGAGGTCGCCGTGGTGGAGGAATAAGCCCATGCGTTGGATCTTTCTTGGCCTCGTCCTGCTCGCCGGCTTGGTGGTCTACTTCCTGGGCTTTCGCGGCCAGCTGAGCAAGGAACCACCCCGAATTGTGTTCTGGGACATGAAGTACCAGGACAAGTATATGCCGCAGGCCGCGAGTGACTTTTTTGCCGATGGCCGCAC
Organism: uncultured Alcaligenaceae bacterium; assembly: GCA_964410665.1. GTDB lineage: Bacteria > Planctomycetota > Planctomycetia > Gemmatales > Gemmataceae > CAYPIE01. Next base: position 43,115 of record CAYPIE010000045.1, read on the forward strand.
CATGCGGCCGCTGGTGCGGGGTACGGTCCCCTTTGCCGGCACCGACTGGTTTGCCGACGCTGGCTACATCCGTACTGCGAATCCCGACTTTCTCCGTGAGGATGATGCCTACTACCGGGGCAAAACCCCCGAAGACACCTTTGTCCGCTACCTGCCTGGGGAAGCGGTGACCCGTGCCGGTGGCTGGGAGCCATTGCTCCTCCTCGGGCAGACGCAGTATGAACGCAACTGTGCGGTCTGCCATGGCCGAACGGGTCAGGGCAACGGCATCACCACCACCTACGGGTTGGTCGGCGTGGCCAGCTACCATGACGATCGATTGCGGCGGATCGCCGATGGTGACATCTATCACACCATCGTGCACGGCAAAAACTCCATGTCGAGCTACGGCCACCAGGTGCCCAGTGTCCTGCACCGGTGGGCGATTGTGGCCTACATCCGCGTCCTCCAACGCAGCCGTGATGCCTCCGCGGAAGATGTCCCTGCCGATCGCCGTGCGGAGTTGGGAATCCAATGAGTACCACCAACGAATTCACGGACCCGCTGAACGGCCAGCCACCTCGGCCGGATTACCTGCCGGATAGCCCGGATATGCCCGACCGCCTGGGCGATCGCTGGTTTACCCGGCTGTGGGCCATGACCGCCACCCTGGCGGTGCTCCTCGGCGTGGGCTTTATCGTCGGAGGTGCCGAGGGACGCGTCCAGTTCTTCTACTCGTACCTTGTCGGTTACATGTTCGCCTTGGACATCGCTCTCGGGGCGTTGTTCTGGGTGCAAATGCACCACGTGGCTGCGGCTACATGGTCGGTAGGCCTGCGACGGATCTACGAGAACATGACTCGGGCGATTCCCGTGCTGTTGTTCCTGTTTTTGCCGATTGCGGTGGGGCTGCTGAGTGATTCGCTTTACCATTGGTCGGATGCCGCGGCAAATGCTGATGACCCGCTGTGGCAAGCCAAACGACCTTACTTAAACGCACCCTTTTTCCTGATCCGCATCGGTGTGTATTTTGCCGTCTGGATCGCTCTGGCCGCCATCCAGCGGAATGGCTCGCTGCGACAAGATGACAATGGCGATCCTTTGATCTCCCAACGGCTGCGTGGCTGGGCCTTTCCTGGGACGCTACTGCTGGCCCTGACCAGTACCTTTGCCGCGTTTGACCTGATGATGAGCTTGAACTATCACTGGTTTTCGACCATCTTCGGCGTCTATTTCTGGGTCGGTGGGATCCGGGGTTCGCTGTCCTTTGCTGTCCTAGTGGTGTTGATCCTGTGGTGGCTAGGTTTTCTGCGAAACTCGATCACCCGAGAGCACCTCCATGATGCGGCCAAGTTGATGTTTGGCTTTACGGTCTTCTGGGCCTACATCGCCTTCTCGCAGTATTTCCTGATCTGGTACGGTAATATTCCCGAGGAAACCCAGTGGTATGTTCGCCGCCGGGTCGGTGACTGGTACACCCTGTCGGTCCTGCTGCCGATCATCTACTTTGTGATCCCCTTCTTCCTGTTGTTACCTCAAGGGTTTAAGCGGACTCCGTGGCTGGTCGGGTGTGCGGCGGGGTGGATCCTGGCCTGTCATTTCATTGACCTGTACTGGCAGATCATGCCCGAACGCCACCCCGCGAGTTTTGAGGAGTTAACCGCCCTGCGTCAGCCAGGTGCCATGGATAGTCCTGAGTACCAGGCCTACGATTTAAGCCTCCACTGGATGACCGTGGTGTCGGCGTTGATGATGCTTGGGGTCTTGGCCTCCACGACCTTGTACGGCCTGTGGAAGTATCCGATGCTACCAATTCGGGACCCGCGTATTCGGGAATCCTTGGCCTTTGAGAATGACACCCAGGTGTGAACATGAGCATCCCCGAATTACCCTCGCCGGAACCGGTGCTCGACCCGCAACCGCGGCAGATCCCTTATCTGAGCATGCTGCTGACGGTCCTGCTGTTACTCCTGTTTGCCGTGTTCTTTCTGACAGCGGAAGGCTGGTTGGGTACCAGCTCCGATGATGCCGCGCTCAAGGAGGGCGAGCAGAAGCTCCGGGAGCTTCAGAATCAGGATGCCCAGGAGCTGACTACCTACGGCAAGACGAACCAAGCGGGCCGCTATCGGATTCCGATCGATCGGGCCATCGAACGGATGGTCGAGGACGCCCGATCGAAGGGGCATCTCAGCTACCCCTTGCCTCAAGCGAAGGAGCCCCCTTCGCAACCCCAGGAGTGAACGTATGAACCTCTGGGATTTTCTCGCTTACGCCCTGCTGTTCGCGGCCGTGCTGCTGTTTAGTGGCGGGGCCGTGTGGGCCCTAGCCTGGGCCTTTCGCAACGGTCAGTTCGATAATTTTCAACGTGGTGCTCGCTCGATCTTTGACCCCGATGAGCCCATCGGTGAACCGACCGATTACTTCCCTGGACAGACTCCGCGACGTCCACATCGTCCTCCAACCAAGGCGGAACCCTCGAAAAACGGACATCAACATGGCTGAGAACGGTCAAAACGGTAACCAGGGCAACGGCGACGAACGACGCTCCTATGCCCTTGAACGCGCTGTGCTGGATGACTCGACCCGGCTGCCGGTGCTCGTTTGGTTTGGCAGCTCGGTGTTCTGGCTGTTGCTCGGGTCTGTCCTGGGGTTGCTGGCCGCGCTCAAAATGCACCACCCGTGGCTGCTGGCCGACTGGTCCTGGCTGACTTTCGGCCGGGTTCGCCCAGCCCACCTGAACTTGGTGGCCTATGGCTGGGCGTCGATGGCCGGTGTCGGCACCTCGCTGTGGCTGATGACCCGACTGTGCCGGGTCGCACTGGTTTACCCTCGGCTACTGGTGGTCTCAGCAATGATCTGGAACGTGGGCACCGGCATCGGCTTCGTCGGCATCCTGTCCGGTGGCAGTACCAGCGTCGAGTGGTTGGAGTTTCCCCCGTTCGCCCCCCCGTTCTTGGTCGTGTCCTTGGCCATCGTGTCCGCCTGTGGCATCGCCACCTTCCGGGTCCGCCGCGAGCCGCACGTGTATGTCACCCAGTGGTACATCTTTGCCGCGCTGTTCTGGCTACCTTGGCTGTATACGACAGCCCAGTTAATGATCTTTCTGATCCCCACGGCCGGGGTGGTGCAGGCGACCACTAACTGGTGGTTTGCCCACAACGTGCTGGGCCTGTGGTTGACGCCGATCGGCCTGGGCACGGCCTACTATATTATCCCGAAGGTGATTGGTCGGCCGATTTATAGCTACTACCTGAGCATCCTGGGCTTCTGGTCGCTGGCCCTGTTCTATAGCTGGGCGGGCATGCACCACCTGATCGGTGGGCCGGTCCCGGCCTGGTTGGTCACGGCCTCGACGGTGGGTAGCGTGATGATGTTTATCCCGGTGATTGCCGTCGCCGTGAACCACCACCTGACCATGCTGGGCCACTTCCGGCACCTGCGGTATAGCCCGTCGCTGCGCTTCGTCGTCTTCGGAGCAGTGGCCTACACCTTTGTCAGCTTCCAGGGGTCGATCGAAGCTCTGCGTGACTTCAACCAGGTGGTGCACTTTACCCACTACACCGTCGGCCACGCCCATGTGGGGGCGTACGCCTTCTTCTCGATGGTGATGTTCGGGGCGATGTACTACATCGTGCCCCGGCTGACTGGATGGGAGTGGGGCTCGGCCTGGGCTATCCGCCTGCACTTTTGGACCAACGCGGTCGGCATCATGATCTATGCGGTCAGCCTGACGATCGGTGGCTGGTTCCAGGGGCTGGCCAACGATGATCCGTCGATGCCGTTTATCCGCATTGTCCAGGGGACGGTACCGTACCTGGTGTCCCGCTCGCTCGGGGGTACCTTGATGACCATGGGCCACCTGATTTTTGCGGGCCTCTTCGTCATGAACCTGCTCCGGGTGGGGCAACGCCGCGGCGAACCAACTTACTTCCGGGAACGGCAGGAGACCTCCGCCATCACCGCTCCCGTGGGCGTGACCAACTAACTCACCCGGAAAGGAGACACCATGGACCGTAGTATGATGTTGTTCCTGGGGTGTGTGCTGACCTTTGGCTCGGCCTGGTTGGGTCTAGTCTTGGCTCCCTATGTCCAACTCGATCGCGAACAACCGTTGACCAACGATCTGACCAATACCACCTATCCCCAGCCGGCTACCGGGATCGTGGCCGATGGCCGCGACATCTATCGGGCCAACGGCTGTATGTACTGCCATTCGCAACAGGTCCGGCCGCAAGAGTTTGGCAACGACATCGAACGCGGTTGGGGCAGCCGCCGCTCGGTGTCGCGGGACTATATCTACAACCGGCCAATCATGATCGGCACGATGCGCACCGGGCCGGACTTGGCCAATATTGCCGTGCGACAACCCTCGGCCGACTGGCATCACAAGCATTTGTACAATCCGCAGATGATGGTTCCTGGTTCGATCATGGCACCGTTTGCCTTCCTGTATGACACCCGTAAGATTGTCGGTGAGCCTTCCGAAGATGCGCTGCAACTCACCGGCAGCTATGCCCCGCCGGACGGCTATGAAGTCGTTCCCACCTATGAGGCCGATGCCCTGGTGGCGTATCTCCTCTCGCTCGATCAGAGCTATGACCTCCCGGAGGCCCGCGAATGAGCACTGACACCGCTCGCGATCCGCAGCCACGCTCGATGCAGCCGGTCGAGGAAGTCACCGAGCCGTATGATGTCACCCAGCTGCACGCTCAGATCATGCGCGAGAAGGAGGAACCGCGCGATGGCTTTGAACCGGTGCCGATCTGGATGACCGCCCTGTTCGGGGCATTGCTCTTCTGGGGCGGCTACTACATGTCCAGTTATAGTGGCTACTTTTCTGCCACGGTCCAGGACGGTGTCGACCTCGCTTCGGCTCGTCCCCGCCTTAAGGAGGAGCGGATCCCCGACACCCCCGAGGGGCTCTACGCGATGGGGCAAAAACTCTATCGCAACTGCCAGGTCTGCCATCAACCCGACGGCAATGGCAACCAGCAGTATCCCCCGTTGGCCGGCTCGGACTGGGTGGTTGGGGATGAGGCGTCCCAGGCGCGTCTCAGCCGCATTCTGCTCTATGGCATCAATGGTCCGCTCGAAGTCAACCAGACCACTTACAACGGCCAGATGCCCGCCTGGGGCGGCCAGCTTAAGGATTACCAGATCGCGGCGGTGTTGACCTACATCCGCCAGGAGTGGGGCAACCAGGGCTCCGCCGTTTTCCCGGAAACGGTCAGTGCCGCTCGCCAGACTGTGGGCAACCGTGGCCCGTTATCGCAAGCAGAGCTCAAGGCCATCCCTGTCGACCAAGTGGACCCCGGCGCTGCCGAACCGATGCAGCGCCCGGGGAACGAAAACGCTCCCAAGGAAGGGTAAAACATCCCCGAAATGGGCGATTGCGGTGCGAACAGGCAGAGGCGGTTGCGGTGCGGAAGAGGCAGAGGCGTTTGCGCTGCGGAAGCGGCAGAGGCGATTGCGGTGCGAACAGGCAGAGGCGTTT
>CAYPIE010000046.1:0-46989 GCA_964410665.1 uncultured Alcaligenaceae bacterium
CCTCTGCAGGCGAGCCCCGGACGTCAGTCCGGGGGTTCTGACTTACCGCAAGCGCCTCTGCCGCTTTCCCCGCATCGCAAGCGCTTCAGCCGCTTCTGATTGCAGCAACTCACGCGAACAGATCCACCGGCTTAAACTTCTTGCCGAGCACCTTGGCACTATCGACGCCGAGCCAGTGGTCGAGCACCCCGGCATAGACCGAGCGGAAGTCGATATGGTGTTTGAGGTTCCCGAACTGACGTTCGGTGAGGCTAGGGTGTTGGCCGATCGGGCCGGCTTTGACCTTGTTGCCGATCAGGAACATGGGAGCCGAGGTACCGTGATCGGTGCCGCGGCTACCATTTTCGTACGGCCGGCGGCCGAACTCGGAGAAGGTCATGATCATCAGCCGATCTTGATGCCCACGTGCACTCAGATCCTTGTAGAAGGCAGTGAGGGCACCGGAAAGCTCGCCCAGTAGATTGGCATGGGCGTTGGCCTGGTTGGCGTGGGTATCGAAGTTACCGATCGAGACATAGAAGATCCTTGCTCCTAGGCCTGCGTCGATGATTTGGGCGGCAAGCTTGAGCCGCTCGGCGAGGCCGGTGTTCGGATAAGGCACCTTGGGCTGGTAGTTGTTGCCGATCGCCTGTAAGCGATCGCTGCTGGCATAGGTGTTCAGCGCGGTGCGCTGGACGAAGTCGAGCAGGCCCGGTTGGCGAGAGGAGGCCTCGCTGGCGGACTGGATGACCGCTTTCTGGGATTGCTTGTCGGACTTGCTGGCGGCGGTCATTTTGAGCTGGAAGTCTTCCAGCGAGGTAATTGAGGGAGCACGGGCCGGGGCACCGTCGAGGGCCAAAGGAGAGCTCTCGTTGCCTGCGGCAAGGTGGAAAGCCGGAGCGTTGACCTGCTTGAGGGCTTTGCCCAGCCAACCCTCGGTAAACGTGTCCGCCATGCTCGCGGCATGCCAGATGTCCATCGAACGGAAGTGGGACTGGCTTGGATTGGGGTAGCCCACTCCTTGGACAATGGCCAGAGTAGCGTCTTCGACCAGGCCAGCGAGGCCATCCATCGACGGGTGTAAGCCTAGCGAATCATTGATCTTCTGTACACGATCCTTGGCAATGCCGAGGGTAGGCCGCAGCTTGTAGTAGTTTTCATCCGCAAAAGGAATCACGGTGTTAAGCCCGTCATTGCCACCGGTCAGCTGGACGACGACCAAGATGGTGTCATCCGAGGAAGTTGCCCCGTTGGGCTGGGTGGCGAGTGCAGTCCGCGCGAGAAAGGTGGGTACGCTGGCCCCCAGGCCGATCAGGCTGGAGGTCTTCAGGAAGTCACGTCGAGTAGTGCGCATGCGAATATCTCCAGGAGTGAAGCATTGGATGAAACGATCGTGCCAGCCGCCGGGCCGATTTCGTTTCGGCCCGACGTTCGGGGGCAACAGTCGGATGGTCAATCCAGTTGGAATTCGGGCAAGCTCAGCACCAAATGACTCACAGCCCGTAGTCGGTGGTTGGCGATGTCCTCAGAGCTCCAATAGACAGGGAAAGTCTGTTCCTTTGACTGCTTCATGTAGCTGACCAGGCGATGGCGGGTGTCTGGGGCCACATCCCCTTGCAGGAACAAGTCGAGCAAGAAGTTGACAACGGCGTCATCCGCTTCGATGCCGTGCTGGCGGATCAGAGCGGCCGGATCACAGCGGGTGCCAAACTGCGGGTTTTCGGTCGAGGTGAGGTCACGAGCCAAGTTTTGTCGGAACAACAGGGTTTGCCCGTTGAGCCAAGTGCGACCGCCGTCCCAGCCCTTGACCGAGGGCGGGTTGAACACGGTCTGACCCAAGGACTGCAAGGCGGTGGCAAGAGCGGTGGTACCGATGCGGCCTTCCAGACCCCGAACGATGCCCAGGGCGAAATCGACCGGCGCCTTGACCCGCGAGCGGTAGACCTTGGGGGAGAAAAACAGGTTCGACCGCAACATCGTCTCAACCAGCTTGGCGATGTTGAAGTCCGAGGCGCGGAATTGCTCGGCCAGTGGATCGATCAATTCGGGGGTCGCAGGAACCGCTTCAGAGATCAGATAGCGGTAGAGCTTGCCAACGAGGAAGCGCGGACAGGCCGGCTGCGTCAAGCAAATATCCACAATATCCGGCGCCTTGAAGTTGCCTTGTTTGCCAAGCACCTTCTTCGTGCCGGCATCGAACTGCTTCTCGTTAAGGAAGGCTTCGCCGTTGCGAATTTCCCAACCGGTAAACGCACGGGCGGCCTCGCGGATGTCGGCTTCGGTATAGTTCCCGATGCCGAGGCTAAACAGTTCCATCAACTCCCGGGCATAGTTCTCGTTGGGCATGCCCTTCTTGCTGCCAGCGGTGTCGAGCCAGACCAACATGGCCGGGTCCTGGGACATTTCCTGGAGCATCGGGCCAAAATGGCCCAAGGCATGACGAGCGAGCAGGTCATACTGCCCGAGCATCATGCGGATATTCTGGACCTTGGCGTTGCTGGTCGCAAAGTGGTTATGCCAAAACAGGGTCAACTTTTCGCGCAACGGGTGCGGCGTATACAGCATGCGGTACAGCCACCAGGCCTGGGCCTGGTCGTTGTTGTTGGCGCGGATGATCGGTTCGGCGAGCCGCTGCGAATCGGCCTCAAAGCGGTCCAAGCCGTCACCGCCGGCGAGCAGCTGGTCGATGGCCTGATCAGGCCCGGCTTTGAGGGCCGTTTGCAGGGTTTCCCAGTCCGCGCCGAAGCTGGCGCGGCGATAAAGATGACCCACCTTCCGGAGGTCCCACGGGTTGGCCGCGGAGGGCTGGTACGGCTTCCAGGCGGTGGCGGCCAGGTGTGCGACTGTCATGATGCTTTCACCTCGTTGGCTGGGGTCTGGCAGAGGGGATCCTCACTTACGGTAGTTCCAAAGCAGTTCGAACTGGAAGTATTTCGGCTTGTAGGTGAAGGCCATCTCGACGAAGCCCAGCTGCTTGGCCCAGTCGATGAAAGCCGCAGTCTGCGAGCGAGCCTCGTCGAGTGGGATCGCCTGGTCCAAGACCAACTGGGTCAGCAATTGCTCTGGATCGGCGTTGAGTGAATCGGCAACCCCCTTCGCGTAAAAACGCATATGCATATTGGATGCGGAAGGTTTGCGGTCCTCCGAGCCCAGCTCGTCCAGGATCCGCTTGCAGAAAGCCAGTTTGGAGCAGAGCACAAACTGGTCGTCGACCTGGGCGAAGCAGGGGGTGAAGTTGAAGCGGAGGTTCTCCGGGTCGGGGAACGGGGGAGTGCCCTCTTCATCAAAGTGATAGCTGATGATCTTCACGCCCTGATAGGTTTCCTGACGCATTTTCACGTCAAAGCGTTCCGCGGCATTGGCAATGCCCGCCACACTCAGGCCCAGACCGATGGCGCGAAGACCGGCTTCGATCGACTTGCCGAGCTTGGGGTCGCGCATCGAGGTCACAAAGGCGAAGGCGGGCAACGGGGTGGTCGGCTTGTGCGAATAGCTCGTCTCAGGCGTATTGGCAATCACGAACCGGTGGTACGGCCCACTCTGGACGAACATTTTGTCGAGCGAGGTGCCAAGGGTGAAGCGTGAAGCCTGCTTGACCCCCTTCTCGAAACCCTCGAGGATCTCCTCCGGGAAGAGCATTGTTCGTTGCTCCCACAAGGCTTTGAAGTCAAAGTAGAAGCTGTGGCTGAAAATCACGCCTTTCGGCTGCAGCAAGGGCAAGCTACCAGGTTGGCCATCGAGCGGGACGTGCAACGCCACTTCTTCGGGCATCCCCTTGGTCCCAGCGGGCATGCGCAGGCGGGTGATCAGGCGCCCCTTTTTGGCGTAAATGCCCGCACTGATAAAGTTCGCTCGACGGGCGACATCCAGAACCCCGCTGAAGAAGAGGGTTTGTAGGAAATCATTGCGCGGTCGGGCAAAGACTTGTTTGGCCTCTTCGGTTTGTTTCACGGGATTGAGATTGAACCAGAGCCAGGCCAGAGGGTTCTTGGGCAGCAGTTTGCGGGCCCGTTTGGGCCCCTTGGCTTCGGCCATGGAGCGGACCGACTCACCGGCCTGGAGGCGTTGATTGCGTTTCAGCGCCTGTTCCAGGGCCTCCCGGTTGTTGCTCAGCAACAGTGCTCCATCGGCAAGCACCACCATGGTAGGCCCAACCTTAAAGCCTTCAAAGCCGTCGCCGCTTTTGCGTTGTAGTTTGACACCGGCCTCACTACGGGCTAATTCTTCCTCGATGAGGTTACTGACCAGTCCGAAAAATTTCTCAAGCAGCGCAGGATCCTTGCTTTGAATCACCCCCACCGCGACCTGTTCATCGTTGCCAAGGTAACGGACGGCCAAGGCCATGCCTCCACCGGCAAGTCGGTCGACCAGCTCGGGCCAGGGCGCCCCCAGTTCGCGTTCATAATAGTCAATCAGCTGATAGAAACGTCGGACCTGGGTTGAATCAACGTATGGACGCACAATGTCTAATTCATAGATTTTTTCAAAGCTCTCGAGCTTGGTGATTGAAGTTAGAAGAGCGTCGAGCTTTTCCACTTTCAGAAACAACTGGGCCTGAGCCGGCAGAAAACGAGCGGGGTCCGCGGGTTCGGCAGCGTCGACGGCCGGGGTCAGGCAGCCGAGCATCAGCACCCCGACCAAGAGAGGGTGGATCGATCGCATGGGGATTCTCCACGGTGATGGTACCCAAGTCTCTCGGCAGTGATCGCCGAGGCAATTCAGGTCACCGAAACGGATTGGTACATCGTCGCTAGAATGTACTGGGACAGCAACTGCGGGGTTTCAGGATTTTACGGCGGCGAGCGAACGCTACTAGCTCACACTGAGCGAGCGGCCATTGTCCCGAGCACTGAGTTTGCGTAGGAAGGGCACGGCTCGGTATGCCCAAGCCTCTGGTGTTGGAAAATGTTCTGCCCCGTCACCCCAACATTGTCGCAACATCTCGGTGTTGATGACGCCGGGATTTAACGCGACCGCCGCGAATCCACGGGGCAATTCCTGAGCCATGGCCAGGGTCAGTCCCTCGATGGCATACTTGCTAGCACAGTAAGGTGCGACCTCTGGGGAAGTTGACCGGCCCCAACCCGAACTCAAGTTGACAATCACTCCCGAGCCATGTTCGATCATCGCCGGTACAAACGCACGGATCACATTGGCCACGCCCTTGATATTCACATCGATCAGTCGATCGAACTCCTCGGTGGGCACTTGCCAAAGCGGGGCGGGATTGTTCATCAACGCAGCATTATTTATCAATAAGTCTGGAGGGCCGACCCAATCCAGAAGCGTGTCCGCCCATGCCTGGACGGCAGCCATGTTGCTGATGTCGACCGTGCGAAAGGCGTTGGGGAGGTTGCCCGAGGCATTGAGTTGCGTAATTTGCTCGGCCGATCGGCCGCAGCCATAGACACGTTCCCCGGCGGCTTGAAACCCGTGAACGAGAGCGCGGCCCAGACCGCGGGTCGCACCAGTAATAACGATGCATTTGCCCATCCACCCGACTCCTGATCATGCTGATACCTTCTGTTCTTCGTAGCAAATCGCGCGTGTGGATCCCAACCCCGCTTGCTTGACCAAGGTGTGCGGAGGCCGTATGGTGCCGGGACCGTTCCCGACTGGAAGCTTCGGAGGCAGCATGCGCTGGTTTGTTCGTGGGGACCTGGATGGGTTCTTTGGCCTGGCTCTGGATAACTTGGTCCAATTGCTTCTCATCGATAGCCTGTGCCGGTTTGTGCTGGAGTTCCCGGCGGAGCTGGTCTATCAGCGGATTTTGCCCGGGGCGGCCGTATCGCTGGTCTTCGGGAATCTGTTCTACAGCTGGCAGGCCAAGCGGCTGGCAGCCGAGACAGGGCGTAGCGATGTTTGCGCCCTGCCGTATGGCATTAACACGGTGTCGCTACTGGCGTTCGTATTCCTGGTCATGGCGCCTGCCAAGGCGATGGCCGAGCTGGGCGGGGCAAGCAAAGAAGAAGCCGCCTATCTGGCCTGGCAAGCCGGCTTAGTTGCCTGTCTGGGCAGTGGCTTGGTGGAGTTTTTTGGGGCATTTGTCGCGCAACCGCTGCGTCGCTTGACCCCTCGGGCAGCCTTGCTGGCCACGCTGGCAGGGATTGCCCTGGGGTTTATCTCGATGAATTTCTTCTTGCGATCGTTTGCCCGACCAATTATTGGCCTAACGACCCTGAGCATCATCTTATTGACCTACTTTGGCAACGTGCGTTTCCGTGGTGGCCTGCCCGGCGGTTTCATCGCGATCGGTGTGGGGACCGCGCTGGCCTGGCTGACCGGCCTTGCCCCCACCTCGGAAACGCTCCCCGCAGCTCCCAGCTGGCATCCGCCGTTGCCGGTTTTTGGCAACTTGATCGATGCGGTGAGCCAGGCAGAGAACTGGCAGTTTCTTTCGATTATGCTGCCGATGGGTCTGTTCAGCCTGATCGGTAGCGTCCAAAATCTGGAGTCCGCCGAGGCGGCGGGGGATCGCTACCCGACCACATCTTCGCTGGCGGTCAACGGACTGGGGACGCTGGCGGCAGCCAGCTTTGGTTCCTGCTTTCCAACCACCATTTACATTGGTCACCCGGGTTGGAAATCACTGGGTGCCCGAGCCGGGTATTCGCTACTCAACGCCGGCTTTTTTACCTTGGTTTGCTGCCTCGGTCTGTTGGGTGCGATTGCCTGGGCGATCCCGATTGACGCGGGGATGGCCATCGTCCTGTATATCGGCATTGTGATGACCGCCCAGGCATTTCAGGCCACGCCCACCCGCCATGCGCCGGCGGTCGTGGTGGGGCTGTTCGCCAGTCTCGCCGCCTGGGGCACCCTCCAGGCCAAGATCGCCTTACGCGTTGCCGGTTACGGGACTCCGGAACGTCCATTCACCGAAGTCAAGCAGCTAATCCCGAAGTTTCACCAGCAGGATTTTTGGATTGATGGTGGGTTTGCCCTCGCGGAAGGCTTCCTGTTGACATCAATGATCTTGGCGGCGATCACCGTAGCCATCATTGAGCGGCAGTTCCGCACCGGGGCCGTCTGGTGCTTGCTGGCGGTGGGACTTTCACTAACAGGTTTAATGCATGGTTATCGGTACACCATCGGCGATACGGCCCTGGACCTGAGCGATCCGGCCTGGCCCTGGGCAATCGGCTATGCAGTGATGGCTGGGTTGCTGCTGCTCGCACCGTGGTTGATCGAGGACCGTCCTAGTGAAGTGGTACCACGGAACACGGCAAGCAACTCATAAGCTTTAGGCTTTCGATTCCTGGTTGTCTTCCCGCTGCAAAAGGTCTATGGTGCTTGAGGTTTAGGCTGTTCGACATACTCATCGGTTCCGGTGACTCCGGCGCGGACGCGGAGATAATCTCCGTGAGCGTCAAACTTGAATGGGCCAAGTTCGACCACCTGCGAAGCCCCAGCCACCGCTACGAGTTTGCTCCCCAACAGTATTATTGTTGGGTCATTTTCACCAACCTCAGTGTGGATGAGAAGCAGCTCAACGCGAACCAGTATTTTGTATCGGGAGTTGGTCGGATGGAGTGTGACTTTGGCAGTGACTTGATCCCTCTCAGCGGTGTAACTTGCATCACTGATTCTCAATAGGGATTGAACAAGATCGGGTTGAACGGGAGTTAATTGGAGACACGCGCATGCATGAGGGACGTTCGCCACAGATCCTTTGCTATCACGCACAACCTTAACTTGATAGCTATCTGTCGCATTGGGAGCCCCCAATTCGGCAGACCACGCACCTCCAGTACAGTCCGCATCCACTGGCCCGGCCACCGTTGTTCCATTCTTATCGATGAGCGATACTTTGACGGGTCCACCGCTGCAGGTGCCATTTGATTTGATTAGTGTACATTCGTTAGTATTAGGATCACAGTGACGCGTTACAGAAAGGATATCGACTGGCATATGAACCTCCATTGGAGCAAAACGAATGAATGTTTATTCATGGAATCCGTTCCAAACGATATTGCAAGACTTCCATTGAAGTGCCAGAAATAAACAGGCCCAAACCACCATGTTGATCGTAGGGAACAGGTGGGGCGAGAACCTGATGATGGTGCTTACGTTCGCGCATAGTCAGCCGGTCTCGATACCACTGCAGTTCTTGCTGGAAGATATCGGTAGAGACCTTAAACAGCATCTTTTTTTCGTTATCAATCACCTTCGCTTCAATGCGATCTTTGTGAACTTCGACCACAAGCTCGCGGATAGGAGAATCCTGAAGGTTGTTGGCGGGAGCGAGCGCGATCGTCAACGGATCAGCCCTGCTCAGTTGGGATTTGAAATCGGGGGTCAGTTCGGCTCTGCTTGGCCCGTAGATGGCCCACAAATCTGCTCGGCACAAGTGACGTTCCTGCTGGAGAACCGACCAATCGGTAAAGCGTACAGCGGCGAAGTAGCTCGGCCTCTCAAAACGAGTCGGGTTGGACGATCGACAGTGTCCCCAGTAGATCCCGACGAATGGTTGTGGACCTTTTTCGTTTGCGACTTGTCGAATCCGTGCGCGGATGCGATAGCTTTCAAGTGGCATTTCCGGCAACAACTCGAGCAAGCATTTTCCGGCGGATTGGAAAATCAAGGATCCACGTCGCTCGCCTGGCCAGAAGTCTCCCTTGCCATAGACAATACGACCAATGGGAAGTTCATACTTCGAGCCAACTAGATCCGTCCACGCATCCCTCGAGTGTCCACGGAGAGTGTCGAGATTCCGCTGCGATCTCCATCGGTAGCGTTCGCCTTCGTTTATGGGTGGCGTTTGCTGGCTTTCGGGGTACTTCGGGCCCACCCCCGAGAAGTTGCGGCCAAAGAGCAAGACGGCCGTCAGCATTGCGATCGCAGCAGGTAAGCTAAGCCGATGAATCAGACGAGAGGCTTGACGACGAATATCTTCATGCACGCCGCGAACTGGGTTGCCGGTGCGCCATGCGTGAAGATCCTCGGCCAAACGATTGGCGCTGGGGTAGCGAGCCAGAGGATCGTGCGCGAGACACCGCTCAATAATTGCAGCGAGGGTGCGATCAAGTTCTGGGTCCGCCTGGCGTGGTGGGATGAAATCGCCACGGACAATCTGTTGACGATATCGCTCGAGCCCTGGCCCAACAAAAGGGCGTTTACCGATTAGTAGCTCATATAAAATGACTCCCATTGCCCAAATGTCGGCGGGAGCACCGACGGCCGTCAGGTCGCCGGTAATTTGCTCAGGGGCCATGTATGGATAGGTGCCGATCAGGGCCCCACTCTGGGTACTCACCGAGTGCCATCGTGTCATGCAGCTGTTGTCGACTTCGCCCAGTGAACAGAGCGATGGGTTTGGCTCGAGGGTTCTCCAGTGATGCTCAAGCATTTTGGCCACCCCAAAGTCGCTGACTCGGGGTGTCTGAACATCTGCCAACAGGATGTTACTGGGCTTTAAGTCGCGGTGGTAAATGCCACGTTGGTGGGCGTGATCGATCGCCAGTGCGACCTTCTCGATTATAGACACAGCATCATGCGTTTTCCCAAAGAAGTGATCAAGTCGTTGGGCGAGGCTGCCGTGACGCATCAGTGGCATCACAAAATATGGAATCTCTTCTATACAATCGGCCTGATAGATGGGGACAATATACGGATGCTCGAGCTGGGCTAAGATCAGCATCTCCTGACGAAACCGCTCTTCCTCGTGTTCAGAGGCCTGACCTCCAGCGAGCATGAGCTTGATGGCCAGATCACGGTGCAAGCCCTCGTCGCGGGCCCGATACACGACTCCCATTCCCCCTGCAGCCAAGCGGGATACGATCTGATAGCCAGGGATCTCGGGCAACAGCGGGTGCTCCGATAGGAGCGCTGGCCCGCGATCCGACTGACCCGTACCATGCACCAACGCATCAAAGGCCCGTAGTTTGGCCACCGCAGCCTGGAAACGCGAGAGAAGCTCTGGATATTCTCGACAAAGCTCTTCCGGAGTCTGCGCAACCCCTTGCTCGGTGCAATCTTCCCACTGGAGTAACAGTTCGGCAATCCGATCGTCGTCGTACATCCCGCGATCCCGATTGAACCAGAAGGTCCCTATCAATGTAAGCGGAGCAAATCCCGAAGTTGGCCAAGCAGCTCGGTCTAAGTCGGAGGAAGTTTGCCATCCAGGGCTTCGACCAGATGAATGCGCGCCGCTTGCCAATAGCGTCGAGCCGTCCGAGCAGAGCAACCGAGCACCACGGCGACCTCGCTCAGTGGCAAACCGTGATACCAGATCAAATCGAAGATCTGGCGTTCGTTCTCGTTAAGCTGTTCAGCCTGTTGATGAAACTCTTCCCAAAGTAGTAAATCATCGGGTTGGCCAAAGGGAGCGGTCGACGGTTCATGGCTTCGTGGCTCTACTTCAGCTTCGGGAGCAGGCGATTGATGGTGTTCGATAATCCGCCGATAATGGCGGGTCAAGTCGATCAACACATAGCGCATATGCCGCGCCGCCAGTGCAAAAAATGCGACGTTGGTGTCGAGGACCAGTTCATGAAGGGCCCGGTCCATACGAAGCAGTGTCTCTTGTAAGATCGAATCAGTATTTTCCCAACGGCGCAGAGACGCAAAGCGGCTCAACAGTCGAGACGCATGCCACCGAAGCCGCTCTTGGGCCCGAGCCAGGATCTGATTGCGTGCGTTCGGATCGCCACTGTAAAAGCACTGGAGCAGTTCGCTGAAGTCAGAACGATCTTGCCTGGACATCACAGAGCACTCAAACAGGGACAACGATCGAGTTTCGCGAATCACCATTGGAAGCCGTGAACGGATTCCCGCCAAAAACATGAACAGGGACAAGTTCAACACCCGTCCAGGAGTATCGGCGTGCACTCTTCCCAGACCCAGCAGCGGCAACAATCCAAGAATAAGGCGGATCGCAATAGGCATCGTTGCTGGCTCACGACAATTCAGGAACCGACACCCATCAACCAGTAATACTCATACAATCGGAACTCGATCGATTGTTCGGATCGAGCTCGTCGTCTCACATCCCTGGCTCGGTAGTGACCGTTGACTGAATTAGAACCACTTGGATGTTTAAAATTCTGATATCGTATCCCTTGATGGGAATTTTGATCTTCCGGGGAGCCTTTTCCGGTTGGGAATACCCGTGGGCCTTCGCAAAAGATCCTTCACCAAGCCTCTCGCCCGGTTTGTGAAACTGTTCATGCTGTTGCAACCGTGGCAACAGTAGGCAAAGAAAGGCTCGATCTTCGGTCACAGATTCGATCTTAGGAAGATTTGGTTTGGGAGGATTGACCGGGGTGTCCATCGCACCTGTCACCTAGACGGCCCCGACGGAGGTCATTACGACAACCCACCATACTCGGTCCACAAAAGACTCCCAGTTTGGTCGGGATCCCATATCTCACATCAACATACCGAAGATGTCGACAGGGTGCCAGCAAATTTACCACGGCAAGTAAATCCCACGATCCATGCGCGAAGTCTGAACACTGGGATATGGCGTAACTCCGTACCAGTTGGAGGCCGTACAACGTCAAGCGGGCCTGTCCAAGGACAGGCCCGCTGGGCTCACGGCAGAAAAATGGGCCCCGCTCCCTCGGGGATAAACGACCTCCAGGAAGCCGTGCGCCGACCCGCCTGGGCACCTTAGCGGCGACGAAACCGCTGCAGCTTGGCCTCGACAATCACTCCGGCGGTCGTGCAGGTCCAGTACAGATCGCCGAGCGGGGAGGCAGTAATGTCGCGTGGTTCAGGATCGCCGTCATCGACCAGCAGGAGTTGCTTGCGGCGCAGGTCATAGCGCCAGACTTTGTTCTGGCCGCCGTCGCTGCCGGAGACGCCAGGTGTCGGTAACTCGGTGAAATATAGATTGCCGAGCCAGTCAGCGGTAATCCCGGTCGGCTGGTTGAGTTCACGCAGGATCACCGAGGTTTGGCCGTTGCGCTTCCGCTCGACGATGACGCCAGCGGAGGTGCAGGTCCAGTAAACATCCCCACGAACGGTCACGACGACGTCGTTGGGTTCGGGATCGCCAAAGTCCACCACCCGGATCGACCTTTGGCGGCGGACCACGACGGCGTTGTTGCCGCCGTTGTCGCCGTTCATGCCTGGGGTCGGTACTTCAGTCCAGTAAAGCCGACGACTGAGGAGGTTGACGCTGATGCCCACCGGCGTGTCGAGATCCATCAAAACCGTTTGGTCAATCCCAGATCGGGCATCCAGTTTGCGAATCACCCCGGCGGTACGGCAGGTCCAGTAGACGTCGCCGCGAATCGAAGCGGTCAAGTTGAGCGGCTCCGGTTCCCCTTCGGAAATGGTCTCGATGGTGCCATCGGGCAAGAGCACGCGAACGCGATTGCTACCTCCTTGGCTGCCAGGAACTCCGGGGGTGGGTACTTCGGTGAAGTAGAGATTACCGTCGAGATCGACGGTGATTCCAGTCGGGTGGTCCAGCTCGCGAGCAATCACCTCGGTAGAGTATTCTTGAGCAGGTAACGAATTCGCCAGGAAAACCACTGCCACCAGCCCGTATAGCAAGCGCATCATTGCGTCGTCCCCCTTGAAACGGCCCAGCAGGTAGCGTCGGCACCCTTACCGACCGCTTGAAGGTGGTTGGATTGCCTGCCGAGCTCGCCTAGTTAGTCGGGTCGGGACGTCGTTCCTGACAAGGGATCGAAGAAAAATTACTCCGACTCACGCATCGCCTCGACGATGCGCGAGCGTACCGCTTCGGGCAAGGGTGGCGGAGTGTGCGGCGGTCGGTTCAGGCGTTGCATGGCCGCGCGGAGGAAGCGTAGTTGACGGCGGAAGCGCCGACAAGCGGAACAGTAGACCAAGTGCAGGCCCACAGCCCAACGTTCCGAACGAGACAACGGACGATCCAGCGACTCGGAATGGAGTTGGGCGACCTCCCGACAGGAAAGGTTCAGATAGTGGAGGGTGTGGTACCAGCGTGCCATGCGTCGTTCTCAATCTCAGCGACCATGGTCGCTGGAATCAATCGTCATGAAACCAGTGCTGTTGGAGACAAGCTCGTAATTGTAGCCGTGCTCGGTGTAATCGTGCCCACAAGTTGGTCGCAGTGATGCCTAACAGCTTACAGATTTCTTCGCTGCTAAGGCCATCCAATTCGCGAAGCATAAAGGCTTCGCCAAGATTCTGTGGCAATGCCTCGACACAAGTCGAGAAGATTTGCCAGAATTCCTGCTCCATCAGCGTCGTAGACGGATCACGCGGCCAGCGCCCTAAATCGGCCTTCCAAAAGCCTTTGCGAGTAAAGGTCGGCTCATCCAGTAGCTCCAACGGGACTCGGCAGGCTTGCTGAGTGACACTGCGATAGCGGAAGTAGTCGCTAATTTTGTGCTTCATAATCCCGACGAGCCAGGTTCCCAAGGCCGAGCGACCGGCAAACCGTGCACGGTTTTTCCAGGCATCGACCAAGGTATCTTGGACCAGATCGGCGGCGACATCGGGTTGCTCAACTCGTGCCAAAGCAAAACGGTAAAGCAGATCCCCGAATCGTTCGACCCATTCCGTGGGATCTGCCTGCGGATCCATGTTCATCACACTGACTCACTTCGATCGTGGGGACCGTTGCTGCCATTCAGTCTACCTCAGGCGGTTGGGACGCTCTTTTCGGTTGAAACCTTTCTGAAGAATTTGCGATCCTAATAACAAGGAGACCGCCTCACCTCTTGTCATGACTTTTGGTTCGAAAGGTCCGCCACATGCGATCCATGCACCATACTCGACTGCACTTCGAAAACCTTGAAAGCCGTGACACACCGACCAGCAGCTCCTTGCCAAGCCTCGACCAAGTCGGCATCGACCTCGATCGCTACAGTTCCTCACACATTGTGATCGGCCTGCATGAAGGTGCCATCCCGCTGTCAGAGTGGGACAATCTCGGTGCCAACCTGTTTCGTGCGCCGACCATGGGCATGGAAGTCGAAACTGCGTTGACGGTGTATGCCGATCGACCAGAGGTCGCCTTCGCGGAGCCGGACTACCAGGTGCAAATTGCCAGCATCCCCAACGATCCTGGCTTCGATCTGCTCTGGGGGTTGGATAACTTCGGGCAGAACGGGGGCACGCCTGGGCTCGACATCGGCGCGAGCGAGGCATGGCAAGTCAGTACTGGCGATGGCAGTGTGGTGGTCGCGGTGATCGATACGGGTATCGATTACACCCACCCCGATCTGGCAGACAATATCTGGGTGAACAGCGATGAGATCCTGGGAAATGGCATTGACGACGATAGAAACGGTTATATCGATGACTTGATAGGTTGGGATTTCGCCAACAACGACAACAATCCCTTTGATGACAATGGACATGGCACCCATGTCGCGGGCACCATTGGCGCGATCGGCGACAACGACCGCGGCATCGCTGGTGTGGTCTGGGATGTCCAACTGATGCCCTTGAAGTTCCTCGATGCCAATGGCAGCGGTTTTCTTTCCGGAGCAGTGTCCGCTCTGAATTATGCCGTGGCCAATGGCGCGGATGTTTCCAACAACTCCTATGGCGGGGGTGGCTTTATCAATGCCATGTTCCAGGCGATCGAAAACGCCAATGCCAATGGCCATATTTTCGTTGCTGCCGCCGGCAATTCCGCCAGCAATAATGATGTGAACCTCGCTTATCCGGCGAACTATAACCTACCCAATGTCATCAGTGTCGCCGCGGTAGACCGGCAGGGTGATCTCGCCAGCTTTACCAATGTGGGAGCGAACAGCGTCGATTTGGCTGCTCCGGGAGTCAACATTGTCAGTACCTACCCCGGGAATCAGTATGCTCAACTCAGTGGCACTTCCATGGCAGCGCCCCATGTGAGCGGCACGGTAGCCTTGCTCCAACAGCTTCGCCCGGATTGGTCGCCGCAGGCGATCATCGAGCACCTTTATGACCAAGCCACCTCCTTGGGCAGTCTGGCGGGGCAAGTAGCCAGCGGAGCCCTGGTCGATGCCGGAGCCGCGGTGAGTAGCCTCAATGACACGGACAGCGGCAACGATCCCACGACGGAGGTGCCGCCGAGCAATCCTGATTCCTCGTTGCCTCCCCCACCGTCCAGCGAGCCAACTCCCCCCGAAGTACCACCGCAGCCCCCGGCCCCCCCGGTGCCACCAACCCCTGTCACACCGCCCACACCACCAGTGGGAGGTGACCCAGGGGTGCCACCCCCGGTCCCAACGCCGCCTGATGCACCGACATTTACCGGTCCCAGCTTTGCGGTAGGGTCTGGATTTGGTGCGATGGGGATCGCCACCCTGAATGAGGCGGACGGTTCGGTCCGCTTTAGTGTTGCACCATTTGGGCTGAGCTTTACCGGAGGGGTGCGTGTCGCGACGGGGGACGTCAACGGAGATGGGGTGGATGATCTGCTGACCGCCTCGGGACCGGGCCGAGTTGGAGAGGTTCGTGTTTTTGATGGTCGGGACGGGGATCTGCTGTTTGGACTGGCGGCCTTTGAGAGCAGCTTCACCGGTGGGGTGTATGTTAGCGCAGCGGATTTCAATGGGGATGGTCTGGCCGAAGTGGTGATCGCACCCGACGAAGGGGGTGGGCCACGGGTACGGGTGATCGATGGGCAATCCGGGGCGGTTATCGCCGATTTCTTCGGGATTGAAGATGCGAATTTCCGTGGAGGGGCTCGGCTAGCCACGGGGGATGTGAATGGCGATGGGGTTGACGATCTGTTGGTTGCCGCGGGCTTTGGCGGTGGGCCTCGGGTGGCCGGCTATGCTGGCCAGACTTTGGTATCCAACACACCCGTGAAGCTGTTTACCGATTTCTTTGTGTTCGAGTCGAGCCTTCGAAACGGAATCTTCTTGGCCGCGGACGATGTGGATGGGGATGGCCGCGCAGAACTGATTGCCGGGGCGGGACCGGGGGGTGCCCCAAGGGTATTGATATTGAGCGGAACCACCCTGGTAGATGGCATTCCTGTGAATAACCTGTCTGCTCCGTTGAATAACTTCTTTGCCGGGGAAGTTCGTGAACGTGACGGGGTGCGGGTGGCGGCCAAAGATCTGTCCGGGGATGGGATTGCCGAAGTCATTGTCGGCTTGTCCGAAGCAGGGGTGCATATTTTTGCCGGCATGTCGCTGGATGCCGGCCAAGCCCCCGAGGAGATGCTGCGTCTAGGCGGTTTCACCGTGCTGGGTGGCGTGTTTGTTGGCTAATCACGAGCCGGGTGCTGCGGGATGAATGACCGTTGCAGGGAGCGGGATGGCTACCCCACTGCCCAGTCGGCCAGGGACCGGAATCCGGACCGAGGCGGTGGGTGGAGCACGACGAGGCAACAGAACGGTCCCATCGGTGAGGGGCACGAGCAGTCGATCTTCCTGGAAGGCAACCATGCCCGCAGCCGGTTGCAGCCCAGCAGGGAGCTGCCTGGCCTTGCTTTGGGCTTGCCCCGAGCGAAGGCCGAGCCGATAGTACTTCCCGGACTGGGTCATCACCCAAACCTGACCATCGGCCACCATCGGATCGCCCACCAACGTCTGCCCCTCTGGGAGTGTGTACACCCACAAGGGAGAATCCTGTTCCGGATCAAGCCAAATCAAGTGACGTTGATCAACCATGTAGCTGATCCAGTACCCTTGGTTCTGTTGTCCTTGACGGGTGTGTACATAGGGTCCAGCGGTGATCGGTCCCGGTGGAATGCTAGGATACAGACGGGTATTCCAGATCCGTTCGGGCCGTTCAGGTTGGTTCGCCGCTAACAGACGGACCTCCTGATTGGTTGTCGCCAAAACACAACGCAGCACATCTTCACCGGGCAGAGTCTTGATCGGTCGAGCAAGCTCGTAACGAGTTTTGACCTGTTGAAACACCGAAAAGCCTAAATTCCCGGCTGGCCAGCGTCGTATGGTGAGGCGATCAAGCCCATCACTACAGAGAAACAACTCCTCGGTGAGTGGGGCTAGAGAACCACGAGCCTGGACGGGGGCATCGCCAGAACGCCAGATCGGCCCTTCTTCCAATTGTCCGTTTTCGGTGAGCCGATACAACGAACCGTTCGCGAGGGGGAACAACAAGCCATCCCCAAACACCACCGGTTCTCCCGCCAATGCTTGGGGCAACGCGACCGAGCGTCGGCGAATTCGGCCTCGGGCATCTAATGTACGGATTAGCATTCGATAGCGCTTCCCGTCCCGACTGACGCTTAAGGCATGAACGAGTTCATGGCGAGGATCCTTGAGCAACAAGCGAAGATGATTGGCATCGAGATTGGCCAAGGGGGGTGCCACCTCCCAATTTGGATCGATTCGCCATTCGGACACGGTGGGCTCGAAGTCCTCAATCGGTGGTATCCGATACAAACCCCCGCTCTGATCGAGGAGAATCGTCGCATCGCCAAGGCGAACCGGCGAGTTGGCCACCACCATGCCCAGCTGACGTTGCCAGCGGACCGCACCGGAGTGGCGGTCGACGGCGGTGGCGACACACGCAGTATTGGCTGGGTTTTGCGTGACCAGATAGAGTCGATCGTTGCGGCGACTCTGCTGACTGGGTTGTAGAGGGATACCTAAAGGGAGCGAGGGTGGCTCAACTTGCAGTTTCAGGCCCGCTCGCGTGTCGAATTGGAGATCTAATCGCTGCAACTGGCCATCGGCCAAGACCCAAAAGCGATTCCCGTCCATACTCACAATCTCCGCCGATGCCGGCAGTGAATGTTCGCGGGCCAGTGCGAAAGGCTTATTGAGGAAGGGAAACAAAATGGAGTCATCGTTCTGACGTTGCTGAATCCCAAATAGAGCAAATAAGCCGCGGTCGCTCACCATCGCTAGTCGCTCGTAGTCATGCCGCGGTGCGAAGCGGCTGAGGCCGCCGAGGGTGTGTTCGACCAAAGGCTGGAGAGTGACGATACCGGTTGGGAAGTCACTGGGTAGTGCATAGCCGCGGAGCCGGAGGCGGTCGATGCCCGCAGCCTCCGTGAGAACCAGATACCGTTGCTGGCTACGCGGAAATGGGTCGAGAATGACCGGAGCGGCCTGCAGACTGCCGGGAGTATGCTGCGTCCCGAGAACCACCGGCTCGGGTTTCAGGGGAATGCCCTGCTGATCACGGCGATCGACATCGAGGAGGTAGACGTTTCGGCCCATTGCGGGCAGATACAACTTCGAAGTCCCCGGTTCCCAGGCCATCGGTGCACCGATCGGCTGCTGAAGCCGGAGGGTGGCCCGCCGCACTCCTTCGACCAGGTCATACTCCGCGAGAGTACCCTGGGCATCTGCCTGAGCGACAAACACCCGCGTGTCGATCACTACTGGAGACCCCAGACAGGGGCCATCGAGTGCTTGTCGCCAGCGGATTGCTCCATTCAAGGTATCATGGGCTGTCAGAGCAAACTGATTGCCATCATTGGAAGCGACCAACACCAAGTCGGGATTGCTCTCATCCTCCGGAACACGCAGGGGTAGCGTCTGGGCGTCAATGCCCACGCGGGTCGCCCAACGTACGGCACCGGTGTCGCCATCGAGGACATAAAGTAGTCCGCGCGCTAAAGCGAAGACCACCTCTGGCGTGGGAGAGGGGGTGGCGGTGGGATCAGCCCGATCGAGGACCCCTGCGAACAGCAGCCCAGGTACGACCGGATCAAGGGTCGACAACGGTGCCATGGGTTGCTGATCTCGAACATATTGCACGCGCTGGCGAAGAATCTCATCCATTTTGGTGAGCAGATCGATGGTCCTTGGGTGGTCTGCGAGTCCCTCCTTGCTCACCAAAAAGCGAAATCGCTCTCGGTTTTCTTGCGTGGGCTCGGTCGTGATCTTTGCCAGTTCCTGGAACCGGGCTTCCAAGCGATGGATCTGGTTCAAGCGTTCCTGGAATCGCACAATCTGCGAAGCGAACTCCGCAGGGCTCGCATCCTCGGGAAGATAGTTTCGCACCAGATCATCGAGTTTCGCCGCCTTCAGTAACCACTGTTGGGATTCGGTGAGCGGTTCCTCGAGAGCGCCGGGGTTCGCCTGTTCTTGAGCTTCGCTTGCGCGGTTCAGTGCCTGTTCGGCCTTGCCCACGACATGCTCCCCCAATTGCTTGAGAGTGTCGGTGAGATCCAGGGCAAATTGGTCCGGAGCCAGCAACGGACTGTCGGCATGTTCCGCCAAGAACCCATCGAGCAACTCCACAGCCGGCTGAGGATCTGATGGGTTGACCACCGAACTGACCCGTTCGCGCAAGGGCGTAAGGTCGCGGAAAAAGGTGTACTTCTGAAGGTCCGGACTCTCGGGGAAGGCTTCGATCAGGGAAGTGTACTGCTCGCGCGCATCCTGATACTTGCCTGCCTCATACAGGGCGTCCGCCTCGGCAGCCAGGCGACTTTCGGTCGCCGCCCAGTAGCGGTAGCCCTGGTAGCCTCCTAACCCGATCGCCGCCGCGACCAACAAGGTCATTCCCCAAAACGCCGCCTTGCCCAAGCTGCGCCGTCGTTGTCCAGGACGGCTGGCCATCGTTTCTTCAGAGAATGTCGGCGTCAGCACTCCGGTATTGGTGGCGTCGGAAGGTTGTGAGGTTTCGGGCGTTGGCGAGGTTTCGGGCAGAGGGGGTTCCACTGCTGCCGACCACGTGATCTCACGGGAAGCGGCATTTGGTTCACTCGGAGTTTCGCCTCCCTCGGACCAATGGATTTCCTTTGGCGGCGGTGTCGGCTCGGTCGATTGCTCGGCGACTTCGGACCAATGGATTTCCCTCGGTGGGGCTGGGGAGGTCACATCCGTAGGAGTGGACGCGTCGGTCGATTCGGCTTCGACATACGCCTCGGCGATCGGTAAAAAGTCCGCTACCGAGCCAGATTCATAAGGAACGGGTGGTGTGTCGACGCGCGAGCCGGAACGAGTTGGCCCCGGGGCCGGGGGGTCGGGCGCGGAGTCCTCGGGGGTGCTTGCTGGAGGATCGGAGTCGATCGTTTCGACCAGAAACACATGTTGACAGTTGGGACAGCGCATCCCCTTGCCGAGTAAGTCAGGCTGGAGATGGAAGCGGCTCTCACATTCGGGACACTGCGTGGTAATCGACACGAATTGAAATCCTCGACAGATGGAGGCGACCGGGAGCTGGGTCCATCATCGGTCATTGTATCGCATTCCGCCCACAGCGTCAGGCGAGCCCAGCCCACTTGCGAATGGCCCACTCGGCAGTGACAAAGCCGAGAAACAGGACCAGGGGCCACCAGGTCAAGCGAAGTCGTTCGCTGATGGGGTAGGAGCGGGTGACAGTGCGTTCGTTTAATTGCTCGAGCAACATATCCGCATCGGCCGGGTGGAACATCTCGCCGCCGGTCAGTCCGGCAAGCTTATTCATAAGCGGATAGTTGGTCCCGAGGTCGATCCGTTCAGCACTATCGGGCGGTCGGACTTGGAAGCGCGCCCGCATCTTGAGTGGGTCTCCCTCGGGCCCGGCCAGTCGAGCCAACTCATCAGCCTGTTCCGGTAGGATCGCTTCCATCGCGTAATCGCCCGGTGGTAGATCGCCGATGCTCCCTTCCAGGAGACGTGGCTGAGCGGGTCGCGACTGTAACGCGACGCGGGCTACCACTTCTTCAGCTTCCCCCTTGGCCGCGGGAAGCTGAATCAGCCGCGCACCGACCAGCTCATCGCGCTGCGGGTTCGAAATACGTTCTCCTAAGCGAACGATCACCTCGACTTCCTGATCCTGGCGATAAATCGGTTCGCGGGTGCCAAAGCGGATGTTGGCATCACCGGTCACCAGGGGTTTGTCCGTGGCTGCCCAGCGAATCACCTGACCCCAAAAGCGATGATGATACTTATCCCCGGTCTTGAATCGCCAGCGCCAGGTGCTATCCAGACCGACATACAAAACTCGACCAAAGCCATAGTTCTGACGCACCATCAGGGCATGGTTGCGTTCGAGTTGCTGTCGTTTATCACCCATGAGTAATTCGCTCGCGCCCCCAGAGGGATCATAGTAGGCGAGCGTTACTGCCCCTTGCTTGGCCTTGCCCACCACGCCCCAGTAATGGCGAGGGAGGCGTTCCCACCGAGCCAGGCTAGCGCCTACGTTGGGCTCCATCTGCAAGAATGCGGCACGCTGCCCCTCGGCAGTAAGCCGCACGGGAAAGCCTTCGACCGAGCGCACCTCACGTGCGGATTCGATGGGCAGAAGGTTATTCATCAAACGGAGCGAGGCATCTTGTCGCAGGTTGTCCAGATAGCGCAATGGCATCGATCGCTTCCCCGCCAAGATGACCAAGGTTCCACCGCGTTGAGCCACATACCGTTCCAAATCACGTCGAAAGGTGGGGGGTAGCTGAGCGATCGAGACATCGCCGAGCACAATGCAATCGTAGGCAGCCAGCGGATCCTCTCCCTGGGGCAACTGCAAGCTGGGATAGCCGATTTTCGCCAGTTCGGCAGCGGGAATCCGGTCCAGACGCGGCTGGCCGAACACAACACTTTGTAGCTCCATAATCGGATCGCGCGCCAGTGCCTTTTCCAGGTAGTGATATTCCCAGCGGGCTTCACCATCGATCAACAGCACTTTTGCCTTGTCGGGAGCCACGTTGATGCGGAACTCGCGGCGATTATTCGCGCGATGACGATCGGCAGGCAGCTCTGCTTGCTCAGCGTCCCAATCTGCCGAGAGGGTCAGGATCTCCGTCCCGGGCCGATTGAGCGTGGGTTGAAAACGCAGCACATAGATATGATCGGTGCCATCATGCAAAAACATCTCGGTCCAGGTTTCCCGTGGCAAAGCACCCCCAGTGTCTCCCCAGGCAAGCTCAACGCGGACCCGACCCGCGGGCATGTTACTCAGCCGGATACGGGCCTCCACGGTAGCATTCGCACCTTTAAATACATTGCTTTGTGCCTGAACACTTTCAATGGCAATATCCGGGGGTGCAGTCCGAGGGCCCAAGGGAACTGGGAAAATAGGGATCCGCTTTTCTTGATATTCGATCGCGGTTTCCTCGGGAGAAGTTCCCCAGTTATGCCGCCCATCGGTAAGCAACACCAGCCCGAGCAGGTTGTTTCCTTGTTCACTGGTGCCGCGGAGGCCACGTTCCATGAGGCCGCGCAAGTTGGTAAACGATGGAGTGTCACGATCACTGGGGGCCTCTTCCAACAATAATTTCAATTGCGCTTGTTCGTTTGGCAATTCTCCGACTTGTTGGGTAAAGCCCAGTACGGAGAGTGCATGCCGCTCGGAAAGCTTGCTGAGAAAGCCTTTCTGTTCCGACCGAGATGGTACTAATAGAGCACGCGCCAAATCCCGCCGGCTGAGTGCATCGACGCGGTCCAAGACTTGTGTATACCGACGACGTGCGGGGGAATCGGCAGCCAAGCGGTCCAGGGGATCGCGGCCCTGTTGCCAGTCTTGGAGCCAGGCTTCAAGTTCCTCGGCCTCGCACAAGTCATCGGCCAGGTGTAGACTTTGCGCAAGGCGGAGCTTGTCTTGAGGAGGGCGTTGGGGATCGGTGATCTGCATACTGTCGGACAGGTCGAGTGCGACGACGACCCGTCCGGGTACGATTTCGGTTTCCGTCCGGGTCAGCACGGGGCGGAAAAACAGCAACGCCGCCAAACATCCCATGACCAGCCCACGCAATAAGAGCAGCCAACGGGCCGTGACCGGCTGGACCAGTCGCGATTCATAGCGGTACAGCCAGAGCATCAAGGCAAGGAGCAAAATGATGATGCCGGCAAACAAGCCGAGATTCAGCCACGGCGGCGTGTCCGTCAAAGGAGCATGGAACTGAAGATCCCAACCAACCAGTGGTAGCGGTAGGCGAAACATGCCAACCCCTCAAGTTGCAGTACGCAGGGCCATTCGTCGAGTTATCCAGAGCTCTACCAGCAAAAAGCCCAGCACCAACAGCAGCACAATCCACCAGATCTCTTGCTCTTCGTCCGCTCGATTCAACTCAAGGACCACCTCCTCGACACGGTTGGCAAAGCGGAGATCGGCAACATAACTGGTCAACTGATTATGATCGTCCTCGGTCAGCGGCGTCAGATCAAATTCGGCTGGATCGGGTTGGATTACGTAGTAGTGTCGTCGCCCGGTATCGGTGGTCATGGTGTAGACACCGACCTGCTGAGTATCCTCAAAGACGAGCGGCCAGGTATCGACCTCGACTCGACGCGTCCCCCCGTCGGGTAGCTCAATCCGGACCGGTCCGGGGCTCTCGCTGGATTCGGGCTGATAAACCAACGGTTGGCCAGGTTCGAGATTGAACCGAGCACGCCGACCACCGGCCAAGTAGTAACACAATTCATGCATCAACCGGACATAGTCCGGCAAGGTGGTCAAGTTGGTCCGCCAACTGGCATCGAGGGGTACGGCGGCCAGGATGACTCGTCCCTTGGCATATTCGCGTTCGACCAGCCAAGGGGAACGGTTACCCAACAATGCCAGCGGGATGCCACGCGTATCGGCGGGCGTTTCCAGCTTCCAATAGCGTGGAAAGTAAGCCGAGGCCAGGCCACCAGGAAGCGGTTCACGGAAGAGTTCCAGAGCCGGATGGGTAAAACTGGCCGGCTCCAGTCGCAGGGCTTTGGTCAGATCGTTCACATCGCCGACCGGATCCACCAAGCGGGCTGGCAGCCAGCCATCCCCGTCGCGAAACAGAGATTGGTTGTACTCCTCGGCTTGAACGCGATCGCCCAGCGTGACCAGGACGCTGCCGCCATCACTCAGAAAGTCCGTGACGGCTTTTTGCTGTTCAGGAGCCAGCTGCTGCACGTTCATCAGAGCTAAAACCAAAGGCAGGCCCTTCCCAGACTGCACCGGTTCACGGAGCATCGGTGGGCTAAACTGGCTGATCGGGACCACCTTTACGGCAAACGGTGGGGAGGGATGCCGTCGAGGGGCTAAGGCATCGCGAAGAAAGTCTGAGACACGATGATCCACCGTGGTCCGTGGGTCACCGTCGACAATCAGCACCGGGATCGCCGGCAACACTTCCAAGGCAAAGTCTCGGCGGTTGTCCGCCGCCAAGGAATCCTCGGGCAAGGTTAAGGTCACCAAATGGGAGCCGGGTGCGGCAAAACGTTGCGTAAAGCTCAGAGGCAGCTTGCCGGCTTGGCGTTCCCCTTTTGGAACGGGCACGGTCCCGGCCGGTCGGCCGTCGATGGCCAGCTCAAGGTTCCCCGGCGGTCCCGTCTCCGGACCGCTTAAACGTAGAGCCGTCCGCAGGCGAACCTCGTTGCCAACCACAGCCACAGTTCGGCTGGAGTAGATCGCTTCCAAGGATCGATTGTTGGGGACTTGGTCGCGGCTCCCCGTGGGGGCCACATCGACCACCCACATCCGGGGGAGCTCTTTCTCTTCCGCCGCAAGCTTGCGACTCAACAGTTCCCAGCGTTCTAAGGCGGCTGGATCGGTCCAGCCTTGACGCCGCCCATCACTCAGAATGACCATTTCGCGTTGCAGCAAATTACTTTGATTGAGGCGGCGCGAGGCCTGTTGCACTGCCGCCGGCATATCCAGTCCCCCGGCAGGCGATCGTAGCTCGCGTAACCCAGTCCGCAATGGAGCAAAGTTGCTCAGAAGGGCGTCACGATCAAGATTGGGCACCTGCCGCGCATCGATCAAGCCCACCCCATCGCCGGGCTGTAAGGCATCGAGCAGATCTTCGGCGAAGCGGACAGCGTGTTGCTGTTGCGTGGCCTCCTCGGTGACCAGCCCCATACTCGCCGAGCCATCGACGATCAGCATGAGGTCGCGGTTACTTCGCCCGGCCAGGTCGGCTAACCATGAGCTATTGATCTTGGGGGCAGCCAGGGCCATGACGAACAGGGCGATCAACCCCATGCGCAATAGCATGAGCAGCAATTCTTCCAAAAACAGTTTGCGTCGGGTCCGAGATCCCACGTCGAGAAACTGCATGGCCGCCCAGTCGACCACATCAAAGCGACGTCGGTTTAACAGATGAATAATCGGTGGGATCAATACGGCGATCAGGCCCAAAAGTAACAGTGGGTTAAGGAACGCCGGCAAAAACGACATAATCGTCGTCTCTCCTGATGGATCAATGAGCTTAGTTCCGTTGTGCCGGGTTGCCCCGACCGCGGCTCGGCTGCCCGATTAGCGAAGCCCGGAACTGGTTTGAAACCCGCCAAGCGGGAAGAGGCTCGCGTGGGCACGAGCCGAGGCGGACCTAGGTCTGGCGTAAACGCCGGGTCAGATAGAGCCCCAACGCCCGTTCGACCGGGTCATCCGTGCGGAGCATGTAATAATCGACGAGCATCGTCCCGGCACGGCGGCGGAGCTCGTTACGAAAATCATTGAAACGTTTTAGGTAATCTTCGCGCAAGCGACGAGGATCGACCAAGCGTTCCTGATTGCTCTGTTCCAGGTTACGGAACTTAGTCAAGCGCTTGTAGGGGAAGTCGACTTCCTCGGGGGCGAGGATGTGGAACAGCAACACTTCATGGCGGCGATGCCGCAGATGTTGTAACGCACGAATCAGGTCATCGAGCTGGTCGAAAAAGTCGGAGAGGATGACCACCAAGCCACGACGTCGCAGCTGATGTGCTGCCAAATGGTGCCAGATCGGCGCAAGAGCGGTTTCGCCGCCGGGTTGGGTCTGTTCTAAGGTTTGGATCAGCTTCAAGAAATGTTTCGAGGTGGCATGCGGCGGCATGAGGGCGCGGACCTGGGTATCATGGGTAATTAACCCAACCGCATCGCGTTGATGCAACATCAGGTAACTGAGCGAGGCAGCAATATACTGAGCGTAAGCAAACTTGCTCAATTGTTTGCGATCGCCGCGAAAGCCCATACTCCCGCTAGCATCAACGAGCAGATAGGCCTTGAGGTTGGTCTCTTCCTCGTATTCCTTGATAAAGTAACGGTCGGTTTTCCCAAAGACACGCCAGTCGATGTGGCGAATTTCATCCCCGGGATAGTATTGGCGATGCTCGGCAAATTCCACACTAAAGCCTTTGTACGGACTTTTATGGACCCCGGTTAAAAAGCCCTCGACCAACGAGCGTGCGACCAGAGCCAGGCCGCCATATCGGGCGAGTTCAGTTGGGTCAAATGCAAGCATATTTCGTATCCAAGGGACTCGTCGCGACCCCGGGGCGCCTTTAGCGTCGTGCCCGGGCCATTCGTTCCTGACGGGGTGGCGGGATGGTTTGCAACAGCCGTTCAATCACCATGTCGGTGGAAATCCCTTCGGCATCGGCATTGAAATTGGTGACCAAGCGATGGCGTAACACGGGAAATGCGACCTGCTGAATATCCTCGCTGGTGACATGGTAGCGTCCCTTGAGGATGGCCCGCGCTTTTCCGCCAAGGATTAAATATTGACAAGCCCGGGGACCCGCACCCCAGGACAGCAGTTCAGGAATAAAGCGGGGAACATCCGCTTCATTTGGTCGAGTGGAGCGTACGAGATCAGCGGCATAGGCAAAAATATCGTCGGCGACGACCACTTCTCGGACCATGCTTTGCAACTGCAAGATCTGTTTGGCATCTAAGATGGGCGTCACCTCGGGCCGCTCGTTGGTGGTGGTCGCCTTCATAATGGCGATCTCTTCGGCCCGCGAAGGATATTCGACGCGGATGTTAAACATAAACCGATCTTGCTGTGCCTCCGGCAACGCATAAGTGCCTTCTTGTTCAATTGGGTTCTGCGTGGCCAGCACAAAAAAGGGTTCCGGGAGGCGATAGGTCTGCCCGCCGGCGGTGACATGGTGTTCCTGCATGGCCTCGAGCAGGGCCGCCTGGGTCTTGGGCGGCGTACGATTGATCTCATCGGCTAAAATCATATGCGCAAACAACGGGCCCGGCAAGAACACGAAGCGACGCCGACCCGTCTCCGGGTCATCTTGGAGAATATCAGTGCCCGTAATATCCGAAGGCATCAGATCCGGAGTAAATTGGACGCGTTTAAAGGTCAGATGGAGAATGCGCGCCACCGTACTGACCAGCAGGGTCTTGGCCAGACCCGGCACGCCGACGAGCAAGCAGTGGCCGCGGCTAAACAGGGCCATCAATAATTCTTCCACGACCTTGTGTTGGCCGATAATGACCCGACTGATCTGATCGGTCATCCGCTCATAGGCAGCAGAAATGTCGCGGACGGCTTGGGCCTCGAATGGTCCGGGATTACTTTGGGCCATATTGTGGGATCTCAGCGGGACGATACGGACGATTCCAGTTGGCGATCATGGACGTTCAGATTATTCTACCCATTCGACGGAGGGATACCAGCATGACGGGAGAACCCGTACGAACAACGGGCGATTTCCCTGGGGAAATTGGGAACTTTCCTGAACCACGCGCACGTCTCTACTAGCATGGAATGACTTCAACGCACCGGATTAGCTGGCGCAATTCCCCGAACTCGAAATGCCAGAAAACCTACCGGTTGCCCGTAGTTCGCGGATCGCGAACGAATTTCCGTAACTCGACCGCTCGCCAACAATCGTCCGGACACTTCCACTCCAAGTGGAGTTTGGGCGTTTATGTCAAAGGGGATTCTGCATGTTTGCGATGCATCGCCGGCATTTTCTACAACACGCTGCCGGCATTTCGGCACTGGCTGTGCCGAGCTTGAGCTTCCTGTCCACGTTGCAGGCCAATGAAGCCAAGCTCAAGAAAGAACGCAAAAGTTTGATTATCCTTTGGATGGGGGGCGGCCCTTCGACGATCGACTTGTGGGATCTGAAGCCGAATCATCGCAATGGAGGTCCCTTTGATCCGATCAGCACTTCGGTCTCCGGGATTCAAATCAGCGAGCACTTGCCAACCGTTGCTCGACAAATGAAACATTTAGCGATTATTCGATCATTGAGCACCTCCGAAGGGGATCATAACCGGGGGACGACGCTGATGAACACAGCGCGTAGCCCAGACCCGCTCGTCCCCTACCCCACGCTGGGTTCGGTGCTCGCCTACCAGCTCCAGGAACAGACCACGGACATTCCAGCGTTTATCTCGGTCGGTGGGATGCGTAACGGACCCGGCTTTCTGGGCGTCAAATTCGCTCCGTTTACCATCCGAAACCCCGGCCGCCCCCCAGAAAATGTCAATCCGCCCCGGGGCGTGGCGGGCTGGCGGATGCAACGCCGGGCCAGCTTGTTCAGTCAGGTCGAGAAAGGGTTTGAACTTTCCACCGGAAAACGCGCCGATGCGGCCTCGGCACACCGTGAGGTGTACGATAAAGCCTTGAATCTCGTGGTATCTGACCGCAAGGATGTGTTTTCCCTCGACAACGAACCCGCCGCCTTGAAAACCGCATATGGCGACAACGGCTTCGGGCGCGGCTGTCTGCTCGCACGCAAGCTGGTCGAGGCGGGCGCGGTGTGTGTGCAGGTCGACCTCGGGGGCTGGGATATGCACAACGACATCTTTAATCGTCTACATAATATGAATGGTACTGGTCGCATGGATATTCTTGACCAGGGCATGGGTACCCTCGTCGGGGACCTCGCCGATCGCGGCCTGCTCAAGAATACCGCCATCGTCTGGATGGGTGAATTTGGTCGCACACCCCGGATTAACCAAAATGGCGGCCGCGACCATTTTCCGCGTGCCTGGTCGATCGTTGTGGGTGGCGCAGGCATCAAGGGTGGGCAAGTTCACGGGGCAACCGACGAAGGAGGTACCCTGGTTGTCGACGGAAAGACCGGAGTCGGCGATGTGTTCGCCACCCTCTATACCGCATTGGGGATCGATCCCACCACCCAGCTTCGAGACAATCTCGGCCGGCCCACCACACTTGCTGGCGAAGAATCCAAGCCCATTTCGGCTCTGGTGTGATCCTCCCCTCTCCCCTCAAGAAGGGTCGCAGTCGCTCCCGCTCCATCAGAGCGACTGCGACCCTCATTCACTTCACCAGCCCGCCATCTTCGCTTCGATGGATGAGCCTCGGCAACACTTGATGACCCGCAGCGTGACCTGAAGGCCGAGCCAGGTCGTGGAACCCCGAATGGCAACAAAACTTAATATATGGATATGTGTTGCTATCGACAAGTATCCCTTCGGCAGCTCGGGCGCAGCCGGACAACACCCTCCCGAGGATGGGGAGCTGCCCGAGGATTCCAAGAAAATAGGGCCGTACTGTAGGCCCTACTCCATTGCGATACCGTACTCGGAGAAGCCAGACAGCAAGCGGGAGCACAATTGCCTCGGAAGCGAGCAACTGCCCCCGTTGCAAAAAACTCGTCCTGTTGCCGGAGCATTCTACAGATCTTTGGCCCTTTAGCAGTCCAACGGTGGGGCCACCGGCAACTTGACGGTGAACACCGAACCGCGGCCCACCACGCTTTCCACCCGAATCCGGCCGTGATGTTGTTCAATGATCTGGCGACAAATGCTCAGCCCAAGCCCACTGCCACCATGGCCTTCGGCATCAGGCTGTTTGGTGGTGTAGAATGGTTCAAAAATCAGTCGTAGCTG
Organism: uncultured Alcaligenaceae bacterium; assembly: GCA_964410665.1. GTDB lineage: Bacteria > Planctomycetota > Planctomycetia > Gemmatales > Gemmataceae > CAYPIE01. Next base: position 29,326 of record CAYPIE010000046.1, read on the forward strand.
ATCGGGCGGGATGCCTACCCCGGAATCGGCGATGCGGATCTCAGCCATTTGCGTACTTTCATTCTCGCGGACATCAATTTTCAGGATCCCCCCGTTGCGCATCGACTGACGAGCATTGATAAATAGATTGACGAGGATCTGCTCGATCTGTCCAGGGATCACGCTGGCGACCGGATGATCGTGAAAGCGTTTTTCGACCTGGATCCGATGCTTGGCAAGATCCTTCTCGGTCAAGGTCAGTGCGTCCTGGACTAGTTCCACCAGATCGGTCGGCAGCCGTTCACTGCCACGATTGCGGGCGAAGCCTAGCATGCTGTTGACGATGGTGGCGGCCCGTTGGCCAGCCTTAAGGATCTTTTCACAGGCCTGGCGATTCGCGGCCAGATCCTGGCTGCGCATGCCCATTTTGGCATAATTAATTATCGTCGTCAGAATGTTGTTAAATTCATGGGCCATGCTCGACGCCAGGGCTCCGACGTTGGAGAGGCGCTGCGCTTGGTACAATTGTTGCCTTAGGAGGTCGGTCTCGGTCGGTGTCGGCAGGACCTCGTGACCTGTCATGAAGCTGCCTCCTCGATGCGGTGCGTGCGAAGCCGCAACCGCTCTGGGGTGATTCGCCTAGTTTTTGCGATTCGACCCAAAATTGGGCTTGACATCCGGAGGAAAGTATCGGTTGTAACGCCAGAAGCTCTTGACCGAAAGCGGCGAAGGTTCCACGTTGCGAATGTTCGTTTTCGAGGCCAAGAGGGTACGACATTTCCGATGGAAGCTCGTGCCCTATCTGTGCACCATTGTGTCTACAATAACTCGCGAAGGTAATGCTCCGGTTCTGAGGATCGCCAGAATGGCCAAACACGCCAGTCCAGACCATCACGCCCAGGAACATGACCAGCACCCGATCCGCCCCTTGGCGCGACTCTTCACGCTGTTCCGACCCGACAAGGGCGACCTCTGGTATATCGCGATTTTCGCCTTCGGTGTCTCGGTGCTGTCGTTGGCGACCCCAATTGCCATTGAGCTGTTGGTGGAAAATGTCGCGTTTGGTGTCCTGCTACAACCGGTGATTGTCCTGGCCCTGATCTTGTTTGTTTGCTTGAGCATCGCCGCCGCCATGCAAGCGATGCAGGCGTTTATTGTTGAGTATCTGCAACAGCGAATTTTTGTCCGCGTGGTGGCCGATTTTGCACGACGGGCCCCGCGTATCCAACTGGACACCTATGACCGGGTCTATGGCCCAGACCTGATGAACCGCTTTTTTGATGTCATCAATGTGCAAAAGTCAGCCGCCTCACTGCTGGTCGATGGAGTGGCTGTGGTGGTATCCACCTTGATCGGGATGGTGGTGTTGGCCACCTATAGCTGGTGGCTGGTAGGCTTTGACATCGGTCTGTTGGCCGCGATGGCCTTTTTGATTTTTGTGCTCGGTCGCGGCGGCATCCGCACCAGTATTCATGAGTCGCATAGTAAATATGAAACCGCCGCATGGTTGGAAGAGTTGACCCGTTTGCCACGCACCTTTCGGTTCGGCCATGGCCAGGAAATGGCGATTGCCAAGGCCGATGAAATGGCGAGCGAATACGTGCGTTGTCGCCGCGGTCACTTCCGCGTGGTGTGGCGACAGATCCTGTTTGCCCTGGCCATGCAGGTGTTTGCCAGTTCGATTGTACTCGGTTTGGGTGGCTTTCTGGTCATTACCCGGCAGATTACACTCGGGCAGCTGGTCGCGACCGAACTGATTGTCGCCCTGGTGGTGGGTTCATTTACCAAACTCGGCAAGCAGCTGGCCAGTTTCTATGACGTGTGCACTGGGGTCGAAAAACTGGGGCTGATCACCGATGCGGACCTGGAGCATGATGCTGGGGAGCTGCCAGATGTACGCGGCGAGGGCATGCTGCTACGGATGCATGTCCGCCAACCAATGATCGGGCGTGAGGATGAACTGAATCTGCATTGGGAGATCCTGCCCAACGAAAAAGTCGGCGTCACCGGTCCACCCGGCAGCGGCAAGTCACTGGTCCTTGATCTGATTTGTGGTTTCCGCCGCCCGTATGAAGGACACGTGGAGCTCGATGGCATCGATTTGCGCGATGCCGACCTGAGCGTGTTACGCCGGGAAATTGCCCTGGTCTCGGGGATCGACGTCCTCATGGGCAGCGTGATTGATAACCTGCGTCTCGGCCGACCTGAGGCCCCGATGATGGATGTGCGAACCGCCTTGGAACAGGTACAGCTCACCGAGGCCATCCAAGAGCTCCCCGATGGCTTACAAACTCGGCTGGTCCCCTCCGGTGCCCCATTATCCCGTACCCAGGCCCTACGCTTATGCATCGCACGGGCGTTGGTCGCCCGTCCACGCTTGTTGATGGTCGATAATGTCCTCGATCAATTTCGTCCCACCGACTATCCCGACCTGTACCAGGTGTTGTTCCATCCCGATGCTCCGTGGACCTTAATTCTCGTCTCCAACGACCCGGACCTGCTGATGCGCTGCGAGCGAGTCCTGAGCATTGTCCCCGAACCCGAAGCCATCCACGTGGAGTGACCCCGACATGTCCAGACCAAACCATGATTCGCTCGACACCCCGTTTGCTTATGAGAATCCGTCACCTGCTCTGAAGGTCATCATCACCCCACGGATCTGTCGCCTTGGGGGCAAGTTTTTGATGCTGCTCTTCGTGCTTATGCCATTCTTCCTGGCCTTTGTTCCCTGGCAACAGACCGTCAAGGGACGCGGCCGCGTGATCGCCTTTGATCCCGGCCAACGCCCTCAGACCATCACTTCACGAATCAGTGGTCAGATCGTCAAGTGGTATGTCGCTGAAACGGATCGAGTCAAGGAAGGGGAAAAGCTGGTCGATATTCAAGATAATGACCCTGACTACGAAAACAATTTGAAGCGGCAACGCGACGCGACGAGAATAGCCTTGCAGGCCCTCCAAGCACAACTGCGACAGAATCAGGAAGTTGTCGGCAAACAAGTTGAGGCGATGAACGCCACGGTGCAAGCGAAGATCAAGCAGCGCGAAGCGGCAGACCAATTGGTCGTCACCGCGAAGCAGAAACAGAAAGCGGCAGAAGCTGACGTCCTCTATTTTAAAGACAACTTCGCCAGTGCTCGAGACCTAAAACAGAACCCTGAAGGGCCGCTCTTCCCTGAAATCGAGTTTAAACAAATTGAGGCCCAGTACACCAAAGCACAGCTTTCTGTCGAGCAGGCGAAAGCAGAGATCCTGGGCAAGCAGGCGGAGGTAGCCTCCGCGCAAGCAGCCATCGAAAAAGCTAAGGCCGAAGGTATGCGGGCGGTGGCTAGCGCGGAGGCGACTGTTTCCGAGACCCGCACCAAAATTGAATCGAAAAAGACCGAGCTGCAGATCGTTGAAAATAAAATCGAACGTTACAAAGCTCGCGAACTTTTGTCCCCATGTGACGGCTTCGTATTCCGAATCTATCCCGGTGCATCCCAGGAGGGGCAGTTTGTCCAACAGGGCCAGGAACTGGCCTTGATTGTCCCGGATACCCAGCGACGCATCGTCGAATTGTTTGTCGATGGCATCGATGCGGCGTTCATCAAGAAAGATCCTCTGACTGGCAAGTGGCCACTCGTGCGGCTCCAATTTGAAGGGTGGCCGGCGGTGCAGTTTTCTGGCTGGCCACGCGTCGCGGTGGGCACCTTTGGTGGTCAGGTATTCCGCAAAGACCCCACCGATACACAAGGGAAGTTCCGTATCCTGGTCGAGCCCAAAGCCTACTTTGAGGACGATGCATGGCCGGATGCTCAATACCTACGCCAAGGCAATCAAGCCATCGGTTGGGTATTTCTCAAGCGAGTGCCCGTGTGGTTCGAATTGTGGCGCCGGCTCAATGGCTTCCCACCGGTCAACCCGCCTCTGCGTGCCACCCCCACCGAACAGGACTCGAAACCCGCTGCCTTCCCCTAAGAGATCCTTGGGTTGCCCCTATCGATGCGGGTCGGGAGGCTGCTGGGGGTCCCTGCATCGTCTGGGCACTCTTGGTGTGGATCGTCCTCAGCCCCAGCCTCATCGCCCAGAAGCTTCCGCCACCCCGCCGGCTACCCGACCCAGGGAATGTCCTGGAACTGCCTGGGCGAGAGGTGCCCTCCCAAAACGCAACCACTTTGGAATTACGGGATGTGTTGCTATCAGTCGAACGGCACTATCCGCTATTGCGAGCAATCGAGCAGGAGCGGGTGATCGCGGAGGGCGGCCTGCTCGAAGCGTTTGGGGCCTTTGACACCCAGGTTCAGAGCCTCAGTAACAACCAACCGGGTTCGACCAATCCCGATTATCGCACGGATATCGGAATCTCGCGCTTTACCCCGAATTCCGGGATTCTCTATTCGGCGGGTTACCGCTATGGCTGGGGCAAATACCCCGCCTATGAGGGCAATCTGCGGACCGGTGATGCCGGCGAATACCGGGTTGGACTGATTATCCCTCTTTTGAAAAATCGGATTATCGATATTCGTCGGGCTCGCTTCCGCCAGGCGCAAATCGATCGCGACATCGCTGAGCCCGTGATTGCGAGCGAGCGGCTCACCATCCAGCAGGCTGCTGCCCGTGCGTACTGGGTTTGGGTCGCCGCAGGATACCAATTTCGCCTTAGCGAACAACTCGTCGAATTGGCAGAGGATCGCGTCAGTTTTCTGCGTGGTCAATTGAAGCTCGGTCGTGGTACTCTCATCGACGTCGCAGACAACCAACAGGAGCTTGCCCGGCGTGAAGCTCTCCGTACCGCCGCCGATCAGCTGTTCACCGAAGCAAGCATCAATCTGTCGCTGTTTTTCCGGAACCCCGTGGGACAACCAATCCTGGTCCCCATGCAGCGCTTACCGGAGTTCCCTGCCCCGAGTGAGCCCAAGAGTCAGCAACTCCCTCAGGCCTACGAACTTGCTTACGGTCGGAGGCCCGAGCTGCTCGAACTTCGCCTCCGACAAGACCGTCTTCGCGTCGAGATCCAGCAGGCACAAAACCTCAATCGCACGCAGGTCGACTTTCAGCTGGCTGCCGCTCAGGACCTTGGTGGAGATGGCCTATCCACGGCGGTCACGAGCATCGACCGTAGTAAGTTCGAGGCCAACCTGATTGTGCAGCGGCCGGTGTACTTCTACAACGCCCGAGGTCAGCTGCTAGCCCGTCGGGCTCAGCTTGTGCAGCTGAATGCCCAATTGCAGTTTCAACGCGACACCATCCAGGCCGAAGTGAGTCGCGCTTGGACCGCGCTCGATCGCAGCTATAGGATCTATCAACAGGCCACTGACCGAATTGGTTACGCACAAGACTCAGCCGACGGAGTGCGTGAACTTCTACGCCTCGCTCGTACGACCGTTCTTGACGTCAATCTCCGCGAGCAGAATTTATTTGAAGCCCGCCAGACCGCGATAGATTCGCTCGGCGCCTACTACATTGCCCTGGCCGACTATCTGGCAGCCCTAGGACTCACTGGACTGGACTTCGACCCTTCGAACCGCCCCGACGATGATGCGGCAACGCAGCCCAAGGATGAGCCAACCGAAGCGAAAGACAACAAAGCTGCCGGCAAGAATCCAGGCAAGTGAGGCCCTGCTACCGATCCATGATAGTGGCCATCGACGATGCTCGGAATCTCGATTCGTCCACCAGCCATCCGAAGCGTTCCAGCACCATCGCCGGCACGGATCACCTGCTCAGGAATACTTCCGACGCCCACGTCTACGCCACCAGTCTGGCAGCCTAGGCCCGCCGAAGAGTACGCGAAAGCGTAAAGTCCGAATCAATTTACCGGCTACCGGTCGGTGTAGTCTGAAGCTTTTTCAGGGCGTCACCGACCGAAAAACTGGCGGGCTTTTGCCTGGGCGGGAACGCCTCAAAGCTTTTCATGAGGCTGCGGACGATCACCTGGGACGGGGTGATCACGAAGGCACGCCGGAACCACCACTCATCGTAATAGATCCCTTCGTCGCCACGCTCAAACGGATCGATCTTCAGGTCGAACAGCAGTGGGGCCCGGAGTTTGTCGAACTCCGTACGCCACATCTCGATGCCCTTGGCCTTCTGGACCATGAAATGCGCCTTCCACCGGTCGAACCTTAAGGCCATCAGGTCACCATCGTCGGAAAAATAGAAGAAACTCTTGCGTGCGTTTGGGCCCTTTCCGGAGAGATACTCGGTCTGGTCGTGACCGTCGAGGTGCACCTTATAGGTCATGTCGCCAACCTGGTGACCCTCGAGCAGTTTGTCCTTGATCCCCGGTTCGCCGGCGGCGGCCATCAGTGTCGGCAACCAGTCCTCACCGGCGAACATGTCCTTGAAGGTGGTCCCCGGCTCGACCACCCCCGGCCAGCGGATCAGTGCGGGCACCCGCCAACCCCCTTCCCAGTTCGTGGTCTTGCTCCCCCGGAACGGCGAGATCCCCGCGTCCGGCCAGTGCGCGGCTTGCGGACCGTTGTCAGCCGTGTAGATGACGATGGTATTCTCACTCAGTCCCAGGTCATCAAGTTTGTCGAGCAATTGGCCGACGTGCCCATCGTGCTCGACCATGCCGTCCGCGTAGAAGCCCAAGCCGGTCTTGCCGAGGTTCTCGTCCTTAACGTGGGTAAAGACGTGCATCCGGCTCGGGTTGAACCAACAAAAGAAGGGCTTGTCCTGCTCCTTCGCTCGAGCCATGAAGTGGATGGCGGCGGCCAGGAACTCCTCGTCGATGGTCTTCATCCGCTCGACGGAGAGGGGGCCGGTGTCCTCGATCTTGCCGTCGGCAGTGGCCTTGATCACGCCGCGCGGGCCGAACCGCTTCTTGAAGGCCGGGTTCTTGGGGTAGTCCAGGTTCTCGGGCTCTTCCTCAGCATTGAGGTGATAGAGGTTCCCGAAGAACTCATCGAACCCGTGATTGGTCGGCAAGAACTCGTCCTTGTCCCCGAGGTGGTTCTTGCCGAACTGACCACACGTGTACCCCAACGGTTTCAGCAACTCGGCAAGGGTCGGGTCTTCCTTTCGGATTCCCAGGTCGGCCCCAGGGAGGCCGACCTTGGTCAGACCGGTGCGGACGGGGAGTTGCCCGGTGATGAACGCAGAGCGGCCGGCGGTGCAACTCTGCTGTGCGTAGTAAGTCATGAACTTGCCGCCCTCCTTGGCTAGGCGGTCAATGTGCGGCGTGTCGAAGCCGACCAACCCCTGGTGGTAGGCGCTGATGTTCCACATGCCGATGTCGTCGCCCATGATCACCAGGATGTTCGGCTTCTTGCCGCTGTCCTCGGCGTTGGCGAGGACGCTGTTGTTGTGCGCGGCGACAAGCAGAGAGTCACGGTGAAGCTCGTCGCCGCAGGACGGGGCTGCGGCGTTACCCTTGCCAACACTGGCGGCCGGACAGGTCGGCTGTGAGACATCGGCCGTCTCGCGACCGAGGGCGAGCAACTCGAGTTTACCCGAGGCGGCCACGTAGCCGAGCAACAAGCCCGTGGCGAGGAACACACCGGCGAGGATTGACGACCGGTTGAGCATCTGGAAGTCTCCGAATGAACTTGCGCGAGGAACACTGCCCCGGCACCGCACCAACTCCGTCAACGACGGGGGTTCGATGACGTGCAGAACGAACTCAGACTCACTAGGATGGCTTTGACCGAATGCAAACTAGAAACGCGTGCATCAGCCAATCTGGCAAAGCCGCCCCTCCATCGGGGCTTGCTCGTCGCGAGCACCGGTCAAGCCCCGATATCTCGGATCGGTCCGGGCGAATGCGGTTACACAAACACTTGTGGGACTGCGACGACTCCCTGGTCTTCCCCAGCGACACAAAACCCTGAGAAAACACTGGATCACCAGCGGCCAGTACTTACAATAGGGACAATCTCCGCGATGCGTTCCTCGTTCGAAGCATGTCGACGTCCAACCAGGAAGGACTGGCGGTCATGGGTACCGTCGACGAAGAATCGTTAATCACACTCTGTGTAGCACAAGCGAATGACGATTGGCCCAAACTCATGTTTGCGGACTGGCTCGAGGACCAAGGTCGCACCAGGGAGGCTTGGCGTCTACGCAAGTTTCTCCAGGTCTACCGCGGGCAATGGCTTGCCGCCACGCAACTTCCGACCCATTGGTATCGCTGGTGGCCGTTTGTCGACCCGCAAGCGCTCGAGTTACGGCGTACCATCCACTCGGCGGTGGCTTCCCGGTACGATGAACTGTGGCGTCTAGTCGTCGTCATTCTCGATGAAGTATTACGTCAGCATTACCCCTTACAGCTCCGCAGCATTGCCCGGTTCACCGGTTGGGGAGAAGCAGAAATTGAACAACTCCTAAGAGAGATGCGCTGTCGGATTGTCTTGGCGTCCTGTGGGATTGATGTGGGGTTGACTCAGGTCGGAGCCCGCGCGAACGCCCTCGCCCAACGGGCTGAGAGCCAATGGGTGCAACAAAAGCATACACTGCGGCAACGCGTCGAGAATCCATGGCTACAGAAGAAGTTCGATCATCTCTGGCACTTGAGTCGGGCCGCCGACGCCGTCGCCTGGGCCGCAACGCAAACCAACGCAACATCTGCGGGTCGAGAGACTCACCATCCGGCTGGGGCGGCGACCATGAGTCTCCTCGAGCCGCTGCTCGTATGCTCCGAGTTAGCTCGGGCTCGGGCGTTCACGCTGTGGACCTGCATTCGCGATACCAACCCCGCGTGGTGATCTGAGAGATCGATGTTTGTTCACCCCTCAACGCCAAGAGGGGCCACCATGCAGGGAAGGCTCGTTCGTCAGCAAATCAACTGCACCAAGTCGGGGCATTCAGTCATCACCCTACCGACCAGCTCGGTGCAATAGGGATGTATGCGAAGCAGGCTTAGGGTGGAGATCTCCACCCTGCCGGTTGACGCGGAGCCGTCGAGCACGTAGGTCACAGGTTGCTTCATTCTTTCGTCTTCAAGCTCCCCGCCAACACCTCGACCGCCTTTTTCAGTTGCGGGTCCTCTCCCTTGGCAACGCTGGCCGGATCGTTGCTGACAAGATAGTCGGGTTCAAGTTGGGTGTTCTCGAGGTAGTCGCCATCCGGAGTCATCATTCCCACCTGTGGGATGCCAAACACCAGACTGGGGTCGATCAGGGTTTCCCACCAAACCGCCGTCCCAGTCCCCGGGACTGGGGCACCGACCAAGGGCCCCAGTTTCAGCTGCTGAAACGCGTATGGGAACATATGCGCATCTGAATAGTTACTCTCGCTCATGACCACCGCCACCGGGCGGGTCCAGCGCTCAAACGGCTCTGCACCAAGGTCACCCTTCTGTTTACCACGCGGGACAAAGTAGATGTAGTCTTCGCCGTCGAGGAAGGTGACTAGGTCATCATGAAGCCAGCCACCACCGTTGAAGCGGGTATCAACAATTAAGGCGGCTTTGTCACTGTTTTTCCCGAGCACATCCTGGTAAACCTGGCGAAAGCTCGGATCGTTCATTCCACGGATATGCACATAACCAATCGTTCCATCAGACCATGCTTCCACCGCTTGCCGCCGGCCCTCGACCCAGCGGTCGTAAAGGAACTGCACCTCGGTGGCAAGGGAAATCGGCTTCAGGGTTTCTTCCCAGGTTTCATTGGTGGCAGGATCGGTGAGGGCCAGGCGTAGGCGTTTACCCGCCTTGCGATTGAGTAAGGCATACGGGTTGACATTCGGGGTCAAGCGGGTGCCATCCAGATGAGTCACGATCACCCCAGGTTTGATTTTGCTCTGGGCGGTGTCCGCAGGGCCTCGTTCGAGAACTTCTACGACCTTCAGACCTACTCCCGGGTGGCGTACATCAACGAGCAAGCCCAACGACGCGGTGGCATCCGCATCTGGGCGTTTTGGCCGGTAGCGACACCCAGTGTGCGACGCATTGAGTTCGCCCAGCATCTCGCTCATTAGCTCGGCAAAGTCCGCCGTCGTCGTCACCGTCGGCAAAAATGCCGCATAATTCTCTTTGAGACCATCCCAGTCGACCCCGTGGAGATCACCTCGATAGAACTTGGCCTGGACCTGCCGGCGAATATGCTCGAACAAATAGGCACGCTCCTTTGGGCCATGAATGGTCATCTCGGCAGTGAATGGGATCGGTTTGAGCGTCACCTTGTCGTCTTTCAGTGTTCCTTTCGCCAGGGTGCCATTTCCCTTGCGGACCAATAGTGACTTGCCATCCTTGGCGAACACCACCTCGCCTCCCGAGGAATCCCCCAGCGTGGCGACTTTCATGGTCGAGCGATCGCGAATCTTGCACAGCCACAGGTCCCACTTGTCCTCGACATTGGCGATATAGACCAAAGTTTCACCATCAGGAGACAGAGCCATGCTGCTGATCGGAGCGGAGTGGAGTGTCAGACGCTTGAGCCGATGCTCAAGGTCATTAAGGTCGATGGCCATGGGCTTGGCGTCTTCGTCGTCGGTATCCTTGTCTTGTGCTTCCTTCGCTTTCTCTTTGGCGGTTTTGGCCTTCTCCTCGGTCTTTTTCAAGAGGTCAAAATCTTCTTTACTGAGACTGGCTCGATCATAGGCCTGCTGGGTCAGGTAGAGAGCGAACACATCCTGGTCACTCCCCCAACTCCCATGGTTGCGGCGACCGCGACGATCGGACAAAAAGAGCAAGGCCTTCGCGTTGCTGGCCCAGTGTGGTCCCTGCTCGGCATAGCCACTATCGGTGATGTTGGTGATCTCGCCCGTGGCGACATTGACCACGCCGACATCGGTCAGCCAGCGTTGGTGCGCGGAGTAGGTGAAGCTCAACCACTTGCTATCCGGCGACCAGTGATAGGTGATATCGCCATCACTGTAGGAGTAGTTCCGTTTGGCGGGGACCAAAACACTGGTCTCTTTCGTATCCAGATCCAGCACCTTGATGGTGTCACGATTCTCCAGGTAGGCGATTTTCTTGCCATCGGGAGAGGGAAGTGGTTGAAACGTTTCTGCGTCGTGGACCAGCACTGGTTCCTCGGTGAGCATGGTCGCCGTGGCGAACCCCTGGTCGTCTTCGCGGGGGAGTTGGGTTTGATAGAGGTTCCATGAGCGATCGCGCTCACCGGCATAGAAAAGGGTGCGACCGTCTTTGCCCCAGGCGACCGAGCGCTCTTGCGTCGGCGTATGGGTGATCCGCTTGGTAGTGCCATGTTCGACTGAAGTGACAAACACCTCGCCACGCACGACGAAGGCGATCTCCTCTTCGTTGGGTGCCACGGCGAATTCCGTAGCGCCGTCCTTGATCATTTTGATTTGCTCGGCGTTGACCCGGTCCCCAGCAATCGCCTGGATCGCCACTTGCTGCGACTCACCATCGCGGGGCTTGCGCCAGATCTGCCCGTTGTAGCCATAACAAAGGGTGCCATCGTCGGCGATGCTCAGAAAACGTACCGGATGCGGGCCATGGTTCGTGATACATTCGGGCTCAGCTTCCGGCATACATTCCTGCTGCCAAATATTAAAACTCCCAGAGCGTTCCGACAGATAGTACAACCCCTTGCCATCCGCTGCCCAAACAGGCTCGCGGTCTTCCCCACGGAAGCCGGACAGCTTGGTGTGCGACCCCGTCTCTATATCGTAAATCCAGATATCTCGGGTCACCGAAGAGGTGTGATGCTTGCGCCAGTGATCCTCGTACCCTTTGTAGTCGTGGTAGGCAATGCGTTTGCCGTCCGGGCTGGGCACGGCATCCTCCGCAGGCGTGGTGAGCACCTGCACGGGACGCCCACCATCACAGGGGATCTGGTACAGTTCTTCTTGGTTGAGTCCTCCGAGGGCAGCCTCGGGAGCATCTTGACGGCGGCTGGCAAACAGGATGGCCTTGCCATCGCGCGTAAATGCGGTGGGGGTGTCCGCAGCGGAGTGATAGGTCAGGCGTTTCGCCTGACCGCCGCGTGCAGACACAAGAAACACGTCATACTGCCCATGGCGGTCGGAGGCAAAAGCAATCTGCTGGGAATCCGGCGACCAGATGGGTGTTTTTTCGTGTGCGACATGGGTAGTCAGGGCCTGGGCAGTGCCCCCAGTGGCGGGAACTACCCAGATGTCACCCATGTAAGCGAAAGCGATAGTTTGGCCATCGGGCGAAATCGCTGGATAGCGCATCCAAGCCGCCGACTCCGCCCCAAACGCTACGATCCCGCTGAGATGCAGGCAGACCATCAATAGCGATGATTGGAAAAGACTCGCTCGATCGAACATGGTCAACAGATGTCCTCACACAAGGTGCCAATAGGATTGCCCAGAGCACCTATCTTGTCGCGTCTCGACCACGAGCTGTCAAGTCGCGGGCGGGTACTGCATCGAGTTGACCAAACCTGGGGGAACACCGCCACCTGGCTCTCGGCCGCGGTGTAATCCCCAGGGGATATCGCGCGGCCGATGGATGTTAGTTCTTTTGAGACTTGAGGAACTGGATCACGGCCTTCTGAAAACTCGGGGTGAACGGAGTATTTCCGTGGTTCGCACCCTGAATCACTTTTTTCCGAGCTCCCTTCAGCAGTGGCAGGGTGTTGTTGCAAAGCTGAAGGATCATGCCCCCTTCTTCACTGCCGTGGACATACAGCACCGGGATCTGATTCGCTTGCAACTGGGCTTTGCTCACACCCAGACCTTGGCGACTCGCCATGACGGCGGCAAGGGCCTTGGAGTCTTTCCCGCGTAGAAAGGCCCGTGTCAGTCCCGCGGCTTGTTCTGGGCTGGGCTTGGGTTGATCCTCCGGCATGATCGCCAACATGAGCGGGGCAAACCCCTTGCCTTGCTCCAACGTCTGCACGGTTGCATCGAGGGCCTTCTGCCATTTCTTCGAAAGGCCATACCACGGTCCGCCGCCCGCAAAGATGACACTCAGGCATCGTTGGGGATGGCTGACCATCACTTTGCCGGCGACCGATGCACCCAACGAGTAACCGAGAATATGCGCTTTTGGGATTTCTAAGTGATCGAGCAGGCGGATCACATCCTCGGCCATGGCCACACCATATTGGCTCCGATCGTGTGGCTTGGCACTTTGCCCATGACCACGGAGATCCAAGGCAATCACCCGAAAATCCTTGGCGAGAAAGGAAGCAAATTGCGTTTCCACCGCCGGGTTGTTCAGCCACATCTCTGCTGCTGACAACGAAAAGCCGTGGATTAACACCACCGCGTCACCCTTGCCTTGCTCATGGTAGTGGATCCTGGTCCCATTCGAGTCGAATGACCCTTCCCCAGCAGTTACCGGGCTAGCCGCAAACCCGCTTAGCCACAGCACAGTCATCATGCCCACGCGCATTGAATCCTCCGAACGGTCTTCGTCCACGTGAATCGGGATCCCACAGAAAGCCGCGCATCTGCAACGACCTCCGTGGCGATGCAAACCGGGACATCCGAACGTATCCGGTTGTATTCGTCAAGGACATGGCATGATTTCGCGCTGTCTCCCCAACGCAATGTGATCAGGCGTTGGCAGTCGCTGGACGAAGACCCGCGTTTGCTACCGCATAAACATAATATGCGTCAGAACAGTTGATTCTTTTCGAATATCCTGGTGACGCCGAGAAATCCTACAGAGGGTGGGATAACACGCCGAGAAAATCGGCTTCATGCTTGCCGGATCCCGAAGGTCTTCGTACAATCTCAACTATTCTTTCCGAACGAAGGGAGCAACGGATGGATGCCCAAGGATCCGTGAGTCGCTGGCTAGTTCCACTCCAAACGGGCGAATCAGTTGCGGTGGAGATCCTGTGGAAGCGCTATTTTCCGCGGCTTGTACTCCTGGCTCGCCGACGACTCGGTCAAGCGCTTCATGGTGCGGCCGATGAAGAGGATGTAGCACTCAGTGCCTTCGACAGTTTTTGTCGCCGCGCAGAACGAGGACAATTCCCCAAATTACACGATCGCGATGGGCTTTGGCGATTGTTGGTCGAGATTACCCTGTGCAAAGTCAGTGATTTGATTCGACACGAGATGCGTCGCAAGCGGGGTGGCGGCATGACACGCCACCCCAATGACGAACAAGGTGAAAACCCGTTCCTCAGTCAGTTGATCAGTCGAGAACCGACCCCAGAATTCGCCGCCGAAATTGCCGAGGAATGTTGTCGTTTGCTAGATGTGCTTGGGAATCCAACCCTAAAACAGGTCGCCGTGTGGCGGATGGAAGGGTACGCCTTTTCAGAAATCGCCCAGCGTTTACGCTGCTCGGTTCGCTCAGTTGACCGCAAGTTGAGCGTGATTCGCGAAATCTGGCAAGAACAACGGCAACGTTAAAGCGGTCGCTGGGTTCCAGCGAAGCACGGCTGGTCCCGAGGTCATCGATATCGATACCCTCGGAAAGGCCTGTCCAATCAGGAAGCCTCTTCTCGTTTGCACCGCAAACGTATCCCATACCACCCATTCTCGGGAATCGATATCCACGCGCTCGCGTAGATTCTTCTTCCTTGCATACCCCTGCATCGCCAAAGACGAAGCGGCTTCACTGGACACTAGACGATCGAAGGGGAATCTCCGCTCCAAATAGCGTCCGTTTGGAGCGGCTAATTTGCCGGACAGGTCTACCGAATGGGGAGATTGCCCTGAGGCGAGTCCGTTCCTCATCACGTCAGGAATTCTCTGACAAACAAATCCGAAAAAAGCTCGCAGAAAGTGTCGGCATTCCGCTGACAAGCTCTTAGCAGTGTAGATGGTAGACTAGCAAAGTGAATTGACCACACGCGACACGAAGACCTGGATCTACCTGGTCTTCCTAGCAGGAGGGTCTCCAATGCGCCATTTCCAATCGGTCATCGGGGTCGCCGTGGTTACTGCTGGGCTCGCGGTCAGCCAGCCGGTAACGGCGCAGAACTATCGCTGGTACGAGGTGCGTGATCAACAAGTCCGTATTGACCTGTATGTGTTCTGGTCCAAGACTTGTTCAAACTGTACCGAGGCATGGAAGTTTATCCATGGCATGCGCAAGCGTCATCCCTGGATCAATCTACATGCATATGAGATCACTACCTACCCGGCCAACCGTCAGCTGTATCACCAGATGGCGCAAAGCCTCCATTACCACAACGCAGGCCCAGTACCGGCGTTCTTCTATTGCAAAAAGATGATGATCGGCTTCCAAACGCCCCAGTCGAGTGGCAAAACACTCGAAAGCGCCCTGGTGCGTTGGCAGGCGACTCTACAGACACGATATGAGCAGCGGCAGCAAACGCCCCCGCCGCTGGCCTTACTCCCCCTCGCCGACCTTGGGGGACTGACTACGCTGTCGGTTCTGTTGTTTCAAGGGCTTGAAGAACAACCGTCCCCCCCCGAGGCAGCGTGGTCGCCACCTACCTTACCTACCCCACCAACGGCGGAAGATGACCTATTCGACCTCGACGCCGCTTTCCCGGCAGAAGAGGAACAATTCGTGGTACCCGTTTGGGGGACGGTGACGGCCGATGAGGTATCATTGCCGGCATTTACCTTGGTGCTCGCGGGACTGGATGCGTTCAATCCATGTGCTTTTTTTGTACTAATGATCCTCTTAAGCATCATGCTGCGGACCCAGAGTCGCGGTCGGATGCTACTGGTCGGCGGGGTGTTTGTCTTCTTCTCGGGATTGATGTACTTCCTGTTCATGGCCGCCTGGTTGAACCTATTCTTCCTAGTCGGCTATCTCCGGGTGATTACGCTCGCTGCAGGGATCATTGCCGTCACCGCGGCATTGATCAACGTCAAGGACTACTTCTGGTTCAAGCAAGGGGCGAGCTTGTCGATTCCCGAGTCCGCCAAACCAGGTTTGTTCAAACGCATGAATGCCCTGGTGAGCTCGGTGTCGCTGGGGACCGTGCTGGTGGGTGCGGCCTCCCTAGCAGCGATCGCCAACCTCTACGAATTGCTATGCACAGCCGGGTTTCCAATGATCTACACCCGCGTGCTCACCCTCCGCGAGCTCCCCACCGAAACATATTACTTCTGGCTGGCAACCTACAATCTGATTTACATCATCCCTCTTGCCTGCATTGTCCTCGGCTTCTCATTGACGCTATCCTCCCATCGACTCAACGAGTACGAGGGCCGGGTGATGAAACTGTTTTCGGGAATGATGATGTTGACCCTGGGAGGCGTCTTGCTCATCGAGCCCGAGTGGCTCAATACGCTTCGTGGTGCGGTCAGCGCATTGGCAGTAGCCGTAGGGCTGGCGACCACCATAGCGTTGGTTGATCGACTTCGCCGTAGGCACTGGAAAACTCGATCCGAACAGGGCCAAGGCAAGCTTGAGGTGTAACGTATCCGTGTGGCAATTCAGCCGCTGTGTCGGGCTCGGCGTGGGTTCGACTCGATCGTCAGCACCCGACTGAACCAGCGATCCGTTGGGTGCTGACGCGGAGGGGCCATACGAAGGTTCAACCCATCGGCATTTCAACAAACAAACAAGTCGACTGAATCGCTGAAGCTCACGCATCCATCAAATCCAGCGTCAATCCCCCAAACACCACATCCTTAACTCGAAATATTTGCATGCATTTGTTCGGAGCCCCCGCTGCAGGATTAAGCGGGTCAAGCGAGAACTTTCTCTGTAAATAAAAAAACTACATATATAAGATATTATGTTTTGCTCAAAACTTGGCCACCTCGATGACCGAAAATCGACTCAACAATTTTTTTTCTTTTTCGCGATGCCACTTCCCGATCAATCCTGTAAACTGATCGGACGGTCTATGGAAATATACCGTCAGCATGTGCTTTGATCCTCACACTTTGGTCTCGTTTTCCGTTGGTCGAACTTTCTTTATGATCGTTTTCTGACAATATATCGTCAATACCGTCAGTATGTTCCAAGAAATGTCAACCTAGGAAGTATCGCTGCATACATTGAATCGGGTTTATTTCTCCTGTACTCTCCCAAAGTTCAACGCAAAAACGTTAAAATCGTGCCAAGATAATACAATCATATACTCAATAATAATGTCATGATGGAACTTCCTCGCCCCATTCCATGGATTGTTCTTCCGTCTGATCTCCACGCCGACTTTGCTCAATCACTTTGGGCGAAGCTCGGGGCAAAGCGACGCCCTGCCATCGACCCGCGACCGAGGTCCTATCGCCATGGCAGTCAGTCCAGCATCAATCCGGCTAGCTCGGCTAAGCAACCCCTATCGTCAAGCAGTTTGAGCTCCGAGAACCCCGGATCGATTGCGTTGGGCACCTCCTCTCCTCGGAGAATGCTGTTCCTTGATGGCCAAGTCTTTTCTCAAACCTCTCCCACTTTCCTATGGAGGCATCTGAATTGGTTATCTCGATTACCTGATTGATTGCACACTAGGGGATACCACGTTGCCCCACGGAGCGGGCAATCGGCTGACTCGGACCCTGACACTATTCGACTCGTACAGGAGTACATCCCATGTCATGGAATGCCCGCAACCAGACCAGAACCTCCCGCCCTGCACCCCTTCGCTTTCTCACCCTCGAGGACCGCATCACCCCCGTCGGCAACGACCTCTTCGCCGACGCCGAAGTCCTGATGCTCGACGATTTCGACAGTTTCTTTGCCTCGGTCAACAACACCGGCTTTACCGGCGAGGACGGCGAGCCCAACCATGGCGGCGACGCCGAACCTCTGGCCTCCGCCTGGTACTCCTGGACTGCCCCACAGAATGGGGTATTGAGACTCGGGGGGAGTATGGAATTCCCTCCCGAACCGGCGAGCTTGGCGGTCTACACGGGGGATGCGGTCGACGCTCTTACC